>DATNHM010000048.1:0-31006 GCA_035604955.1 Candidatus Limnocylindrales bacterium | reverse complement strand
CGACGCCTTCGGTGGAATTCTCGACCGGCACCACGCCGTAATCCGCGCGCCGTTTGCTGACCTCGGTGAACACGTCGGCGATGGTTTTCTGCGGCGAGTAGCGCAGGCTGGCGCCGAACTTGCGGATGGCCGCCTGGTGCGTGAAGGTCGCCTCCGGCCCGAAATACGCGATGATCATCGTCTTCTCGAGCGCCAGCGCGCTGGACATGATTTCGCGGTAAATCGCGCGGAGCTGCTCATCGGTAACCGGCCCGTGGTTTAACTGGCAGATGCGTTGCAGCACGGCGCGTTCGCGGTGCGGCGCATAAATCTCCTCGCCGGCCTTGAGCTTCATGGCGCCAATGGCCAGCACGTGTTTCGTGCGCTCATTGAGCAGCCGGACGATGTGCGCGTCCAGCTTGTCGATCGCCTGGCGATGTTTGGGAATGTTCACAGCCAGGGAAGAATGCAGAATCAAACCGGAAGAATCAAACCTGTTTCACGGGCTGCAATCTCAAAGAGATTGAATGATTCAACCCAGCGTTGACGCAACTGGCCGCGTCAAAACACGCAAAACGCCTCTTGCCAAGCTCGCTATGGTGTGGTAAATGTTATACCACAACGAAGAAGATATGTTTGGAACCTTCATCAAAGAATTGCGGGCAAAACAACGCCTCGGACTGCGCGAGTTTTGCCAGGAACACGGCCACGACCCGAGCAACTGGAGCAAGATTGAGCGGGAAGTCCTCTCGCCACCGCGCGATGAGGAAACCCTTCGCACCTGGGCAAAACAGCTCGGACTCAAACCCGGCTCGGACGACTGGCATAAATTCCACGATTACGCCGCCGTGGACGCTGGACGCATTCCCGACCACCTGCTCGAAGACAAGGAACTTGCCGCACATCTGCCAGTTTTCTTCCGCACGCTCTCCGGCCAGAAACCCTCGCGGGAAGATTTGGAAAAACTGCTCAAACTCATCAGGAGCGCCAACAAACCTTGAACGACCCGCGCAAATTCAAAGCGCCATACAATCCCAAAGAACGTATCTGGCAGGAAGCCGACCGGTTGCGCGCCGCGTACTCGGCAGGGCGCAAATTGCCTGTTGAAGTCCTCGACCTTGCCGAATTTGATCTCGGTCTGGATTTGGTGCCCGTGGACGGCCTGCGCGAACAACTGGACATTGACTCCCTGCTCATGGGCGACTTGAAATCCGTCCTCGTGGATAAACGCGCCTTCATGAATCCGCGGCTCGAATACCGTTTACGCTTCTCCGTTGCCCATGAAATCGGCCATCTCATGTTGCACCGGGACATTTTTGCCGGGCTGAAACACGCCAGCGCCCGGGAATGGTTCGATTACATCTCCGCCATCCCCGATGTGGAATACGGCTGGGTGGAATGGCAGGCCTACGAATTCGCCGGACGTCTGCTCGTCCCACCGGACGCACTGCGCCCGGAATTTCAAAGCGCCATCAAATCTGCGCAAGCCGCCGGCTATTCCGACTGGCTGGCGGCCGACGAAGCTGCACTGGATTATATCGCCACCCGCATCGCGCCAAAGTTCGGCGTCTCGACCGAAGTGATCGCCAAACGATTGCGCGTGGAAAAACTCTGGCCGCCGGCCGAATAATAAATTCCAAATGGAAATGAGCCTGCTAATTCCAATCGAAGCCTTCGATAACTTTAATGCGGTTAGGGATTTCCAAACCACGCAAATACCAATGGACGTGTTGTCCGATCTGGTTCAAAAAGTGAAAGAATTGGATGAGCGGGAAGAGTTTGAACCGTGGTTGAGATCAATTTTGGCGGATGGCGCGCAAACACCCCATGGTCCGGCTGAAATCGTGGACATCTTTACCCACCATGTCACGGCAAACGGACGGTACGGAATGGCTGCTTTCATATTAAAAGGTAAGTCATTTCCAACTGTGAGACCGGCTGACGTTGCTCACCAGATATACCGCCTGAAAAAAATAGACGGGTTGGAATTTGCTCTATTCGCTGCACCGGGAACTGTTCTTGATGCCGCCAAGGAACAATTCTGCAGCACCTGTGAAGAGATTGGTTGTCATTATTCCATATTAAACGCTGAAGACCTTGCGAGGTTATTTGTCGCTTACGGATTCTTCTGCCCTCGCGACGCGACCCGCATTTCCAGCGGAAGATGCAGGCACTGCGGTTATTCTCCGAATAAGCGCATTCTCAACTTGCTTCAAAAAGAGGCTTTGGAAGAGCTGTCAACGGCACACGCCCGAAAACAAAAGTCGGGCTTGGTTGTATTGCCACCCGGCAGCGGCAAGACGCGAGTTGCCGCCGAAGACGCTATCAATGTGAACGCACAACGTGTGCTTTATATTGCGCATACCCACGAAATCTTAGATGTGGCATTGTCGGAGTTCGAAGCTAAATTTGGGTCTGAAAATATTGGCCGAATAGAACGAGCCTCTTCATTCGATAATCTTAAACGTGTCAGCCTTGTGACCGTCACATTACTTGCGCGGCATTTGGACAAACTTTCTGTCGGTCAATTTGATTATCTAGTCATCGACGAATTCCACCATGCCGCTGCGGTTTCCTACCGCCGGGTTCTCGAAAAGCTGTGCCCTGCGTTCCTTTTGGGGCTGACAGCTACTCCATTTCGAGGCGACCAGCAAAACATTCTTCAGCTATGTAATAACACCATTATTGTAAGCTACGCTTTAAGATTTGGCATTGATACCGGAGTGTTGTGTCCATTCCACTACTTCGGATGCTTCGATGATGTCGATTACTCCCAAATCCAGCATAATGGGCTTTCTTACAACATTCGTGATCTCGAAAAAGCGCTCATCATCCCGGAAAGAGACCAAGCGATAATAAGAAAATGGCGTGAAAAGGCAGAGGGCAAACCCACAGTTGCTTTCTGTTGTTCAATCAATCATGCAGAACGTGTAGCCGCCAGCTTTGTGGCTGCTGGGATTCAAGCTGTCGCTTATACCTCCGAAATCGATGTGGAGCAGCGCCATCGGGTGCTCGGTGAATTCAAATCAGGTGCGGTTTCTGTTTTATGTGTGGTTGATGTATTGAATGAAGGAGCAGATTTGCCTTTTGTTGAATGCCTTCTTTTCTTAAGGCCCACTGAATCTAAACGTATCTATTTCCAGCAGCTTGGACGTGGGCTTCGAAGATACGTCGGCAAGGCGCACTGTCTTGTCATTGATTTTATTGGCAATTTTAAGAACGCTTCCCGAATTGTCGAATACCAAGACTTGCTTCCGCTTGGGGAGACTGCGCCAGACAATGGTCAAACTCGTCTGAACCATCTGAAGAATGTATTAAACCTTCCTTTGGGCTGTCAGGTTAGTTTTGATGACCGAGTAATCGATTTGTTCTATGACCAGACGCTCGATACTTCCTTTATCAGCAGCCACAACATTAGGAGAATTTTGATGATGCAGTATGAACGACTTGCCCGAAGGCTGGGCCATCCACCAACGAAGAAAGAACTCGACCGAAATTGCCTAATCGGCAGCGACATCTACGCAACCTGTTATGGGAGTTGGAAAACATTCGAGAAAACAATGTCATCCACGTAATCTGCGGTTAAAACCTCCGCGTCTCCCGCTTTCGTTTTTACTTCGGCGCGACAGGCTGCGTTGAAAAATCCGTGTCATTCGCCGGAGACGGTCACCACAATGGTGCGGCGGCGGGGTTTGATGTCGCATTCCAGATGGAAAATCTGTTGCCAGGTGCCCAACAACGGTTTCCGGCCGGCCACCGGCACCGTCAACGACGGTCCTAGCAGCGTGGCCTGCAAATGCGAATGACCGTTGCCATCGTGCCAGGCGCGTTCGTGTCCGTAATTGCGGCCGGGCGGGATGAGTTTGTCCAGCAGGTCGGGCAGGTCTTCCATCAATCCCGGCTCGAATTCGATGGCGCCAATCGCGCCGGTGCTGCCGACGTTGAACACGTGCGCCGTGCCGGTACGCACGCCGGAGTCATGGATGATTTGCGCCACGTCCGCCGTCAGGTCGTGCATCTGCCCGTGGCCGCGGGTTTCCAGCAGGATTTGTTTTTGGTAAACCATGCCCTTTTCTTGCGCGCAACGGCTTGGGAACGCAAGTCTGACCTGGGTAGGGCGGGCAGTCCCCTGCCCGCCGCAAATCTAAAGAACGGCGCGCACGGAGTGACGCGCCCTACCAAGAGCAGGTAGAGACGGCTCGCCGAGCCGTCCGGACGCCGCGGCGCGGCGTCTCTACCAACAATCCATTAACCACCATTTGCCGGCTGTTCTGGTGCTGTTTCTGCCTTCTTCTCTTCCGCACTTCCCAAAGCCAGTTGTTCCGGCGGAGTCGTAGCCAATCCCGGTTCAACCGTGACCGGTGCGGGCGGCTTTTGAACAACAATCTTCCGAAGTTCGTCCGCGGCCGGCAAATCTCTCAGGCTGCGCAGCCCAAAGTATTCGAGGAACAACGCCGTCGTGCCGTAGGTCGGCGGGCGGCCCACGGCTTCGGCACGGCCAGCGACGTCCACGAGACCGCGTTCCATGATGGTCTGCATGACGGCGTCCACATTCACGCCGCGAATCTGTTCCACCTCGGCGCGCGTGATGGGCTGGCGATAAGCGATGATGGCGAGCGTTTCCAGCGCGGGCTGCGATAATCGTGGCGGCCGGATTTTCTGGCCGACCAGCGCCTTGAGCCACGGCGCGTATTCAGGCTGGGAAACGAATTGCCACGCTCCGGCGACGCACGCGAGCCGGTAACTGCGCGCGGCGGTTTCGTGTTCCTGCGCCAGTTGCTCCAGCGCGGCGATCAATTCGCTGTCCCTGATTTTGGCGAGCGATTTGGCGGTGGCGTCAGCATCTTCGGCTTCGGCGGCCGCGGCGAACACGTCGCGAAGTTCCTTTACGCTCAGCGGCTTTTGCGCGGAGAACAGCAGCGATTCCAGAATAAATTTTAATTCCATTTTTGATTTACGATATACGATTTACGGTTGGCGCGGCGGTTCGGCTACCCCACCGGTTTCGGGTGCCTGGTGGAGAATCGGTTCGGGCGTAACATCATTTCGAGCCGGGTCGGACCGACCTTCGCTTGAAAGCTCCGGCCCGGCAGGGACCGGCGCTCCGGCGGGTGGCGCGTTTTCTGCGCGGCGGATTTCGATTTCGCCGAATTCCTCGCCCTGGGCGCAGATAAGTTGTTTGAGGCGAATCAGTTCCAGCAGGGCCAGAAAAGTGCAGACGACTTCCGACCGACCGGCGGCATTCTCAAACAGTTCGGCAAAGCGCACGGAACCGTGTTCGGCCAGCACTTTGAGAATGAACTCGATCTTTTCACTGACGGTCCATTTGTCCTCGAAAATGTCGCGGGCGTCGTCGCGTTTCTCAAACCGCCGGAGGACAGTATTTACGGCGTTGAGCAGGTCGAAGATGGACACGTCCGGTTTGGGCGTCGGCGCGGCGCTTTCGAATTCCAGTTTGCCGGGCAGCCGCGGAAACACATTTTCCTGGCGGGCCTCAAGGGTCTGCAATTGCGTGGCGGCGTCCTTGAATTTCTTATATTCAACGAGTTGCCGGATGAGCTCCCAGCGCGGGTCTTCGCCCTCCTCCTCGCCTTCGACGGTCACCTGCTGGTCCACGGGCAGCAGTTCGCGGCTTTTGATGTACATGAGCGTCGAGGCCATGACGAGGAATTCGCCGGCAATCTCGAGGTCGAACTGCCGCATCAGGTCAATGTATTCGATGAACTGCGTGGCGAGTTTGGTGAGGTTGACCTGGTAAATGTCCACCTCCTCCTTTTTGATCAGATAAAGGAGCAAATCGAGCGGTCCTTCAAAGACCTCGAACTGGACTTTATATTCCGCCATGTGCTGAATGAACCGTGAAAAATTCTAAGGCCGACGCAGGCGGTTGGCAACGCCGGAAGCAGGCGTTCGACGGCTGGAAAAACCCGCAAGGGCAAGCGCCGTTGAATTTTTGGCAAAATCCGGCGAGCCAATCGGCGTTGGCTGGCCGATATTCAGGGTGTGACGAATCCGTCCTCGACCTCGAACGGTGAAAATGAAAACGGCGCCCTGCCGCCGGTGGACGAGATGGTGCTGGTGCAATGCAAACATTTCCGGTGTCTGGCATTTCGGGACAAACACGGCAAATGGCGGAGTCCGTTCAGCAAGATGGAGCTGCATAACGTCGTCCACGTGATTCAGTACAATTCCAATTGACGTTCCCCGCCGATGGCCTGCGTCCCAGCCGATTCCTCCTACTGTGTGCCAACCGCCCCAAACTTGACGTGAGGCGTTTGAAAATCTAGTCTCTACAGACCGGTTGGTGGCCATAGCTCAGCCCGGTTAGAGCCCCAGATTGTGGATCTGGCTGTCGCGGGTTCAAATCCCGTTGGCCACCCCATTTTTCGCCCAAAGCGAAAAATGCCGCGCCGAATCCCGCAAAGCGGGAGAAGGCGGGCCACCTTCATTTTTGATTTCCGATTTCTGATTTGAAAAAGCCTGCCGAATTTCAAATCGAAAAGTCCTCGGAGAAGATTTTCACGTTTTTCAGCTCCACGAAGACCTGCTCGCCGGCCTTGGGCTGCAACTGTTGAAACTCCTCCTTGCTCAGTTGCGCGGCGAAGTTGCCGCCGCCGTCGAGCCGCTCCAGTTCTAGGTTCGCCAGCGGGCCGGCGGCGTTGCAACGGAGGATGCGCGCCGGAAAGGTCTTCTGCCCGTTCGCCTCGCGCATGATGCGGATGTCGTGCGGCCGTACGAACGCCACGGCGTCCGTGTCCGTCTCGCCGACGGTTTCTTCCACGGCGAATTCCGTTTCGCCAATGATGACCGTCCCTTCGCGCACGCGGCCGCTGAACAAATTCACGTTGCCGAGAAAATCGTAAACGAACGGCGAGGCCGGGTTGTCGTAAATTTCCTCCGGCGTGCCAATCTGCTCGATGCGGCCGTCGCGCAGAATGGCCACCCGGTCGGCCACCTCGAGCGCCTCCTCCTGATCGTGCGTTACAAACAGCGTGGTGATGTGGATTTCGTCGTGCAGCTTCCGCAGCCAGCGGCGCAGCTCCTTGCGGACCTTCGCGTCGAGCGCGCCGAACGGTTCATCGAGCAGGAGCACTTTGGGTTCAACCGCAAGCGCGCGGGCGAGCGCGACGCGCTGGCGTTGGCCGCCGGAAAGCTGCGAAGGAAACCGTTTGGCGAGCGGCTCGAGTTGAATCAATTTCAGCAGTTCGCCGACGCGGATATGGATTTTTTCCTCGCTGGGCCGCGTTGTTTTCGGGCGCACGCGGAGGCCGAAGGCGATGTTTTCAAAAACGTTCAGGTGGCGGAACAGCGCATAATGTTGAAACGCAAAACCGGCCTTGCGCTGGCTCGCGGGAACGGCCGTTACGTCCTCGCCGTAAAACAACACCTGCGCGTCGCCCGCATCGGGAAATTCCAGCCCGGCGATGACGCGCAGCAGGGACGTCTTGCCCGAACCGGACGGCCCGAGCAGGGCGACGAGTTCGCCGGACTCGACCTTGAGATTCACCCGGTCAAGCGCGGTGAAATTGCCGAACTTTTTTGTGACGTTTTTTACTTCGATACTCATGCAAAATTTTTAGTTCGGTCTCTTTTTCAGGGGCACCGGCGTAAACGCCGTTCCCCGCAACCCGGTACTTTTATACTCGACCCACGTTTTCAAGGCGAGCGTGACCAGGGCGAGCAGCGTCAACAGCGACGCCACGGCGAACGCGCCGGGGATATTGTTGCTTTCGTACAAAATTTGCACGTGCAACGGGATCGTGTTGGTCTGGCCCTGAATATGGCCGCTGACGACCGAGACCGCGCCGAATTCGCCCATCGCGCGCGCGTTGCACAAAATCACCCCGTACAATAATCCCCATTTGATGTTTGGCAACGTCACACGCCAGAAGGTCTGCCAGCCGTTTGCGCCGAGCACGCGCGCGGCCTCCTCCTCCGTCCGGCCCTGCGCCTGCATGAGGGGAATCAACTCGCGCGCCACGAACGGGAACGTGACGAACATCGTCGCCAGAACAATACCCGGCACGGCAAAAATGATCCGGATGTTGTGTTCTATGAGCCACGGGCCAAACCAGCCTTGCGCGCCGAAAATGAGGACGTAAATCATTCCCGAAATCACGGGTGAAATGGAGAATGGCAGGTCAATCAGCGTGAGCAAAATGTTTTTGCCGGGGAAATCGAACTTGGCAATGGTCCACGCCGCCGCCACCCCGAAAAGGCAGTTCAGCGGAACAGAAATCGCGGCGGCAATCAACGTCAATTCAATCGCGCTCACCGTCATCGGGTCGCGCAGCGTCTGGAAATAAAAACCGAAGCCCTGTCTGAGCGCCTCGGCAAAAACAGAAAGGAGCGGCACGACGAGGAACAGCGCGATGAATGCCAGGGCGACGGCGATGAGCAGGCACCGCACCACCGGCGGTTCGCTGATGCGACGCGGGGCGTTGATCTTGGCGTCGTCGGTCATGCTAGGTTGGTTGCATTATAACGGTTGCTCCACCATTGCAGCAGATTGATGGCCAGCAGCAGCAGGAACGAAATGACGAGCATGACGACGGCCAGCGCGGTCGCCTTGGCGTATTGAAATCCGTCCAGCTCGCTCATGATGAGCAGCGGAACAATCTGGGTCTTCATCGGGATGTTGCTGGAAATAAAAACGACCGAGCCGTACTCGCCCAGGGCGCGGGCGAACGCGAGCGCGAATCCGGTCAGCAGCGCCGGACTCAACAGCGGAAAAATCACGCGCCAGAACGTCTGCCAGCGGTTCGCGCCCAGGCTCGCCGCGGCTTCCTCCAGTTCCGAATCCAGATCAGCCAGCACCGGCTGGACGGTGCGGACAATAAATGGCAGGCCGATGAAGGTGAGCGCGACAAAAATGCCGAGTTGTGTGTAGGAAACCTTGATGCCGAGCGGCGCGAGCCATCCGCCCAGCCAGCCATTCGGCGCGTAAAGCGTTGCCAGCGTTATGCCGGCGACGGCGGTCGGCAGCGCAAACGGCAGGTCCACGAGCGCGTCCACAATCCGCTTTCCGAAAAAATCATAACGCACGAGGACCCACGCGACAATAAACCCGAAAAAGCCATTCACCGCCGCAGCCAGAAATGACGCGCCGAAACTCAGGCGATACGCCGCGAGCGCCTGCGGCGAAAAGACCGTGCGCGAAAATTCCGCCCAGGAAAGTTCACTGCTTTTTACAAACGTCGCCGCCAGCGGAATCAGGACGATGAGGCTGAGATAAAGGAGTGTGTAGCCGAGCGTCAAACGAAAGCCCGGCAACACGCTGTTTTGCTTCTTCGCCATGCAGATTGAATTGTTTCCCAGCGGGATAGCCGTTGTCAAAAGGTTGCGAAAGAATTCTTCAGGCCGTGATGGAAATAAATTCAGCGGGGCTTCCGGAATGAATGGCCACAAACGCCTTTCAGGGTTGATAGATTTGGTCAAAGACGCCGCCGTCGGCAAAGTGCGCGGCCTGCGCCTTCGCCCAACTGCCGAATTCCTGGTCCACGGTGACGAGCTTCAATTGCGTGAAATTCGCGGCGTATTTTTCAGCAATGGCCTGGTTGCGCGGACGATAAAAATTCTTCGCCGCGATTTCCTGGCCTTCGTCCGAATACAAATAATTGAGATAAGCCTTGGCCACTTCGACGGTGCCGTGCCTTTTGGCAATTTTGTCAACGACCGCCACCGGCGGTTCGGCCCGAATGCTCAGCGACGGCGTGACGATTTCAAACTGGTCCGCGCCAAATTCCTTGAGCGCCAGGTGCGCCTCGTTTTCCCACGCCAGCAGCACGTCGCCGATGCCACGTTGCGCAAAGGTGATGGTCGAGCCGCGCGCGCCGGAGTCCAGCACCGGCACGTTTTTGTAAAGCCGCTTCACAAAATCTCGCGCCTTCGCATCGTCCTGTCCGTAAGTTTCCAGCGCGTAGGCATAGGCGGCGAGATACGTCCAGCGCGCCCCGCCGGAGGTTTTCGGATTTGGCGTCACAACGGTGACGCCCGGCTTCACCACGTCGTCCCAATCCTTGATGTGCTTTGGATTTCCCTTGCGCACCAGAAAGACGATGGTCGAGGTGTAGGGCGTGCTGTTGTCCGGCAGCCGTTTTTGCCAGTCGGCCGGGAGCAGTTTCGCCTGTTGCGCCACCGCGTCTATGTCGTAGGCCAGCGCGAGCGTGACGACGTCGGCTTCGAGGCCGTTGATGACGGATTGCGCCTGTTTGCCCGAGCCGCCGTGGGATTGGGAAATGACCACGTCGTCGCCGGTCCTGGCCTTCCAATACTTCGCGAACGCGGCGTTGTATTCCTGATAAAGTTCGCGCGTGGGGTCGTAGGAAACGTTCAGGAGTTTAATTTCCCTGGCGCCCGCCCCGACGCCCAGCGACGAAGCCAGCAGAATTGTCAAAAAGGTTTTCATGAGCTTTTAATTTCGGAGTTAAGACAGTTAAAACGCCAATTGTATTCGGGTGAAAAACACATTTTCCGCCTGGGCCGGCACCGCCGGAACGGCGCCGGTGTAGCCGGAGAACATCGTGTGCGAAAAACTGGCGTTCACCCGGACGTTCCGGTTCAGATACCAGTTGAGTCCCGCCGACCAGGCATGCGCCGACGAGGCTGAGGCGGTGGAACTGGCAAAAGTGGGGAACGCCGATTGGTCCACGTTCAGCTCCTCATACCGTCCCACCACCTGCCAGGCGCCCCAGCCGCCCGAATGCAAACTGAAAGGATGGCGCGGCGTCACGCCATTATACGAAGCGTCTTCCCCCGTCAACACCCAGCTGGCGGAAACCTCCCAGGCAGTGTTTTGCAGATCCGCCAGGGCGGCGCCGTTTTTGACGTCCTGGTCGGAAACCACGTACTCGCCCATGATCCCCAGCGGCCCGTAGTAATAATATCCCTGGGGCGAAACCCGCCAGTGCTGTCCGTTGGCAATCACTCCGGCGGAGTAAGTGAAAAATTTCTGCTGGCCGTCCGTGGTGTAACCCGGCGTCAGCCCGGCGGCGCCATTGCGGTCTGATTCATAACTGCCGCCCAAGCCGAATCCCAACCCCTTCAGCGCATTCACGTCCGATGTCTTCCACGGCTGGAGAAAAATGCGTCCGGCAAATGCTTTGTCATTGTCGGAGTCCGTATTCACCGTCGTGCCGTTGTAATCCGACACGCCATCAAAGATGCCGGCGGCGTAACTGGCCGCTCCGCCAAACAGGTCGCCGTGCAATTCCACGCCCAGGTCGCGGTTCGGAACCAAATCCGTCACCAATGAACGCTCATTCAAGAGTAAATACGGATCAGACTGCAATTGTTCCAAACCGACTGGCGACTTGAACTTGCCCGCCTCCAATTGCAATTCGGGATTGTAGCGATAGTTGAGGTAGGCGTCCTGGATTTGCACCACGCTGCCGCCGAAATCCGGCGTGAAGTTGAAATCAAAATCATGGAACACCGTGCCGGTGATGATTGGGCGTGCCCGGCGCAGCAGGAAGCTGTCATTCACAATATTGTGGTCGGCAAAAAACGTCCGGCTGTCCAACTGCACCAGGCCGTGCAGGCTGATGGCAAAGTTGGTGTCCGCGGAACTAAGCGTGAAACCGCTGGCATCCAGTTTCAACCGGGGTTGCGTTTTGGCCGCTGCCGCCGCGTCCTCTTTGTCCAGCTCGTGCTGACGCGCAAGAATCCGGACCTTCTGGTCGAGTTCCTGGATTTGCTCCTGGTTGGTGTTGGCGGCCGCTTGCTGCTCCGACTCGCGCTGTTGCTCCAGGGCCTGGACCTTTTGATCTAATGCCTGTACCTGCTGCTTCAAGGCTTCAATCTCCGCCGCTTCCGTGGAGTTGGTGGCTGTGTCATCGGCAGCCAGGGCCGGAAAAACAATTAACGCCCCGACGGCTACGGTGAGTATCAACTGATTCAATTTCATATTGGTTGTTGTTTGTTTCCGCCAATTCTACCCATTTTACGTCATGTTTATAAATAGCGACCATTTGAGTCGTCTTTATGACCAAATAAAAAGGCCAGCTACTCTTCGCTTCCTGCCCTATCGACTGTATTTTTTGGATTCTCGAATTAACTGCAACTCTCAATCCGACAATAAACGACTAAGTATGTCGTTATTATCCACGCTTTATTCGGCCTGTCAACTGTTTTTTTGAAAAATTATTCCTTTAAATACCCTCGCCGCCAATGAAGTTGACGCTCATTTCCCGCTTGGAAACTGGCGTGCCTTTGGCCACTTCAGCCAGTGTCGCGCGATCCATCACGCCGGCGATGTAATTTCGGGCATCGAGAAAGACCCGGCGAAACCGGCAAACCGGCTCTTGCGAACAGCGTTTATAACCAGTCACGGAAACGCATTCGATGGGTGCTAAAACGCCGTCGAAATGGCGCACCACCTCGCCCATGGTAATCTTTTCAGGGCTTCGGGCGAGCACGTAACCGCCGCGGATTCCCGCCGTGCTGTCCACCCAACCCTGCGCCTTGAGGTCGAGCATGATTTGCTCCAGAAAGCGCTTGGGCACATCGTTGCGCCGGGCCAGTTCCCGAATCGGAATGGGCGCGCCACGATAATGATCCACCAGGGTGAACAAGGCGCGGAGCGCGTAATCCGTTCTTTTCGAAATCCGCATGACAAAATACGATATAACCAGTCGGATTTAAGTCAACTGCGGGTTGAGTGCAAAAGGTGGCTTATTTTATGATTCGCCGGCCTTCGTCGAGGAAGATGCCCTTGAAATTCATTTCCAGCGCCTGCGGGTTGGTGGCCTTGGTCAAGGCCTCCTTCTCGCTGACCCGGCCCGATTTGACGAGATTGAACAACGACTGGTTGAAGCTGATCATGCCGTCGTCCAAACCGGTTTCAATGGCTGCCGACAGTTTGTCGAGCCGGTTTTCTTCGAGCAGTTTTCTGACCATGGGCGTGTTCAGCAAAATTTCCAAAGCCGGCGTCAGTTTGCCATCCACGCTGTTAACCATGCGCTGGCAAATCACACCGCATAACGTGCCGGAAAGTTGCCGGCGGATTTGTTCGCGCTCTTCGGCTTTGAAGAAATCCAGGATGCGGTTGATGGACTGTGAAGCATTGGTCGTGTGGAGGGTGGACAGGACGAGGTGTCCTGTCTCCGCCGCGCTCATCGCCGCCGAGAAACTGATGTCGTCGCGCATCTCGCCGACCATGATGATGTCCGGGTCCTGACGCAGAACGTGGACCAGCGCGTGGTGGAAGGTCAACGTATCGAGGCCAATCTCCCGCTGCTCAATCACGGACTGGTTGTCCTCGAACACGTATTCAATCGGGTCTTCCAGCGTGATGATGTGTTTTTTGAAATTGTTGTTGATGTGCTCGATCATGGCCGCGAGCGTGGTGGATTTGCCGCAACCGGTGGTGCCGGCCACGAGCACGATGCCGCGCGGCGATTCGGCCGTCTGTTTGATCTGCTCCAGCAAACCCAGCTCCTCGAACGTGGGCACGCGCGTCTTCACAAACCGCATGGCCAGACACCACTGGCCGCGCTGTTGGAACAGATTCGTTCGGAACCGGCCGGTCCCGGGAACGAAATAGGAAAAATCCACTTCACGTTCCTCGACGAGCTTCTTTCTCAAATGATCGGGGGCGATGGCCTCGACAATCTTATTCATCCACTCGGCGGTCGGAAAGGGCGCGTCCACGGCAATGAGTTCGCGGTTGATGCGATAAATGACCGGCGTGCCGATCTTCAGGTGCACGTCCGAGGCGCCGCCTTCGACCGCGGTTTTAAGAATGCGTTGAAATATTTCCATCCCACTAGATTAATCAACCTTTTCCAAAACGCCAGCCGGGAAAAGTAAATTTTGGCCGGGTCTTATTCTGAATTTGAAATCAATGGCAGGGTGGGCAATCCTCGACCCGCTGCGAATGTCAGCAACGGCGCGCAGGGAACGAGCCACACTACCGGGTAGTCTAAATTGTAGCAGCCGACGTGAGGAGGCTCTGAAAAAAGATGACCTCCGGGAAACAAATAAGCCTCGTTACCTCGGCTGCTACAGCTTTTTTTTCGTGTCTTTCACGGGTTTCGCGGTTAAAAATCCGCACATGTCTGAACAGCGCATCGGCATCATCGGCGGCACCGGCCTTTACAATCTCGAGGGATTCACCAACCAGAAATGGATAGAAATCAAAACGCCCTTTGGCCCGCCCTCGGACGATTTGCTCGCCGGCAAACTGGCCGGGCGCAACGTGGTTTTCCTGGCGCGACACGGACGCGGCCACCGCATCCTGCCCAGCGAACTGAATCATCGCGCCAATATCTGGGCGATGAAGAAACTGGGCGTCGCCTGGATTATCAGCGTCAGCGCCGTCGGCTCCTTGCAGGAAAAATACAGGCCTTGTGACATCGTGCTGGTGGACCAGTTCCTCGACCGCACCAAGCGAGGCCCGGAGCACACGTTTTTCGGCCGCGGTATCGTGGCGCACATCTCCTTTGCGCGCCCGATTTGCGAGGAGTTGCGCAAAATTCTTTTGAAAACCGCGCAGGCTTGCGGCGCGACGGCGCACGACGGCGGCACTTATGTGAACATGGAAGGCCCGGCCTTCAGCACTCGCGCCGAATCGCTCACCAACCACCAGCTCGAGTACGACGTCATCGGCATGACCAATCTGGGCGAGGCCAAATGCGCCCGCGAAGCGGAAATTGCCTATGCCACGCTGGCGATGTCTACCGACTACGATTGCTGGAAGGAAGACGAGCACGTCACGCTCGCCATGATTATCCAAAACCTCAATCGCAACGCCGACATGGCCAAAAAAATCGTCACCGCTGCCATCTCGCAAATTCCGGCTGAACCCAACTGGCCCTGTCACACCGCGTTGAAATATGCAATCCTGACCGATAAAAAATTGTGGCCAGCAAAAACAAAAAAGGAACTGCAACCTTTGCTGGCAAAATATCTCTGACTCCATCAAAGTAATCCTCATGGCAACTAAAACCATCATCAAACCCGCAAAATCGCCGGCCGCCGTCGGCCCCTACAATCATGCCGTGCGCGTCGGCGACCTGCTGTTCTGCGCCGGCCAGATTCCCATTGACCCGGCCTCCGGCAACCTGATTGCCGGCGACATCAGGGCGCAAACCGACCGCGTGCTGCAAAACGTCAAGGTGATCCTGGACGACCAGAAGCTCACCTTCGCGAACGTGGTCAAAAGCACGGTGTTTATGACCAATCTCGCCGATTTCGCCGGCATGAACGAGGTCTATGCGAAATATTTCACCGGCGATTGTCCAGCGCGTTCGACCATCCAGGTCGCCGCGCTGCCGAAAGGCGCGAACGTGGAAATTGAAGTGGTGGCCCACTTCTGAATTTACGATTTACGAATGACGATTGACGTGCCCATGATGCGTCAGCGCGTAAATCGTAAATCGAACATCGTAAATGAAAAAGTCCTGGCGTGAGAAACTGGCGGATGACAAAGGCCTGCCGAGGGTCTGCAAAGTCGGCGGTAAATTGACCAGTCGCTGGGGCACAGGCACGTTTGTCATTCCCGCCCCGCGGGAAGTGGATGCGCTGATGAAGCAGGTGCCCAGGGGCCGCGTCGTCACCATCAACGAACTCCGCAAGGCACTCGCCAAAAAGCACAAGACGGACTTTGCCTGTCCCATTACGACCGGCATTTTTTCATGGATCGCCGCGCATGCGGCCGCCGAAGGGGAAGCGGAAGGCGCAAAACACATTACACCTTACTGGCGCACACTCAAAACCGGCGGCGAATTGAACCCGAAATATCCCGGTGGTGTTGGAAGCATCGCCAAACATTTGCGCGCCGAGGGACATAAAATTGTTTCCAAAGGCAAGCGGGCACTCGTGGCGGACCACGAGAAGAAACTGTTCACCAGGCTGCGATGAATCATGTCTAACGGAGCTTATTTGATTATCGGACTGGTTGTCGGGGGCGGATTGGGCCTGCTCATTGGCTGGTTGACAGGCCGCAGTCGTGCGCCGATTGCCCCGGCTGATGCGCGGCTGGAAAATGAATTGCGCCAGCAAGTCAACCAACGCGAATTGGAACTGACCCAATTACGCAGCCAGCTCACCGAGACCGGCAACGCCCGCGCCTCCGCTGAAGCCAGTCGGGCGGCGGCGGAAAAAATGGTCGCAGAACAACGCGCCTTGCAGGACAAGGCACTGGCCGATTTGCGTGAGGCGTTCAAAGCCTTGAGCGCCGAGGCTTTGAAACAGAGCGCGCCGGAATTTTTGCGGCTGGCCGAGCAGACGTTCGGCAAATTCCAGGAAACGGCCAAGGGCGATCTGGCGCAACGACAGGAATCCATCAAAACGCTGGTCGAACCGCTGAAACTGCAATTGGAGACCTACCAGAAACGCCTGCAACAAAGTGAAACCTCGCAGGCGGACACGCTCGGCAAGGTGAAAGAGCAGCTTGAAAAGCTGGCGCAATCCAGTTTATCGCTCGCTGCCGAAACGCAGCAGTTCCGCATGGTGCTGAAGTCAAACCAGGCGCGCGGGCGCTGGGGCGAGGAAACGTTGCGGCGGGTCGTGGAGGCGGCGGGTATGAGCGCCCATTGCGATTTCAGCGAGCAGACGCAGGCGGGCGACGCCAAGCCGGATTTGATTGTGCGCCTGCCCGGCGACCGCTTCATCATCGTGGACGCCAAGGTGCCGGACTTTGATTTTCTCAACGCGCTGGAGTCGGCGGACGAAACCAAACGCGCGGAAGCGCTCGCGGCGCATGCGGCGAAATTGAAGGCGACCATCAAAGCGCTCGCCGACCGTGATTATCCGAGCCAGTTTCCCAACGCGCTGGATTACGTAGTGCTGTTCGTGCCGGCGGAATCGCTGTTCAGCGCGGCGCTGGAGGGCGATCATGATTTGATTGTCTGGGCGGCGGGCAAACGGATTCTGCTGGCGACGCCGGCGTCACTCATCGCCCTGCTCCGTTCCGTGAGCGTGAGCTGGCAGCAGCACGCGCAGACGGAAAATGCCCGGGCGATTGCGGACGCGGCGCAGGAGCTTTACTCGCGCGTGGCCACGTTCACAGAGCATTTTGGAAAAATCGGCGATGGCCTGGAAGCGGCGAACAAGGCATTCAACCAGGCGGTCGGCAGTTACGAATCACGCATCCGCCCGGCGGGCGAGAAAATCCAGAAACTCGGCGGTGCAACAACCGGCAAGGAACTCGCCGATGTGCAGCCGCTGGACACGACGTTGCGCCTGCCGCCGGAAACCTGAGACACAAACTTCACGGTTTGGTTCACACCTTAACTTCGCCTTCAGCGGGGCGGCGGGCGATGAAATGATTTCTGGTGTTCAACCCCAAAAAGTGCATAATTGTATCTATGGAAAAAGCATTACTTCAAGAAACACCCCCACCCGCACCCATGTCCGGTTCGGAAACGCCATCTCCCAAAGCCGATTACGGCGATGCGGAGGTGCAATTCGGCATGGGGTTGAAGTTCGCCACGGACACAGGGGCAGCGCAGGATTACGGGCAGGCAGCGGAATGGTACCACAAGGCGGCGGAGCAAAACCATTCCCTGGCGCAATTCAATCTCGGCGTGATGTATGCTCAGGGACAGGGAGTCGCCCGGGATGCCGCTCAATCCGCAGCGTGGTTTGGCAAGGCCGCAAAACTGGGGGATGCCGGAGCCCAGTTTCATCTGGGGGACAGTTGTCAACGCGCCAGCTTCAAGCAGGCGCCGGCGGAGGCCTCGGAATCAAGGATCGAAGCTTATAAATGGTACCGTCTCGCCGCGGCGCAAGGATACAGGGATTCGGACAAGGCCTGGACAACCCTGATCCTCAACATGACGCGGGCGGATGTTGTCGTCGGCAACCAGCGCGTGGCTGCATTTGAGATCGGGAAAGCAAATTCTCCGCAGGGATAGGGAGTTTCCAGAAAATATGTAGCCGCCGGTGAGAATCGGCGCAAATCGAACAAAAAGGAAATGAAATGGCGCGAACTGATGTTCGCGGCTACAAGATTGATTGAATTGCTCCGGGCAGGTCGGTTTTAATCGGGATCACGCCGGGGAAATTTTCTTCCGTTCATTGGCGCGGGGTTCCCGGAAATCGCTGAGCCGGCTTTTCTTGAAGGAACCGTCCGGCAATTTCAACGTGATCTGTGGCGGCCAGCCCGCCTTGGCCTCGATCACATTTTCCACGACACCCACGGTGCCGGTGATTTTGTGGACCATGGTTTCGCCGAGATAACCTTTTCCGGTTCCCGCTATTTTGGTTTTGCCCATGGCATCAAGGGCGGATTATTTGCCTTCGAGAACCCGGGTGGCAACCTCCTGGGCCTGGATGGCGTCCTGCTTTTCCATCGCGAGCCGGTAGGCCAGCGAGGCTTTGACTTTTTCACGCTCCTTTTCGGAGTAGCAATTGCGCACAAAAAACAGGTCCATTTCTCTTTCGCATGTCATAGCATTAACCTTTCCGGCAAACCACCTGCTTCCCACTGACGGCAGGGGAAGATTGAGCATCCGTTTGGGCGCATCTTCAATGTTATGGGGCGCGCAAAAAAATCCGGGTGCTGCGGGTACCAACTCAATACAACAGAAAAGCAGCGCCTCCGCCAGCCTAAAGTGCGTCCCGCCCGGCTTCAGCCATTTTCGGCGCAACCGCTCCTGGTCAAACGAAGAAGTGGGTGGCGAACCAGAGGGATTTGTTTTTAATACCTGTAGAAAAGCAGTTGACGAATCTTTGGGAGAGGCGTATAAATACCGACGATTTGATGGATTAGAGTAAGCAGTTGTCGGCACAAGGCAAATCATGGTTCCTCACCAATTAGTTGTGCCTGCAACAGCAGGGCCACGCTGTATATAGTGGTTTTTGCTTTACTTAATCGGGCAGCTTTGGTTGCCTTGGACGAGTTCAAGAGCATGTATCTCAAAAATTTGACGGTTTTTGGCTTCAAGTCCTTTGCGGACAAGACCGCATTGAACTTTCAACCCGGTGTCACCGCCATCGTCGGCCCCAACGGCTGCGGCAAATCCAATGTCTCTGACGCGATCCGCTGGGTGCTCGGCGAGCAATCCGCCAAGGCGCTGCGCGGCGGTGAGATGGCCGATGTGATTTTCAACGGCACGGACGGCCGCAAGCCGATGGGCATGGGCGAGGTGTCGCTCATGCTCGGCGGCGTGGGCGAGGAAAGTCTGCGCGCGGCCGGCGTCGAGGTGGCCTACGACGAAGTCACGCTCACGCGCCGGATTTTCCGCGACGGCAACAGCGAGTATTTTCTCAACAAGGTCCCCTGCCGGCTCAAGGACATCCAGCAATTGTTCATGGGCACGGGCGTCGGGCGCACGAGCTACAGCATCCTGGCGCAGGGCCACATCACGCAGATCCTTTCCAGCAAGCCGGAAGATCGCCGGATGATTTTCGAGGAAGCGGCAGGCATCACCAAGTTCAAGAGCCAGAAACGCGAGTCGCTCCGCAAACTGGAATACACGGAGCAAAATCTTCTGCGCGTGGCGGACCTTATCCGCGAGGTGAAGCGGCAGATCGGCTCGCTCCAACGCCAGGCTGGCAAGGCGCGCCGGTACAAACAGATTTCACTGGAACTCCAGCATCTCGACACGCAACTGGCCCGGCACCAGTTCGACGTGTTGCAGGCGGAAATTTCCACGAAACAGGCTGCCGCCGAGAAACTGCGAAGCGAAATCGAGCAGGTGTCCGCCGACGTGTTGCGGTTTGAAAACGAAATCAGGCAACTCCGCGAACGGCTGTCGGAACTGGAACATGAAGTCGCCGCGCAACAACAGCGCAGCCTGGAATTGAAGGGCGAAACGGACCGGCACGAAAGCCGGATCCAGTTCAACGAGGAACGTCTGCGCGAACTGGCGTCGCAAAATACCCGGGCGCTCGCGGACATCGCGCAGGCCGAGGAACGTTACCGCGCCGCGCAGGAGGAATCGGCGGCGGTCACGGAGAAATTGGCCCGGTCGGAGGCCGCACTGGCGCAGCATCGCCTGACGTTGGAGGCCAGACAGCAGGTGTTGACCCGGGTGGAAGAGGATTTGAAGCACAATCAGGAAGCCTTGCGTGAGGCACAGGCCGCCGCGTTCGCCGCCGCGCAGGATTTGACGCGCTTCCGCAATGAAATCACCGCGCTCGATTTGCAGAAACAGGGCAACGTCGTCCGGCTGGAGAAACTGTCGGCGGAAAAGGTGCAACTGGAGGAGGAACGGACGCGGCTGGAAGCGCGTTTGCAGGAATTCGCCGCCAACGTCGAGACCGAGAAACTCAACGCCCGGACCAAGCGCGGCTCGGTCGAACAACGGCAGAACCGGTTGCGCGAATTGCAGACGGAATTGCAGCAATCGACCACCGAACAGGACCAATTTTTGCAGCAGCAGGCAGAGAAACGTTCACGCCTGAACGTGTTGGAACAACTGGAAGGCTCGCATGAGGGCTTCAGCGCGGGCACCCAGGCCGCCTTGCGCCAGTCGCGCTCGGTCATCGGCTCGCTCGCCGACCGCATCCGGGTGCCGGATACGTATGTGGTCGCCATCGAAAACGCCCTGGGCCACCATCTGCAACTCGTGTTGACCGAACAGCCGGAATCGGCGCAACAAATCATCGCCGACCTCAGCGCCAACAAGGTCGGTCGCGCCAGTGTCGCGGCGCTTTCCCTCGAATACACCAACGACAAGCAACTGGTTTTTGAGGGCGAAATGGCGCCGGGCAGCGGACTCGATGCGATTCAGAACGGACTGCAAAAGGGTCAGGTCATCCACGCCCTGGCAGTGGTCGAGGCCGAGCCGTCGGTGGAAAAACTTCTGAAAGCATTGCTGGGCCGCACCTTTATTGCGTCCGACCTCGGCACGGCCACCGACCAGATCCAAAACGGCCATGCCGGCTGCGATTTTGTGACGTTGACCGGAGATTTGTTGAGCCGGCACGGTGTTTACACCGGCGGTTATCTGAACGGAAACGGCAATCCCAAGGCGCCGGCTTCGATTTTGGGCCGCAAGAACCAGATTTCTGAATTGCACGGTGAACTGACGGAAGTCCAGATGCGTGTGGCCGAAATGAGCCGCCGCCGCGGCGCGCTGTTGAGCGAGCAGACGGAATTGCAGGCGAGCCTGCAACAGGCGCAGACCGAATTGCGCGAGCAGGAAGTGGCCATCGCCACGCGCGAAGGCGAGTTCAACGCGCTGCAAAATTCCAACCGCCTGCTGCACCAGAAAATCGAGACGGTTATTTTTGAAATCCAAAGCCTCGCCGCGCAGGAACAGGAAGGTTCACAGAAACGCCGCGCGCTGGCGGCGCAATTGAGCGAACTGGAAACGCGCGAACGCGCCGGCCAGGAAAAGGTCGCCACGCTTACGAGCGAACTGGAAAATTTGCGCCAGCACCGCGACACCGCGAATGCCGCCCTCACGGAAAGCAAGGTGGCGCTGGCGGCGGAGGAACAGCTGCTGGCCTCGTTCCGCCAGCAACAACAATCCCTGGAACAGCGGGTTCGCGAGCTGGGCCAGGTCATCGAACAGCGGCGCAGCGAGTGCTCGGCGTTTGTCACGCGCAAGGAACAGGCGGAATCGGAAATCCAGGATTCACGCTCACAGATTGAGCGTTTAACGCATGAACGCGAGCTGGCCAACGCGCAATTGGCGGAGCTGACCGGGCGGAAAGATTCACAGGAAAGGGACATTACCGCGCGCGAAGAAACTCTGCGCGGCCAGCGCAGCCGGTTGACGGAACTGCAGACCCAGCGCGGCGCCCTGGACGTGGAACTGGCGCAAAAAAACATGTCGGTCCAGAATTTGCGCGAGCGGATCCAGCAGAAATATCACGTCAACCTCGACGATGTCCGCAGCGAATGCATCACCATCACGTTGGCCGACGAAGGGCCGGCCAGGATCCAGACGCTGACGCCGGAGGAAATGGCGGCGAGCGGCGCGGCGACGGATTGGGACGCGGTGGCGCAGCAGATTGAGGCGTTGCAGAAACGGCTCGACGAAATCGGCCCGGTGAACCTGGTAGCCATCGAGGAATACGAGGAAACCGAGCAGCGCTATCAATTCCTGACCAAACAGCACGACGACCTGGTTTCGGCCAAGGCGCAATTGCTGGAAATCATCAACCGCATCAACGTTCAGACGCGGCAGATGTTCGTCGAAACCTTCGAAAAGGTGCGCGAGAATTTCCGCGCGATGTTCGTCGAGGTGTTTGGCGGTGGCAAGGCGGACCTGATTCTTGTGAACGAGAACGACGTTTTGGAGAGCGGCATTGACATCGTGGCGCGTCCGCCGGGCAAACAACTGCAAAGCATCACCCTGCTTTCCGGCGGCGAACAAACGATGGTCGCTGTGTCGCTGTTGTTTTCCATTTATCAGGTCAAGCCCAGCCCGTTCTGCGTGCTGGACGAATTGGACGCGGCGCTGGACGAGGCGAACATCAACCGTTTCGTCCATTTGTTGCAGCGGTTCATCTCGCACTCGCAATTCATCATCATCACCCACAACAAACGCACCATTGCGATGGCCGACGTGCTGTACGGCGTGACCATGCAGGAACACGGCGTGAGCAAGATCGTCAGCGTGAAATTCCATAAGACGGAAGGCTCGGAGGCTGCCGCTCCTTCCTCCGAAAGCAACGCCGACATGGTGATGGCGAAATAGCCGGGAGCGCCAACCCCGGGAGCGCCGGCATCTTGCCGGCGAGTTGACGTTTTCTATTTGGGAAACTGGCCGGCTGGAAGTCGGCGCTCCCGGTTCAGATCCTTCTTGGTTGAATTAATTTTGCCACGAGACCGGTCCAGCCGGTTTGATGCGATGCGCCGGCACCCCGACCGGTGTCGCCGTGGAAGTATTCGTGGAAGAGTACGTAGTCGCGAAAATGCGGGTCGCCCGCCAGTTTGGGATGATACTTCAACACCGGCCGCTGGCCGTCCGCCCCTTTGAGAAACAGCCGCGTGAGCCGGCGCGCCAGTTCGCCGGCGACTTCATTGAGGGTGAGGAACCGGCCGGAGCCGGTCGGGCATTCCACCTTGAAATCGTCGCCGTAGTAACGATGGAATTTTTGCAATGACTCAATGAGCAGATAATTCGGCGGCATCCAGACCGGTCCGCGCCAGTTGGAGTTGCCGCCGAAAAGGCCGTTCTGCGATTCGGCGGGCCAGTAATCGACTTCGTTTGTTTTCCCGCCGCAATCGAGCCGGTACGGTTTGTGTTCATACACCTTGGACAATGCCCGCAAACCGTGGTCGCTCAAAAATTCGGTTTCATCCAGCGCCCGTCGGAGCAGGCATTTCATCCGGTGACCGCGCAACAGCGACAAAAGGCGGCGTTCGCCGGCACCGCACACATGCCAGCGTGAAACCAATTTCGCCAGTTCGGGCCGGTGCTCCAAAAACCAATCCATCCGGGCGGCGAAATCCGGCAATTCCTTGAACAGCGTTGGTTCCAGCACTTCCACGGCAAATAACGGGATCAAGCCGACCATGGAACGCACCTTGAGCGGCATATTTTCGCCGTCCGGCAGGCAAAGACGGTCGTAGTAAAATTCGTCCGTTTCGTCCCACAAACCCAGGCAGCCGTCCTCGACGCCATTGATGGCGGCGGCGATGGCCAGAAAATGCTCAAAAAATTTGGTGGCGATGTCCTCGTAAACCTTGTTGTGCCGGGCCAGTTCGAGCGCGATGCGCAACAGGTTCAGGCAATACGTCGCCATCCAGCTTGTGCCGTCGGCCTGATTGATGAAACCGCCGGTCGGCAGCGGTTTGCTGCGGTCGAACACGCCGATGTTGTCGAGACCGAGGAAGCCGCCCTGGAAAATGTTCCGGCCCTGGGCGTCCTTGCGGTTGACCCACCACGTGAAATTCAGCAGCAACTTGTGATAAACACGTTCGAGAAACGCGAGGTCGCCGGGATCGTCCGGATTTTTTTTCCGGCGTTGTTTCCGGTCAATCTGGAACACGCGCCAGGCGGCCCAGCCATGCACCGGCGGGTTCACGTCGCCGAACGCCCATTCGTAGGCGGGCAACTGGCCGTTCGGGTGCATGTACCATTCGCGGGTGAACAGGACGAGCTGATGCTTGGCAAAGGCGGCGTCCACCAGCGCCAGCGCGATGGTGTGAAACGCCAGGTCCCACGCGGCGTACCACGGGTATTCCCACTTGTCGGGCATGGAAATGATGTCCGCGTTGTTGAGATGTTTCCAATCCGAATTGCGCCCATGCTTGCGTTCCGGCGGCGGCGGCGGTTGGGTGGGGTCGCCCTTCAACCATTCCGGCACGTCGTAATAGTAAAATTGCTTGTTCCAGATCATGCCCGCAAAGGCCTGGCGCTGGACCAGCCGCGCGTCGGTGTCGGAAATGTCCTTCTGCAAATCGGCGTAAAATTCGTCTGCTTCCCGGATACGCTGGGCGAAGATGGCATCGAAATCAGCAAATGGATCCGTAGCAGCCGACGTGAGTCGGCTCTGATGAGATAGAGCGGACTGATGTCCGCTGCTACAAATCAAACGGAGTCGAATCTGCTGTGAACCGCCGGCCGGAACCGTCAGCCGGTAAAGCATACCGGCCTTGGTGCCGTCCAAATCCGGGTTAACCGCGGAACGGTTGCCGTGGACGAGGTATTCATGGAAGGCGTCCTTGAAATGACAACCGGCGGATAGCGCGAGGCCAAAAAGCCGCTGAAAATTGGTTTCGTTTTCGCAGAACAAAATTTCCGGCTGGCCGTCGCCATGCAGAACGTAATCGCCGAGCGCAGCGTGTCCGGCCAGAACGGCCGCGCGTTCCGTGCGGGTCAGGCTCGGCCTGGCGGAATCGTTCCAGGACCACGTGTTCCGAAACCATAACTGCGGCAGCAAATGAATGGCTGCGGCCTCCGGTCCGCGATTATGAACCGTGACCCGCATGAGGATGTCTTCCGGCCCGGCTTTGGCGTATTCGACCAGGACGTCGAAATAGCGGTCATCGTCGAAGATGCCGGTATCCAGCAGTTCCAATTCCGGCTGGTCCTTGCCGCGCCTGCGATTTTCCTCCACCAACTGCGCATAGGGAAATTCCCGTTGCGGATATTTGTAGAGCATTTTCAGGTACGAATGCGTCGGCGTGGCGTCGAGGTAATAATAAAGTTCCTTCACGTCCTCGCCGTGATTGCCTTCGCTGTTCGTGAGACCAAAGAGCCGTTCCTTCAAAATCGGATCTTTGCCGTTCCACAACGCCAGCGCCAAGCAAAGGCGGCATTCGTGGTCGGTGATGCCGGCGATGCCGTCCTCGCCCCAGCGATAGGCGCGGCTGCGGGCGTGGTCATGCGGAAAGTAATCCCACGCCGTGCCGCCGGGGCTGTAATCCTCGCGCACCGTGCCCCACTGGCGTTCGGAAAGATACGGTCCCCAAAGATGCCAGTGGTCGGTGCCGGCGTAATTTGCAGCCAGGCGCTCTCGTTCCGCGTTCATACGCAGCGGTCTGTAGCGCAGACTGCCAGTCTGCCGTATCGCGGATTGGCAATCCGCAGGCGCCTGCCGACTGGCAGTCGGCGAAACAGCAGATTGCCAATCTGCGCTACCGCCATTCGTGCCGGTTCGGTAGTGAGCGTTTGTATCATTCTTTCAAGTTTCTTGTCGTCCGCGGAACTTAATTCAGCCGCCGGTCTCGAACCCGGGATAAAGCGTCATGCCGCCATCCACAAAAATACTCGCGCCCTGGATGTAATCCGAATAATCCGACGCCAGCCAGATGGCCGTGTGCCCGATGTCGTTGGGTTCGCCAATGCGTTTGTAGGGAACCAGCTTCATCAATTGGCGATACGCGTCGGGCGTGCTCCAGGCCTGGGTGTTGATAGGCGTGCGGATGGCGCCGGGGCAGATGGAGTTGACGCGGATGCGCCAGGGCGCGACTTCCTGGGCGATGCTTTTCATCATCATCATGACGCCTCCCTTGCTGGTGGCATAATTGACATGGCCGGCCCAGGGAATGACCTCGTGCACCGAGCTCATGCAGATGATTTTGCCGGCCGCGCAGGAAATTTCCGGACGGATACCGCGGCGCTTGAATTCGCGAATGGCCTCGCGCGCACAGAGAAACTGGCCGGTGAGATTCACGTTGATGACCAGTTGCCAGTCGGCCAGCGTCATATCTTCAATCGGCGAATCCTTTTGCAGGCCGGCGTTGCTGACCAGAATGTCAATGGTGCCGAATTCCTGAAGCATCTTCCGGAACATCCCCTGCACCTGATCTTCGCGGCTGACGTCGGCCGGATGCGCATAGGCGTTCACGCCATGGCCCTGGATTTCCTTTACCGTCGCGTCGGCGGCTTCGGGATGGGTAACGTAATTGACCACCACATCCGCGCCCGCCTGGGCCAGCGCCACGGCGACGGCCTGGCCGATGCCGGAATTGGCGCCGGTGACCAAGGCCTTCTGGCCCTTCAAGACCCGGTTGATGGGACAGGCAGGGATGACCGCCTGCGGCAGGTTTTCCTCCTGCAAATGCCGGCGCATCAATTGTTCGTGCAACGGTAATGTGGGGGGCGGACGGCTGGTGGTTTTGATTTCGGATGTCTGGTCCATAATTTCAATTCGCTGCCGGCGGAAAATCCCCGCAAAAAAACAATGTCATCCTCGTTCGCATTCCCATGGCCGGAACGGAAATGAGACAGGAAGTAAACCGGTGGCGTTCAATTGCCCGCCATCTGCCATGGAGTAAATTTCACTCGCAGGGACGGCTCGCCAAGCCGTCCGCACCGGGGTAAGGTCATCGCGCGGCGATGACCGGATGCCGCACGCGGCGCCCCTGCCTTCAAAACAACCGGCTACCAACCGTCAGGACGACAATTTTTTCTTCGCCTCGTCCGGCACGGTGACTTTGGTTGAGCCGACGTCCTTGATTTCCACGGTGGTATCGCGGTCAACGTCAATGTCGTTGCCGTTGAAGCTCATGGTGCCCTTTACCTTGAATTCGTATTTGGCCAGGACGCCGTCTTTGAGCCAGAACTTCACGGAACCGGAAGGATTCGTGATCGTGGGGCCGCCGCCGCGACGCCGGCCGAATGTCATCATCGCCTTGGCGCCGTCTTCAGTGAGGTCGCTGGAATAAACGTCGCCGTCTTTTTTGAGTTCCTTGGCGGCTGCCACCAACTGGACGGCCTGCGCGTCCGGCGCCTTGAAGTTCCTGACCATGCCGACCATGAACCGTCCCGGACCTTCGCTGTTATTTTCCAGGTTGGTGAGGGACTGCCAGTTGCCGTCGGGATCGGTAACCGCTGCGTCTTCACCCTTTTTCACAAATTCGGTGGTGTTGTCGCCGAACGAAAGCTTGACGTCAGTGAAGCCGCTCTTTTCGGTCTTGCCGTCCGTCGGGCCGGGCTTGAATTGCGCGTCTTCCGGAACCACGACGGTGGTGTGCCAGGTGTAATTGGCGCCGTCACCGAGTTTTTTTGCCGCGTTGGTGACGTCATCCTTGGGGCTGGAATCCGCCGCGACGAGGGGACCCGCCAGCAAAGCCAGTACGCCGAACAATAGATATTTTTTCATGGGATGTGGTGGTTGATGGTTTCGCCCATGTTCGATAGCCTGACCGGCTTGTCAAGCAGAAGAGGGTCTTTTCGCTTCCAGAAGGAATGTTTCAAACCGGGAACGCCGGCATCTTGCCGGCGCTCCCGGTAAGTCACCACGAATAATGCACGGTGTAGGTGATGGTCTTTTCCTCATCGGGCTTGACCGGGACGCGGAACTCAATGGTTTGTGAATCCTTCTTCGTGAAGCCGTCCGACTTCTGCGTGATGTCCCAATTGTTCCAACGGTAAAGATGTTCGACCACCCGGATTTCGACCGGCTGGTCTTTTTTGCGGTTGCGCAATTTGATTTCAAACGACTCATCTATCCATTTGTCGCCGGTATCCACGTGGAAGCTGGTCTGTTTGCGTTCGCCGACGAGATCAAAGGCGTTGCCGGTGGTCACCCGGATGGTTTCGTTGCGCGGGGTGTGGTCAATCCGGTCCTCGCCGACAAATTCCAACTGGCCGTCGGCGTCGCGGCGATAGAACCGCAGTTTGCCCGCCGGCAACGCGATGCCGAGATGGTTGGTGTCCGAATTCACAAACTCGCGCATCACCTGGACCTTTTTGTTGCCCTCCGTGCCGTATCCCTGGCTGTAATTAAGTCCGCCGTAAAAGCGGTAACCCGGTGCGCCGTCATAAACATAAATCGTCGGCGCGATGACATGCTCGGCGTGCACGAACTCAACCTGCTTGGTCTCCCGGTCGCGCAACGTTGTCGGCCGCGCGATGCTGTAAAGGTGAAATTCATCAAAGGCTTTCTCGGTGACGGCGGGAGCTGCGTTCATCGAATCAGCCAACATCATCCTTCCCGCCATGCCTCCCATCGGTAGGTTCGGCTGGATTCTGTTCACGTCGCCGGCCATCAACTTGATTTTGGCGTCGTGAAATGTCTTGCCGCTGTTGTTGCTCACCGTCACCCAGCCGATTAAATCCACCAGGTCGCCTTTTTCCGGCGAGACGAGATTGTAATCCGCCTCCCAGGTGAAACCGCCGGTGATGTAGCCGACTTCGGCGTCGAACTTGCCCGGTTTGTCCGATTGCAGCAACCAGTTCAAGGTCGGCTTGAGCACCGTGTCGTCGCCCAGATCGGGAAACAGCGGCTGTCCCGGCAGGCTGAATTGCAGCTTGCCGTTCACTTCAATAATGGGTTGTTCGGCGTTGCCACCGGGCACATAACCGCTGCGGACGATTTTGCCGGGAATGATTTCGGGCATCTGCGTGTTGTCCTTCAGCCGCATCCGCTCAAAATCAATCGTCTTGCCTTCAAACAACGACAACAGCAACTCCTGCGTGACCGGGTCGTTTCGGTAATTCTGTTCCAGAATCTGGAGTGAATGTTTGCCGGTCGGGTCGCGCAGAATCACTGAATCCGGCTCGACCTGCGCGGTGGCATCGGGGTAACGCACGTCATTGACGCCGGACTGGAGGTCGAGCGGGACAGTATCGCGGACTACGGCGAAGTTCTGGTTGTAAATGGTCAGGGCAGGCTGGGCGGGTGCAACGACACCGGACAAAGCGCCGGCCGCACAAAGGACCAAGACAGTTTTTTTCATAATGGCATCTGGTTGATAATCGGTTCGGACATTTGGCAGTGAGTTATTTTGAAGGTAGGGATGGCTCGCCGAGCCGTCCGGACGCCGCGGCCCGGCGTCCCTACCATCGGAATTGATTCACTACCGGACATTTCCCAGTTGGACGGCGTTACCGGCGAAATACTCCCGCATTAAGATTCTGACAAGGAGTTTTATGGCTTTGCCGGGCGCAGAGGGCGGATTTTGACACACGCCCCGTAGCGCGGCCGTCACGGCTGCGAGTTCAGGCACCGTCCCGGTGCGTGAATCAAAAAAACGCGGCGGGACGCCGTTTTTACCCGCCGGCGAGGACGCCGACGCTACGACTCAACGGCAGGCCCGACCGAATTTTGGCGCGTGTATCAAAATGCACCCGGGTGCAAATGGCTGGGGCAACGCTGAATAATACAAAGGGTGTAACTTCAGGGCCGCCCTCGGCGTCAAGGAGGATGACATGAGATCGGCCTCGATTCCAGACGCACCCGTCGGCCCAACCCGGGTCCAGCACATTCGTTGTGCGGCTCCGGAAGCTCCGGCATGGGAATATAAAATCGGCATAGCCCCCGCCAACGCTGCCGCCGGCCAAAAGGAAGTCCCGGAACTGTTTTTGAATGTTCTGGCCAAACGCGGCTGGATATTCGTCGGTGAAAACCAGGGCATTTTTCACTTCAAACGGCCCAAGCTGTAGAGTCCTTGCGGGTCGTTCTCAGGAATCACCTCAACGAACGGGGCACCGTGAAAGCCGGTTCAGGCTTCGGGTATTTTCAGCTTCGCCCCGACCAGGATTCGGTCGTCGGTCAAGCCGTTGGCGGCTTCGATTGCCTGGATGGTTGTTCCGTGTGTCTTCGCAATCCGGGTCAAAGTGTCTCCGGATTTGACCACATAAACCGTCCCGGACTGGCTGGCATTCGGGACGATGTTTGCTTTTACAACCGGTGGTGCGGCTGGTGAAGGGGCAGCCGGTTCGGACTGCAGATTTACAGCGGGTTTTTGTTCCGGCGCGGAAGCTATGGGGATTTGCGGCGTGGTCGGAACCGCCTGGACCTGGTCAGGCGCTGGCGCGGGTGTCGCCATCGCCTCGCGCTCGCTTCGGCAGCCTTCAATCAGCAGGCCGATTAACAACAGCACGATGGCGGCGATAATGGAAATGACCGTTTTTTTGAACCGGGCCCGGCGTCGCTGTTCGCGGTTTATGTCCGACCAGGCCGGTAACTGAAAAGGATTCGTCGCGTTCACAATACTACTTATTTACTACTCAATCGAATCGTCAGCATAACCAATGCCAAGGAATGCATGGTGGATAGCAGGCAAACTGCCGCAGGTCACGCGATCCAATCGGTTCCAGTCCACGATAGATGAACGCTGGCCCGCCCGCCATTGCTTGGAACGGTAACGTTGTCGGGGAAGCCAGCCTTCGTCCTTGCTTCGCAGCGGGCGTCGAATTTGGCTCGCTTGCCGAGTCGTAGCTTGAAGCATCTCTGGCAATAGTGCGACTGGTGGCCCGCCTTCGCCATGCTTCGGCGCGGCAGTCTTCGCTTTCGCCTTGTGCGAGTGAGGACTGGCTTGCCGAGTCGAAGCCCGCGTTCATGTCGTCGAATGAGCCCGTCTTCGCGCCGGTGCGCTACGACGCGGCAGCCTTCGTCCTTGCTTCGCAGCGGGTGGAATTTGGCTGGCTTGCCGGGTCGTAGCTCGGAACAGCAGTTGATTGTGGAAGCCCGCCTTCGCTGTGCTACGGCGCGGCAGTCTTCGCTTTCGCCTTGTGCGAGTGAGGACTGGCTTGCCGAGTCGTAGCTTGAAGCGTTTATGCCGAGTGTGCGACAGGCGGCCCGCCTTCGCCAGGCTACGGCGCGGCAGTCTTCGCTTTCGCTGCGCTTCAAGCGAAGACTGGTGCCGGTGGTGAGACTCGAACTCACACGACTTTTTACGGTCCCAGGATTTTAAGTCCTGTGCGTCTGCCATTTCGCCACACCGGCT
>DATNHM010000047.1:0-11147 GCA_035604955.1 Candidatus Limnocylindrales bacterium | reverse complement strand
TCGCTCATTCCGCCAGACTTTTCACACGGCCTCGCGCCGTGTTAGCACACCAACCCCGCCCGGCGGGGGGCAATGACACAAGAAACAAGACAGGGACGTTTTGTTTATTATCAACGACTTGCGCGTCTTGTTTCTTAAGAGCCGTCATCGTAACAATAACATTGCAAACAGAACTGCTCCCCAGCACAACCCAATACTGACTCTGAACAGCAAGGTGCGCGAGTCAGCCGATGGTAATGCCAGCGGTAAAAATCCTACTCTTCGGCGCAACGACAGGACAAATGAAAGAATTCCGGCGCAAAATGCGACAGCTGCGAAAATCAAAAACCCCTTCCGCTGCCCGACGGCGGCCGCAAGAGGCCAGAGGATCGCCGCCACGCCACTTGACACAGCGAATGCGGGCCAAACGCGCGGAATATAAACAAACTTGACTGGAGGCTTATTAGGGAGCATGACGGCTGCCGTAACTTCATGTTACACGGAAGGGCGCTCCATTTTTTTGCAATCCCAATCCTTCGACTTAGGGCAGATCACTATGACAGAGGTGAAAGCCAATACCGGTAAAATAATGCTGGATAATATAAATGGCGCATGAATCACCGCCGACGCAACTATTGCAGCGGCCCATAGAATGGAGTTTCCGATTAAGTATTTTTTGTTCATGACGTAGAATATCCGAATATTGTCCTGCCGACTAACGAAAACGCCGCCTAACGTTCCCAAGCTGAGCCTCGGTCACCGGCAGCCAGCACAGCAATGGAACGATGATAATCGAATTTCATGGCTCGGTCAAAACGCAAAGGGGCAGTGGCGGTGTCCTAATTTGAAACGAACTAATTTTTCTTTCCCGATTTTATGGTTTTCACGGTTACATAGATAATGAAAATCAACCCCAAAACAATTATGAGCCTCCAGGGTGTCCACGGAACTGTTGTTTCGTCCAGGAGCGCCACAATGTTCGTGTTCATTTCTTTTCCTTTACTTCTGCTGCGATTGCCACCTTAACTGCCGTTTCTGGCGAGATTACAGGAGGTCTTTGTAAGACCGTCACAAATCGCTCGCCCTTGTCGTCTTTGCCCTCCCTGTGCGACCATCCGTAGCAAATCTTGGCTTGGTCATGACCATACAGGTCAAATACTTCGACTTCACCCTGCCAGATAGTCTTGCCTTGAAACACCTCTTGCACTGGCACGGTTTCGCGGTAATTCGCTCCGCAATCGTGCAACCTCTGAATCGCCACTTGAAGGCGCGCTAGATAATCCTGTTTATTCGCCACAGTGTTCAACCAGTTCGGCAACTGTCCACATTGCTATTCTCGACGCCAGCCGGTAGCTGTCTATGGGGTGAACACCCTATAGACGCAATGAGGCAACTGACCCACGTTGGTCAAGAAGCAATGTTTGTGACGTAACAGTATCATGAAACGAATCACTGTCTTGCCGGCGGACGACAACAGCGTCGTGCGCAGGGAATTTAGAAAGATAGCTCATCAAGTAATTGTATGTCTTTCGTATCGCCTATTAACAACCAAAACGAACTGATCGAATTATGGCAAAAGCACTATCGAAATCTCAATTGGCCGCCGCAATCGCCGAAAAGGCTGAACTCTCCAAGAAGCAGGCCGGCGAAATCCTCGAACACATCGCCGCCCTCGCCTACAAGTACGCGAAGGACACTTTCACGCTGCCCGGCATCGGCAAGCTCGTCTTGCGCGACCGCGCCGCACGTTTGGGCCGCAACCCCAAAACCGGCGAGACTATCCAGATCCCGGCCAAACGCGTCGTGAAATTCCGCGTAGCCAAAGCTGCCAAGGTCGCCATCCTCGGCACGACGTAAAAACGGCCCCACTTTTCAATGGCACTCTGATTCGTCACAGTGCCTTTTACTTAATTGCCCCGCCATTGCCGTGTGCAACCGATCCTCAGAACATGTCTTGCAACATGTGAAACAGACGGATTGCTTTCGATTTCCAGTTAAGGCACGTCGGCCGCAACCACATACCAGTTTCTAATCGATTTTTTTATTCGGTTCACGGATTTGTTGCCAATCACAAACACAGCAGGGCAAATCCGGTTTTCAATAAGCAGCTTAATTGCCAAACAAATCATCCCGTCCGGGATTTTCAAAAATATCTTCACTCACCCCACCTTAATGCCTCCAATGCGCAGGAGATAGCTGCCAAAAAGCTCAATGCTGCTGAACGTTTCAAGCGACGAGTGAAAAGTTGCCAGTGACCGGCGATATAATCGGTGCAATGCAGGCCATGCCAAAAGGCCGGTTGTTTGATTACTTTTAAGGGTGGGGATTCGCAAGGCTTCAAGCAAGTAGAATAAGCGTGGCAAATCCCATGTAACACCATATTCTAAAATCCTTATGAAGCGTTCGAAAGGCTACTATGTCATCGCAATAACTTGAGTCCCTATCAATAACACAGCCAACAAACCCATGAAAACTATGCAAACAAATCTGATCACGTTAAGCTGTTTATTCGTTTGTATCCGAACCACAGCGCAGATTTTTACCGTTACTAGCAACCCGCTTTGGACTGATACAGGTATCGCTCTGAGCACCGGAGATGCGGTTTCGATTACTGCTCAAGCGAGTTGGACTTCGGGTTGGTATGGTGGCCAAGTTCTGCTTGGGCCAGATGGGGTACCTAACACTTTGAATTATTATGACGACTTTCTGAGTTCGGCTAACAACGCTGAATTGATTGCGTATGTCGGTTCAGATCCGTATCAAGGGCATTGGGGAGATGGGACGTTTTTTCCTCGATCTACCGGTTACTGGGCCATTGGAAGTAATGGCGGGTTGACCGCTGCTGAATCTGGTGAATTATGGCTCGGAATGAATGACGATGCCGTGAGCAAAAGCATATCTGATAATATCGGGACCGCCCAGGCAACTGTGGAGATAGTTCCAGTTCCAGAACCCTCAATGTTTTGTTTCGCCGCTCTTGCTCTTGTTGCAGTCGTGCATCGTTGTGCAAATTGTCCTATCAACGGAACAAAACCTCGCAGCCGGCTGTCGGTCTTTGTTCTGTTAACAGTTTGATTTTCTTTCTCGCGCAGCACGTGGTTCCCCGCTGCGTTTCTGCTGTAAGTTCTCGAATAAGGTCGTGTGCGAAAGCGGGTGAGATTCTCCCTTTTGCCATCGGAGGTGTGGTTTCAACCTTGGGAATGTTCTGTGAGATTTTCACGGTTTCAGGATTGCATTTTTTTGGGGACAGTTGCAAGCAGAATTGGGACACAGAAATATCAGTTGCACTTCAAACATTGTCCGTCCCCCGCCCTATGCTTGATCAATATGTGTGACAGAAGGTGAGTGCTGGTTGTTGGCGGCGCTTTCAGATTGTTTAATATGCCAGAAAATATGGTATTTTATCAGTAACAAGACGGTTATGAAGACTGCGAGCGTCAAGGCATCGTAATAGCGGTTCCACGTGATACTCCAGAACGCTTTTGGATTTAGGCATAAGTTTAAGCAAAAGAGGATAGATAGGCAACGAAACATTGTCGTTTCAGCCACTGCTTTCGTGTACCGACGGGACAAAGTTTCCGCGTTAACAGGTGGGGTCAACGTTTTGGGGATGGTGGAATAGTCGGGTTCAAGGAAATTGAGTACATCTTTGGCCTTAGATGATTTTTTGGCTTTACGGCGAAGTAGTATGTCTATCGGGAGAAACGAAAATAGTTCGATGGCTGTTCCAATGGCCCAGGCTGCTAAGAAGATACATATTGTGAGTGGTAAGGCGGCGTGCTCAAAATCCCCCTGTAGGAGAATTGGTCGCCCGTAAAAAGCTATCGCGATCAGACCCGGTATCATTCGTGCGATGCCATCGTAAAAAAACTCACGCAACAGTTCGTTCATTGGCTAGGTGGAACTGGGTTGTTGTTGCGCCACTTATTCGTGGCGATTGGAATTGATGTATGGATGCGTCAATTCAGGGCGGTTGGAAAGACAATTGTTGACACTGGGATCAAACATTGTCCGTCAATTACTATCGGCAGCGCTTGTTGAGAGTCGCCACGTCACGCCAGCGCGGTTTGATTGCACAGATGCAGCGAAGATGCTCAACGGGCTCAAATCGAAACCTACACGCAAATGATGCTTGGCGATTGAAGCATAATGAGCGATTCAACCCGGCCACTTACGTTTTACATACAGTCCGCTATTACACTCCAGCATGTGTATTCATTTTAACCGCGTGTTTATTACACTTTATTGAAACTGGCGGAGAGAGAGGGATTCGAACCCTCGATACCCTTTTGGAGTATGCACGCTTTCCAGGCGTGTGCCTTAAACCACTCGGCCATCTCTCCCGCAATTCGCCAATGGATTGACAGGATACGAAACGATGCTCTATTTCACAAGCCTGCCCGAGGGCAAACCACTCTGCGCCAGGCCGTGAGGTTACCGGCAAACCAGTTGCCCCGGGAAAAATCTGATGGATGAACCAAACGAATGTTTGAATCGCGGGGGTGAATTGTAATAATCTGACTTTAGGTTTACTTTTTGCCCGGAATTGCGTTTGCTGTTTAACGCAATTGCTGGATGCAAAAAAGCCAGCGATTCTGCTGCGAGTCGCGCAATGCCGGGGACTTTGTCATCAATCAGTTTTGCGCCGCGATCGGCGGCAACAACACACACGATGAACATGCATTTGAACGAACGACAGAACAGGTTTCCTTTTTGCCCGGAAACGCGTTTGCGGATTAACGCATCTCCGGATGCAAAAAGGCCAGGGAAACGGCGCGCCGCCATGTCCGCCGCGGTGGCCCTGGCCGCGCTGGCGCTGGCCGGCTGCGGCCACAATCAGGGCGCCGGTGGTTTTAATATGCCGCCGCCGGAAGTCGGCGTCGTCACCATCACGCCCGAATCCGTGGCGCTGACGACGGAATTGCCCGGGCGGATTGACCCCGTGCGGGTGGCCCAGATCCGTGCGCGGGTGGATGGCATCGTGCTGCGCCGGAATTTCCGCGAAGGCGCCGATGTTACCAACGGCGAAGTCCTTTACGAGATTGATCCCGCGCCATACAAAGCCGCGCTGGACAGCGCAAATGCCAGCCTGATGCAGGCGCAACAATTGGCGGAACGTTACCAACCGCTGGTGGGCATCAATGCCGTGAGCAAGCAGGATTACGACAACGCCGTGGCCGCGGCGGCCCAGGCCAAAGCCGCCCAGGAAATCGCGGCGGTCAATTTCGGTTATTGCACCGTCACCGCGCCGATTTCCGGCAAGATCGGCGCGGCGCTGGTCACCGAGGGGGCGCTGGTCAGCCAGAGTGCGGCGACGCAAATGGCCCTGGTCACGCAACTGGACCCGATTTATTGCGACTTTACTGAATCGAGCACCGAGCTGCTGCGGCTCCAGCGCGAACTGGAAAACGGCACGCTTAAAACCGTCGCGCCTGGTGAAGCGAAGGTGACATTGCTGTTGGATGACGGGACGACTTACGCGCATCCCGGCAAATTGTTGTTCTCCGACGTTACGGTGGATCCGACCAGCGGGATGGTTACCCTGCGGTCGGAGTTTCCCAATCCCGATCACTTGCTCCTGCCGGGAATGTTTGCCCGAGGAGTGCTGCAAGAGGCGGTGGATAACCAGGCCATTACGGTTCTCCAACGCGGTGTCAACATCGGTCCGAACGGCGTTGCCAGCGTGATGGTGGTCGGCGCAGACGGCAAGGTGGCCGCCCGCGTGATTAAAATCGGCCAGGCCATCGGGAACAAATGGATTGTCACCGACGGACTGAAAGCGGGAGAAACCATCATCGTTGAAGGGTTGCAAAAAGCCATGCCCGGAATGCCGGTAAAACCGGTTCCTTTTAGTTCCACCGGCGATAATACTTCCGCAACGCCCAATTCGGCCAAGGGAAATTAAGGGGAGATTGTCATGCCGAAATTTTTCATCGACCGCCCGATTTTTGCCTGGGTGCTTTCCCTGCTCATCATGATGGCGGGCATTCTCGCCATCAGACACCTGCCGGTCGCGCAATATCCCAGCGTCGCGCCGCCGTCCATTTCCATCACCGCCAATTACGCGGGCGCGTCGGCGGAGACGGTGCAGGACACGGTCACGTCCGTCATCGAGCAGCAAATGAACGGCATTGACCATCTGCTTTACATGTCGTCCAGCAGCAGCGCGAGCGGGCAATCCCAGGTGACGCTGTATTTCGACGCCGGCACCGACCCGGACATTGCGCAGGTGCAGGTGCAGAACAAATTGCAACTGGCCGTCCCCAGTCTGCCGCTGACGGTGCAGCAACAGGGCATCACCGTCCTCAAATCCACGCGCAACTTCCTGATGTTTTTTACACTCTCGACCACGAATAACAGCATCAGTGACATCGCGCTGGGCAATTACATTTCATCGAGCATTCTCGATCCCATCCGCCGTGTCACGGGCGTCGGCGAAGCCGACCTGTTTGGCACGCAGTACGCCATGCGTATCTGGCTGAATCCGAACCAACTGGAAAGCTACAACCTTGACGCCAACGACGTCATCGCCGCCATCGAAGCTCAAAACGCGCAAGTCCCGGTGGGGCAGATTGGCGCTCGTCCTTCCGTGAAGGGCCAGGAAATCAACCTCACCCTGCAAGGCCAGAGCACACTGACCACCGTCAAGCAATTTGAAAATATTTTGCTGCGGGTGAATCCAGACGGTTCACGGGTGTATTTGCGCGACGTGGCCCGCGTGGAGATGGGGGGAGAGACTTACGCCTTGCAGGCGCGGGTGGATGGCCGTCCGACCGCGGCCATCGGCATCCGGCTGGCACCCTCGGCCAACGCCGTGGCCACGGCCAATGCCGTCCGCGCCAAGGTCGCCCAGCTGGCCAAATTCTTCCCGCCGGCCGTGCGGGTTGATTTTCCTTATGACAGTTCCGAATTCGTGCGCGCCTCCATCAAGGAAGTGATCTTTACGCTCGCGGAAGCCATCGTGATGGTGTTCTTGATCATCTTCCTGTTCCTGCAAAATTTCCGGGCGACCATCATCCCCACCATCGTCATCCCGGTGGCGTTGCTGGGCACATTTGGCGTCATGTATGCGCTCGGTTTTTCCATCAACGTGCTGACCATGTTCGGCATGGTGCTCGCCGTGGGCGAACTGGTGGATGATGCCATCGTGGTGGTGGAAAACGTGGAGCGCATCATGAGCGAGGAAGGCCTGCCACCGCGCGACGCGACCATCAAGGCGATGAAACAAATCACCGGCGCGCTCATCGGCATCTCGCTGGTGCTGACGGCCGTGTTCATCCCGATGGCGTTCTTCGGCGGCTCGGTCGGCGCGATTTACCGGCAGTTCTCGCTGTCGCTGATTTCGTGCATGTTGTTCTCCATCTTCCTGGCCATGTCGCTGACGCCGGCGTTGTGCGCCTCGCTGCTCAAGCCGGTTGAAAAAGGGCATCATTTGCGGAAGGAGGGATTTTTCGGCTGGTTCAACCGCGGTTTCCTCGCCACTCGTAAAGACTACGAAAGTTTCCTGGCCAGGACCATCAACAAGACGCCGCGATATCTGGTCATTTATCTGGTGATTGTCGCGGCGGTGGGCTGGCTTTACTACCGTTTGCCCTCGTCATTTTTGCCGGACGAAGATCAGGGCTACTTTATCACCCTCATCCAGTTGCCGGTCGGCGCGACCCAGCAGCGCACAGTGGACGTGCTCAAGCAGGTGGAGGCGTATTATTTGAAACAACCGGAGGTGGCGGGCATGGTGGACGTGGCCGGTTTCAGCTTCAACGGCCAGGGGCAAAACGCCGCGCTTGCCTTCGTTCATTTGAAAGACTGGAGCCAGCGCCACGGCCGGGAACACGGCGTGGACGCGATCATCGGCCGGGCTTTCATGTTCCTTGGCCAAATCAAGGATGCTACCATCTACCCCATCAACCCGCCGCCGATTCCCGAACTGGGCATTTCGGCCGGCTTCGACTTTGAATTGGAGGACCAGGGCGGTCTCGGCCACGACAAGCTCATGCAGGCGCGCGACCAGTTGGTTGCCATGGCCGCGACCAATCAGGACATTACCCAGTTGCGTTTCGTGGGACTGGAGGACACGCCGCAACTCAAGGTGGATATTGACCAGGCCAAAGCCAGCGCGCTCGGCGTCTCGTTGGCGGATTTGAACACCGTCCTCCAGACCTATTTTGGCTCGGATTACATCAACAATTTTGTCAACGGCAACCGCGTGCAGCGGGTCATCGCCCAATTGGACGCGCCGTATCGCATGTTGCCGCAGGATGTCAGCAAGGTTTTCGTGCGCAACAACCAGGGCCAGATGGTGTCACTGGCCAGCCTCGCCACGCTGCATTGGATTTACGGCTCGCCGTCATTACAACATTACAACGGTTTTCCGTCGCTGGAACTCCAGGGTCTCGCGCCGCCGGGCAAGAGCACGGGCCAGGCCATGACCACCATGGAAAAACTGGCCGCGAAATTGTCCACCGGCTTTGGCTACGAATGGACCGGCCAGTCCTTCCAGGAGCTCTTGTCGGCCAAACAAGCTCCCCTGCTCTACCTGCTCTCGCTCGTCGTGGTGTTCCTGGCGCTGGCCGCCCTGTATGAAAACTGGTCCATCCCGGTGGCGGTGATCCTCGTCGTGCCGCTGGGCATAGTCGGGGCGCTGCTGGGCGCCACGTTGCGTGGGCTGCCCAACGACGTGTTCTTCAAAGTCGGTCTGCTGACCATCGTTGGCTTGTCGGCCAAGAACGCCATCCTCATTATCGAATTCGCCAAGGATTTGCAGGCGCAGGGCAAAGGCCTGATTGAGGCCACGCTGGAGGCGGCGCACTTGCGGCTGCGCCCGATTCTGATGACGTCGCTGGCGTTCATCCTGGGCGTGTCGCCGCTGGCGTTGAGCACCGGTGCCGGCTCGGCCAGCCGGCACGACATCGGCACCGGCGTGGCGGGTGGCATGATTACCGCCACCGTGCTGGCCGTTATTTTCGTGCCGGTGTTCTTCGTGGTCGTTCGCCGGATTTTCAAAAGCCAAAAACCATCGCACGCCATGATGGCGCCCAAACCCACCGGCCTGGAAGAGGACGACGCGAACGGCAAATCAGGACAGCCATGAGCAAATTTTTCAGAACCTGTCTGCATCCCCTGTTCCCTCGTAGCCGGCGAGGTAACGAGGCGGAGCATTTCAGCAGACACTGTGCAAACGTCCGCCTCCTTACGTCGGCGGCTACCGTATACATGCTGGCTCTGGCTGGTTGCACGCTCATGCCGACGTATCATCGTCCGGCCGCGCCCATCTCAGCTTCCTGGCCCAAAGTGCCTGGACATCCTGCACCGCCGACCACAGCCGCCGCAGTTTCCGCCGCCGACATCGGTTGGCGCGAGTTTTTCCGCGACGAACGCCTGCAACAACTCATCGAACTGGCGCTGACCAATAACCTTGACCTGCGCACGGCGATGTTGAACGTCGAACAAACGCGCGCACTCTACCGCGTTCAACGGAACGCTCTGGTTCCAACCGTTAATCTGAACGCCAACGGTACGCGCCAGCGCATTCCGTTCGGGTTCGGTGGCCAAGGCCAGGGATTCACCTACAGTCAATACAACGTAAACCTGGGTGTTGCCGCGTATGAACTGGATCTATTCGGTCGCGTGCGCAGCCTCAAGAAACAGGCGCTGGAAACCTACTTTGCCACCGAAGAAGCCCAAAAGAGTGCGCAAATTACATTGGTGGCCGAAGTGGGTGCGGCCTATTTGACGGAAAGCGAATTGACTGAACAACTCGCCGTGGCCCGTCAAACCCTGAGAGCGGCGCGCAGCAATTACGATTTGATCAAACACAGTTACGACGCCGGTGTCCTTTCCGAACTCGATTTGAATGTGGCCGAAACTCAGTTGCAAACCGCGCGCGCCGCTGTGGCCGGCTACGAACAACAACTCGCCCAGGCTGATAATTATCTGGTGCTGCTGGTGGGCTGCCCGTTGCCCGATGATCTTCCGTCACCCGAGCCGTTCAATCCGCAGATTTGTCTGTCCGACATCCCGGCGGGATTGCCGTCCGACCTGATTGCGCGCCGCCCGGACATTCTCGAAGCTGAACATCAACTCAAGGCCGCCAACGCCGACATCGGCGCTGCCCGGGCCGCCTTTCTCCCGACCATCACCCTCACCGGTTCGGGCGGCACCGAAAGCACCACGCTGGAAGGCTTGTTCGCTCCCGGTTCCCAGGCCTGGAATTTTTCGCCGCAAATCGTCTGGCCCATTTTCGCGGCGGGCACCGCCTGGAACGAACTTCAAGCCATCAAAGCCTCCGAACGCATTGCGGCCGCTAATTATCAAAAGGCAATTCAAACTGCGTTCCGTGAAGTTGCCGACACGCTGGCAGTCCGGGCCACCGTACAAATCCAACTGTCGGCCAACCGGGCTTTGGTCAGGTCGGAACAACAGACTTATAGACTGACCGAAGCGCGTTTCCGCGGCGGTGTTGACAGTTCGCTCAACGTTCTCACCGCCCAGCAAGCCTATAACAACGCGCGGCAAAATCTCATCCAGACTGAATACTCGCGCCTGTTTAATTTGATCAATCTCTACCAGGCCCTCGGCGGCGGGTGGCAGGAACATACGGTTCAAAAATAGTCGGTGTAGCGTCGAGCCTGTGGCTCGAATGAATCGGCGCACAAGGCCGGTGGCTTGCTCCAAACACAACTGACTGCATATTCATTGGTCTATCAAATCACTCGACAACACCGCTTACTGGGGCGCGGGACGATTTCCGGGCTCAGGCTGCGCGGCAGCGAGTCGTTCGTCGCAGCTTCACTGCCCCTATTTTATTTCCGCGATGGCCTTCTCGACGTCGGGATGAAGCTGCGGCCAGGCCGGGTCGGGGCAGGATGTCCTGGGCCCCATGATCGGGAGAAAGCGGCCCGCGAAATCGTTCGCGTAGTAGTATTCCTCTTCGCGGGTCATGTCGTACTCATACAGCTCCGCCAGGCGCTGACAAAGCGCGGTATCGTGCGATGCACTGTTGCCGAACGCGGAGTCGCGCTTATCCAGCTCGCGGAAATACGCGTTGGCGCCATCCACAAACCGCGCGTAGCGGCCGGGGGGAAGGTCTTTATCGCTTTCGGCCTGAGCGCCGTCGATCTTCCCATCGGCCTGTTGTAGGGAGGGATCGCCGTTGATGGCGCGCAGGA
>DATNHM010000046.1:0-48143 GCA_035604955.1 Candidatus Limnocylindrales bacterium | reverse complement strand
TAGCCGTTCGCGGCAAATGATCCCACCGGACTCGTGTAGGGAAGACCTCCGATAAGCCCGATCTCATTGTTGCCGTTCGGTCCCAAATCATAGCCACCATAGCCGGGGCTACTGAAGTAGTTGGCCTGGCTTTCGGAGATGGTATTGCCCCACGGAAACCTTTGCCCACTTAAACCACCCCGCGCCGCCTTCTCCCACTCCGCTTCCGTCGGCAACCGATAGCCATTGGCCGTCCAATTCGCAAAAACATTCGTCGTCTCCCCACTCATATAGACCTGCGTCAACCCTGCATTCGTGTAATACACCGGCCTCAAACCTGCCTGCTGTGACCGCGCATTGCACCACTTCACACAGTCATACCAATCCACCGTCTGCACCGGGTTATTGGCCGCCTTGCCAGCGCCGGCGTACACAAAACTGTAGCCGTCGTTGGTGGCGTAGCTGTAAACCCCCATCCATTGACTCAAGCTCACCAAATTCGTGTCCATGTAAAACGCTGACACATAAACATTCGTGGGTATCGCATCGCTCTCCCCATCCAGCGTGTCACCAATCGTGAACGAACCGGCGGGAATGAAAGCCATACCGTCGGCTGTGGTGGTCGAAACCATTATCAAACGAAAAAACCTCGATGCCAAGGTATTGCTTACAGTCACGGCGGTCTGCGAACCGTAAGTCGCCGGGACGGCATCGGTGGCAAAACCCCAATTGGTGGAAGCTAGATTCGTGCTGCTCTGCAATACAAAGCTGAAAGTCAAAGCGTTAGTAGGCCAATAGAGCAGGACTTCATTATTCGTCCAGACAATGCCCAGTCTCAGCAAACCCGCCGACGCAGGCAAAACGCCGACAAAGAAGGCGATAATGGTCAAGAAAGAGTAGAGCTTGGTTCTCATAATGATTGCAGGCTCGATATCCCTCACACATCTAAAGATAACAACCGCTGATTCAGTAGTTTAATTATTCTCAAGATTAAAGTCAACCATTTGTACTCATTGGAGGACTGCTATTTTGAGGATATATCTAAAGTAATGGCGCGTCCGGCAGGACTTGAACCTGCAACCGCCTGATCCGAAGTCAGAAGCTCTATCCAATTGAGCTACGGACGCCCAATCCCAGTCTGCCAATTTCCTGACCACGATAAAGCGGATTCGCGCGCCGCCGGTTGACTTGCCCCGCAGCTCCCGCTAGCGTGCGATTGGTCATGGCAAAAAGGTCGTTATCGCGTCTCGTCAAGATTCTGTCCGGTCTCCGCGCCGACGCGGAGAAGGAATGGGTTGGCGCGGAAAACGAGCTGAACCGACTGGAACGGTTCGCACACTTTTGGGTGCTGGTCGGACGAAGTTTTGTGCGCAACCGCTGCCCGGTGCGCGCGGCGGCTTTGTCCTACACCAGCCTGCTGGCACTGATTCCTTTGCTGGCGGTGGTCATCAGCGTCACCAGCAGCCTCCTTAAGAGCGAAGGGGAAGAGAAAATTTACGGGGTGATTGACCGGTTTGTCTCCAGCGTCATGCCGCCTGCACAGCTTGACACCAACGGCCCGGCCGTTTCGCTGAACCTGAGCCCCGGCATGTCGGTCGCCTTGACGCGGACAAACTCTGAAACCGCCGGAATGGTGACCAACTCCGCCGTGATCGCAACGAACGAGATCCCGCAAAGCGGGACACCGGCGGCGCCCGGCAACGACACCCGCATCACGACAGTTCAAAAGGAGGCGGCAAAATATATTCAAGATTTCGTGCAGACCACGCGCAGCGGCGCGCTCGGTGTCACGGGCATGGTTTTGTTGGTGTTCATTGCCATCCGAATGCTGGCCAGCGTCGAAGCCACCTTCAACGACATCTGGGGCGTGACGCGTGGACGCAACTGGCTTTGGCGAACCGTCCTTTACTGGACAACGATCACCCTCGGCCCGCTGCTCTTGATTGCTGCGCTGGGACTGGCTGGCGGACCGCATTTGGTAACCGCCCGAAATCTGGTCAACCGCATGCCGTTGGTTGGCGGATTCATTTTTGACTTGTTGCCGCTGGTCGTGCTGTGGCTCACCTTCGCCCTGGTCTATTTGCTCATGCCCAACACAAAAGTGCATTTTGCCGCGGCGCTGGCGGGTGGCATGGTGGGCGGCACGCTCTGGCACCTGAATAATATTTTTGGTTTTCTTTACGTCTCGCGCGTCGTCACCAACAGCAAAATCTACGGCAGCCTCGGCCTAGTGCCGGTGTTCATGGTGGGCCTGTATTTTTCCTGGCTGATTCTGTTATTTGGCGCGCAGGTCGCCTATGCCTTTCAAAACCGCCGGGCGTACTTGCAGGACAAACTGGTCGAAAATGTGAACCAACGCGGGCGCGAATTTATCGCCCTGCGGTTGATGACGTGCATCGGACAACGTTTTCAACGCGTCCAACCACCCGTCACACTCCAGGACATTTCGTTTGAACTCGACATTCCCAGCCGGCTGGTGCAACAGATTCTCCAAACCCTCCTTGCCGCGCGGCTGGTCACTGAGGTCGCCGGTGCAGAATCCGCTTTCGTGCCCGCCCGCCCGTTGGCGGCCATCACTGCTTATCATGTTCTGCATGCCATGCGCGCGGGTAGCGGACAGGAATTGACGTTACGTGATGGTCCCGTGCGCACCGAAGTCTATGGCGAATTCGCCCGCATTGAAGATGCAGAACGACAGGCCGCATCGGTGGTAACCCTGCTTGCCCTCGTCAATCGCCTTCCGGCACGACCCGAAATCGCCGCTCCAGCAGAACCGAAAAATTGAATTTCAGCCCCCCATTGAATCGCCGCGAGGTTGTTTTAAGCCCACAACTGCCGGTCCAGTGACCGATATTGAATCGCCTCGGAGATGTGGTCGCTGAGAATGTTTTCCGACCCGGCCAGATCCGCGATGGTCCGCGCGACTTTTAAAATCCGGTCATAAGCGCGGGCGCTCAAATTCAAATCGGCCATCGCGTTCTTGAGCAGCTCCTTCGTCGCCTCATCCAATTCGCAGAATTGTTTCAATTCGCGCGGGCCCATCCGCGCGTTGCAGGTGATTTTGGGCTTGAGCTTGAAACGAGCGTGCTGGCGCCGGCGCGCGGCAACGACGCGCTCGCGGACTTGCGCCGAAGTTTCGCCCGTGCGATCGCCGGCAATTTCGCGAAATTTCACGGGCGGCACCTCGACGTGCAGATCAATGCGGTCCAGCAAAGGCCCGGAAATGCGGCCGAGATAGTTTTGAATTTCACGCGGTGAACTGCGCGACTCGCCGGGCATTTTTCCGTCCGGCGTCGGGTTCATCGCCGCCACGAGCATCAGTTGCGAAGGAAAGGTCATCGTCCCGGCGGCACGCGAGATGGTAACGCGGCCTTCTTCCAGCGGCTGGCGCATCGTTTCCAGCACGCTGCGCTTGAACTCCGGCAGTTCATCCAGAAATAAAACGCCGTTATGCGCGAGCGAAATTTCTCCCGGCGTCGGATTGACGTTGCCGCCCAGCAGGCCCGCATCGCTGGCGGTATGATGCGGTGCGCGAAAAGGACGCCGCGTCACCAGGGCCTGGCCCGGCGCCAGCAAGCCGACGATGCTGTGAATCTTGGTCGTTTCGAGCGCTTCGTCCAGGGTCAACGGCGGCAATATCGTCGGCAGCCGCTTGGCCAGCATGGATTTTCCGGTGCCCGGCGGGCCGATCAGCAGCGCATTGTGCCCGCCGGCGGCGGCAATTTCCAGTGCGCGCTTTACGTTTTCCTGGCCTTTGACCTCGGCAAAATCCAGTTCATCGTCCGGCGGCTGGTCAAAAATCTTGTCGATGTCCACTTTTGAAGGCGCAATCCTGATTTCGCCTTCGAGAAAGCCGGCGGCTTCCCGCAGGTTTTGAATCGGAATAACCTGCAGACCGGAAACCACGGCGGCTTCGGCGGCATTTTCCGCCGGCACCAGCACGCCCGTTTTCCCGTCCGCCCGCGCATGAATCGCCACCGGCAGAACGCCCTTGCAGGGACGCACCGCGCCGGTCAGTGCCAGTTCACCCACGATGACAAAATTGTCGAGCTGGTCGGTTTCAACCTGTTCGCTGGCGGCCAGCATCCCCAGCGCGATGGGCAAATCGAAACTCGGTCCTTCCTTCTTCACATCGGCGGGCGCGAGATTGATGGTGGTGCGGCCCATCGGAAATTTGAAGCCGGAATTGGCAAGGGCGGTGGTGACGCGGTCCCGCGATTCCTTCACCGCGGCGTCCGGCAGACCGACAATCACAATCAGCGTGTCACCCCAACCAGCGTTGACCTCCACCTCGACCGGATACGCCTCAATGCCATGGAGAGCCGCGGAACAGACCCTGGCTAACATGCCCCGATTATTAGCTGGAACCCGGAAACTGGGAAGTGAAAATTAGGCGCCTTCGCTCTCCTGGGCGGCCTCGATGCGAACGCGATTCAGGAGCAACACAATGATTTGGAACACAACAAATCTCATTCCCGCGTCCCACACAAGCGTCCTCCAATGTTCCAGATTCAAGTTCGGATTTTGATGAGCTTGAATCGCGCTCCAGATCACCATGACCGTTGCCACGGCAAATGTTCCCCAGCGGTAATTGACCACCAGCGTCAGCGCCGCGCACGGAATCAGATAAAAGGGCAGCAACGTGACGTCTGGCCCGGTAACGATGTCAGCGAACGCCACCATCGCCATAACCACCGCGCTCGCCAGGATGGTGATCCAGTGCGCGCGGAATTGTTCGCCAAACGAGCGCCGGTCGGCGGGCAATTCGGCGCGGCGCGCCAGGAACCATTTTTTGGTCTGGCGGTAAGTGCCCAGCCATGCCAGCGGCAGAAATTCAAAAAGCGCGCGTTTTCCGTCATCCACCGCGTGAAAGAACATGCCCGCCATTTTGCAGTAAAGACGTTCCACGACGGAGGGTTCCGATTCAGCGATGGCGTCGGGTTGGTTGCTGAGCCATTGGCTTTGCAGTCGGCGCCAGCGGGCGTCAAATCGTTGCAGTCTTTTGAGGGCCGCCGGATTCACGTCTTCAGTTTTCGTTTTGCCTGCAAATTGCTGGCGCTCAATCCGGCCGCTGCGCAAATGATTGTGCTCCGGTCCGGGATAGACGGCAGTCAAATCCGCACTGGCGAGATCGAGCATCTTCTCGTCGAATTCGATTTCCAAAAACCGGCAAAGTCGTCGACAGGTCTCCTCGGTATCGTCCATCAGTTCGGCGTAGGTGACATGACAAAGCCGGGCACCGGCGCGCTCAAGCTCGGCAGCTTGTCGAATCATTTGTTCCCGATAAAAAATAAGCCGGCTCAGAATGCCACGGCGTCGAAAGAAACGCTCTTTGCGCCCCGCCCGGAGCACACTTCGATAAATTTCAACCGGGTCGCGCCAAAGCAGGATAAAGCGGCCTCCCGGATAACGCCGGACGAGCCGCTGGAGATGCGCGCAATAAAACGGCGATTTCTCTCCAAAAAGCGGTTTGTCTTTGCCTTCACTGAAAACACGATACAAATCCTCGGGAGCGCGGACGTTTTCAAGCCCGCGCAGGCTGTCACCGAAGGTCAGGCGATGACGGGAGAGCGCCTGGTTGTAAAACTCCTGTCGCCGCAGCCAATTACCCTTAAACCGCATCCGGGAAAAGGCTTCCGGGAAATTCCAGATATCGCATTCATACATCAAAGCCACCTGGGGATGCTGGTTCAGCAAGGCATACAGCAATGAAGTGCCGGAGCGAAGAACCCCAACCACAAAAACCGGGCTTGAACCAGAACATTCCCCGTTTTTCGCCAGTGGTTTTTCCGTCAGCATAAAGCTACAATTAATAGATTTTATCCAACTTTGCAATACAAAAGTGCCGGCACGACTCACCTTTTTTAACCATTTTTATCGCGTGATAACACCTTGGGATGGTCCACATCTCATATTCTATCAGCAGGAGAAGTGCCATCAATTGGTTTTATGGGCACGAGCTTTGTCGAATCGTAAGCAAAAATTGCCGTCCAGCCGCAGTCAAAAATGATTTTGCAGCCAGAGCAACATTTGTTTCAACCAGTCGAAATTAAAATAGTGACGCGTGAACCCCCAGCATGCCAGCAGTAACCCGGCAAAAACCGCCGCCCATTCCCAACAGAGAATTTTCCCTTTGCGGCCTTTGACGACGGTGTGCCCGACGAGGATGTTTCCGGCCATTGCGCTGGCCAATCCCCAAAACAACAGACGTCGTCCGGTCGAAATGGAGGCAATCTGCCAGTCCCCCCATTGCGCGTGGGTGGCCGCCGGCAGGCCGATGAGCAGCAACGCCAGCAACGCACAATTCGCAGTGATGATTAGAAATCGCTGCATCGGATTGTAGCGGCGGTCTATGACCGCCGAAAACGGGCGCTCACAGAGCGCCGCTGCCATTCAATTGATTCGCTCTGCGATTTGGTATTTGAACATCCGCTTCTTCATCCAGCGCACGGCGAGCAAATCGTAAAACGACGCAAACAACCGGTTCCACACACCGTAATGGCTCTGGCCGGCAAACCGTGGATTGTTGGTCACTTCGATTTCCGTGACCGTGTGGCCCTCAATCTTGAACAGCGTCGGCAGGAACCGGTGCATTCCCTTGAAAAACTTGAGGTTGTCAAGGCATTCGTGCTTGAACGCGCGGTAGGTGCAGCCCGCATCGGCAATCTGTTCGCCGGAGAGTTTATTCCGCACCCAGTTGGCAATGCGCGATGACGCCACGCGGATGAAATGGTCGCCTTCGCCGCGCGCCTTCACGCGGGTGCCGCAAACGCAGTCGAAATGCTTCAACGCCTTCAGAAATTTTGGCAGGTCTTTTGGATCATTCTGCAAATCGGCATCCAACGTGACGAGGTACTTGCCGCGGGCCGCCTTCAGGCCGGCCCAGCTCGCCGCGCTTTCACCGCAGTTGAACGCAAACCGCTGCGCGCGGATGCGCGGATCGCCCGCCGCCAGTTCCTTGAGAATCTCCCACGACTTGTCCTTGCTGTAATCGTCGGTGATGACGACCTCGTACGGCAGCTTGAGCGGGTCCACCGCCTCGCGGATCGCCTGGATGAGTGCGCGCAAATTGTCCTGCTCATTGTAGCAGGGAATCACCAGGCTCAGTTCGAGTGCGTCGGCCATCATTTCTTCCCGTAAAATTCCGCAACCGCGTCGCAGACCTTGTCTGCGGTGTCGAGGGTCATTTCACCGTGAATAGGCAGCGACAGGATTTCCTTCACCGCCTGTTCCGTGCGCGGGAGTTTGGGAATGAAGGGGAACAGGCCGGTGACCGCCGGTTGCAGATGATTCGGTTTCGGATAATGAATGCCGGTATCAATTTCCCTGGCCTTGAGAAATTTCTGGAGGTCGTCGCGCTTCTCGCAACGAACGACATACATGTGGTACACCGGTGTCGCCCATTCGCGCACGGGCGGTGTCTGGACGACGCCTTTGAGCCGTTCGGTGTAACGCGCGGCGATTTTGCGGCGGTTCTCATTGAACCCGTCGAGATGCTTCAACATCACGCGGCCGATGGCGGCCTTGATTTCGTCGAACCGCACATTGTAACCGGGAAATTCGTGGTCGTATTTGCCCTGGCGTCCGTGGTTGCGGAGCATCCGCAAGCGGTCGGCCATTTGCGCGTGGTTCGTCGTGATGCAACCGCCGTCGCCGAGCACAGTCAGGTTTTTTGACGGGAAAAAGCTGAACGCGCCGAAATGCCCCATGCTGCCGACGGTCTTGCCCTTGTATTTCGCACCCTGGGCCTGCGCGCAATCTTCGATGACCCACAGATGATGTTTGGCGGCGATGGCCAGCACGCGGTCCACGTCCACCGGATGTCCGTAAAGATAGACCGGGATGATGCCAACGGTCCGCGGCGTGATGGCGGCTTCCACCTGCTCCAGATCCATGCAATAGGTGTCGTCAATGTCCACGAACACCGGCCGCGCGCCGAGGTGGATGAGCGGTTCCATGGTCGGAAACGCCGTGTGGCTGGGCACGATGATTTCGTCGCCGGGCCCGACGCCTTGGAGCTGGTGCAACAGATAGACAATCATCGTCCAGGACGAACCGAGGATGCATTGCGTCGTGCCGGTGTGCGCGGCGAGTTCTTTTTCAAATTCCTGCGATTCCTTGCCGAGGATGTATTGGCCGGAACGGATGGCCCGCAATGCGGCTTCCTCGACTTCGGCATTCACGAAACATTTGGATAACGATATTTTGCTCATAAATTTTGTGACACGGATTACACGGATTTTCACGGATTGAATCAGTGTTAATCCGTGAAATCCGTGTTTGTTTATTTCAGTTCAATTGCCCTGCCTGTCTTCACGGATTCCAGCGCGGCGTTCATCACGCGGACCGCATCGTAACCGGCCCAACCGTCGGCGCGCGGCGCTTTGCGCGTCTGCACCGAATCCAGAAACGCGCGCAACTCGGCCAGTAACGGCTCTTCCGGCGGACATTCGATCTGGTGTACCGCACCTTCAATGCCCTTGAAATCCTTCCCGTCGCGGACGTGCTTATTCTCGTACGTCTTGATTTTGTATTGCGCGACGTTGTAATCGCAAACCGCGCTCAGCTTGTCGCCACAAACGATGACCTCGCGAAATTTGCCGGGAATGAAATAGTCGTTCTCGACCGTCGCCCACGTTTTGCCGTACGGCGTGTTGTATTCGAGCGAGACGAACGAGACGTCGTCCATGCCGCGATCCATAAAATCGTGGTGAATGGCCAGCACACTCTTCGGCAGCGCGCCAAGGATGAAATTGAACAGGTCGGCAAAATGAATGCCGTCGGCGAACATCACACCACTGTCGTTGCGCGGCCGTTTGAAGCCGCCGAAATGGCCGCGCACCATGTTCACGCGGCCGAATTGTCCGGCCTGCACCGCGTCCCGCAGCCACAACGTCGCCGGATCGAAGCGCAGAATGTGACCGACCTGCAGGATGCGCTTGCTTTTTTCGGCCAGTTCGGCGAGCTGCTTCGCTTCACCGTCGGCCAGCGTCAGTGGTTTTTCAACAAACACGTCCTTGCCGGCTTCCAGGAATTCCTTGCCCAGGGCAAAATGATGTTGCGCCGGCGTGACAATGACGGCGCAATCCACTTTGCCGATGAAATCCTTGTAGTGGGTCGTGAGCCGCTCGGCGGGCAGGCCAAGTTTGCGCGCCGGTTCGAGCTGCTTTTCGCCAACTTCAGCAACATACAATTCTATCGGGAGCGAATGCAGATTGCGCAAATGGTTGGCGCCCCAGCGGCCCAATCCGAGAAGGAGAACTTTTGTCATTCCCGAAATTTTTGAGCAAATCATCTGAGCCAGCAAGAAAAATGCACCGTTTCCTCGTTCGAGAGGTTCAACGATTCACAAACAATTTCCATTGGCCGGCGTTCGTCACCAAGGTCAACGGCGTGGCCGGGTGGTCTTGCAGAAAATGCTCCACCTCGTCGTTGAAGCCGGCGACCCAAACACGACGGTTTTGCGCCAGCAAATTTGCCAGCGCGTTTTCGTCCGGCAGCAGTAAATCGCCAAGCCGTTGCTGATTGCCGGGAAATTCAAACGGCACCTGCGCCAGGTTCATGTCGCCGAAATACGGCCGGTTCGTCGCGGAAATAGCCGGGTAGGCAGAGAAGGGCAGCCCTTCGGGGAACTGGCCCCAGCAAACGATGACATCACCTGGCCGGCAGTTTTCCCGCAAAGTCAGGCCCAGCGGTTTGAGCGGCGAATTGCGCTTGAGACTGTTCTGAAACAGCGGAATTTCGGCCACCGTCATTACCATACTCAACAGCGCCAGTGCCACGGTCAGGGCGGCGCATACGGACGGCTTCCATTTTCGCGCCAGCCACAGCAACAAAAGAATCATTCCCGCCATGACTGCTGTTTGCCATTTCATCCATTCGGGCAGTGGGTTGTGGAAGGTGTAAACCACGGCCAGCGGAAAAACCGCCGGCAACAGCAATGAACTGCCCAGGCAAACCCGCCACACGAAAGCGGGCGCAGATTTGGTCTTCAGCTGTTCATCGGGTAATCGCCAGGCCAGCATCACCGCCAGTGCCGGAAAAATTGGCAGGATGTAAGCGGGCAATTTCGCCTGTGAAAACGAAAACAGCGCGAAGGCGAAAATTGCCATTGTGTTGAGCAGAATCCAGCCATCCTTTGATTTCGAATCCCAACCCCGCCAATACGCCCGGCGCCACAGCCACCCCAGCAAAAATGTCCACGGCAGAAGCCCGACGGCGAGAACTCCAAAGAAATAAAACAGGCTGCCTTTGCGATCCTTGATCGTGGTGCCGAGTAAACTGCCGGCCGCCTGATACACGGTCATGTAATTAAGCGCCTCCGGCACGCGCCGAAAAACCGCCAGAAACCACGGCAAGGACAAAACCAAAAACAGCACCAGTCCGGCAACCACTCCGCCCGACAGGATTTTTTTTGAGGCAAAACTTTTCCAGCGAAATATCACCAGCGCCGCCAGCGTGACTAACGGGATGGCCAGGGCAATCGGTCCCTTCGTCAAAAACCCAAGCGTGATCGCCACCCAACCGGCCAGATGCCACCCAAAAAATTCTGACTTCCGACCTCCGACTTCTGACTTCAGGCTTTGCCAGCTTCGCCAGAAGAAATAAACCGCCCAGGTGTTAAACAGGGTCAGGAACATGTCCGTTGTCAGCATCCGCGCCAGGACGAAGTAAAGCAGGCTCGTTTGCAGGATCAGCGCGCTCCAGAAACCGACCCGCCGGCCGCCAACAGAACAGCCGAGCAACCAGACCGCGCACACGCCGCCGATGCCCGCGAGCGCGAGCGGCAGGCGCGCCGCCCATTCGTTCTGGCCGAACAGCTTCATCGAAACCGCTACCAGCCAGTAGGTCATCGGCGGTTTGTCGAGATGCGGAAGATACCAGAGGTGCGGCACAACCCAGTCGCCGGTCTCGATCATTTCACGCGCGATTTCCGAGTAGCGGCCTTCGTCCGGCTCGTTCAGCGCGCGGCTGCCCAGCAGGATAAAAAACGTGAACGCCGTCAGCAGCAGCAACAGCCAGCGTTGGCGCGTCTTGGTGAAAAATGGCAAAGGCGATTTGTCCACAAACTTTGAAAACATGAAGTCTCCGACAAACCCCGCCGCCAGCAAGAAAAACCTTTACCGGGAGCGCTGGCGTCTCGCCGGCGTGTTGGGAGCTAAAGCCATGAACTCGCCGGCCAGACGCCAGCGCTCCCGGCCTCAACGTTTGGCCGCAAGCTTCTGCACGTGTCGTTCAATCCGGTCGGCGGCTTCGATAAGCTGATCGTAACCGGTGGCAAAGCACGCGCGGCAAAATCCGGCGCCATTCGCACCAAAGGCCGAGCCCGGTACCATGGCGACGTGTTCGGCCTGCAGCAAGCCAACGGCGAAATCCGTTTCCTTCAGCCCCGTTTTCTCCACGCACGGAAACGCGTAAAACGACCCGCGCGGCAGATGGCATTTCAGGCCGATTTCATTGAACCGGCGCACGATGAAATCGCGTCGGCGCTGATACTGCTCGCGCATGGCCTTCATGCCGTCCTCGCCGCGCTGCAACGCCTCGATGGCGCCTTCCTGGCTGATAATGGACGCGCACATCATCGAATACTGGTGTACCTTCATCATCGCCTCGATCAACGTCGCCGGTCCGCACGCATAGCCGATGCGCCAGCCCGTCATCGCGAACGCTTTGGAAAAACCGTGCAGAAAAACCGTCCGCTCCTTCATGCCCGGCAAACTGGCAATGCTGGTGTGGCTGCCCTCGAACGTCAGTTCGGAATAAATCTCGTCGCTCAGAACGAGCAAATCTTTTTCCACAGCGAACTTTGCGATGGCCTCGATTTGTCGCCGGTCGCACGTGCCGCCGGTGGGATTGCACGGCAGGTTCAACATCAGCAGCTTGCACCCCGGCTGCCACGCGGCCGCCAAAGCCTCGGCCGTCAGCGCAAAGTTGTCCTTGGCATAGGTCGGCACCGGCACGGCCACCCCGTGCGTCAGCGTGATGCTCGGATGATAACTCACGTAGCAGGGCTGGTGGAACATCACCTTGTCGCCCGGATTCACCAGCGCGCGGAACGCGATGTCGAGCGCCTCGGAAACACCGACCGTAACGAGGATTTCGTCCTCAGGCCGGTAACTGATGCCGAAATTCTTTTCGACATACCGGTTGATGGCCCGCCGAAGTTCGATCAAACCGAGGTTCGAGGTGTAATGGGTCTTGCCTTTTTCGAGTGCGTAAATGGCCGCCTCGCGGATATGCCAGGGCGTATCGAAATCCGGTTCGCCGATGCCCAGCGAAATCACGTCCTGCATCTTTGAGACCACTTCAAAAAAGTCGCGGATGCCCGAGCGGGGCAGGTTCACAACGTGGCGGGCGATGAAACGGGTATTGTCCATGGAAAATCAATTAAATGGAAACATTCAACATTCAACATTTAACGCCCAACGTCCAAGGGGCGCGATTCGGCATTCATTCGAAGTTCAATGTTGAATGTTGAGAGTTGGATGTTTTCCTGTCTGTTCACGGCGTGACCTTCAGCCGGTCATTTTCCTCGGCTTTCACGTCCAGGAGAAAACCCTGTTCCTTGTAGGAGCGCAGCAGGAAATGGGTGGCCGTAGACAGCACGCCTTCAATCGTCGAAAGCTTTTCTGAAACAAACGCGGCGACTTTTTGCAGGCTCGAGCCGTTCACGAACACCAACAGGTCGTAGCCACCGGACATGAGATAGCACGACTCGACCTCGTCGAACCGGCTGATGCGCTCAGCAAAACGGTTGAAACCGCCGCCGCGTTCAGGCGTGATGCGTACTTCGATGACGGCCCGCACGACGCCGGCGTCTTCGTCCGCCAGGTTCAGTACCGGCCGCCAGCCCAGCAGGAGCCGGTCCTTTTTGAATTGATCCAACTGGCGGTTAACCTCGGCCTCCGAGAGATTGAGCACCTGGGCCATTTGCGCCGAGCTCAACCCGCCGCCTTCGAGCAAAAGTTTAATTAACGGATTCATCGCAGCATCAGTTTCGCAAAAATCCGCTGAAAATCCATAAATAATTCTCGTGCGCGGTAACCTTGAATACCGGGTGTTAATGTTTTGCTCTACGATCAAAAAAACTCTTGATTGAAGCATCAAAAGTGATACGTAGTCCCCGATTCACCGTGGTCGGTTTTGATTCAAGTCGGACCATAAGCGGTCGCCGACGTGAAAAAGAGCAACGAATAAAATACACTGACGCCAAGATGACTAAATCAATTTTAACTCTCCTTTTAATCGGCGCGCTCGGATCCATCGGCGCTGCGAATCCCACGCTCACCATCGAGGCCGGAAACCCCGCCGCCAGGGTCAGTCCCATGCTTTACGGGCTGATGACCGAGGAAATTAATCACAGCTATGACGGCGGCCTCTATGCCGAACTGGTCCAGAATCGGGCTTTTATGGACAACACGAATGTGCCCGTGCACTGGTCCCTCGTGCAGGACAAGAATTCAGCCGCAACTATGACGCTGGATCCGTCCCAGCCGCTCAACGATGAGCTGCCGGTCAGCCTGCAAGTGGAAGTGAGCAAGGTTTCCAAACGCCATCCCGCCGGCATTGCCAACGATGGTTATTGGGGGATTCCTGTGCAGCCAGGAACCTCGTATCACGCGTCGTTTTATGCGAAGGCCGCGCCCGGGTTCAAGGGATCGGTCATCGTCTCCATTCAGAGCGATGATGGCCGTACGGTTTACGCGAAGAGCGAGGTGTCCGGACTGACGCAGGACTGGAAGCCATACGAGGTCACCATGGATACCGGCAAGGTGAAACCGACCGCCCAAGCCCGTTACGTCCTGTCTTTGGATCACCCCGGCAAAGTTTGGTTTGATCTGGTTTCCCTGTTTCCGCCGACGTGGAAAGGCCAACCGAATGGCTTTCGCCCCGACCTGATGCAAATGCTCGCGGACTTGAAACCTCAGTTTCTGCGGTTTCCCGGGGGGAATTATGTGGAAGGCGACACCATCGCGACCCGCTTCAATTGGAAAAAAACCATCGGCCCGCTCAGCCAGCGGCCCGGTCATCGTTGCCCGTGGGGATACCATTCCAGCGACGGGATGGGACTGCTGGAGTTTCTCCGTTGGTGCGAAGACATGGGCGCCGAGCCGGTGCTGGCGGTCTATGCCGGGTATTCACTCGGCGGCCAGCATGTTAATCCCGGCCCTGACCTTGAACCCTATGTGCAGGATGCGCTGGACGAAATTGAATACGTCACCGGCCCGGTGACCACCAAATGGGGGGCCGAGCGCGCGAAAGACGGTCATCCGGAACCGTTCCCCTTACATTATGTTGAGATTGGCAACGAGGATTGGTTTGACCGGTCCGGTTCCTACGACCAGCGCTTCGCGCAATTTTCCGACGCGATCAAAGCAAAATATCCCCGGCTCAAATGCATCTCCACCGTCGGCACGGAACAACCGGAATCGAAACGCGTTCACAGTCGCCAGCCGGACATGCTCGACGAGCACTATTATCGTTCCGCCCGGACCTTCCTGGACGATTCGGCGCATTTTGATAATTACGATCGCAAAGGTCCGGAAATCTTTGTCGGCGAATGGGCCGCTTACGACACTTCATTTCCTCCCTGGAACGGGCGCTCCGCCAAGGAACCGCCTACCGCCAACATGACGGCTGCACTGGCCGATGCGGCCTGGATGACGGCCATGGAACGGAACTCAGACCTCGTGAAAATGCAATGTTACGCGCCGTTGTTCGTGAACGTGAACCCGGGCGCGAGGCAATGGCGGCCTGATTTCATCGGTTACGACACACTCCACTCTTATGGCTCGCCCAGCTACTATGCCTTCAAAATATTCAGCCGGAACGTCGGCGACGAAATTCTGAAAGCCTCGCTTGATTCTCCAGTGGTCCATTACTCGGTGACGAAGGACAGCAAGAGCGGGGCAATTGTGATCAAACTGGTAAACCCCGAAGCGACGCCGCAACCGCTTCAACTGGATATTCAAGGCGTCCCCGACCTCAAACCCACGGGCACCGCGACCACGCTGGCGGCCGCGCCGGACGCAAACAACTCGATTGACAATCCAACGCACGTTGCGCCCGTCACCGCCGAAGTTTCGGGCATCAAGCCCGTATTCGATTACACGCTGCCGGCCGACTCCGTCACCGTGCTCCAATTGAACGTCCAGTAGCACTGTCGTCAGTTCAAACCACCGTGACATCGCTCACGCGCCAATTGAAGCGCGTCTTCGGGTTTTTAACCGCACGCGTTGTCGGCGTAGTGGCCATAGGAAAGAAAATCTAGTTTCTACTTTTGGGGATGGAAAAGGAAGCAAAGAAAACTTTGAAATCATCCGGATGCGGATTTCTCGTTAGAAAAATGACCATAATCTGATAAAGCCGCTGATTGACAACAATAAGTCTGACCCTTCCAGAAAAATTGGCCTTACCGCCAGCGATGAATTCGAATTCACGCCCTGGAAAATCCCTAAATTTTATGTCCCGTTGACTTACTATTTTCCCAAACGCGGCGGCCACCGCAGCTTGGCTCAAATCAAATTGTTTTTGGGGGCCTAATTTTTCGAGATTTTTCTGCAGAGCCTTGGGGTAGTCTGCGTAATTTACCGCGTATTCCGTCTGCCTGTCGGCCCAGACGAAGAAGCAAGGTTGGGTGATGCTATAGTTCGTAAAAATGTCGAGAACTACGTTGGTCGTTTCCGGCCTGCCAGGAAACCGGATGGAAAATCTTCCTTCATCCGATGTAAACCGTTTCCATTGACCGGCTGGCACAACGGAAGGATATACAACGGGATGACTTCTTCTCCATTCGTGTCCAAGTAAAAGAGTGAAAGCGAGAACACCTACGAAGACCATTCCAAATAACGCGACGATTTTGAGCTTCTTCAATTCCTGCGCCATAGGAGGCAGCACTTGCTGCTTTCTGCAGTGGCGCCGATGTCCCGTAATTAAAAAACCACTCCCGCTACCCAACAAGCGGCAATTCTGGTATAAAATGCAACTGGTGAGTCAAAGTGCCAGCCTCGTATGTGCGTCTCCGCGATCGAAACAGTGCCAACGAAAGCCCCTCCGACCAAAAAGGCTCCAACAGCAGACCAAAGACCACCTCGATATCGGAGCCATGTCGCAACACAGATGAGAACGCCCCAAATCACGCCCGTGACAGGAAACACATACTCAGCCACCTTGACGGTCGAAGCCGCTGCGATCTCGTTGTCTGTGCCTAAACCAACTACGCCCCACATGATGGCCAAAACACCAATGCAGTATGCTATCAATGGTGTTAGCCAAGGCACCTCGATTCGCTTTGTCCAAAACGATAGCATGTAGATGCGGCCTAAGTATCAGAAGCTGAACCGCGGCCACCGGCGGCTGGCTCTCGACTGCAATCTGGACTCTAAAATTGTATGGCTCAATCCAAAACTCACGGGCAGTGGCCGTTAGATGGCGATGTTAGAAAACTTCAATTCACCAGCTGATACCAGTTGTCACGTTGGTGCGGTTCGTAGCCGAGGTCGCGAATCAGCCGTTGCATGTCAGCAACGGTCATGCGGAAGGTCGTGCCCGCCTGACTCACAACATTTTCCTCAATCATGATGCTGCCGAGATCGTTCGCTCCGAACTTCAGCGCGACCTGGCCAATCTCCTGGCCCTGGGTGACCCAGGAGCTTTGGACATTGGTAAAATTATCGAGATAAATCCGGCCCAGCGCCTGCGTCCGCAAATATTCGTGGGCCCCGACGGTCGGCGCCTTGAGCTTCGTGTGCTCGGCCTGGAACGTCCAGCCGATGAACGCGGTGAAATGGCCGGTTAAATTTCCCCTCTCCCCGCCCTGCGGGGCGAGGGGCGCATTGGCGTAACTCAAAGACTTGTCCTGCTGTGCACGCAACCGTTCCAAATGCTCGATCCTGTCCTCAATCGTTTCCACGTGCCCGAACATCATCGTGGCTGAGGAATAAAGGCCAAGCCGGTGGGCCACGTCCATGACCTCGAGCCAGTCGTCGCTCATCGCCTTGAGCGGCGAAATGCGCTGTCGCACGCGGTCCACCAGGATTTCCCCGCCGCCACCGGGAATCGAGCCAAGCCCGGCCGCCCTGAAATCGCCGATGATTTTATCCAGCGGCTCGTTGAACACTTCGCGGAAATGGATGAACTCACTTGGGCTGAAGCCGTGGATGTTGAAGCCGGGAAACTTGCTTTTGATGTGCGACAGCAAATCGAGATACCACTGCTTCGTCAGCTTCGGATGGTGCCCGCCTTGCATCAAAATCTGCGTGCCGCCCAGCGCGATGGTCTCCTCGATCTTCCGGTCCATCTCCTCGAACTTGATGACATAGGCGTCGTCGTCCTTCTCCACGCGGTAGAACGCGCAGAATTTGCAATAGACGTTGCAGACGTTCGTGTAATTGACGTTGCGGTCAACGATGTAGGTGACGAAGTCATTGCCGCGCCCGTCGAAATCCCTGGCCTTGGCCAGTTGCCGGCGGCGGTCGGCGAGCGCCCCAAGTTCCTCCAACGGCAGATGATACAGCTGCCGGGCCTCGGCTTGATTGATGCGCTGGCCGTCCCAGACTTTTTGCAACAACTCGTCCAATGACGCGTCGTAAATCACGGCGTAAAATTAACGGATGACCGGTCTCGAAACAAGCCGCTGGGTTCAGGGTACCCGGCGGAAGGCTTCCGGTTCGAGGGTACCCAGTTCGTGGCAGACTTCCTGGACAATGTCCATTTTCCCCAGCGCCCGGGCGGCGGCGGCCCTGGACAGATGGGCCTCCACCAATTTCCGATCCAGGGAGAGCGCGCGGTCGGCGCATGCCAGCGCCTGTTCATGTCGCCCCATGCGCCCGTGCAATTTGGCCAGACTCAACCACCCCGGCGTATGGCCGGGATTTAACTCCAATGCCTGTTCCAAACATTGGAGGCCTTGCTCCGGAAGCCGCATTTTTCTTAAAAGCAATTCCACCAGACTGTTCCATACTTCGAAATCGGCCGGGTCCAGTCTCAACGCCTGCCGATACGCCACTTCTGCCTGGGAAAAGCGCCGCAACCCGGTAAGCCCAACCCCAAGATAATAATAGGCACGCGGGTCGGACGGGTCGGTTTCGCGCCACTTTTGGGCAAAGGCCAGCATTTCACGCCATAATCCTTTTTCGCACAACTCGCCGGCAATTCTTTCCTTTTCTCTCGTGTTCGGTTCCATGATGGAATCGCGAACCATAAAAATTGGCGCGTTCCTCGACAACTGAAATTAATCCAGTATCTCCCGTCCAGAAGCAGCCGGGCGCAACCGCCAAATGCCGGCGAGAAGGCTGCCGATGACCGAATGAAACGTCGCGGAAATCGCGCAGGGCAGGGCGGTCAGGGGCATCGCGGCAAAATGCTCCTTCGCCAGCGCCGCGCCCAATCCGGAATTCTGCATGCCGACTTCCACGGAAATGGTCCGGCTGGTCAACTCATCACAGCGCAAAAGACGACTGGCGACGTAACCAAGAAAAAATCCACCGGTGTGCAACAAAAACACCGCGAGAATCAGTTCGCCACCCGACCGTCTGAAATCATCGGCGCTGCCGCCGATGATGCTTGCGCAAATCAGCGTGATCATCAGCACCGAAACCAGGGGGGATACTGGCAGGACGAATTTTACAAAGCGCGGTGTGAAGCGGTTCAATGTCACACCGATGATCACTGGCGCCAGCACGATTTTCACTGTGCTCCAGAACAGGCCCCACGCGTCTACCGGCACGTAGTGGCCGGCCAGCCACTTCGTCAGCAATGGTGTCAGCACAATCGCGCCGAGCGTCGAACACATGGTCATCAACACCGAGAGCGCGACATTCGAGCGGGCGATGTAGTTGACGACATTCGACGCCGTGCCGCAGGGGCAGCAGGACACCAGGATCAACCCGACGGCAAACGGGGTTTCCAGCCGGAGCAGGCGGGCAATGCTCCAGCCGAGGAATGGCATGATGGCGTAATGCGCGACAAACCCGATGCCGACCGCGCGCGGCATTTTCAACACCCGTTTGAAATCGCCCACGCTCAGTGTAATGCCCATGCCAAGCATGATGACCGCCAGTCCCCACGTGATGAAATCGCCGCTAAACCACCTGAACCAGACCGGATGCGCCAACGCCAGCGCGCCACCGACCAGGACCCAGATCGGAAAAAGATTGGTGGCGAAACCGAGGACTCGATTCATGCTTGCCGTCGCGCCATTAGAACACGCGCCCAAATAAAAGTCATCCGGATTTGGTCAACACGGCGCTTTGCATTTCCCTCTGATTCATCGAAATTAAACCTGTGGCGGGCGATAAAACATTTCACGTCGTCGTGCTGGGAGCAGGCTTTGGCGGCCTGTTCTTTTGCAAGCATTTCCGGCACCCCCATGCGCGCGTGACCGTGGTGGACCGCACCAACCATCATTTGTTCCAGCCATTGTTGTACCAGGTCGCCACCGCCGGGCTGTCCGCGCCGGAAATCGCCCAGCCCATCCGCTCCATCCTGGCCAATCGCCCTGACGTCACCGTGTTGCTGGATGAAGCTGCGGATTTCGACCTCGCCAACCGGAAGGTCATCCTGCGCAAAAGCACGCTGGACTATGATTTCCTCGTACTGGCGATGGGAAGTCAAACAGGGTACTTCGGCCACCCCGAATGGGAGTCATTCGCCCCGGGCTTGAAAACGCTCGACGACGCACTACGCCTGCGCAGCCGCATTCTGCTTGCGTTCGAAAGGGCCGAAAACGAAACAAACCCGGCCGAACGCGACAAGCTGTTGACGATTGTCGTCGTGGGCGGCGGGCCAACCGGGCTGGAACTGTCCGGGGCATTCGCCGAACTGGCACGGACGGTACTGAAACGCGACTTCCGCCGGATTGATCCCACACAGGCAAGAATTATTTTAATCGAAGGCGCACCGCGGGTGCTTTCGAATTATCCGCCGGACCTTTCGGCCAGCGCCCGACGCCAGCTCGAAGCACTCGGCGTGCAGGTCCGCACTTCAACGCCGGTGAAAAACATCCGCGCCGGTGAAGTGGAATTGGCCGGCGGCGAAATTCTCCGCGCCGGAAACATCGTCTGGGCCGCGGGCGTCTCCGCCGTGCCGCTCACACGGAAACTCGGCGTGGAACTGGACCGGGCCGGCCGCGTGAAGGTGAATCCGGATTTAAGCGTGCCCGGCCATCCGGAAATTTTCGCCATCGGCGACCTCGCGCTGGTGATCGGGAAAGACGGTAAACCGGTTCCGGGCATCTGCCCGGCAGCGATGCAAATGGGACGGCACGTGGCATGGGTCATCCAAGGAGAATTGAACGCCGGCGCGAGCCAATTGCCCGGCCCGCCGTTCAAGTATTGGGACAAGGGAACGATGGCCACCATCGGCCGGTCCGCCGCCGTGGCATGGATTGGCCGGTTGAAAATTTCCGGTTTCCCAGCGTGGCTGGCATGGTTGTTCGTCCACCTTATCTTTCTGATCGGCTTCCGCAACCGGCTGGCCGTGCTGTTGCAATGGACCTACTCGTACTTTGCCTACAAACGCGGCGCCCGCATCATCACCAATCTGCCACCCGAACCCACGAAGACGGCCCGTCGCTGAAGGGTTTGATTCAAAGTGCCAATCGAGGTTCGCGCGGCCAGAGAAGATTTTTCAGCGCAAACAGTTCCAGCGCGAATGGGATGTAACCGCCGTAACCCAGCAACGGCATTTCGAAGACGTGCAGGAATTGTGCGCCCGGCGCGTGGTAAATCCATTGCGGCCACGACCAGTAATTCCACATTTCCCAGAAAAACCCGCAGATGAGTGCACCGAGCGACAGTGAAATCACCGGCCGCCAGTCGCCGTGTTGCAACCACTCCAGAAAATGTCGCCGACCCAGCCGCCAATTCACCGGCTCGAAAATCAACACCAGTGAAATCCAGACAAAGGGATAAAAAAACTTTGGCCAGGCCAACGTCAGCACCAACAGGATCAGACCGGTGAACAGCATTCGCAAATTCACTCGGGTCGTGTCCGGAATTCGTGCGCCGGGCCGTAGTGACTTTACCCAGCGAAACGTCCGCACCAGTTCAGCGGTTTCAAAGACCGCCGGCATGACGGTCGAGAATGATAGCGTGCAAAGCGCGTAGTATTCGAGCGGCGTAAACGTGCCGGCGCCGAGGTATTCCCAGTTCCCCGTCCGGTCATTGATGATTTCAAACAGCCACCAGGCCGGCACGGACAGGATAAAAAGCAGGACGAACCCTTTTCGTGAACGCGTCCATAACGAGGCGCCGGCGCGCCAGCAGACCAGCCCGTCCACGAGGAGGATGTAACCAAGCCACAACGGGAAGAACAGGTAGGCCGTGCGCATACCCGGCAATGTCCAGTTCAGCGGCCAGCACACCGCCAGCAGGAATAATCCTACCCAGCCTTGCGGTGCCCACCGCGGCCATGGTCGTGTGGCATCCATCATTGGCTAACATAACCGGGCATCTTAGGATTGAAAAGCCTGACGCGGGAAGGGTAATGGCATGATTTTGTGGGGCGAGGCTACCGGCGAGCCGCTGCCTTTTTGCCTTGGCGGCTCGCGAGGACGCTCGCCCCACCGAATTGCTCAAATGATGTCATTATCCGATGAAGAAGGCGCGAAGCACCTTTCCGTCGGTTAGAAATCAAACGTAAGCCCAAACAAAACGGAATGTGTCCGGGCACCTTTAAAGCCGACGTCGAAATGGTCCGGCGGATAAGTGAAGGTTGGATTGCCCGTGGCAAAGTATTTGTAACCGAGGTCGAGCATCAGGTGGCGAGTCAACGCAAAACGCACGCCGGCAAAAACCTGCCCGGCGAACACGACGTCATTTTCACTGCCGACAACCCCGTTTATGCCGGCGCTATCTTGAAAATTATCGGTATCAAAGACCATATCAGCGCCGCCAACGCCGGCGCCGACGTAGGGTATGATGTTGGTGCGCGGAATTGGATACGACAACGTGGCGTTAACCAGAAACGGCACGCTATAGATCCGCGAGTTGTCCGTGAGATATCCCGGTACGTTGTTGATTTCTGCGCCGATAAATCCAGTCTCGAAATCCAGGGCCGCATACCGGTTGAAGGCCCAGCCGAAGGCCGCGTCGAAGGCCAGGCCGGTATCAAAATCCACCTTGCTGGGGACCGGCCCGGTAGGTGCAACCCCGGGAGTTGAAAACTGGGTGATCTGGCTGTCCTGGAAAAACGACGGTCCCACGCCGACGCGGAACGTCGGGCCGGCGCCTTCGGGCAGATAAGAATAATATTGCGCCTGCGCCACGACGGCGCCGAGGCAGAGCGACAACGCTGCGACACCAATTGCATATCGGCATTTCATAACTCTCCTTTCATCCTTTGCGATTATTCGACTCAATGGCCATATAAAAAGTTCAATGCCAATAATACGTACATGATTGGGAGGATGTTACAACATTTCAATTTCGCGAGCCGCTCCGAACGTTACTTCGGACGCGTCGCGACGGTCGAAAACCATGCGTTCTGGGCTGTATTTTGACGACAAAAAATATTTCAAAAGATCACTTGCGTTATTTTTAATTGTGACTATCATAGTAACAGTTATGGCGATCAACACCCAGTTTCCGATTGCGGTCCACCTCATGGCCGCTCTTGGTTACCGTTCCGGCCGGGACACGACCTCGGCGCAGTTGGCGACAAGCGTCAATACCAGCCCCAGCTTCGTGCGGCGGACACTGGCCAAATTGTCCAGGGCGGGATTGGTGGAAACGGCCACCGGCAAGACCGGTGCGTGCTGGCTCGCCAAAGATGCGAAAAACATTTCGCTGCTGGACATTTACCGGGCCGTGGACGCGCCCAAGGCGTTTTCCATCCACCATTACACCGAGCAAAAAGCCTGTCCCGTGAGTTGCCATATCAAGGAGGCGCTCGACCGGGCCCTGGACAAAACCCAGAAAGCCATGGAAACCAGCCTGGACGACATCACCCTTGAGCAGATCGTTTCCCAGGTGAACAAGAACTAAAAAAATTTGCACATAATTGTTACTTTTTAAGTCACAAAAACAAAACAACAAAACTAAAGGAGAAAGAACAGAATATGAGCACAAACAAAAAACTGACCGGCAAGGTCGCCGTGGTCACCGGCGCGTCCAAAGGCATTGGCGCGTCCATCGCCAAACACCTCGCCGCGGAAGGCGCCTCCGTCGTCGTCAACTACGCCTCCAGCAAGGCGGGCGCGGACAAGGTCGTTGGCGAAATCACCGCGCAAGGCGGCAAAGCCATCGCCGTGCAGGGCAGTGTGGGGAAGAAAGCGGACATCGAACGCCTGTTCGCCGAAACCAGGAAGGCATTTGGCCAAACCGACATTCTGGTCAACAATGCGGGCGTGTACGAATTCGGCCCGCTCGAACAAATCAGCGAGGAACATTTCTACAAACAATTCAACACGAATGTGCTCGGCCTGATTCTCACGACGCAGGAAGCGTTGAAACACTTCAACGGCGACGGCGGCAGCGTTATCAACATCAGCTCCGTGGTCGGCGTAAACCCGATGCCCGGCGCAACGGTTTACAGTGCCACAAAAGCGGCGGTGGACGCCGTGACCAAATCGCTCGCCCGGGAATTGGGACCGAGGAAAGTCCGCGTGAATTCCATCAACCCTGGCATGATTGAAACCGAAGGCGTTCATGCCGCCGGTTTCATCGGGAGCGATTTCCAGAAACAGGCTGAAGCACAAACGCCTCTGGGCCGCATCGGCCAGCCGCAGGACGTCGCGACGGTCGCGACGTTCCTGGCCTCGGCGGATTCCGGCTGGATCACCGGCGAAACATTTCTGGTCTCAGGTGGTTTTCGTTGAGTCGCTGCCAAACGCGTGCATATTGATGTGAATCTTTATGAGCATATCCGTTATTGCACCTGACCTCACACAACGCCCGCCGCGCAGCCCGCGTGTGCGGCTGGGTGGTTTTGTTCTGCTGCCGCGCATCCTCGACAAAGGACGCGCGGCGCTCGCCGGCAAATTGGGCGAGTACCACTACGCCGGCAAAGGCATGGACCGGCATTTCTTCAAGTTCGTCGGTCTCGACCACGAAGCGCTGAAACAGGAACTCGCCAAAGGTGGTGGCGATTGGGAAATCCTCAACTGGATTCAGGCCAACGCGAAACACCAGCACCAACCATGGGAAATCGCCGCGTGGGGCGAATATCATGAGCACCGCACGCCGGACGGCGACATCGAAACGTTGGAATTTATCACCGAACAACTGAGAAAACTGAGCGCATTACGCGAGGACATCCACACCTGGTTCGACTACCTCGACCTCGACGACCACTGCACCTTCGGCGGCAAGGCGTAAGTGCGAGGCAGCGGAAGAAAATAGCCCACGACGCGAGCTGTGGGCGAACGAACAAAATAAAACAAGCCCCGTTAGAGGCGAAATCATTGTAGACTCAAACGATCAAAAATTCCAAAGCTCCGTCAGAAGCGGCATAGGAAAGATGTCCCTCCCACGGAGGTTTTGATTTCTGGCGATGGGAAATCTACAACGCTGTCGCGCCTACGGCGCTCATTTTCGTCCGTTCATTTAGGCATTTCCAATTTCACCTTGTCCGCCACCTGCGCCACGTCCTTGTCGCCGCGACCGGAGAGGTTCACGATGATCAGCTGATTCCTGCGCATCTTCGGTGCGCGTTTCATGACTTCGGCGATGGCGTGCGCGCTTTCCAACGCGGGAATGATGCCTTCCAACCGCGCGAGCTTCATGAACGCCTCCAGCGCCGCGTCGTCCTTGATATATGTGTATTCCACGCGTTTCTGGTCGTGCAGCCAGGCGTGTTCCGGTCCGACGGCGGCGTAATCCAAACCGGCGCTGACGCTGTGGGTCAGTTGAATCTGGCCGTATTCATCCTGCAAAATGTAACTGCGCGTGCCTTGCAACACGCCGAGCGACCCACCGTGAAACCGCGCCGCGTGCTGGTTGGGTTTGATGCCCAGGCCGCCCGCTTCCACACCCACCATCTTCACGGATTTGTCCTTGAGGAACGGATAAAACAAGCCCATCGAATTGGAACCACCACCGACGCAGGCGATCAGCAGGTCGGGCAGACGCTCTTCCTGTTCCAGAATTTGCCGGCGCGCTTCGTCGCCGATGACGCGCTGGAAGTTCCGCACCATCTCCGGATACGGATGCGCGCCATAGACGGTGCCGAGGATGTAATGTGTGGTGCGGACATTCGTCACCCAGTCGCGCATGGCTTCGTTGATGGCTTCCTTGAGTGTCTGCTGCCCGGCCTTCACGGACACGACGTCCGCGCCGAGCATTTTCATGCGATAAACGTTCAGCTCCTGCCGCTGGCAATCCACCGCACCCATGTAAACAACACATTTCAGCCCGAACATGGCGGCGACGGTGGCGGTGGCGACGCCGTGCTGGCCCGCGCCGGTCTCGGCAATAATGCGGGTCTTGCCCATGCGTTTGGCGAGCAGGATCTGGCCGATGCAATTGTTGATCTTGTGCGCGCCGGTGTGGAGCAGGTCCTCGCGTTTGAGATAAATCTTCGCGCCGCCAAGTTCGCGAGTAAGGCGTTCGGCGAAATATAGCGGCGTGGGCCGACCGCAGAACTCTTTCAGGTAATACTCGAACTCGCGCTGGAACGCGGGGTCCATTTGCGCGCGGCGGTATTCGTCTTCCAACTCCTGCAACGGATGGACCAGGGTTTCGGGCACGAAACGCCCGCCGTAAGGTCCGAAATGGCCCCGGGCGTCAGGAAGATTTTTTGCGGCAACTGAGCTCATACCGCAATTCTCACGCAAAGACGCAAAGACGCAAAGGAATTTATTTTGGAGGGCACTGCTTCGTCAGTACTGAATATCAGGGAAGCAACGAAGCGCTTCCCTCCATGTCAATTCGCCTTCACGGCCGCGACGAGCGCATTGAGCGACGCCTTTGCGTCGCCGAAGAGCATCCGGGTGTTGTCCTTATAGAAAAGGTGGTTTTCGATGCCGGCAAAGCCTTTGGCCATCGAGCGTTTCATCACGATGACGGTCTTGGCGTGGTCGGCTTCGATGATGGGCATGCCATAAATCGGACTGGATTTTTCCTCGCGCGCAGCGGGATTGACCACGTCGTTGGCGCCGATGACCAGGCAGACGTCCACGCGGTCCATCGAAGGGTTGATGGCCTCCATTTCCTGGAGCTGATCGTAGGGAACATTTGCCTCGGCGAGCAGCACATTCATGTGGCCGGGCATGCGGCCGGCGACGGGATGAATCGCGAACTGCACCTCGACGCCACGTTTGCCGAGTTCGTCGGAAAGCTCGCGGACCTGGTGCTGCGCCTGCGCCACGGCCATGCCGTAACCGGGGACAATCACAACCCGCTGCGCGTAAGCGAGCAGCAACGCGGCTTCGTCGGCTTGAATCGGTTTGACCGTCCCGGCGATGCCGCCGGCTGCCGCCTGGCTGCCGCCACCGGAGCCGAAGGCGCCGAACAAGACATTCGTCACCGGCCGGTTCATCGCCTTGCACATGAGCAGCGTCAGCAGCGTGCCCGACGAACCGACGAGGGTGCCGGCGACAATCATCGAAAGGTTGTTGATGACAAAACCGTCTCCTGCCACAGCCAGACCGGTGAAGGAGTTGAGCAGCGAGATGACAACCGGCATGTCCGCGCCGCCGATGGGCATGACCATCGCGATGCCGAACAAGAGCGCCAGCGCAAACATGACGATAAACGCCGTGGAGTTGGTTTGGCCGCTAATCAAGTATCCGCACAAGCCGAGAATCACGAGCAGCACGAGACCGTTCAAAAAGTTCTGGCCGGGAAACGTGTGCGGCCTCTCGAATTTCCCCTCCAGTTTCAAAAACGCGATAATACTGCCGGAAAACGACAACGAGCCGATGAGCGTGGCGAACAACATCGGAACCGCGGCGGACACCGTGACGCCTTCAAGGCTGTGCGAGCGCCGCAGAAATTCCAGGCTCGCGACCAGCGCCGCCGACCCGCCGCCAAGGCCGTTGAACGCTGCGACCATCTGCGGCATCGCGGTCATCTTGACCGAATACGCGCCGATCGCGCCGATGACGAGGCCGATCACAATGCCGACGGCCATGAGCGTGCAGTTGAGATTCCACTCGTGCAGTTGCATCAGTGGAATCGTGGCGAAGAACGCAACGACCATGCCGGCGGCGGCGAGGAGATTTCCGTAGCGCGCGGTCTTCGGCGAACTCAAAAATTTGATGCCGAGGATGAACAGGACCGCGACACCGATGAAAATGAGGGCAAGCGTGGAACTCATGGCTATTTCTTCTTTTTCTTGAACATTTGCAGCATGCGGTCCGTGACCATGAAGCCGCCGAAGACGTTGGCCGAACCGAAAACCACCGCGATGAAGCCGAGGGTCCGCGCCAGCGGCGTGTCCGCGGCGGCGAGCACCAACATGCCGCCGAGCAGGATAATGCCGTGAATGGCATTGGTCCCGGACATCAACGGCGTGTGCAGCATCGAAGGCACTTTCGAGATTTCTTCAAAGCCCACGAAAATCGAGAGCACGAAGACGAACAGGACGAGAATTTCTACGCTCATAAATCAGTTCGGTTTGGCGATGAGTTTTTCGTTCACAATTTTTCCGCCGTGCGTGACGAGGCAGCCCTTGATGATTTCGTCGTCGAGTTTCAGCACGAATACTTTGTTCTGCTTGTCCCAGAATTCCTCGACGAGCGCCAAGAGGTTCGCGGAATAAACCTGGCTGGCGTGCAGCGGCGCGCGGCCCGGCAGGTTGGCGATACCAACGATTTTCACGCCATTGCGGTCGGTCACCTGGTCGTAAACCACGCCTTCCACGTTGCCACCGGTCTCAACCGCCATGTCGATCACGACGCTGCCGGGCTTCATGGCGTTTAACATGTCGGCGGTGACGAGCACCGGCGCTTTGCGTCCGAAAACCTGCGCGGTCGTGATGACGACATCGGAATCACCGCAGGTCTTCCGCATCGCATCGCGCTGCTTCTGGATTTGCTCCTCGGTCAGGGGTTTGGCGTAGCCTTCCTTGGTCTGGCCGGTTTCGCCGATGTCAATCTTCAGAAATTGCGCGCCGAGCGACTTTACCTGTTCCTCGACCACCGGCCGCGTGTCGTAAGCGGTGACTTTGGCGCCAAGCCGTTTGGCGGTGGCGATCGCCTGTAAACCGGCGACGCCGACGCCGATGATGAACACCTTGGACGGCAGAATCGTGCCCGCCGCCGTGGTCATCATGGGGAAAATCTTGTTGGAATAACGCGCCGCGAGAATCACGGCTTCGTAGCCACCGAGGTTCGCCTGTGACGACAACACGTCCATTTTCTGCGCGCGGGTGGTGCGCGGGATGAATTCCATGCTGATGGCGCTGACACCGCGTTCGGCAAATTTATTGACCAGCTCCTTCTCGTTGAACGGGTCGAGCAGGCTCGCGTGGATGGCGTTGGACTTGAGCAGCGCAATTTCCTCCACCGGCGGCTTGCGCAGACGCAGCACGATGTCGCCGGAGCTGATGAGTGCCTTGCGGTCGGTGGCCATCGTTGCGCCGGCTTTGGTGTAGGCGTCGTCGGGAAATCCGGCGGCGGCGCCGAGGCCGGCCTCGACTTCCACTTGCGCGCCGAGCTTGACCAGCTTGGCGGCGCTGTCCGGTGTGAGGGGCGCCCGGGTTTCACCCGGATGCGTTTCTTTGGGTACGGAAATTTTCATTTCACAAAAAACGTGGCGCGCAAATTATCACAGCCGGTTTCCGCTGTTAACTCAAATGTTGCCTTTCTTTGTACGGGAATTGTTCCGCCTTATATGCGGGATGAATTATCCTTTAAAATGTCACTGTCGCGTCGTCTTAGCCGCCTTAATGAAGGCGCGCACCTTGGCGGGGTCTTTTCTGCCCGGTGAAGATTCGACACCGCTCGAAACGTCCACACCGAACGGTTGCACTTGTTGAACGGCCTCGGCGACGTTTTCCGGGGTCAAGCCGCCCGCGAGAAAGACCGGCTTGCCGGGTCTTTGCGCCTCGATGGCCAGGGTCCAATTAAATTTTTCGCCGGTGCCCCCGAATGTGTCGGACGAACAGGCGTCCAGCAACCACGCGTCGGTCTGATATTTTGTTAATTCCTTCAGCGACCCGGCATCGCGGATGCGGAAAGCTTTCATGCTCATCAACCCGAATTGCGTGCAAAAGTCCGGCGGCTCGTCGCCGTGAAATTGGAGCAAATTAAGGCCACATTCGCCGATGGCGCGCCGGACGAGTTCCTCGGAAGGGTTCACGAAGACGCCCGTGCGCAGCGTGAACGGTGGCAGCGCGCGCGAAATTTCCGCGGCAGCGGCAGTCGGGATGGATCGCGGGCTTTTTTCATAAAAATTAAACCCCAGCGCATCCGCCCCCGACTCGACCGCGACTTGTGCGTCGGCGAGACTGGTAACGCCGCAAATTTTGACTCGGACACTCATTTGTGATTGATGATTTGCCCGCTGCGCAAATCACAAAAGCAATCCTATATCATAAATGATAAATCGTAAATTCAATGAACGAAGCGGCTGACGACCTGATAGACAATGAATGCACAGAGGTAGGCCAGGCCGGTCATGTAGGCAATCTGGAACAGCGGCCATTTCCAGCCGCCCGTTTCACGACGCACGACCGCCGTGGTGGACAGGCATTGCGCGGCGAGGATGTAATACACCAACAGGCTGGCGCAGGTGGCGGTGGTGAACATCGGCGTGCCGTCCGACCGCGTGGCGCGGCGCAGCGAATCATAAAGTGACGCACTGTGGTGCTCCGCAGCGTCCTGGCCGACGCCGTAAACGATGGCCAGCGTGGAAACGATGACTTCGCGGGCGGCGAACGAACTGATGATACCGATGCCAATCTGCCAGTCGTAACCGAGCGGTTGGAGCACAGGCTCCAGCAAACGGCCCATCTTGCCGGCAGCAGAGTTTTGCAGTGAAAATTGCGCTGACAGCCGGTCGGCGTCCGCGTGCAGCTCCGCGGCTTTCTGCGGGTCGCCGGATTTGTCCAGTTGCACGGCCTGCGCCGTCAGCGCCACCGCGGCGGGCGGCGGCGCGGATTTGGGATAATGCGAAAGCGCCCACAGGGCAAGCGAAACCACCAGGATGATGGTGCCGGCCTGCTTCACAAAAATTTTCGCGCGGTCAAGCGTGTGCAGCAGCGCCGACCACAGGCTGGGCAGACGATACGGCGGCAGTTCAATCAACAGCGGCCGGCTGCCGCCCGGCAAAATAGTGCGGTTGAACACGACCGCCGCCAGCACCGCCGCCAAGGCACCGGTCACGTAGGCCGCCGTGAAAACCAGCGCGGCCTTGAGCGGCGCGTGCGGAAACAGCAGCGCCGTGACCATGGCATACACCGGAATTCGCGCCGAGCATGTCAGCAGCGGCGTGATGAGGATGGTGACCAGCCGATCGCGCGGATTTTCGATGACGCGCGCAGACATGATGGCGGGAATCGCGCAGGCGTGCGCCGACAGCATCGGCACGAACGCCTTGCCCGGCAATCCGAGCCGGCGCATGATCTTGTCCATCACCAGCGCCGCGCGCGACAGATAGCCGGTGTCCTCCAGCAGCGATAGCGCGAAAAACAAAATGCAGATTTGGGGCAGAAACACCAACACGCCGCCGACGCCGCCAATAACGCCGTTGACCAGCAGACTTTGAAAATCGCCCGCCGGTGTGTGTGCCGCAATCCAGGTCCCGACGGTGCTGAACAGGCGGCTGATGAGGTCCATCGGAATTTGCGCCGCCCAGAAAATCAGGGCGAACAGCAGGAGCATGACGATTTGAAAAACGACGACGCCCGCAACCGGGTGCGTGAACAAGTCGTCAATCTTTTCGGTCCGGGCCGAACGGCGCGCCGCGGCCGCGTCCATCACCCTTGTCGAAATCTGTTCCGTCCATTCGTAGCGGGCCTGGTAGGGACAGCCGCTGCAGCCCTGCGTGCAGGCGGGCTTGGCGTGGGCAGCGGCGTTCGCTGCCTTGCCGGTGGCGAGCTGCTCGATCTCTCCTTTAAGCTCGCCGAGCCCCATGCCGGTGCGCGCGGAAATGGGGACCACGGGACATCCGAGTTCGTCGCGCAGTTTTGCGACATCAATCCGGATGCCGTCGCGCCGGGCCGTGTCCATCATGTTCAACGCCACGACCACGGGACAATCCAATTCGAGCACCTGACTCACCAGAAACAGGTTCCGTTCGAGATTAGTCGCATCCACGACCACCAGCGCAGCCTCGGGCGCAGGGTGGTTGTCCAGCCGCCCATGCAAGGCGTCGCTGGCGATTTTTTCATCCGGCGAAGAGCTTTCCAGGCTATAAAGTCCCGGCAAATCCACCACCACAATCTGGCCATCGCCGATATGCGCGCGGCCAACGCGGCGTTCGATGGTGGTGCCCGGGAAATTGGCGGTCTTGGCGCGAAGCCCGGTCAGCGCGTTGAACAGGGTGGTCTTGCCGGCATTGGGATTTCCGAGCAGCGCGAGCGTGAAGGCGTGATGTGGCAGTTGAACCGCGTCCTGTCCCTCGTCACAGCAGGACGCCGCAAACCCGAATTTCGGGAAGTCACTCATGCTCGTGCGCTTCCCGCATCGCGCAATGGTCAGGCGTGCAGACTTCCAGCCAGACCCGCGAGGCCAGTGAAGCCGACAAACCCAGGCGCGACCCGAAAACGCGGACCACAAGCGGGTCGCCAATCCGGACGACCTCCAGCCGACGTCCGACGCAAATTCCCAGCGTCTTGAGGCGTTGCACATCGTCCCCATCGGTCTCGATGCGACGCACCACGGCGCACTGCCGCGGCGGCAGCGCGTCCAGACGGGTTTCCGGCATCGGTGTTGACCTGTTCGTTGTCATTGATAAATAATTTAATTGCGGCGGCGATTCTTTGCTGTCGGCAGCTTGCGGTTTTTTGGCGGTGACTTGCGCCCGACCGCTTCGGCTGCATCCTGACAAGATAAGCAGGCCTTCTGGGGTGTCAAACCACGCAAACATTTACGATTTACGATTTTTGAATTACGATGGGCGCGGAATGTGAGGAGACGATGACGCTTCCTCCACGTTTCACGCCTTTTTTTCATTGAATAATGCCGCGGACGATCTATTTCGACTACAACGCCACCACGCCGCTGGATCCGGCAGTGCGCGACGCGATGCTGCCGCTTCTCGGCGAAATTTGGGGCAACCCTTCCAGCGTGCACCGGGTCGGACGGCAAGCCCGGACACTGCTGGATGAGGCGCACGAACGGGCGGCCAAAGTCCTTGGGGGCAAACCGAGTGAAATTGTTTTTACGAGCGGAGGCACGGAGAGCAATAATCTGGCGATTTTCGGCACGGCGCGCCTGCTCAAGCCCAAAGGCCGGCATTTGATTACGTCCGCCATTGAGCACCATGCCGTCTTGTATTGTTTTGATTATCTTGAAAAGAAAGAGGGATTTGAAGTTACAAAGCTGCCGGTGAATTCCGAGGGCCGGGTCTCCGTGGATGACTTCAAAAAGGCGATTCGTCCAGACACGATTTTTGTGTCCATCATGGCGGTCAACAATGAAATTGGCACGATTCAGCCGGTGGCGGAACTGGGAGCGATTTGTCGCGAGCACGGAATTGTTTTTCACACGGACGCAGCGCAATGGTTTGGCAAGCTGCCCTTCGAAACCATCGGCCGGTTTAACGCGGATTTGGTTTCTATTTGCGCTCACAAATTTCACGGGCCCAAGGGAGCGGGATTGCTTTACATCAAATCCCCGCTCCATCCTGATCCGATTGCCTTTGGCGGTGGACATGAGAATGAACGGCGGGCCGGCACGGAAAATCTGGCCGGGATCATTGGTCTGGTCGAAGCCATGGAAAGATTTCTTTCCCCTCCGGTCTTTAAATTTGATCTCCTGTTTCCCCTGACTCGCCGGATGATTGATTGCCTTTCAAAAATCGAAGGTGTGGAATTCGTCGGCTCTTCCGAAGAAAGGTTGGCAAATACGGCTTCCTTTGTTGTAAAAGGCGCTGACAGTATCGCCCTGCTGGGTGGATTGGATATCGAGGGAATTTGCGCTTCCAGTGGTTCCGCTTGTTCTGCCGGCTCGCTCGTTCCCTCCCACGTTATTTTTGCCCTGGGAAAACGGGATTGGGCCAATTCTCTTGTTCGTTTTTCTCTAGGGCGGGATTCCTCTCTGAAAGACGTTGATTTTGTCTGCCATGTTTTTTCCAAGGTGGCCCTGCGTGCACAACGTGGCCAATAAGTCTCCGCCTCTTTGTGTATATCCTGTTTTTTTTGTTAAGAACCCCGACTTTTGGAACTTTCTCTCTTTTTATCTTCCAAACCTGTCTTGCCTTCCCTTATTTTCCTTTGGTGAAACGTTGACACAAATGGTTGTTTGCCTTATTCACAAGCCTTAATACTGATACTTTTTTATAAAGAAAGAAACTATTAACCGCTCATGAATCTCTCCATAACAAAAGAGCAAATTCTCAATGGCCTGCAGGCGGTTCAAAATGTTGTCAGCTCGCGGACGACGCTTCCCATTCTTTCCAATGTGCTGTTACGGGCAGAGGGAGAACGGCTCGAATTTACAGCAACAGACTTGGATGTAACCGTGGCCTGTTCAGTAGAGGCCAAGGTAAAGAAAGGCGGAGTGACGACGGTCCCGGTCAGGAAGCTCTTCGGAATCGTTCGTGAGTTGAGCAGTGGGGAGTTGGACATGGAAGTGGATGACAAGAATGTGTGCAGCGTCCGTAGTGGAAATTCCTTCTATAAAATTCATGGAATTGGAGCGGATGAGTTCCCTCCCATGCCGAAGTTCAAGGATGACAAGAAAGTCACGCTGACCCAGGAGACGGCCAAAGCGATGCTGGGGAAAACGGCATTTGCCATTTCCACAGATGAATCCCGTTATGTTTTAAACGGCGTTTTCATCAGCCTCAAGGATCATAAAATGACGGTGGTGGCAACCGATGGCCGCCGATTAGCCCTCGCGGACGAAGAAGTGGAAATTTCAGAAAAAAGCCAGGGCGAATTCATCATCCCGGCCAAGGCGGTTAATGAGTTAACCCGGCTCCTCCAGGAAAAAGGAGATGTGGAAATCAAGTTTGGAGAGAATCAAGCGGCGTTCAAATTGAAGGATGACAAGGGATTTTCCGTACTGGTCCTCACGAAGCTCATTGAAGGGAATTATCCCAATTACCGTCAGGTCATTCCCAATGAGACCAAAGAGCGGGTCCCGCTGGTACGCGAAGAGTTTCTACATGCCCTGCGGCGGGCCGAAATCATGACCAGCGAAAAGGCCAACTCCGTCAAGCTGACTTTCAGCAAGAACAGCCTTGCCATTACCGCCAATTCGCCAGAGGTCGGTGAAGCCCGGGAAAGCCTTGCGGTGAACTATAAAGGCAAGGAGATCGCCATTGCTTTTAATCCAAAATTTCTCATTGAACCGCTCAATGCGCTGACCGAGGACGAAGTTTTCTTTGAATTGACGGACGAACTCAGCCCCGGGGTTTTGAAGATAAACGGGCCCTTCCTTTACGTGGTCATGCCGATGCGGTTGAGCTGAACAGCCCGTTATTTAACTGCGGCCCAGATGCGGTGAACATCATCGTGGTCGTCCAGGCTTTGGAGAAATTCGCCCACTTCCCCCCGTTGAACCTCGGTAAGTTCCGGATGAGTTTTCGGCAGATAGCCCGGCTCGCTGGTCACCACCGTCCAACCGTTTTGGGAAAGCCACTTGGAGACGGCATGGACCGCCGTCCGATCGCAAATAAAGCGCGCCCCGGCCGTGCCTTCCGGGATGTCATCATTCTGCTCGGGCTTGAGCGGCTCAACCTCATTCGCCCCGGCTTCAATAGCCGCGGCCTCGCGATCGATATTTGTGTCAGGATGGTGCGCCTCCACCAGGCCGACGAGGTCGAAAAGGAACTTGTTGCTGCCTGCCGCACCAAGCTGGCCTTTCTTGAATAACACGCGGATTTCCGGCGCTGTGCGGTTGACGTTGTCGGTGAACACTTCAACGATTACCGCCACTTTGTGCGGTGCATAGCCCTCGTAAACCACGTGCTCCATCACCAGCTTTTCATCGCCGGTGCCGGCGCCTTTCCTGATGGCGCGTTCGATAACGTCCTTGGCAACGCTTTCTTTGCGCGCCTTCTCCACGGCGGCAAACAGCCGCGCATTCATCGTCGGATCCGCGCCGCCCATTTTGGCGGCGACCGAAATTTCGCGGACAAGTTTACTGGTCGCGCGGCCTTTCTTCAATCCGGCCACGAGACGTTTGGCATGCAACCATTGGCGCCCCATGCGTTGAAAATATCACATCCCACGGGGCGGATTCAATTTCACATTATGCGTACGGAAGGCTTTAACCTGGTCCTAGTATGCCATGGAAGGCGCTGTAAACCATCTGTACCGCCGCAGCAGCGAGAATCATCCCCATCACCCGGCTGAGCACGTTTGCGCCCGATGGCCCGATCAACCTCATAATCCAGTCGCCCAGCAACATCAAGACCAGCGTTGCCATGAGTACCAGAGCCATCACCAGACAGGTAAGTGTTTCCTGGGAAAAGCTGTGCGTGTTATTGTCCGTCAATACCACCACCGCCAGCAACGCACCGGGCGTGGCGATGGACGGCATCGCCAGCGGGAAAATGGCCACGTCATGCCCCGCGTCCACCGAGGTGCTGCGGGTTAAGCCTCTGTCGAAAATCATCGTCAGTGCAAAAAGGAACAAAACAATCCCGCCAGCGATTTGGAACGAGAGCATCTCAATCCGCATCGCTTCCAACAAATATTGTCCCAGATAAAGAAACCCGGCCAACAGGAAGAACGCAATGAGTGTCGCGCGCATCGCCGCCCGCTTGCGCGCCGCCGTTGTCATGTCCTTTGTCACCGACAAGAAAAGCGGCACCGTGCCCACTGGATCCACGGTCACCCACAAGGTCACGAAATCGAACAGCAATTCGTTGAAAGACATGCGTGTTTACTCTAGTTGCTGTCGTGATATCTGCAATCAATTCTTCTTTGGTCTTGAGCGACATTACTGCGGCTTGGCAGCCGGCTCGCGTCCAACCGGATTCATTACCGGTTTCGGACCGGCATCAGGCCGAAGTGCAACACCAGCCAGACGGGCACGGCAAACAGCGCGATCGCGACCAGCCGGTCCCACGTCCATAACAGGTAATGCGACTGGATCGGGAAAATCGTGATCATGAAATAATTCGCGAACCGCGTGTGGCCGATGAAGCGCCAGTGCTTGGGAAACTTTTTGCGAATGCCGCTGACGAGCGCCATCACGCCCAGTGCGATGGTAAAAAACGTCACCAGCAGGTTCACAGGCAGGGAAGCGAGCCGGATTTGTGGCATGTCGATTTGATGCGAGAAATACGGCCATAACCATTGCGCGCCTGCCCAGAGGAAGCTGAAACCGGACTGAACGGCCGTCCGGAAGGTTGCCTTGTCCGCTGTTAACTCATTCAGCAGTAAGCCGAAGTAAAGCGGTACAATGCCCCAAACCAGCGTAATATGCTCGAAGGGCGTTTCAATCAGTTCGGCAAAAACTGACCCATAATGCTGTATCACCGTCGAAAAATAGCGACCCGTCTTCGCCGTCCGCCAGAAAAATCCTCCGGCATCGCGCTACGCGGGAACGCTGGGAAGGTCCGGCACGCCCGTTCGGACGGGTGCGGTCAATCCCAGTTCGATCATCCGGGCCGGCAATTCGGGTTTGCGGTTCAACTTTCGTCTCCGGAAAGGACTGCTCAGCAGCCGGAGGATGTCAGTGAATTTCATGTGCCGGCCCAGGGTGCGGAGAAGCCTGACCGTCTGGATGGGCCGGAAGAGGAGCCGGTGGGCAAAGAGCAACGCATAACCCTTCTGTCGCGCGCGGTTCACCACTTCGCTGGGCAGCACCGTCGGGTCAATGTCCGAGCACTTGAACCATTTGTCCCAGTCGCGTTCGTCGTCGAGAATGCCGCGTTCGAGATACTCGTGCCACAATGGTGTGCCGCGATAGACGCACAGCCGGTTGAATCCAAACGTGTCGAGTTTGAGACGCGCACAGAAGCGGAAGCTTTCCAGAATGTCCTCCTCGGTTTCGCCGGGCGAGCCGACCAGGAAAAATCCGTGCGCCCGTTCGATGCCACAGCGCTTGGCCTCGCTGACGGCGTGTTCGATTTGCGCCAGCGTCTGGTTCTTGTCGAGACGGTCGAGGATTTTTTGCGTACCCGATTCCACACCGAACGCGAGAAAATTGCAGTTGGCCTTGCCCATGATGGGCAGTTGATCCACCGCCACCGAGTCCACGCGGCCTTCGCAGCCCCATTTGAACTCCAGCTTGTGGTCAATGATGTTCTGGCAGATGGCGTTGATGCGGTCGCGCTTAAGCAGAAAATGGTCGTCCGTCAGGTAAATCGAGCGGTAACCCTGCTCGTTGAGCTGCTTCATTTCCCCCAGGACGTGCTCCGGCGAACGGAAGCGCCACTTGCCGTTGGTCAGTGCCGGGATATCGCAATAAATGCAGGTGTAAGGACAACCGCGCGAGGTCTGCATGGTGCAGAATTTTTCCAGCGACAACACCGCCGGCACATCGAGCGGCAGCGATTCGATATAATCAATCGGCAGTGACATCCGGTCCGGATATGGAAACTGATTCAAATCCTTGATGATTGGGCGCGCGAGGTTCTTGACGATTTTTTCGCCGTCCCGCCAGATAAGGCCGGCCACTTTCGCCGGCGTGGCGAGATTTTCCAGATAATCCGGCAGCAGTTCCTCGCCCTCGCCGACGCCCACCGCGTCAATGTAAGGACAATCCTTCAGGATCCGATCCTGGTTCATCGTGGCAAAAACGCCGCCACAGATAATCGGAACATCGGGCATAACGCCCTTGACCACCTGCGCCATGCTCTTCACTCCGGGATAAGTCGTCGTGGACAAAAACGACAGCGCCACCACTTCCGGCGGGTCGTCGCGTAACGCCTGCACGATGTCCGGTTCCTTCATCTCCGGATGGCAGGTGTCGAACATCCGGACCTGGTGGCCGTGCTGGCGGAGCACCGGCGCGAGCGTCTCGATGCCCAGCGGCGGAAAGCCCATCACCTTGATGCGCGCGTCCCCCGGCTTTGAGCCGCCCAACTCTTCCGGCAGCAGCCGGTAAAAATTTTCGTCGTTGACGTAAATCAGAAACACTTTCATACAGGACAACCTTTCCAGGTTTGAGGGTGAAGGAAGCGAGGGGCGTGCCAACCGCCCCGGACGACGCAGGAACCTCTAGAGGGAGTATTCCCGAAAACTCGCTCCGATTTCGACCGAGCCGATCCGTGAATGAATTTCACGCGCGCCGATCTGAGCCTCAGATAGCGGCAACATTGGACTCGTAAACTCCCTGCGGATCAACATAAAAAATCAGTGTCGCTACAGTAGGCATTCTAATCAGTCTTCCGCCGGAACGATGCTCCCCATCGTAAGCCGGGAAGGATGTTTTCTCCGTTCAACCTGCAACCTTAACGCAGTCAAACAGATAAAACCATTGCACTGAGATAGCAATATGATATCATATAGATAACACATGAGAAGGCATTGATTATGAATACAAACCCTGTGAAATCGGCGAGCACTGAAAGTCAAACCTACGCGTTCAACGGCTGGATGATGTTGTTCTTCAATCTGGCGCTCCTGTTTGGCGCCGCCGGGTGGTTTATCTGGCTGGTCGTGCGGGCGGGGAATACCCACGAGGATCCCGGCCTTCTCCTGGCAGCACCCATTCTGCTTGAAGTCCTGGCGGTCATTCTACTTAAAGGGCATTTTACTCTGCAGCCCAATGAGGCGCGTGTCTTGATTCTTTTTGGCGCCTACAAAGGCACCGTGCGCCAAAGTGGTTTCTGGTGGGCCAATCCTTTTTATTCACGGCTTCGCGGCCCGGCCCGGCCGGGCGGCTTCGCGGCACCGGAACCCTCCAAGGCGGGCGCCAATCTCGCCATCCAATTTCAGCGCGGACTCAGCTCCAAAATCTCGTTGCGGGCGCGCAACTTCAACAGCGAGCGGCTGAAGGTGAACGATAAGCGCGGCAATCCGGTGGAGATCGCCGCCGTCGTGGTCTGGCGCGTGGAAGACACGGCCAAAGCGGCCTTCGACGTGGACGATTACGAGAGCTACGTCCACATTCAGAGCGAGTCAGCCATCCGCCACATTGCCAGCCTCTACGCCTATGACCGTGGCGAAGAACATGAGCCCACGTTGCGCGAGAGCGCCGACGAAGTCGCGGTGGCCATGAAGAAGGAATTGCAGGAGCGGCTTGACAAGGCGGGCGTGGTCATTGAAGAAGCACGCTTGACGCATCTGGCTTATGCGCCCGAAATTGCCCAAGCCATGCTCCGCCGGCAGCAGGCCGAGGCGGTCATCGCCGCGCGCCAGAAAATCGTCCACGGCGCGGTCAGCATGGTGGACATGGCACTGCGCGAATTGTCCGAAAAGGGCGTCGTCAAGCTCGACGAGGAACGCAAGGCCTCCATGGTGAGCAACCTGCTCGTCGTCCTGTGCGGTGAAACCGAAGCCGCGCCCGTCATCAACACCGGCACGCTGTATCAATAAACGTCATGCCCGGTGAAGAACGCAAACCATTTCTGCTGCGCATCCCTCCCGATCTGTGGAAGGAACTGGAAAAGTGGGCGGGCGATGAATTACGCAGCGTCAACGGCCAGATTGAATATCTCCTGCGCCAGGCTGTGAACCGGCGAAAGCGCGATCAGGAATCAAAAGAACCGTAGCCGCGGCCGCGCCCGGATTCGGTTTTATTCCGGTTCGGGCGGGTTCGCAGTCCGGGAATCCGCGGGCTTGGACGCGACCGTTTGGCCGCGCCGCCGGAAACCCAGGAAAGTTCCGGCGCCGCCCGCACCCACCGACGGCAGCAGATGCAGGAGATAATCCTTTGCGGTCGTCACTTCGTGTCGCGCCCATGCGCCGGTGCGCTCCACCCGTTCCTGGGCGGTCGTCAGGTCGCAGCCCGCAAATTTTCCGAGCGCGAGCAGGGCGATGACCAGCGCGGTGAACGCCAGAATGATCCGGATCAACTTCCGAAAAACCCAGCCGATGCAAAATCCCGCCACGTAACTGGCGCCCATCGGCACGTAAAACGGGAACGGCTTGCTCCAATGCCAATGCGCATTGGCAGGCGAGGCAACGGTCGGCGCATGGGTCACGGTGTTGCTCGTCTCGCTTTGCGGCGGGCCGTTTTTGATGTCGGAAACCCAGAACCCCAAACCAACCACGACCACCGCCAATGCGGTGAGAACGGATTTGGAACGCCATGGACCATCACTGGCCCGGTTGATCAAAATTCCTGAGGCCTTCTGTAGAAATGCCTTCACAGGTTTAATTTTTTGACTGCCAGTCACGTCTGGCGGGAGCCATAGCCGCTTCCGCCTTCGACTTCACGCTCTTTTCGCTTCAATCGCAAGCACCATCTCCGCACCATCTCCGCTATCTTCACCAGCGTAACCTGGTTTAAGCTTGTCTCAACCGTTGGCATGTGGCCATCTTGGCCTTGCTCCTTCGACACTCGTATGAGAACGAATCAATCTCTGCTTCCGGTCCTGGCATCGGTTCTGTTTGTGCTCGCCGGTCATGCCAGGCCGGCGGATTCGCTGGAATCGGGCTTTCTTAATCCGCCGGATTCCGCCAGGCCGCAGACGTGGTGGCACTGGATGAATGGCAACATTACGCCAGCCGGCATCACGGCCGACCTCGAGGCGATGAAGCAAATCGGCCTGGGCGGTGCGACGATTGTGAACGTGGATTGCGGCATCCCGCGCGGTCCGGTGACGTTTATGAGTCCGGAATGGCGGGCGGATTTCAAATTCGCCGTGCAGGAAGCGAATCGGGTGGGACTCAAACTCTGCGTGGAAAATTGCGCCGGCTGGTCCAGTAGCGGCGGACCCTGGATCACGCCCGAGCACGCGATGCAACACGTGGTGTCCAGCGAAGTGGCCGTGACTGGTCCAACGAACTTCACCGCCGCGCTGCCGCTGCCGCCGACCAGGCTGGATTTCTATCGCGACATCGCCGTGCTGGCGTTTCCCACGCCCGCCGGCGGCGAGAAAATTCAAGACCTTGAAGCCAAGGACGGCGACAACGGGGGATTTGTCATGTCTTCACCGGCCACTCCCAACGCGCTTGGCTCCGTGATCCGGCGCGAGGCGATGGTGGACCTGACCAGCCGATTGCAGGCAGGAGGCCGGCTGGAGTGGGATGTGCCGAAGGGCCGCTGGACCATTCTGCGTGTCGGCTACACGCCAACCGGCGTGAACAATCACCCCGCACCCCGGGAAGGCGAAGGCCTGGAATGTGATAAGTTAAGCCAGGCGGCACTCGATGCGCATTGGGCGGGTTTCATGCAGAAAATCCTCAACGACCTCGGCCCGCTCGCGGGTGAGACGCTTGACAGTTCACTGATCGACAGCTACGAAGTCGGCGGCCAGAACTGGACGGAAAATTTCCGCGAGGAATTCCGGAAACGTCGCGGTTACGATCCACTGAAGTTTCTGCCTGCGTTCACCGGCCGCGTCGTGGACCATCCCGAAGTGTCCGAACGCTTTCTCTGGGACGTGCGCCGGACCATCGCGGATTTGTTTGCCGAAAATTACTACGGCCACTTCGACGAACTTTGCCGGCAGCATGGCTTGATGAGTGCGGTTGAACCGTACACCGGGCCGTTTGAATCGCTCCAATGCGGCGCGCCGCTGCATGTCGTCATGGGTGAGTTCTGGAGTGGCAGCCAGGGCGATCCCTCCGTCAAGCTCGCCGCGTCCGTCGCCCATATTTACGGCAAAACGATTGTCGGCGCCGAATCGTTCACCGCGAGCCCCGAACACGGGCGGTGGCAGAACGACCCGTTTTCACTCAAGACGCTCGGCGATTTGATGTTCTGCCAGGGCGTGAACCGTTACACCTTCCACCGTTACGCCATGCAGCCGTGGACGAATCGCTGGCCGGGCATGACGATGGGTCCCTGGGGGATTCACTTTGAGCGCACCGAAACCTGGTGGTCGCAGGGAAAACCCTGGATTGATTACATCACGCGCTGCCAGTTTCTCCTGCAACAAGGCCGCGCCGTGGCTGACGCCGCGTATTTCGATGGACAAAGCGCACCCGTGGAAATGCGCGCGAACAATCCCGCACTGCCCGCCGGTTACGACTACGACGCCGTGGACGCTGATGTCCTGCTCCACGGTGCGACGGTCAAGGATGGCCGGCTCACCCTGGCCAGCGGCGCGAATTACGCCGTACTAATTCTCCCGCCTGACGACATAAACATGACGCCGCAAATGCTGGAGTGCCTTCGCAAGCTGGTTCGTGCCGGCGCGACGGTGGTTGGCCCGCGACCACGGCATTCTCCGAGCCTCCAGGGTTACCCGCCATGCGATGCGCAGGTAAAAAAAGCAGCCGATGAGCTTTGGGGCGAATGCAACGGCGGCACCGTCCAGGAAAATGTGTGCGGCCAGGGCCGGATCGTTTGGGGAAAATCGTTGGCTGAAGTTTTGGCGTCGCAAAGCCTGAAGCCCGATTTTGAATTCCAGGGTGCGTCCGCCGCGACGCATCTGGCCTACACCCACCGGATCGCTGGCGCGTCGGACATTTATTTCGTGTCCAACCAGCGGTGGCGATTTGATTCCGCCGAATGCACGTTCCGCGTCAGCGGCAAGGTGCCTGAACTGTGGCATCCTGACACCGGTGTGATTGAACCCGCGCCGGTCTGGTCTGCTTCAGCTGGACGCACGACGGTGCGACTGGATTTTGATCCTGCTGGATCGGTCTTCGTTATTTTTCGTCATCCAGCGGACGGTGCAGATCATCTTGTTGCCGTCAAACGTAATGGGCCTGAAGTCGCCACGACGAAACCGGTGGAATTACGGATAATCAAAGCAGTCTATCGTCCGGTCCCAAGCCGCAACGACCGCCGGCTCGATGTCACTGCCAGGGTGAAGGCGCTCGTGGCAGGCGGAACACGCCGGATTCCGGCCGATAACGAAATGGCTGGAGAAGATCCGGCGGTGAACATCGTGAAACGCCTGCGCGTCGAATTTTCTCTCAATGGCGGGCAGCAGACGGCGGAAGTGCAGGAAGGCGAAACCCTCGAAATCCCCGCCGGAGCGGAAATCGTTCAGGCGCTTTACGGCGATCTGCGCGCGGAAACCGCTTCCGCCGATCAGACTGTGGATGTGACCCGCAAACTTGCCGATCTGGCGAAACATGAGGAATTAGAGGTCAGCGTGAACAACGAACTGGCAGGCCGTGACCCGGCGTTCGGCATCCCCAAGGAACTGCGCGTGGACTACACGCTCGACGGCAAGCCCGGCCAGGAAACCGTCCGTGAAGGTGACACGCTGACCCTGCCGGCAACCCTGTCCATCGGCCAGGCGCCGGCATGGGAAACGAGCGTTGCCGCCGACGGTTCGCCGGTCGTGACAGCCTGGAGCAATGGCCGCGTCACCTTGCGCACTGCGGATGGAAAGGTTTTGAGCGCAATCGCTTCCGACGTCCCTGCGCCCCAGACCGTGACCGGCCCGTGGAAATTGAATCTTCCGCCGGATTGGGGCGCGCCACCTTCGGTCACGTTGGAACAATTGATTTCCTGGACCGACCACACAAACGATGGACTGCGTTACTTTTCCGGCACCGCGACTTACGAAAAGGGAATTGAGATTCCCGCCGACCGGTTGAGCCCTGATCGCGAACTCTGGCTCGACCTTGGCGCGGTGAAAAATTTCGCCGAAGTTTCCCTGAACGGACAGGACTTGGGTGTGTTGTGGAAACCGCCGTTCCGGGTAAACATCACCCGAGCCGCGACACCGGGTGTGAACGAGCTGGTCGTCAAGGTGACCAACCTCTGGCCGAACCGGTTGATTGGCGACGAGCAACTGCCGCCGGATTGCGAGTGGAACGGCCAGCAACTCAAAGAGTGGCCGCAGTGGCTGCTGGACGGCCGGCCCAGCCCCACCGGCCGGCTGACCTTTACAACCTGGCATCACTACACAAAAGATTCGCCGTTGCTGGAGTCAGGCCTGCTCGGTCCGGTGACGCTGCGAACCACAGAAAGGATTCTCGTCAATTAAGAGGCGTAGATGTCACGCGCGCCGCCAACACTTAAATTAAATGGTCGACGAGGAACGATCGGGAATCCAAGCTTGGAAGCGAAAGCATTCAGGACACCTTTTATGACAAACAATCTGATTTCACCCAGGTCTTGCATTTTGGCCATGGTGGTTGCGACGACTGCGTTCAGCCAACCGCTTGCGCGGGCAGCGGAACCGGATGCGAGTGTCCGGACCATCACCATTGATGTGAATGCAGTCCAGGGACCGTTGGATACGTCATTCAAGAAATGCATTGGCGCCGGTCGGGCCAACGAAGGACTGCGCGCGGATTGGCAGGATCAGTTGCGCGAGGCGCAGCGCGAATGCGGCTTCAAATACATTCGCATGCACGGATTGCTCACCGATGACATGGGCGTTTACAGGGAAGACGCACAAGGCAATCCCTCCTACAACTGGCAATACATTGACCGGCTTTACGACTTCCTGCTCAGCATTGACATCAAACCGTTTGTCGAACTTTCGTTCATGCCCAAGGACCTGGCGAGCGGCAGCCGAACCGTCTTCTGGTGGAAGGGCAACGTCACGCCGCCCAAATCCTATGACGAATGGGCCGACCTGATTCGCCATCTGGTGACCCACTTTCAGGAGCGTTACGGACATGACGAAGTGAAGACCTGGTACTTTGAAGTTTGGAACGAACCCGACTTGCACGATGGCTTCTGGACTGGCACACGGGACGATTATTTCAAGCTGTATGACGTCACGGCCCGGGCCATCAAAAGCGTTTCGCCGGATTATCGCGTCGGCGGCCCGGCCACGGCGATTGGCCAGTGGGACAAATCGTTCATTGATTTTTGTCACAGCAACAACGTGCCGCTCGATTTTGTTTCCTCGCACAATTATGGCGTCAAAAGCGGGTATTTGGATGAAACCGGCCAGCGCGGAACGGTGATTGATTCCGATCCCAATTCGGTCATCGGCCGGATGGTCGGTGAACGGAAGATGATTGATCATTCCCCGATGCCCGGCATGCCTTTGCATTTCACCGAATGGAGTTCGGCCTACACTCCCACCGATTTCATCCACGATACCTACCAGCAAGCAGCCTTCATCCTGAGCAAGGTCAAGGGTGCCTATCGCTCTGTGGACTCGATGTCTTACTGGGTGTTCACCGATATCTTTGAAGAAAACGGCCCGCGGATGAGTCCATTCCACGGCGGTTTCGGCCTGATTAATTACGAGGATTTGAAAAAACCGGCCTTCTACGCATTCAAATTTCTCAATGAACTCGGGCCGTCCGAGCTCGTCAACGCCGACCCGGCATCCTGGGTCTGCAAAAACCCGGACCATTCCGTCCAGGCCTTGTTTTGGGACTACACGCCCATCGTGCCGCCGGAGGGAGAGAATGATCAACAATTCTATAAGAACGAAATTCCGGCCAAGGACGTTGGCCGGGTGGTGCTCAACCTTACCAACCTGCCCGCCGGAAGCTACAGTATGGAGATTTACCAGACCGGCTATCGCGCGAACGACGTTTTCACCGGCTATCTGGATCTCGGTTCACCGTCGCAACTGACGCCGGCCCAGGTCGAAATTCTCCGTGAACAAAGTAACGGCGACCCTCAATCGGTGGAAATCATCCAGATTGAAACCGGCAAGTCCTTCGTTCGCACGTTCGCCCTGCGGCAGAATGACGTTTATTTCGTGAAACTCCGACCGCTCGGCGTCCCGTGAGTCAACCTTGGTCTCACGCCGTGACGAACGCAAAAACTTACTGCGCCGGTGGATCGCCGAAATGGGCTTTCCATGATTGGTAAGCGGCTGAATCTGCCAGCATGGATTCAACCGTGGCCACCATTGGTTCAAGCCGCCAGAAAGCGGAAAAAACGGCGCGATCTCCAATATCACTGCTCAACACGAAGGTTGGCCGTTGGGTGACTTGCAAAGCGTGAAATTCCCCCGTCGTGGTTCGCACGCGCCTTTCGATTTCCGCTGACCGCGCTTTTTTGAGTAGCGCGGCGGGCTTCAGCCCGGCGGCTTTCGCGGCCACGGCAACCGAGATTTCCCAATTCCCCACCTTCTGTCCGTGGCGCATCGCCGCTTCCATGAGTGCCAGACACACGCGGTCATCCGTGACGCCGAAATCCTTGGCGGCTTCCGCAACGCAATTTGCCGCGAGACATTCTTTTATAATCTGCGGCTCCCACCAGCCCGAATTCAGCATGAACGGCGAGCGCACGATGCTCCCGCTGCGACGATAAAACCAGTCGCACTGCGCGCGTGATTTTGACATGCCCGTCTCGTCCAGCAGGGCGATTTTCCAGTCGAACTCGACCGGAGCCTTGGCAAAACGTTGCTTCAATTCCGCCCAGGCCGGTTCCGCCCAATAACACCAGGATGAAACCACATCAAGATAGTGGGTGATTTTGACCTTCATGCCCGTCGCTCTTTGATACTCTGCAAAATGTCCGCAATCACTTCGCCCTTCGGTCTGGCGCCGATGTTGCCTTTGCCGTGCAACCGGACGGAAACGTTGCCGGCTTCCATGTCGCGGCCGCCGATGACGAGCATCGTGTGGACTTTCGCCTGCTCGGCTTCCTGAATTTTGCCGTTGATTTTGTTCGACGAAAAATCCGATTCGCAACGGACGAAATTGGCGCGCAGCTCGTTCACAATCGCCTTGGCGTAGTTCACTAACGGCTCCTCCTCGCCGATGGTCAGCACACGCACCTGCTCGGGCGCGAGCCAGAGCGGAAAATTGCCGGCGTAATGCTCGATGAGAAAGCCGATGAACCGCTCGTGCGTGCCCAGCGGCGCGCGATGGATGCACAACGGCGTCTTGTCCGTGTTGTCCTTGTCGCGATAGACCAACCCGAAGCGTTTGGGCACGGCGAAGTCCACCTGGTTGGTCGCCAGCGTGAATTCGCGGCCGATGACACTCCAGACCTGCACGTCAATCTTCGGCCCGTAAAACGCCGCCTCGTTCGGCACTTCCACGTAGGGGATCTTCGAATCAATCAGCGTCTGGCGGACCATGTCTTCCGTCTGCTTCCACAGTTCCGGTTCGTTGACGTATTTTTTGCCCAACCCTTCCGCACTGTGCATGCTGAAGCGCATGACGTATTTCTCGATGCCGAAAATCTTGAAATACTTCAGATACATTTCGTTGACGGCGTTGAACTCGGCGGCGAACTGTTCCGGAGTGCAATAGATGTGCGCGTCGTTCATGTTGAGCGACCGGACGCGCATGAGGCCAAACAATTCGCCCGACTGCTCGTAGCGGTAGCAGGTGCCGTATTCGGCCAGTCGCAACGGCAAATCGCGGTAACTGCGCGGCTCCGCCGCAAAAATGCGGTGATGATGCGGGCAGTTCATCGCTTTGAGGTAGTAACGCTCTGTTTCGCCAAACTCTTCAATCATCTTGTTCAGCTTGGAGAAATCCAAAAAAGCATCTGAACTCATCTTTAATGTATCAAGAGCCTCGTTGAGCATAGTTACCGATTCTCCTGTTTTCGACGGAGACTCAATGGAGCGGCCAAGCGTTTCGAGTGCAGCCTTGTCTTTCTCTTGCTTGCTTGCGATCGAAAGCAGCAATTGATTTCTATTCTCGACCAGTTTATTGAACTTTTCTTTCGACTCTCCTTCCAGCGAAAGATTCATCGGCGGGAACATTGACTCCGCGTAAAGCACCGGCAAATGACCGGACGTTAAATACATTTTTTCCTTCGCGATGTGCGGCGTTTTTACGCGCACATAACCGGCGGCGAATTCGGTTTCCTTCGCCAGCTTTTCCAGTTCCTCGACGATGGCGGTGCCTTTGGGCAGCCACAGCGGCAAGCCCGGTCCGACGTATTCGGTGTCAATCGCGAACAGCCCCATCTCCGCCCCGATTTTGCGATGGTCGCGGCGCTTGGCCTCCTCGAGCATCTTGAAATACTCGTCGAGCTGCGTCTTGTTCTTGAACGCCGTGCCGTAGATGCGCTGGAGCTGCGGGTTGCGCTCGTCGCCCTTGTAATACGCGCTGGCCACGCTGGTGAGCTTGAACGCGCCGATGTTGCCGGTGCGCATCACGTGCGGCCCGGCGCACAGGTCAACGAAATCGCCGTTCTTGAAATA
>DATNHM010000045.1:0-5321 GCA_035604955.1 Candidatus Limnocylindrales bacterium | reverse complement strand
CGCCCGCGTGTCCCCGCTGTAGATACTCGCGGGCGAGCCGCCCGCGCTCCTGTCCTCCACGGGCTTTTGGCAGAGATTCTCAGTGGAGTTAAACGAACTGGCTGATGATGCAACAGATTTTCTCAGCGAGCCGAGGCGGTGCTCGGCGCTCCGAACGCCGACGAAATAGTTTTTGAAGAGATTTCTGAAAGAGTTGAGTCTCATCCGCCATCTTCTATTTGCAGGATTTTTAAAACCCATCAGGCGCGTCAATCGTCAATCGTAAATCGCCAATCTCAAATCACCGTCCCATGCGGGATGACGGCGTTTTTGGGGATGATGACAATGCCGTCGCGGATGAAGTAAAGCTCGTGGTCCAATTTGTCGGCCTTGCCGGCGGGTGAAATGGTCACGTTATTGCCGATGCGCGCGTTTTTATCAATGATGGCGTTCTCGATCTTGCAGTTGGCGCCGATGCCGATGCGCGGTTTCCCTTCGCACTCGTGCATGAGCACGGATTCCTGGGATTCGTAATAGTCGCTGCCGAGGATGACGACGCGGTTCAAATCCGTCCCGCTGCCGACGACGGTGCGCAGGCCGACAATGGTGCTGGTAATGCGCGCCTGGTTGATGATGCAGCCGTCGGAAATTACCGCGTGGTCAATCTGCGCGCCGTTGATTTTGGAACCGGGCAGGTAACGCGGGCGGCTGTAAATCGGCGCGCTCATGTCAAAGAAATTGAAGCGCGGCAGTTCGGAAACAAGATCCAGGTTGGCGTCAAAAAAGGAGCGGATGGTGCCGATGTCCTCCCAGTAACCCTGAAAGATATAGGAGAAGACCCGGCGGGTGTTGATGGCGTGTGGAATGATGTGTTTGCCGAAGTCGGGCAGGGGATTGTCCAGCAATTCGCGGACGAGCTGGCGGTTGAAGACGTAGATGCCCATCGAGGCCAGGAACAGCTCGCGTTCTCCTTCGATGCCGAGCTTGGAATACCATTCGGGCGGCAGCCGCAGCGAGTCCAGCACCGCGGGGTCATTCGGCTTTTCCACGAACCGTGTGATACGCCGGTCTTCACCGATTTGCATGATGCCCAGCGACTGCGCGTCGGTGCGGATGACCGGAATGGTGGCCACGGTGATGTCCGCACCGGTTTGGGCGTGCTGGTCCATGACCCGGCGGAAGTCCATCCGGTACAATTGATCGCCGCTCAGAATCAGGAGGTAATCGAAATCGTGATTGAGAAAGTGAATCAAATTTTTGCGGACGGCGTCCGCGGTACCCTGATACCACGAGGTATTGGTGAAGGTCGGATGCGCGGCGAGGATTTCCACAAAACCGCTCGAAAAAAAGTCGAATTTATACGTCCCGGAAATGTGGCTGTGCAACGAGGTGGAATTGAATTGCGTCAGGACGTAGATGCGCCGGAACCCGGAGTTGATGCAGTTGGAAATCGGGACGTCCACCAGCCGGTATTTGCCGGCCAGCGGCACGGCGGGTTTCGCGCGCTCCTTGGTGAGGGGGAACAGCCGCGTGCCTTGACCGCCACCCATGATGACGGAGAGGACATTGCTGACGTTGATTGACTGGCGGCCGCTGTGCAACATAAACCGGATTGCACCGCCAATATATTGCCAGCCGCCGCCGCAGGGCAAGCCGCGGATGCCGATTATTCTACGAGCCCCGTCCGGTGGGGGGAGCGTCCTCGCGAACCGGACTTGGCGCCAAAACGAAGTGGCGACGGCTCGTCAGTCGCCTCACCCACCAACTCAATGGGACGATGCCTGCCGGTCGCGCACGATGTAAGGCGCGAATTCGTCGTGATGATGCGGCGGAATGCGCGCCTTGAATCGCGCCGCCGGGCCGCGATAGCTGCGCGAAATGATCTGGCCGACCGCGTGCAGGCGCGCAATCACCGCCGCCTGTTCGTGCGGCACGCGCAATTCCAAAAATTCGCGCTTGGGCCGCAATTGCGTCCCGATTTCCGCGAGCAGGGTCTCAATCCCTTCGCCCGTCGCCGCCGAAATGGCCACCGCCTGCGGATGCTTTTCCTGCAACCGGTTTAACACGCCGCCATTTCCGGTTCCGTCAGTACTGCCATTGAGTTGGTCCATTTTGTTGAAAACCATGATGGTCGGCTTTTCACCGGCGCCGATTTCCGCGAGCACGGCATTCACGGCCTGAATTTGTTCCTCGGCCTGCGGATGGCTGATGTCCACGACGTGCAACAGCAAATCCGCCTGCACGACTTCTTCCAGGGTGGCCTTGAATGCCTCGACCAGACCGTGGGGCAGTTTGCGGATGAAACCGACCGTGTCCGTCAGCAAAACGTTCTGGTTCGTCGGCAGCCGCAGCCGGCGCGTGGTCGGGTCGAGCGTGGCGAACAGGATGTCTTTCGCCAGCACGTCCGCGCCGGTGAGCGCATTCAGCAGGGTGGATTTGCCGGCGTTGGTGTAGCCGACGATGGATGCCAGCGGCCAGTGGCTGCGCTGGCGTCCGGCCCGCTGCGTCGCGCGGTGGCGGCGGACGAGTTCGAGGTCGCGGCTGATTTTGTCAATCCGCTCCTGCACCTTGCGGCGGTCGGCTTCGAGCTGCGACTCGCCTTCACCGCCGCGCATCCCGATGCCGCCCGCCTGCCGCGACAAGTGGCCCCAAAAGCGGGTCAGCCGCGGCAGCAAATGCTGGAGCTGTGCCAGTTCGATTTGCAACTTGCCTTCCCGCGTCCGGGCGCGTTGCGCGAAAATATCGAGAATCAACGACGTCCGGTCGAGAATCTTGCAGTTGAAGATTTTTTCCAGCGTGCGGATCTGGGCGGGCGACAGTTCGTCATCGAAGATGACCGTATCCACGTCCTGACGTTTGCAGAAGTCCGCGAATTCCTCCGCCTTGCCTTTGCCGATGAACGTGGCCGGGGCGGGCGCGTCGAGTTTTTGCCGGCCGTCACCGACGACTTCGCCGCCAGCAGTGGCGGCCAGTTCACCCAGTTCGGCCAGCGAATCGTGCGTGTCCGCGCCGTGGCGCGATTTGAATTCGGCTCCCACGAGGAAGACCCGTTCGGGCCGCGTGTTTCTGGTTTCGATAAGCGCCTTCAACGACTTCCTACTATATCACAAATCTGCGCTCCCGCGCCATAGCGGGCTTTACATTTTATTACGGCTGGGTTTTGCTTCGCACCCATGAAAACGATTTTGTTCCTTGCGGCGCCAATTCTGTGCCTTCTGGCTTTGTCGGTCGGTATGGCCACCGCCCAGCCGCTGCCGAAAATCGAACTCAGACCTGTTTTTCCCGATTTGAAAGATGAGCGCCCGGTTTGGATGAGCGAAGCGCCGGATGGTTCCGGCCGCTTCTTTGTCGTTTACCAGGCCGGGAAAATTCTCGTCGTCAGGAAAGGTTCGGGCGGTAGCGAGGCGAAGGAATTCCTGAACATCGAAGACCGTCATCCCTATTTTCAAAACGAGGATGGCCTGTTGAGCATTGCGTTTCATCCGGGTTTCAAGACCAATGGCCTGTTTTGCATTTATTACACGCAACAGAATACCCCGGAACAAATGAACCAGTTTCAGGACGGGCGTCCGACGAGTTTTCCCTATCGCAGTGTGGTCAGCGAACTTAAAGTTTCCGCCACCAACCCCGACAAGGCTGATATGTCCTCGGAACGCATCGTTTTGACCGTCCCGCAGCCGTTCTGGAATCACAAGGGCGGTGAACTGGCCTTCGGCCCGGATGGTTATCTTTATCTCGGTTTGGGCGATGGCGGCGCCGCGGACGATCCGTTTGGCAACGGCCAGAACACGGCCGTCTTGCTCGCCAAAATGCTGCGCATTGACGTGAACACGCGCAGCACGGTCCGTATCGGATGGCGGGAAGAGGAATTGCCCTATGGCATTCCATCGGACAATCCGTTCGCCAGAGAACCCAACATGGCCTACGGCGCGCGCAAGGAGATTTACGCCTATGGCCTGCGCAATCCGTGGCGTTACAGTTGGGATTCCAGGACCGGCGCGTTGTGGGTGGGTGATGTCGGCCAGGATTTGTGGGAGGAAGTGGACCTGGTTACCAATGGCGGCGATTACGGCTGGAGCATTCGTGAAGGCGCGCACCATTTCAAACCCGGCCCGGCCGGAGCGCAACTGATTGACCCGGTCATGGAATACACCCACCGCACCAATCTTCAATCGGAAGGCCTGTTTCCCGATCACAGCATCGGACTTTGTGTGATCGGCGGCTACGTTTATCGCGGGAAGGAATACTCGGCGCTCGACGGCGTCTATGTTTACGGCGATTACAACGTCGGCACCATTTGGGGTTTCCGCTACGATTACGACGCGCACAAGGTGACCACCGAAGGCACCTTGCTCCAGCAACCGAAAAATATCACGAGCTTTGCCGAGGATTTGGACGGCGAAATTTACGTTCTCACCCAGGGCGGAGAGATTTATCACGTCACCGTCCCGTAAGCATCTTAATCGTGATCATACTCTTACTCTTAATCGTCACCGTGCCGTAAAAATCTTAATCTTAATCATGCTCTTAATCTGTGCCTGCGATTACGATTAAGATTCAGGACCGGTTCAAATCTGAAAATCTGCTGCCGCCTTCTTTTTCCGGTCCGACTTGTTCAAGACGCGCATCTTGGGGGCGTCGTAGATGACGATGGAGTTGGGCGCGACACTTTCCATCAAAAAGACGTTGCCGCCAATCGTGCTGCCCGCGCCGATAACAGTGTCGCCGCCCAGAATGGTCGCGCCGGGATAAATCGTCACCCGGTCCTCAATCGTCGGATGCCGTTTCTTGCCACGCAATTGCTCCACGGCGGCCGTGGATTTCGCGCCCAGCGTCACGCCGTGATATAGCTTCACGTGGTCGCCGATGATGGCCGTCTCGCCGACGACCGTGCCGGTGCAATGGTCCACGAAGAAATGTGACCCGATTTGTGCGCCCGGATGCAAATCCATGCCCGTGCGCGAATGCGCCCACTCGGTCATGATGCGCGGGATCAGCGCCACGTTTTTCAGGTACAACTCGTGCGCCAGCCGTTGCACCGCAATCGCCTCGACGAACGGATAAGACACCAGCACCTCTTCCTTGCTTTTGGCGGCCGGGTCGCCGTCGTAGGCTGCCTCCATGTCCGTATGGAGCACCTCGCGCAGGCGCGGGAGGCTGTCGAGAAATCCCAGCGTGATGTTATGCGCCGCCGACCGCAGGTTTTTCTTCGGCAATTCCGGCGGCGGACTGTATTCGAGTGCTTTGTAGATTTCGTCCTCCAACGCGCCGAGCACCGAATCGAGTAGTTCCGCCGTCACCACCTTGATTTCCGAGGAATGAATCGGTTTTTCGTCGAAGAA
>DATNHM010000044.1:0-167453 GCA_035604955.1 Candidatus Limnocylindrales bacterium | reverse complement strand
CGGAAAACGGCGCGGTCGAGTTCACGTAAATGCTCTGGGCCGCAGTCGCCGCGACTGCGGCAATCTTGAGGCGGCGACATTAGCATTCCGTCTGTCAACCAACTCTGCTGCCGCAGTCGCCGCGACTGCGGCAATCTTGAGGCGGACGATGATGGCAGATAGGATTGTCATAATTCCCCGCCGCAGTCGCCGCGACTGCGGCAATCTTGAGGCGGAAAAACATGACCTTGGTTTCCCACAGAAACCTGACCGCCGCAGTCGCCGCGACTGCGGCAATCTTGAGGCGGATCACCCATGCGACCGATGATGAAGTCGGGTTCAGGCCGCAGTCGCCGCGACTGCGGCAATCTTGAGGCGGCGGTTAAATTACTAGCAAGTCAGTATTGACTGACGAAAGCCGCAGTCGCCGCGACTGCGGCAATCTTGAGGCGGCATAGCCGCGCGCGTCCTGGTCCACAACCGTCTCGCCGCAGTCGCCGCGACTGCGGCAATCTTGAGGCGGCCTTGAATCCCGTAACGCAAGGCCAAAATGCGCAGCGCCGCAGTCGCCGCGACTGCGGCAATCTTGAGGCGGCAAAGCGGACACAAATGAAATCAGGATATTCAACCGGCCGCAGTCGCCGCGACTGCGGCAATCTTGAGGCGGGAGGACACCCTCGGCTTCCTCGGCGACGGCACGGGCCGCAGTCGCCGCGACTGCGGCAATCTTGAGGCGGATGTTGGTGAAAGGATTCCCGAAATTCACGTCGGTGGCCGCAGTCGCCGCGACTGCGGCAATCTTGAGGCGGCAGCGCTTTTCCAACGCCCGCTGGCTCCAGGCCAGTTGCCGCAGTCGCCGCGACTGCGGCAATCTTGAGGCGGCATCCACCGGGATTATGGCAGGTGAAACGTCTTCCGCCGCAGTCGCCGCGACTGCGGCAATCTTGAGGCGGCGCACAGTTTGGCGCGGACACGCTGTAGCTGTTCGCGCCGCAGTCGCCGCGACTGCGGCAATCTTGAGGCGGCGTTATGTTGGCGTTTCCGTTTTGCTAATCCGCCGCGCCGCAGTCGCCGCGACTGCGGCAATCTTGAGGCGGTTCTCATGCCGTTATTGTAAAACATTGTTCCATAGCCGCAGTCGCGCTATTTCCCGCGCGTGAATCCGAGGCGTGATGATATGTCGCCGGTCGGCGCGTCAATGTATTGCTCGCCTCATCCGGCTGCGCTCCACATTGCACCCGCCGCCCGGCTCCGGGAATTTTGCCTCTAGGATTCTGCGCTGGGGAGCTTTATCACGGTGAAGATATGAAGGACAAAAGGTTGTTATTCTCTCGCCAAATTTATTCATCCTGCCGGGCTTGCATTTTGTTTCGGCTGTGCTAATTGTTTCTTAAGACAGGACGAAAGTCCTGATTCTTCTACTTGGCTAGGTCGGCGAAAGCCGATGCGATAATGCCCTTTATCCCATAATGGGTCAGGCAATTTTGCCTGTTTTCTACCTCAATTGAGGCTTTATTGGCGAGAACTGACGCCAGTTTGCTGTCAGTTTGATGACCCCCACTTCCCATTGCATGGCTTTGCCATGCCTTGGGAGGTCGGTTTTTGAATTCCAAAAAGTTGTTATGAATTCATCACAACCTGATGCCGGGAATTCTGGTAAAAACAGCGGCAGAATTTTATTCGCGATGAAAAAGCGGAATTTTATCGGGCGACAAGTCGGCAAACGGCGTAACGAGCTCGACTGGACACAATTTGATTTGGCCGACCGGTTGGAGGATGCTGGCTGGCAAAATGTCACGCGCAGCACCGTTTCCAAAATCGAAGACGGCTCGCTGCGGATTGATCTGACGCAGTTGTATTACCTGGCGGTGGCGCTCCGCGTTCATCCGATTCATTTCCTGCCCAAAATGGACTGGAGCAAACCGGTCAAAGCTCAAATTTATTCCCCATGAAAAACCTGTAAAGGACGTATGGAAACCATTCCAGAAAACGAAACACAAACCACGACACCACCAATCGAACGGCTTGCCTATTCTGTGCAGGAAGCCGCCGATATGCTGGGTGTGCATTATTTCAGCATCTACCGGCTGATTCAGCGCGGCAAACTCAAAACCTGCCGTGCGCTCCGGGGCAAATTACTCGTGCCACGAACCGAATTGATAAAACTTCTGCAAACCGATTTGAGTTAAATTATGAACTACTACGAAAGACCCACACCGCTTCAAGAGCAGGCCAACGCCGAGGCCATCCAGCATTTCGCGGAACATTTGAAACAGTTCAAAGCAAACTGTGATGCCATTCACAATATCGAGTCCAATCTGCCAGCGACAGCCAACGACGCATCAAGAGCCGCCCTGCAATCGTCAGGGCACATCATCCAAACCGACGACGGCACGCAATGGCAACATGCCGTTGATTTGACGAAAATCACCTCCGTCTGCCACCGTCGCACGGCGGCGGGCTTGGAATTTGCGGTTGTAGAATGTCTGCCGTTGAAATCAGGCGAGTTGAAGGAAGTTTTGAACAGCGGCCACGATGCGAGTGAAGTGTTGCAGACGTTCGCGCGTGACCAGCGGCAAGTTTTGAACCTTTGGAAAAACGATGTGACGGCTCAGGTTAGGGAACACCTTGATGAAAAATATCCGCACCAGGACATGAGCATTGTCGTCGAGTCGTTTGACATCAAACTGGCCCGCGACATTTCACGCCGAGAAACCCTGACTCAAAATCATAGTCACGGTGTTAGAATTTGAACGATGTGATTCCGCGCTTTACGGATAAAACTTGCACCCGACTTGTAACCCGGATGAAAACTTTTGGATTTTATGAGACGACAAGAGAAGACATCGAAATGCGGATAATAACCAATGAAATCAATGGCTTTGCAATGGTTGCAAAAGGAAAATAAAAGCTGCTAAAAATAGCTAAAACCGGCGATTTTGAATTAAAAGGGCACTGCTCTACCAACTGAGCTACCAACCCCTCAAAGAGCATCATCCTAAAAAAGCCGCGAAAACACGCAAGGTTTTTCCGGGATCAACGACCGGCAAAATGGCCCGATGCATTGATTTTCCGCCTCGGCCCGGGAGATTTGCCGTTTGTTTTTTCCCGGGATCTGGGCTAAAATATCTCATCAAAACCGCCACCTGCGTGAAATTCTGGGGCGTGCGCGGCTCGATTCCGACACCGGGACCGAAGACGGTTCGCTTTGGCGGCAATACTTCCTGTGTGGAAATTCGCAGCGGCAACCAGATTATCATCCTTGACGCGGGCACGGGCTTGCGGGCGCTCGGCCAGTCGCTGCTGGCGGAATTCAAGAACCAGCCGCTCAACCTCACCTTGCTCCTCACGCACACGCATTGGGACCACATTCAAGGCCTGCCGTTCTTCGGGCCGATTTATCATTCGCGCTGCCGGCTGCGGATTCTGGGCTGCGAAGGCGCGCGCAAGGGCCTGGTCAGCGTACTCACCGGCCAGATGGAAAGCACCTACTTTCCCGTGCCGTTCGACAAACTGCCCAGCAACATCGAAATTGACGAGCTCAAAAAATTCGATTTCAAGATCGGCGCCGTGCAGGTGCGGGCGCAACGGGCGCAGCATCCCGGCCTGTGTGTCGGGTACCGGCTGTTCACGCCGCGCGGGTCGGTGGCCTATTTTCCCGACAGCGAACCGCGCCCGGGCGGCGAGGACGGAAAGATGATCAAATTTCTCAGCGGCACGGACGTGCTGATTCTCGACTCGCAATACGACGCGGTGGAATACGAACGGCACGCGGGCTGGGGCCACGGCTGCGTGGACGACTCGGTGGCACTGGCGCTGGCCGCAAAAGTGAAACGGCTGTGCCTGTTTCATCACGACCCGGAACGCAGCGACAAACAATTGGACGCTCTGCTTCAGCACGCGCGCCAGCTTGTGACCCGGCAACGGACGAAACTGAAAGTGGACGCCGCCCGTGAGGGAATGACCATCCGGCTGGGCGGGAAAAGTTAGTGAATTACAGAAATAAGGTTCAAATTTTGAATCTGATAGATAGGCTGGACCGCGCGCGGGAAGCCCTTGTTATTTTATTAGGCGTCATCACACTCCTATGCAAATGCCGCAATCCATATTCCGTTTTGGCCAACTCAAGTATGCGGAACCTTTCGTCAACAACGGGCTCATTTCATTCGGTCCTGCTGCCAACTACAACGATAGTAAGTTGAGTGACGCCCAACGCGACAACGAACTGAGACGCAGTTCCTCGCCAGATATAAAACGCCACCAGTTTGCGGTCACCTCACCCGGTAGCCAGCCCAAGGCACTTCAGAATCTTCTGAGCATCAAGGTCTCCTACGACATACGAGACGTTACCGGAGAGTATCTTAGGTACTATATTCTTTGCTGTTCACTCTGCAACAACCGGCGGTTTTACTCAGAGTTTCCCGAAGACGATTGCTGCATCACGATTCACGATGTCCCCGAGTTCCACCGTCGCTTCAATACAGCTCTTCGTATTCAACGGCCCGAGTGGGGCGGTGGTTCTCGGCAAGTTGCCTACTTCCAGCCGGATCAAGTCATTGCCCCAGAGACGACTATCGACCTCGTGTTCATGAAGGAGGCCAGCTACGCATGGCAGCAAGAGTTTCGTTTCGCGCTTATTGCTCCACTTGACCAAGTAGATAGCAACCGTATTCCGCTGGACCTCGGTGGTCTGACAGACATATGTTCTATTGCTAACAAATGAAGCCGCCTGTAGCTGAATTTTTATTTTCACCTTTACCCCTAACCTTATGAAGATTTTCGGATTTTTGATTTTTATTATAGGAGCAGTTCTTTTATGTGGGTGTGAGAGCGTCCAGCTGGCAGACTCCAGCATTAAACCAATCGTTTTGAAGCAGTCGTATGAGAGGAAATCCAGCTTGGCTACCATCCAGCTACCAGCAGGTGTTTATGAGCCAGATTTCACAACCAAAGACGGTGTTTATTATCGTACCTCTGCTCATTTGGTGGACTCGGCATTAGGAATGCACGTACTTATGAGAGGAGGATTATATATCCCAAATTCGTCAGATTTTGATATGAGACAGGGAGTTTGGTTTGACCAGCAAGAAAGCTCGGGAGGGGCCATAGATTTTGGCTTATCATCTCCTAAAAGGGTATATAGATTTGAAGACCCTATTCCATATGAGACCCAAAACTAATTAGTATGAATTTTCTTCACGCTCTTCGCTGACATCATTTTGACTTTTCTCCGTAGTTGATGGCCATGGCGCCGCCGAGCAGGTTGAACACGCGCACGTTTGACAGATTCAGTTCCTGCATCTTCGCCGCGACGCCTTCCTGCGCCGGATAATGTTTCAACGATTCGAGAATGTAGGCGTAGGCGTCCGCGTTGCCGCAGAACAGCCAGCCCAGAAGCGGCACGGTCATTTTCAGGTGCGTGAAATAAATCGTGCGCCACAGGGCGTTCGGCGGTTTGCTAAAATCCAGCACCACCAGCCGCCCGCCGGGTTTGGCGACGCGGAACATTTCGCCCAGGCCCGTTTCCCAACTGGCCTGATTGCGCAATCCGTAGCCAACGGTGACGGCATCAAAGGAATTGTCAGGGAAGGGCAGTTGCTGCGCGTCGCCCTGGAGAAAGGCCGGAGGGCGGAAAACGGAAGACAGATTTCTGACTGCCGGCCTCTGACCTCCGGCCTCCGTCTTCCGGCCTCTGGTCCGGGCGATTTCGAGCATGGCCTGGCTGAAGTCAAGGCCGGTCACTTCCGCGCCAGCCCGGGCGAGGGCCAGAGCGATATCGCCCGTGCCGCAACAGACATCGAGCGCGCGCTGGCCCGGGCGGACGCCGGCCAGTTCAACGACCCGGCGCTTCCACTGCCGGTGAAGGCCAAAGCTTTGCAGGTCGTTGAGCAGGTCATAACGCCGGGCAATGGCGGCGAAAAGGTCATTGACCTTCGCGGCACGCTGTTCGCCCGGGGCATAGAAAACGTTGCTCACGGCCACAGTTTAGCAGAAGAGCCGGTGGCAAAGTCAAAATGCATAAATTGTGCTTTGCCACTATGCCCTTTTTTGGTACAGACCCTGCTTGCAACACGGGTGTGAAATTAAAAATTCCGTTTTTGGCTGATAGAAAGCCAGATGCGCAAAAATCACGTATGAGTGTCAATGCCCCTACACCGCCGGCCGGCGCACCGCCGAAAATTCTGGTGGTGGATGACAACGAGGTGATTGTCAAGACCATCTGCCTCAAATTGAAGGGGGCAGGTTATCAGGTGGCGACGGCCCAGGACGGGGCGGAAGCCATGTCCATCGTGCGCATGGAGAAGCCGGATTTGATTTTGCTCGATATCACGTTTCCGCCGGACGTGGCCGGCGTGCCGTGGGACGGGTTCCGCATCATGGAGTGGCTCCACCGCGTGGATGAATCCCGAAGAATTCCCATCATCATCATCACCGGCGGCGAGGACATTAAAAACAAGGATCGCGCCATGGCCAGTGGAGCGGTGGCCTTCTTCCACAAGCCCATCAACCACGACGATCTGCTCAAGGTGATTCGCGCGACCCTGGGCAGCAGCACACCCAAACCAGCCTGAATTCGGGCTTGCCTTTTCGGGATGTTTTCCTAAGCTGCCCTTCCGCTTTCGGGAAGCGAGCGTAGCTCAGCCTGGTAGAGCATCACGTTGCCAACGTGAGTGTCGAGGGTTCGAATCCCTTCGCTCGCTCCAATTTTTCCTTCGCCAGTGAGAAAGCCGCTTGCTTTCAACCGGCCTTGCGCGATGATTCTGCCAATGCCATTGCCAACCGAACCGGTCACGCTAAGTGTGGAACAAATGGGCGAGCTGAACCGACAACTCGCCGATTTGCGTCATGACATCAACAACTACGTTTCGCTGATCCTCGCCAGCGCCGAATTGCTCCGTCGCCGGCCCGAAAGCGCCGAGCGGATGATGGCCAGCCTGCTCGAACAACCGCCCAAAATCACCACGGCGGTCAAAAAATTCTCCGATGCCCTGGAAGCGGCGCTGCACATCACGCGGCCCTGAATTTCCGTCCGGCGGCTTTTGACTTTAGCCGCGGAAATTTTTCTGGCAGCCTCCGCGCAATGGAACGAACCGAAGCGGAGTTGATTGCCGCCGTGCTGGCCGGAGACGCCGCGAGTTTCGAACCGCTGGTCCAAAAGTATTCCCCGCGGGTTTTCGCCACCGCCCGACGCTACGCCCGGCGCGAAAGCGAGGTGGAGGACATCGCCCAAGAGGTCTGGCTCAAGGCGTTTGACAAGCTGGGCAGCTTCCGCGGCGAAGCGCCGTTCGAACACTGGCTGATGCGATTGACGGTGCGGACCTGTTATGACTTTTTGCGCGGCCACCAGCGCAATCGGGAATCGGCCTTCTCCGATTTGACCGATCCGGAGAATGACTGGCTGGAGCGTTTCGTGGCCCAACCGGAGGCCGCGACCGAAAATGCCGCCGCGGCGCGATTACTGGTCGCGCGCGTTCTGGAACGACTTTCACCCCCGGCGCGGTTGGTTATCACGTTGCTGGAAATCGAAGACCGGCCGGTCAAGGAAATCGCCCGGTTGACCGGCTGGTCGGTGCCCCTGGTAAAGGTGCGCGCGTTCCGGGCGCGCGCCGAAATGCGGAAAATTCTGGCCAGGTTGCCGAAAGACAAGTACCTGTAACCCGACGCCGCAAGCCGGCGTCTGATAAATCAGGCGTGTATGAACCCCGCTGAATTACAAAAGATATTGATCGCCGCCGCCCGCGCGAATCCGCCGGGCGATGGTGTGCCTTACGCGTTTGAGAAGCGGGTGATGGCCTTGCTGGCAGCGCGCACCGCCAGCGGCCATCCGGTCTTGTGGGTGCGCGGACTCTGGCGGGCGGCGGTTTCTTGCCTCGCCATCGCACTGATGCTCGGCGTATGGGCCTTCTTCAATCCGGCAACCGGCGCCGGCACGGGAGACCTCTCGCAGAATTTTGAAAGCACATTGCTGGCGGCGGTGGATCAAAACGCACAAACCCAATGAATTCGTGGAAAGTCATCCTGGCCACCGTGGTGATTTTTGGCGCGGGCGTTTTGACCGGCGGTTTGCTGGTGAACTGCGTGGTCCACGAGCACCGGCCTTCATCCGGACCCCGTTCACCGGAAACGTGGCGGAAAGATTTCGTTGGACACCTCGATAAGGCACTCAAGTTGACGCCGGAACAACATGCAGCGATTTCCAAAATCGTCGCCGAAGGCCAGGAGCGGAACCGCGAAATCTGGCGCCAGGAAATGGAACAGGTCCATCAGCGCATCCGGGCGGAATTAACACCGGAACAACAGAAGAAATTTGAGGCGATGACAAAACAATTTGCGCCGCACGGCCCGCCACGCGACCGACCGCCGGCGGGTCCGCCGCCCGCCACGAACAATGTCCCGCCGCCGCCACCCGGCGGAACGCCCGGCGTTTGAACTATTTTATTTTTCCACCAGGAGCGCCCGAATTTTTTTTCGCAGTTCCTTGGTAATGGAGCCGACGGGGCGGTTGCCATCAACCACGGTGAAGCCGTAATTCTTCCGCAACTGGCGGAACGCCGCCTGCATGGCGGTTTGATACTTCAGGAAGCTGTCAAACATGTCGCGCGAAAAGCCAAGGTCCATGCCGCTTTCCCAATAGTCCAACGCCGCGTTTTTGGCGAGGTTGCGTTGCACCAGTTCCTGGGGTTCAACGGAAAGATAAAACACCGCGTCGGGTTCGAGCGCAATGCCGTATAAATTTTTCAGCCACGCCTCATCCATGCCGCGCACCACGTCGCGCGCCATGAGGGTGTAGATATAACGATCCGACAGCACGATGAAACCGGCCTTGAGCGCGGGCAAAATCATGTTTTCCAACTGGTCGGCAAAGTCGGTCGCATAAAACAGGCTCAGCGTCGTCCGGCTCAGAATATTTCCCTCCTGCGCCTTGGCGAGTTCGGAACTGACCAGCGTGGAGTGTTTCAAACCTACCTGCACCGTCGCGTGTCCGCAGGTTTCCAGCCAGTCCACCAGCCGCGCAATCTGCGAGGAACGGCCCGAACCGTCCGCACCCTCGACCACAATCAATTTGCCCACCAGATCTTCCAGCGGGTAGCGGGGAATGCCGTGCCCGTAATAGCGGCGGCCCTTTTTGGCGCCTTCAGGATTGGTCATCGGTTTTTTCATGCGGCCAAATCTTCCTCGGTTTCCTTCGCCTTGTTGTCCGGCGGGAGCGGCGGCGGCAAGGGCAGGGGCCGGCGGCGGCGGAACCGCGCCAGGTTGATCCGTTCGCCCACGATTTTGCGCACGAGCGCCTGTTGTTTTTCCACATGCTGATTGGCGTCCATCACCATGAACTTGAACTCGCCTGCCATCGCCAGGTATTGCTCCAGAATGCGGCCCTGGAAGATGCGAAAACTTTCGTAGGGATCGGCCGAGAGCCGCAAATCCATGCCCGCTTCGAAAAATTTCAGCTTCGGCCGGCCTTCCAGAATGCGGTTGAGCGACACCTCCAGGTCCGCCTTGAAAAAGAACACGATGTCCGGCAGCGCGGCGAAGTTGTAGATGCCGCGCACCCAGTCCGGCGGACAACCCCGGGTCACATCGCGCGCGAACGCTGTGAAAATATAGCGGTCGCACAGCACGACGTAGCCGGCGCGCAACAACGGCAGCAAATGGCGTTCGTAACGGTCGGCGAAATCCGTCGCGTGGATGAGGCTGAACGTCGTCGGCGTCAGCAGCTCGCGTTTCTTGCCCTTGCTGGTGGCGGATTTCACCAGCTCGGAGGAATTCCACTCGCTGAAATAGACCTTGATGCCCTCGGCTTCGAGCCAGCGCTTGAGCAGATAAATCTGCGTGGACTTGCCTGACCCGTCGAGGCCCTCGACGGCGATGAGCCGCCCGGGGAAATTCAATTCGGCAAAAGTTTTCATCATTCGTAAAGCACACGCATATTGCGTTTCTTAATTCTACGCAAGCGGCCGCCGGTCACAAGCGCAAGTTGTAGCACGCCGGCGGCCACCGGCTCCGTTAAATTCAGGTGAATTTTCCGCCTTTGTGAAAAAAATCACAAATTTGCTTGCCCGTGTCACAGGCACCCATTACGTTGATTTTGCCAGTTTTTTAGCAAATAAGGTCTATGCGCACCAATGCCGAAATCGGTTACGATTCCAAGATTGAAGGAGACGTTATTGTCACCCGTGTGGATGCCGCATTGAACTGGTTTCGCAAGAATTCCGTCTGGCCGATGCCCATGGGCCTGGCATGTTGCGCCATCGAGTTGATGGCCGCCGGCGCCAGCCGGTTCGATATTTCCCGCTTTGGCTCCGAGGTCATGCGGTTTTCCCCCCGGCAGGCGGACTGCATGATTGTGGCCGGCACCGTCACTTACAAAATGGCCATGTGCGTCAAGCGGATCTATGACCAGATGCCCGAGCCAAAATGGGTCATTGCCATGGGCGCCTGTGCCTCCACCGGCGGCATGTATCGCAGTTACGCCGTGCTCCAGGGCGTGGATCATATCATCCCGGTGGACGTTTATGTGTCCGGCTGCCCGCCCCGGCCTGAGGCCGTGCTCGACGCCTTGATGAAATTACAGGACAAAATCAGCACGCAGCCGGTGTTGCAAGACCTCGTGGCCGTCAAAGCGTTGCATCACGAACCCAAGGCGGTGGCTTGATTTTAACCACGGATGAACACGGATAAACACGGATTCAAAAAAAAGGCTGGATGCCCCTTTCGCGAATTATCGCGAATGAATTCGAGCTCGCGTCAATTCGTCAAATTCGCGTTAAACGTCCATGCCCATCCGGGTTCGTCCATGGTTAAATGAATTCTTTGGAACAGGCACAGAAAATCAAGGTGAGGTTCGGCGACCTGATCTCCGAACCGGCGGAGTTTCGCGGTGAAATCACCCTTAAGATTGCCGACGCGGAAAAGATTGCCGAGGTCTGCCGTTACGCGAAGAACGATTTGGACTTCAATTATCTCGTGGATATCAGCAGCGTGGACAATTACGGCGACGACCCGCGCTGGACGCTGGTTTACCATCTGCGCGGCCTGATGCATGGCTGCGAATTGCGGCTTAAGACGGAGGTGAGCGAGGAGAAATCCGAATTGCCGAGCGTCATCGGCGTCTGGAACACGGCCAACTGGCACGAACGCGAAATCTATGACATGATGGGCATCCGGTTCCGCGGCCATCCCGATCTGCGCCGGATTTTGATGTGGGAAGGCTATCCGTATTTTCCTCTGCGCAAAGATTTTCCGCTGGCAGGCAAACCCAGCGAATTGCCCGGCGTAGCGTTCACCAAACCGGCGCCGCTTGAAGGCGGACCATTCGTGACGGTGGCCGGTAGCGGGGACGCCACCAACCGTGAACCGCGCGTGAGGACACCGGAGGACTAAAATGAGCCTTACGTCATTTCTTAAAAAAAATGCCGATGTCCGCCAACGGTTCAAAGTTGAGTTCCAGATGCCATCGCTGGATATTACGAGAGAATTGGCCGCACCTCCGCTGACGGAGAATTATTCCATGGTCGGAACTGCTTTCGATTACCTTCTTCGATTCTACATCGAACGCCTGAACCCAAAAGCTGTGACTAGAAAATGGGTCGCAGAGGAAGCTTTATTCGGCGATGAAGGTCTTGACGATGTTTTATTCTATCCGCGCAAATTCAAAGACCTCGTAGCGAAGGCGAATGTGGACTACAACAGGTATCTGCTAAATGGCGTGATGTGCAGTAGCCTGCTGCGTTCGGTTCTTTGTTTGGCCCAACTGGAAGTTTTTTACCGGAGAGACGTGGATGATTCATACTTCGCCAAGGTCGGCAAAGTTGATCGGAAAGATTTTCAAGATTTGCGGCGCTTAATCTCGCTGGTCCAGTCCAAGGTTTTTAGAGCGAAGAAAGCGTGCGTTTTGAATCCGACGTTTGGACGCGCTTCTGAACTTGTTGGTGGAGCAGATTGTGACTTGGTGATTGATGACACGCTCATTGAGATTAAGACAACCAAGCATTTTGAGGTGAAGCGTGAGTATTTCGATCAACTCGTCGGATATTATACTTTATTTAAGATTGGCGGAATCAAGGGATTGCCCAAGGCTCACTCAATCAAGAGGCTTGGAATCTACTTTTCGCGGCATGGTTGCCTTTGGCTCGTTAAAATCGGGGGCTTTGTTAAGAGGAATCAGTTTTCCAAGTTCATTGCTTGGTTCAAGAAACGGGCAAAAGAAGAATTTTTGTTTGCATAAACACGATTCATTTCATGGCCACGGTTCAAGACATTGAGATTCGTGACTCCGCCGCGCGAGCAGCGCAGGCGGCGGAAGAGCTTCAAGATGTCCAGGGTGACAAGATGGTCCTGAACATGGGGCCATCGCATCCGGCCACGCACGGCGTGTTGCGGATCGTGCTGGAACTGGACGGTGAAATCATCACCAAAGCGGACCCGGACGTGGGTTATCTGCATCGCGGCGACGAGAAGATCGCCGAGAACATGACCTACACGCAGTTCATTCCCTACACGGACCGGCTGGATTATCTCGCGCCGCTGGCCAACAACGTTGCCTACGCGCTGGCGGTGGAAAAACTGCTGGGCATCGAGAAGGATTTGCCGCCGCGCTGCCAATACATCCGTGTCATGTGCGCGGAACTGGCGCGTATCTCGGCGCACCTGCTCGGCCTCGGCGCGTTCGCGATGGACCTGGGCGCGGTGACGGTATTCCTGCTCACATTCACCGAGCGTGAGAAAATTTACAACCTGGCCGAGGCTGCCAGCGGCGCACGGTTCACCACCAGTTACACGCGCATTGGCGGTCTGATGCGCGACCTTCCGCCGACGTGGCTGGATCAGTGCCGGAAATTTTGTGACGAATTCATCCCCGCGCTCAACGAGGTCGAAGTCCTGCTGACGCGCAACCGCATCTGGGTGGACCGGGTCCGCGGGCTGGCAGTGATCTCGAAGTCCGATGCGATTGATTACGGCTTGAGCGGCCCGAACCTCCGCGGCAGCGGCGTCGAATGGGATTTGCGCAAGAAACAGCCGTATCTTTGCTACCCGGATTTGGACTTCGACATTCCCGTCGGTGCCGTCGGCGATTGCTACGACCGCTATCTCGTACGCATGGAGGAAATGCGCCAGAGCGTCCGCATTTTACGGCAGTGCATCGAGAAAATTCCCGGCGGCGCGGAAAACCGTACGAAGGAACCGGTCAACGTAGCCGATGGCAAGGTGGTTTTGCCGCCAAAGCAGAAGGTGCTGACGAAGATGGAGGAATTGATTCATCAATTCATGCTCGTCACCGAAGGCATGAACTGTCCGCCCGGCGAAATTTATTTCGGCCACGAAAACCCGAAGGGCGAACTCGGTTTTTATATCCACAGCAAAGGCGGCGGCACGCCTTACCGGATGAAGATTCGTTCGCCCAGTTTTGTGAACTTGAGCATCATCCCGAAAATTTTCCCCGGTTGTCTCATCAGCGACACCGTGGCGATTCTCGGCTCGCTCGATTTCGTCATGGGAGAATGCGACCGATGAGCACCGCGCACACCGAACCGATACCGAATCCGCTCCGGCGCCAAAGCGGCTTTGCCGCACCGGCGGCGCTGGAGACGGAAGTGAACGAATTGATCACGCATTATCCGGTGAAACGCGCAGCCGCGCTCATGGTGCTCCACGCCATCCAGGATCAATTTGGCTGGATTTCGCAGGAAGCGGTCGAATGGACGGCAAAGAATCTCGAGTTGCAGCCCATCAATATTTACGAGTTGGTCACCTTTTATCCGATGCTGCGGCAGCAACCGATGGGCAAGTATCAAATCAAGGTTTGCCGGACGTTGAGCTGTGCGCTCGGCGGCGGGTATGAACTGCACCAGCATTTTTGCGAAAAGCTGGGCCTGGACGCGCATGCGCACGGCCCGCAATCGACAAAAGACGGAAAGTTCACGGTCGAATTCGTCGAATGTCTGGCCGGCTGCGGCACCGCGCCGGTGATGATGTGCAACGACACTTTTTACGAAGGCGTCAGCCACAAAAAGGCGGATGAAATAGTCGCGGGATGCAAGTGAGCCAATGCAAATCGTAAATCGTAAATCTGAAATCGTACATGGCCGTTGGCTGCCCGACATGGATTTGAACCATGACAAACAGATCCAGAGTCTGCTGTGCTACCGTTACACCATCGGGCAAGCCGGAGCATCTGACAGGCTAAAGGGTTTCACGAGCCCGTCAAGCCAACAGACCGCGGGAGTGAGTTTGTATGACGACCGCCCTCACCCCGGCCCTCTCCCCCGGGGAGAGGGAGTAGCCGCGCGCGTCGCTTTAAATTTTGCTCATTGCCATTACCGCCGCCCTGCTGTCGTTTGCCCCAAGACACGCACGACAACCCGTGTCGCCCGTGTGGTTGAGAACCAGCGAATGATTCCCCCTCTCCTGGGGGAGAGGGCCGGGGTGAGGGCGGAGATAACAACCCATTCTGGCAAGTTACAGAATTAGCCATGCCGCAGGAATACAAACTGGTTTTGAAATACGCCGATGAGCCGGGTTACACGCCGGACATCGAATGCTATTTGCGTCACGGCGGCTACAACGACCTGAAAAAGGCGCTCGCCATGCAGCCGAAGGATTTGCCCGACGGCAAGAAGCTGTCGCCGCAGGAGCAAATCCGCGAGGACGTGAAGATTTCCGGCCTGCGCGGGCGCGGCGGCGCGGGATTTTCCTGCGGGCTGAAGTGGAGCTTTGTGGACCGCAAGAGCGGCAAGCCGATTTACCTGATTTGCAACGCCGACGAATCCGAGCCGGGCACGTTCAAGGACCGCCAGATCATCCACAAGGACCCGCATCAGCTCATCGAGGGCATGATTATCTCCTGCTTCGCGAACGACGTGAAGCTCGCCTACATTTACATCCGCGGTGAAATGCCCGAAGGCGCGAAGCTGTTGAACAAGGCGCTCAACGAAGCCCGCGCGAAGAATTTTCTCGGGAAAAACATCCTCGGCAGCGGCTACGATTTGGAGATTTACGTCCATCGCGGCGCCGGCGCCTACATTTGCGGTGAGGAGACCGGTCTGATCGAATCGCTCGAAGGCAAGCGGCCGTATCCGCGCATCAAACCGCCGTATTTCCCGGCTGTGCTCGGCCTGTGGATGTGCCCGACCATCGTCAACAATGTGGAAACGCTTTGCGACGTGAAGCACATCGTCGCGATGGGTGGCGCGGAATACGCCAAGCTCGGCACGCCGAACAACACCGGCACGCGCATTGTCAGCCTCAGCGGCCATGTCAATCGGCCCGGTTATTACGAAATCGAAACCGGCAAGGTCACCCTCGGCCAGCTCATCCACGATCCGGCTTTTGGCGGAGGATTGCGTCCCGGGCGTTCCTTGAAAGCGGTCATACCGGGCGGTTCGTCGGCGAAAGTTTTCAAGGCGGGCGAAAAATTCAAGTTGAAGAAGAAAGGCCCGGACGGCCAGATGGTTGAGCAGGACGTGGACATGCTGGATTTACCTTATGATTTCGATTCGTTGATCGCCGCCGGCTCGATGAGCGGTTCCAGCGCCATTATCGTGATGGACGACAGCGTGGACATCGTCGAGGCCCTGGCGAACATTGCTGAATTTTACGCGCACGAAAGCTGCGGCCAATGCACGCCCTGCCGTGAAGGTTCGCTCTGGATGAGCAAGGCATTGCATCGCCTCACGCATGGCGAAGGCCGAGCGAGCGACGCAGATTATCTGGTCAAGATCGCCGACAATATTCCCGGCGGCCGGACGATTTGCGCGTTCGGCGAGGCCTGCTCCTGGCCGGTGCAAAGTTTTGTCGCAAAGTTCAAAGACGAATTTGTTTCCAAAGGCAAAGCCGATGAAGCACGTCGCGCGCAGGAAAATGCGAAGCCGATGGAAGAATCAAAACTGGCTGCCGTGCACCATTGATTGTCATGTCCACCACTGCCACAACTGAAACGAAGCCCGCCGCACCGGCGATTGACAGGATCAAAGTGAAGGTGGACGGGCGCGAGATTGAAGTGCCAAAGTTGACGCCGGACTGGCAGGGCAAGCTTGTGCCGACGACAATGATTCAGGCGTGTGAGCTGGCAAAAACGGACGTGCCGCATTATTGCTATCATCCCAAGCTGCCCGTGGCGGGCAACTGCCGCATGTGCCTGGTTGAATTCGGCACGCCGGCGCTCGGCCCGGACCGCAAGCCGGTGATGAATCCTGATGGCACCGCAAAAATCGCCAAATCGCCGCGTCCGGCCATTGCCTGCGCCACGCCGATTTCACCCGGTATGGAAATTTACACCAAAACACCCGGCGTGAAGCAAATGCGCGAGGGCGTGCTGGAATTTCTGCTCATCAACCATCCGTTGGATTGCCCGATTTGCGACCAGGCCGGCGAATGCAAGTTGCAGGAATACTCGGTGGACTACGGCCAGAGCGCGAGCCGCTTTGTGGAACCGAAGGTCCACAAACCCAAGGCGGTGGATCTGGGTCCGCGTATTGTGCTCGACGACGAGCGTTGCATTCTGTGCACCCGGTGCATTCGGTTCACCAAGGACATCGCCGGCGATGACGCGCTCGGCATCGTCAATCGCGGCAGTTACAACACGCTCACGGCGTATCCGGGCAAGGTGTTCGACAACAATTACACCTTGAACACCGTGGACATTTGTCCGGTCGGCGCGCTGACGTCGAAAGATTTTCGGTTCCAGATGCGGGTGTGGTTCCTCAAGGAAACCAAAAGCATTTGCACGAGCTGCGCGACCGGTTGCAATATTATCGCCGGTTCGCGCGAAGAAAAAGTTTACCGCTATACCCCGCGCGAAAACAACGCCGTCAACGCCTGCTGGATGTGCGATCATGGCCGTTTGAATTACAAGTGGATTGGCCGCGAAGACCGACTGACGGAAGTCAGAAGGCAGAATTCAGAAGGTAGAAGTGAAAAGACCACCTGGACAGTGGTGCTGAACGAGATCGGTGAAAAACTGAAAAAGGCGCCCCACGGTTCGGTGGCCATTATTGCTTCTGCCCGGCAGACCAACGAGGAACTCTGGCTGCTCAAGAAGCTGGCGAACAAATTTGGCGCGCTCACGGATTCCATCGGTCATTTCGGTGAAGGGGACAAGCTATTGTTGAACACGGACCGGACGCCGAACAAGACCGGGGCGCGGCTGACCGGCATTTGCCAGGCGAGTGCCGGCATCAAACTGATGGTGATTGCCGACAGCATCAAAGTCGGCAAGGTCAAAACTCTGATTGTGTTCGGTGAGGACGTGACGAAGAACAGCATTGAGGCCGAGTTGCTCGACAAATTGGAAACTCTCATCGTCAGCGACATTCTGCCGAACGAAACCACGAAGCGCGCCCATTACCTTCTGCCCGGCTGCGCGCACGTCGAGAAGCGCGGCACGTTCACGAACGTCAAGGGCCGTGTCCAGAAATTCATGAAGGCGGTCGAGGCTCCGGGCGACGCCCGGCCGGAATGGGAATTTTTGCACGATCTGGTTTACAACGTCACCGGCCAGGACGGTTTCCTGACCATCGAAGGTCTGTTCAACGAAATGGCCAAGGACGTGCCCGCGTTCAAGGGCTTGACGTGGGCGGGACTCGGCGATACCGGCGTGACGGTGCCCATCTGATATGAACTGGAGTTTCATCATTTTCAGCGTGGTCAAAATCGCCATTGTGGTTGGCGTGGTACAGGGCATGGTGGCGTATGCGGTTCTGGCTGAGCGCAAAATTTCGGCGTGGATCCAGGACCGGGTCGGGCCCAACCGCGCCGCGCCGCCGTTTGTCAAAGCCATCCCCGGCCTCGGCCCGGTCTTGATCCGGCTGGGCCTCTTTCAACCATTGGCCGACGGCTTGAAATTCATGCTCAAGGAGGATTTCACGCCGGCGGGTGTGCGGAAGGTGTATTTCTGGCTGGCGCCGGCCATCGCGGTAATTCCTTCGATGCTGGTCATCGCGGTGATTCCGTTCGGCTCGCAAATCGGCCGGCAGCAGATGGTCATCTCGGATTTGAATGTGGGCATCCTGTACACGTTCGGCATCGTTTCCCTCGGTGTCTACGGCATCGTGCTGGCGGGTTACGCGGCGAATTCGAAATATCCATTCCTCGGCGGCATCCGGTCGAGCGCGCAGATGATTTCCTACGAAATTTCGATGGGCATGTCGGTGATTCCAGTGTTGCTCATCGTGGGCAATTTGAACCTGAGCCAGATCATCGGCTGGCAGTCGCAACACGGTTGGCTGGCGCTGTACTCGCCGGTTTCGTTCATTATCTTTCTGGTCGCGTCGTTTGCGGAAACCAACCGGTTGCCGTTCGATTTGCCGGAGGCGGAAACCGAGCTGGTCGGCGGCTACCACACGGAATACAGCGCCATGAAATTCGCGCTTTTTTTTCTCGCGGAATATTCCAATATGATCGCCTCGGCGGCGATGATGGTGACGTTGTTTTTTGGCGGCTGGACGCTGCCGTTCTGGGGGCTGGACCATCCGGCGGCAAGCCTGGGGATGGGGATTGCACAGATCCTCGTTTTCCTGGTGAAAATGCTTTTATTCGTGGTGCTGTTCATCTGGGTGCGCTGGATGTTTCCGCGCTTCCGCTACGACCAGCTGATGGATTTGGGCTGGCGGCGGTTCGTGCCGCTGGCGCTGGTGAACATTTTAATCACGGCCATGGTGTTGTGGTGCGTCAGTTGATCCGTAGCGCGTTTGTTAAAACGCGGAGCGAATATAATCAGTCCGCCGATTAACATGGCGGCTACGAAGCATTTTGAATTTGAAATGATAGTTAATCGCAAACCATTGACGCTGGCGGAGCGCCTTTATTTGCCGGCGATTGCCGGCGGGTTCAAGGTCACGTTCCGCCACGCCTTCCGTTCGTTGTTCGGCGGTAAAACCGTCACGATGGAATATCCGGAGCAAAAATGGGCGGTGCCGCCGGATTATCGCGGCGCGCCGTACCTCGTACGCGACCAGGAAGGCAAAACCAAGTGCGTCTCCTGCCAGCTTTGCGAATTCGTCTGCCCGCCCAAGGCCATCAAAATCATTCCGCCCGGCCCGGCGGGCGAGCTCGCCGACCGCCCGAACGCGGAAAAAATGCCGCAGGAATTCGAGATCAATTTCCTGCGCTGCATCTACTGCGGTTTGTGCCAGGAAGTCTGCCCGGAAGAGGCGATTTTCCTGCTGAAGGATTATTCGCTGACCGGCCAGAGCCGCGAGGAAATGATTTACGGCAAGGAAAAACTGCTGGCCCTCGGGGGCGTTCACGGCGGCATCCAGAAATGGAAACACAAACTGGATGAGGCGCAGGAACAGGAGAATTTTCCGGTGAAAGTCTAATCGGCAATGGAAGCCATCAACAACTTGCTGGGCGGAAGCATGGTGCCGGACGTTTTGTTTTACGTCTTCGCGGCGCTCACGCTGTTGTGCGGTGTGCTGGTGGTCGCCAATCCGTTCAGCCGCAGTCCGGTCACGAGCGCGATGTTCCTGGTGCTGACCATCATTTCGATGGCCGGCCTGTTCGTGCTGTTGCACGCGTTCTTCCTCGCCGCGGTGCAGATCATCGTCTATGCCGGCGCGGTCATCGTCCTGTTCCTCTTCGTCATCATGCTGCTCGACTTGAAGGAAGAACAACGCCGGAAAATCAATTTGTTCGGCATTGTCACCGGGCTGATATCCGTCGGCGCAATTCTGGCCATTTGTTTGAAAAGTTTGTACACGACAAAGCTTCCAGTTGCTTCTGAGTTTACGCACGAGGGCGGGACTGCTGAACTCGGCAAACTGCTGTTCACCCAATACGTTTTGCCGTTTGAAGTCGTTTCCGTGCTGTTGCTGGTGGCGATGGTCGGCGTGATTTTGCTGAGCAAAAAGGATTTGAAATAACATGCACGTGGGATTGGAAAATTATCTGGCCGTCAGTTTTCTGCTGTTTGCGCTGGGATTGCTCGGCGTCATCATGCGGCGCAATCTGCTGGTGATTTACATGTCGCTGGAGCTGATGCTCAACGCGGCGAACCTCGCGCTCGTCGCGTTCTCGCGCTTCAACGACAAGCTCGACGGCCAGGTGCTGGTGTTTTTCATCATCACCGTGGCGGCGGCGGAAGTAGCGGTCGGCCTGGCGCTCATTGTCGCGCTCTACCGCAAACGCCAGTCCGCCCACGTCGAAGACCTGACCACAATGAAGCTCTGAAGAAATGAAGAAACATTTAACATTCAACATTCAACGCTCAACGCTGAACTTTCGGCGCGCGGCAGCATTGAATGTTGGGAGTTCTATGTTGAAGGTTGAACGTTCCCGGCTCGATTGATGAAATACGAAATTCTGCCCTGGCTGATTTTGTTCCTGCCGCTGGCCGCGGCAGGTTGCATCACGCTGTTCACGTTGCGCTACCGCACCGTGAGCGCGCTGCTGTCCATCGGCGCGATTGTCGCCGGGTTCATTCTCACCTTGGTCTTCATCCACGCGAACGGCTGGGTTAGCGGCGAGCCCGCCGTCAGTTGGCTTTCCCTCGGCGGCCAGGAAATTCCCTTCAGCTTGGTGTCCATCGGAAGCCTGAACATTGACTTCGGACTGAAACTCGACGCTTTGAGCATGATGATGCTTCTGGTGGTCACCGGTGTCGGCGGTGCGATTCACATTTATTCCTTCGGCTACATGCACGAGGATCGCGGCTTCTCGCGCTATTTTGCGTTCATGAGTCTGTTCACCTTCTCGATGCTCGGCATCGTGCTGGCGAACAATTTCATCGAGCTGTTCATTTTCTGGGAACTGGTCGGAGTCTCCAGTTATCTCCTCATTGGTTTCTGGTTTGAAAAGCCCAGCGCCGGTGACGCGGCGAAAAAGGCGTTCATCGTCAACCGCCTCGGCGACTTTGGCTTCCTGCTCGGCATTTTGATGGTTTGGGGACTGCTGGGTTCGCTCAATTTTACGGTGCTGCAACATGAACTCGCCGTGAATCCCGCCGCGCTCGGCGAAATGGCGTCCATTGCCGCACTGCTGCTTTTCTGCGGCGCGGTCGGCAAATCCGCGCAATTCCCGTTGCACGTGTGGCTGCCCGACGCTATGGAAGGCCCGACGCCGGTCAGCGCGCTGATCCACGCCGCAACGATGGTGGCCGCCGGCGTTTACATGCTTTGCCGGATTCTATTTTTGCTCAATGCCGACGCGTTGCATGTCATTGCGTGGATTGGCGGTTTCACGGCGTTGCTCGCCGCGCTGATTGCCGTCCAGCAAAATGACATCAAACGTATCCTCGCCTACTCGACGTTGTCGCAACTCGGTTACATGGTCATGTCCGTCGGCCTGGCCGGCCCCACGCCGGCGATGTTCCATCTCACCACGCACGCCTTTTTCAAGGCGTTGCTGTTCCTCGGCGCCGGCTCGGTCATTCACGCCATGCACGATGAGCAGGACATCTGGAAAATGGGCAGCCTGAAAAAGAAAATGCCCGTCACGTTCTGGACCTTTTTGATCGGCACATTGGCGTTGAGCGGAGTACCGCCGTTCAGCGGTTTTTATTCCAAGGACAGCATTCTGGGACAAGCACTGGACCAGAAAAATTACCCGCTCTTCGTCCTCGGCGCGTTCACGGCGGGTTTGACGGCGTTCTATATGTTCCGCCTGTTCTACGTCGCGTTTCTCGGCAAGCCAAAGACCGAAGCCGCCGAGCACGTCCACGAATCACCTGCCGTCATGGCCTGGCCGCTGCGGGTGCTGGCCGTGTTTGCGGTGATTGGCGGCGTCATTGGCGCCAGCCAGACCTACGCCTCACAATTTTCGCCCGGCGAAACCCGCGAATCCTTCGGACAAAGCCTGGTGGAGCCATTCGTTCATTCGCCGGTTGGTGTGTTGATCGGGCTGGCTTTTATTGCCGTGGGTATTTTTGCCGCCCGCGCGTTGTACCGCGACGTCGTCAGCGATCCATTGCCGGCGAAACTCGGCAGCCTAGCGACGGCCATGAAGAACCGGTTCTATTTTGACGAACTTTACGAAGCCACCGTCATTCGCGCGCACGATTTTATCGCCGCGGTGATGGATTGGATTGACCGCTGGCTGGTGGAGGGGCTGTGCATCGGCCTGGTGCGCGGCGGCACGGATTTGACCGGGCGCGCGCTGCGGCTGGTCCAGACCGGCAACCTCCAGACCTACGCCTTCCTGTTCGTGCTGGGCGTGGCGGTGGTGATGTATTTCGTGCTTGGAAAATGACGACAATTCGCAAAAACAACAAACGAATCGAAGTGCGTGGTGGCTGGACCGCCCTCACCCCGGCCCTCTCCCCCAGGAGAGGGAGAATTATCGTCAGTCGGTCGGTGAAACGGGACTGGTTGAAAGTTTCGAAAGGCGATCTTACCCGTTCCCTCTCCCCGGGGGAGAGGGTCAGGGTGAGGGCGGACGTTCGAACTTACTTTGAATTTTGGCATTCGGCATTCGGATTTTACAGCTAATGTCTATTTTAACCTACATTTTGGGCTGGCCGCTCGTGGCGGCGCTGGCGCTGGTGTTTGTGCCGCGCAATTATCGCGTCATCATCCGCGGCATCGCCGTCCTCGCCACGCTGATTTCGGCGGCGCTGGCCATTAAAATGTTCTGCGCCTACGGCCACACGCCGATGGATGCGGACGGCTACCGTTTCGTGCAGCAAATTCCCTGGGTCGAATCGCTCGGCATCAGTTATCACGTCGGCGTGGATGGTTTGAACGTCGGACTGATTTTGATGGGTGCCATCGTCGCCTTTGCAGCGGCGTGCTGCTCATGGGAAATCAAGGAACGCGAGAAGGAATTTTACATCCTGTTGCTGGTGATGACCGGCGGCATCCTCGGCGCGTTCGCGTCGCTGGATTTGTTCTTTTTTTATTTCCTGCACGAACTGGCGCTGGTGCCGACGTTCATCATGATCGGCGTCTGGGGCCGCGGTGAACGGAAGAATTACGCCACGTTCCAAATCACGCTTTACCTGAGCCTGGGCGCGCTCATCGCCTTGATCGGGCTGATCGCGCTTTACGTGTATTCCGGCGCGAATACGTTCGACATTCCCAGACTCACACAATATATCGCAGCGCATTCGCTGTCGGCGCACGCGCAAAATTTCATTTTCCCGCTGTTGCTGTTCGGTTTTGGCATTCTGGTCTCGCTCTGGCCGTTTCATTCCTGGGCGCCGCTGGGTTATGGTTCCGCGCCGTCGCCTACCTCGATGCTGCATGCCGGTGTGCTGAAAAAGTTCGGTCTGTATGGTTTGATCCGCATCGCGTTGCCCATGGTGCCGCAGGCCGCGCAAAGCTGGATGCAAATCCTGGCCTGGCTTTGCCTCGGCAACATCCTGTACATCGGCTGGGTGGCGATGCGGCAGAAAGACCTCAACCTGCTCATCGGCAATTCCAGCGTGGCGCACATGGGATTCATTTTTCTCGGCATCGCCAGCCTGAACCTCATCGGCGTGACCGGTGCGGAATTCATCATGGTGGCACATGGTTTCCTCGCGGCGCTGACGTTCGCACTCAGCGGCTACATTTATCAAAAAACCGGGACGCTTCAAATCAGCGAACTCGGGGGACTGTGCCGGCAATTGCGGTTCATCGGCACGGCGCTGCTCATGGCGGCGATGGCCGGTTGTGGTCTGCCCGGCTTTGCCAATTTCGTCGGTGAAGTCACGGTGTTCTTCGGCGCATGGACGGTGTTCCCGCTCGTGACCGGCCTTGCGCTGTGGGGCGGGCTCATCATCGGCGCGGTCTATATGACGCGCGCTGTCCGCAACGTTTTGCACGGGCCGTTGCCGGACAAATGGGCCGGGCTCGCCGACGCCACGAGCCTCTGGCGCAAGCTGCCTTATGCGCTGTTGCTGGCGAGCCTGTTCGTGTTCGGTTGTTTCCCCCGGCTGCTGACGGAGAAAATCACGCCCGACGCGCAGAAAATTGTAACCATGGCGCGAGGTGAAACGGTGGCCATGGGTAGCACCCGCCTCTGGCGGGTTCAATTCGGCGTCCCGCCGAATTGCGACAGCACGCAACTGGTTGGGGTGGATCACACAGGCAATCGCGGGCTTCATCCGCAAGCGGTTTTGGGCGCGACGCCCGAAACCACCCGCGGGACGCGGGTGCTACACGACAATTCCAGCGTCGCCCTGGCAGAAAATACGATTTTAAATTGATGAACGCTTCCTTGATGAGTCTGGAACTCTGGGTGATTGTGCTTGGCATCGTGTTGATGCTGGCGGATGTCTTCATTGCGCCCGAACGCCGGCGGTTCCTGGCTTATCTGGCCATTGCCACACTCGGAACGCTGCTCATCACGAACCTGGGCGACACCACCACCGGCACGGCTTTCAAGGGCGCGTTCGTGGAAGACACGCTGGCAATCTTTTTCAAGCGGTTTTTCCTGATTGCCGCCATGCTGGTGCTGTTCATGTCGGTGGAATTCTCCGACCGCATTGCGGGAGGCATCAGCGAATACTACTCGCTCATTGCCTTCGCGCTGTCGGGCATGTTGTTCGCGGCGTCGGCCAACGACTTCGCTATGCTTTTTGTCTCCATCGAACTGATTACCATCACGTTTTACGTGCTGACAAGTTTCCAGCGCGGGCGGCTGGTTTCGCTCGAAGCCGGCGTGAAATATCTGATCCTCGGCGCGTTGTCGTCGGCGTTTCTCGTGTTCGGCATCGCGCTGGTGTGGGGCACCACGGGCACACTGAATTTCACCGAACTCGCGTCCGTCGCCGCGCAATTTGAGACCAACAAAATATTCCTGCTGGGCGTGTTGTTCGTGCTGGTCGGGCTGGGTTTCAAGATCGCGGCGTTCCCGTTCCAGATCTGGGTGCCGGACGTTTACCAGGGCGCGCCCACGCCGACCACGGCCTTTCTGGCCGTCGGTTCCAAGGCCGCCGGATTTGTTCTGCTGCTGCGCGTACTGTTCACCGCCCTGCCGGACGTGGCGAAACACTGGGCGGACTTGCTCATCGTCATTTCCGGCATCACGATTCTTTACGGCAACCTGTGCGCGCTGCCGCAGCGCAATTTGAAACGGCTGCTCGGCTATTCGAGCATCTCCCATGCGGGCTATTTGCTGCTGGGCGTGGCGGCGTTGAGCCTTACCGGGCAGGCGGCGCTGCTGTATTACCTGGCCGGTTATCTGTTCACCGTGGTGGCGGCGTTTCTGGTCATTTGCGTTGTGATGCGGCATTTGGATAGCGAGGATATTTCAGGGCTCGCGGGTTTGCATCAACGTTCGCCGTTGCTGGCCACAACGATGACTCTGGCCATGGTGTCGTTGGCGGGCATCCCGCCAATGGCCGGGTTCTTCGGAAAATTTTTGCTGCTGAAAGCCGTCATCCAGCAAGGCGCGATAAATCACAATCATGGTTACTATTGCCTCGCGTTCACGGCGCTCGTCGGCGTGGTAATTTCGCTCTACTATTATTTCGGCGTCATCCGCGCGATTTACTGGAGCAAGAACGCACCGGATTTGTCGCCGATTCCCCTGTCCGGGTCGGTCAAATTCGCCGCCTGCGTCTGCATCGCCGGGATGTTCTGGATCGGCCTGTTTCCGAGCGTGGTGCTCAACCTCGCGACGGAAGCAGCCAGGGCATTGACGCTGTAGTCCCCAAAAAACGTAGCGCGGTCGTCCCGACGGCGGGTTGCTGGAGCGTCTCGCTCCAGCAGGAACACCACCCGGGCGGGACGCCCGGTAAACCTGCAGGCGAGGACGCCTGCGTTACAGAATTCTCCGCTCGTCAATCTGGTAACGCCGCTCAGCGCGACCGCGGCTCGGCGCCCCACCACAACAAGCACAATCCGGCTTCATGCGTTTCCCCATCCGGGAAAGCTGATTTACCCGAATTTTCTTCCGCCACCGTCGTCCACGCTCGCGTATCCAGGCTCTCAACGTACCGCGGATGGTTCCCGGTTTGCACCGGTTCACCCGGCCCGAACCAATGGAACGCCGGTTTCGGGGCTTTGAAGGTCGTGGAGGCGGACGGATTATTGGTCTGCGACGCGGAATTGGTGTTAACCTGTTGCTGGGCCACCGCCTGACCCGCGGCGAACAGCACCGTCATAAACAATACCCACTCCTTTTTCATAACTTAACCTCGACCCACTGGGTGCGGTCTGTCAAGTGACACCCGACCGGAAAAGAAATGCCGCATGGCATAGGGATACGCGGGATTTATCGCCGGTCCGTCGTTTCTGGCAAGGTCTATTGCGAATGGTGACAAAGCGATTCCTTAAGCGTGGAAAGGCCGGGTGATTTCAATCGGAATTTGGTTCAGCAAAACGCGCTTGCGTTCGGCTTTACGCCGCCCAAACTTGTTTGCATGAAATCATTCCTGCGTTTCCGTCTGTATGTTCTGTCCGGCGTACTGGCCCTCGCCGGCTCCGTTTCCTGCGCGCCAACCTTTGCCGCCGATTCCACCAACGCCGCCGTCGCTACCACGGTAGCTCAACCCGCCAACTCCGCGGTCATTCCGAAGCTCAATCCCGGGTTCATGCGCCGGCACAATGACTTCGTCGAAATTGCACAGAAGGGCGACATTGACGTTTTGTTCATGGGCGATTCCATTACCGATTGGTGGCGCAATCCGGGCGGCACGAATGGCTTTCCGCGCGCAGTGAACGGCGCTTACACCGGCAAACCGGTTTTTGACAAATACTTTGGCTCCATGAAAGTCGCCAACTTCGGCATCGCCGGCGACACCACGCAAGGCGTTCTCTGGCGGTTGCAAAACGGCGAAGGGCAAGGCTATCAACCCAAGGTCATCATGCTCATGATCGGCACCAATAACACGCGAAACAACAGCGCGCCGCAAATCGCCGAAGGCGTTGACGCGGTCGTCCAAGAAATGCGCAAGGATTTTCCGGACGCGAAAATTCTTTTGCTCGGCATCTTTCCCCGCAGCGGGCCTGCCACTTCCGTCCGTGCCAAAATCATCGCCATCAACGAGATCATTTCGAAATTGAACGACGGCCAGCACGTGTTCTATCTCGATATCGGGTCGAAATTTCTCAATCCCGACGGGACAATTTCCCGGGACATCATGAGCGACGGATTGCATCCGACCACCAAGGGTTACGAAATCTGGGCCGAAGCCGTCAAAGGCCCGCTGGATAATCTGCTCAAAGGCGGCACGTTAAATTGATTCGGTAGAGCACGGCGCTCCACCGCCGGAATGGGAGGTGGTACTGCCACCGGCAGCTCGGCTCCGCCAACGGATATCGGAGCCGGTGGTGATGGCGCGCTAAATCTTTCCGCCAAGCACGATACCGATGCGATGGATGAGGTCTTCGCGGCGATCCCGCAAAGCGGGACGCGTTTCGCGCGCCAATCTATTTTTTCTTTTGCACCTTCGCCGCAACTTTTAAGCGCAGGGCATTGAGCCGGATGAAGCCGGTGGCGTCGTCCTGGTTGTAGGCTTTTGTCGGGTCGGCTTCCATCGTGGCAATGTGCGGGTTGTAGAGGCTCACCGGGCTCTTGCGGCCGGCGACCATGAGGTTGCCCTTGTACAATTTCACCCGCACGGTGCCGGTCACGTTCTGCTGGGTCTCGGTCACGAACGCCTGCAACGCCAGCCGCTCGGGCGAAAACCAGTAGCCGTAGTACACCAGCTCCGCGTACCGCGGAATCAGCGAGTCCCGCAGGTGCATGACCTCCCGGTCCATGGTGAGGCTTTCCATCTGCCGGTGCGCAAAATGCAGGATGGCGCCGCCGGGCGTTTCGTACACGCCCCGCGATTTCATGCCCACGTACCGGTTCTCCACCATGTCCACCCGCCCGACCCCGTGTTTGCCGCCGATTTTGTTCAACACCTGCATCACGCCGAGCGGATTCAATTTTTTCCCATTCACCGCGACACAATTGCCCTTCCTGAAATCCAACGTGGCGAATTCCGGTTTGTTCGGCGCGTCTTCGGGAAACACGGAGAGCGTGGTGAATGAACCGCGATATTTTTTGTCGCTGGCGTCCAGCCACGGGTCTTCGAGAATGCCCGCCTCGTAAGAGATGTGCAGCAGGTTCCGGTCGCTCGAGAACGGTTTCTTCGCGCTGGCCTGGACAGGAATCCGGTGCCGGGCGCAGTAATCAATCATCTCCTGCCGGCCCGGAAACTCGTTGCGATACCGCGCGTCCCGCCACGGCGCAATCACTTGGAGGTCCGGCGCGAGGGTGGCGGCGGTGAGTTCGAACCGCACCTGGTCGTTGCCCTTGCCGGTGGCGCCGTGGGCGATGGCGTCGGCCTTTTCCTTTTTGGCCACGGCAATCATGCCCTTGGCGATGAGCGGCCGGGCGATGCTGGTGCCGAGGTAATACTGGCCTTCGTAAATCGCCCCGGCCTGAATCATCGGGTAGATGAAGTCGCGCGCAAATTCCTCCTGCAAATCCGCGATGTAAATTTTGGATGCGCCGGTTTTCTTCGCCTTCGCCTCGAGGCCGCGCAATTCCTCCGCCTGCCCGATGTTCGCGCAAAAGGCGATCATTTCGGCGTCATAGTTTTCCTTGAGCCACGACAAAAGGACCGAGGTATCGAGGCCGCCCGAATATGCCAGAACGATTTTCATGAGCGGATATTATCCTTCCTGGCCGCCACAAACGCAAAGGGGAAATGACCGGTGTTTGGGTGGTGGGGCGAGCGTACCCGCGAGCCGGATTCAGCCAAAGCCAAGCAGCGGCTCGTCAGTAGCCTCGCCCCACCAGGACGCAAAGGGGAAGTGACGATGTCACGTCGGATTGTAGTGTCGGCGCTTTGCGCCGATTCATTCAAGCTTGAGGCTCGACACTACAACAAATCAAAACGCAAAATGGAAATAACATCCGACTGCAATCAATTTGAGGCAATCGGCGCCGTCTTTTGCATCCGGGCGACGTCCGTCAGGGCCGACGGATCGGTGAGGGCGCTGCCGGAACTAAAGTAAGTGGTCGTGGGACGCGCACTCCGCCATCGCCAGTATTCCTGGTGGCCGTCGGCGAACGCCAGCGTCACGCCATTCTGATGCAGCCACGACGGAATGTTGTACCAGTTGTTGATCAGCGGTGAGTACAGGAAATGCCCGTCGTCAATCGTCGCATCGTCTTCCTCCAAAAATGTGAGCAACCGGGACGGATTCCGGATCTGGCTGGTTTGGTTCAACGGTTTGATGCCGTAATCGGTCGTGTCCTTGGCCGGCCCACCCATGAAACAACTCAGGGAATAAGTGCGCAAAATCAGGATGCTCGTGCCCAGAACCAGGCTGCGATCCGCCGGGCAACGGTAGACGCGCACATCTTTGACATACGGATAAATCGAACCGCCGGTGATGGTGGCGGGGTCAGTATCCAAACCGGCGTTCCCCAAAACCCACGAGTTGGTCGGACTTTCGGGGACGTTCGCCGAGCGAAAATTCCAATCGTTCAGCGCCAGCCTGCCATGGTTTCCGTCGGCGTACATCTGCCAGGCCAGACCCAGTTGCTTTTGATTGTTCAGGCAGAAGGCGCGTTTGGCGTTCTCCCTGCCCAGCGACAAGGCCGGCAACAACAGCGCCGCCAGGATCGCGATGATGCCGATGACCACCAGCAATTCAATCAAGGTAAAGGCCCGCCGGAAATCCAGTTCTGCCCGGATACTGTCGCTGCCAATACTTTTCATGATTTTTGGCAGAAGGTTGCGGGGTTCGAAAATTCAGGGCATATCCACCAGCGCCATCCGGACCTTCTGGTTGAATTGCGTTGACATGGTCTGTTGCCGGGTTGTGATTTTCAGCGCCAGATCCTGGTTGTTGTTCGCCTCCACAATCATGCCGAGGACCGGGTCAAACCAGAATTCGCCGGTGATTGTGCCTTTTTTAATTTCAACCACCATGCCGTTGGCCGTGGAAATGGTTTTGGTCGATATATCGCCCGCCGCATCCACGTGCGCGCATTGGCGGTCGCCATGCTGTTCCCAATTCTTGAAGGTGTATTTCACGTCCACCGTCAAAACCCCGATGGAGGTGGAAACGTCTTCCTGGAACGGCCAGGTGTCGCCAATATTGACCGTGTGGCCCGGCAGGGAATCGGCGAAGGAACCATACCGCTTGAGCGTGTCCTCGCTGAACATTTGCTGGAATGACGCCTGCGCCTGGGGATTGCCGGTGGCGGCGACCCGCTGCGCCAACTCGTTCACACCTTCCATTCTTTCCACTTTGCCGTTCGCATCGGTAAAATATTGAATGCGCGCGCCAATCATCGCCCGCAGCACCGGCGCGACCGGATTGTTGGCGTCCTGGGCCGGACTCTGCAGGGAATCGAAACTCACCTTCGTGGTGCCACCCTGGGAGACATTCATCGTTTCAGTCTCAAATTTCAGTTCCAGTTGCCGGCCGCCGTTCTCCAGCTCCTTGAGCGCCGAGATATCGAAACCCTGGCTAAGATTCATCTCCTGTACCACCGGCTGGGGCTGGTCAGGCACTTCGGTTGTGGTGGATTGGGTCAATTCGATGCGCATCGGATATTTCCGGCCGACGGTCCATTTGATTTTCATGTCTACCGGCTTATCGGACGCGCCGGAGGTGGCGGTGGTCCCGGTGCCGTTTCTGTTATTTCCGGCCGTGGTCGCCGCATTTTTGGATTTTGAACAACCAGTCAACAACAGGCCGCCGGCCAAGGCGCAGAGGGGGAGCATGACAACAAGTTTTTTCATAGGATTTTTACGGTTTCTTCACTCGATTCATTGAACCACCCTGTACAGAGGAAAAAATGGTTAATGGTTGCAGGGTTTTTATAGTTTGATTTGTTTCAGGATTCATTGAACTTCGAAAATGAGATGCCTGGAATGTTGGTTTTGGATTCATTTTTTCAAACTCTCGGACTATTGGCCGGCCCAGCCCGGAAGGTGACCAGAAAACCAGGGATTTGGGTTTGAAATTCATGGTATCCGCCTCCATAAGGAGCTGATTAACAGGCTTTGTCCAGCGTTAATTTGTTAAATTAATGTTTCACCGCGCGGACATAACATTTCCACACACTAAAGGTCAGCCGACGGGAGCGCGGACGGCCTTGTCCGTGTCATTTTGATTCGCGACCGCTGGCGCAGGCCGGAGATTTGCGCCCTATTTGAACATACGCGGACCCGGCATCCCTGCCTCGGGCTTCCGGCAATTTGTCTTCAAGCGGCGTGGATCAGGTCCCTCCGCAGTTCAATCGGACTTTGGATGCTGGAGGTTGAAGGTTGAATGTTTTTTTGCCCCTTGTTTCGCCGCCATTCCCAGCGGCTCGATGTGGATGAGCACGTCACGGATGGAGGGAATTTCGGCGCGCACCTTGTCCTTCACTTCGTGGCCGATTCGGTGCGAAGTTTCGACGGTCATCTGCGGATCCACCTCGACGTGCATGTCCACGAAAAACTGGTAACCCATCTTGCGGACGTGGGTTTTTTCCACGCCCGCCACGCCGGGTATGGTCGTGGCAACGGCGCGGACCTGCTCGATCAGTTTGCGGTCAGGCGCGCGGTCCATCAATTCGTTGAACGCCGGCCGCAGCAGCCGCCAGCCGTTGAAGCCGATGACGCACGCCGCCAGAAGCGCCGCCCAGTTGTCGGCGTGCCGGTATTCCGGGCCGCCGACCAGCGAAATGGTGATGCCGATGAACGCCGCCGCCGAGGTGATGGCGTCGCTGCGATGATGCCACGCGTCGGTTTCCATCGCGGAACTGGACACCGTTGCCGACTCGCGCAGCACGAAGCGAAACAGCGTTTCTTTAATCGCAATAACGACGGCGAGAATAATCAGCGTCCAGGGCGACGGCGCGACGCGCGGCTTGATGATTCCTTGCAGCGAATGATACGCAATCAATCCGGCCGCGAGCAGCAGCATCGCCGAAACGATCGCGGCGGCGAGCGGCTCGGCCTTGCCGTGGCCATAGGGATGGTCTTCGTCCGGCGGCGTCGCGGCCACCACGAGGCCGCGCCAGACGATGATGGAACTGAAAATGTCCGCGAGCGATTCGACGGCGTCGGCGATGAGCGCCTGCGAATGGCCGAAGAAACCGGCGAGAAATTTCACGACCATCAGCGTGGCATTTGTGGCAAGGCCGAGGAACGTGGCGCGCAAGCTGCGTTGAAGTCGGTTGGTCGGCACGGGGAATTATTAACCACGGAACCCACGAAATGACACGAAAGAATTGTTGATCGGATTTTCCTCCCCGTTCTCCTTCTCGTCCTCGTCCTTGGTTTCCGGCTTCGATTACGAGAACGAGGAGGAGGACGAAGACGATTAAATCAAATGGCAGAACATCCCGTCGCGAAGCTTCGGCTCGAACCAGGTGCTCTTCGGCGGCATGACGCCGCCTGCGTCGCTGATGGCCATCAACGTCTCGACGCCCAGCGGATACATAGAAAACGCGCAGGCAAATTCGCCGCTGTCCACCAGTTTTTGCAGTTCGGCCGTGCCGCGAATGCCGCCGACAAACTGGACGCGCTGGTTCGTGCGCGGATCGTCAATGCCGAAGATCGGACCGAGCACGTGCTTTTGGAGGAGGGTCACGTCGAGCAACTCCGGTGCGTCGCCCGTCTCCAGTGACTGACGGCGGAACGCGAGGGTATACCATCGGCCGGCCAGATAAAGGCCGAGTTCGTGTTCGCGGGCGGGCGCCGCCGTACCATGACCATCGATGGCAAAAATCGTGCCGAGAATTTCCAGCATCTGCTCCAGCGTCCAGTTGTTCAAATCCTTCAGCACCCGGTTGTACGGCAAAACCTGCACCTGATTGTGCGGAAAAATCACGGCGAGGAACCGGCCGCTTTCACCCGCGCCCTGGCGCGACTGATAGACGCGCGCGGCGGCTGCGCTGCGATGATGCCCGTCGGCGATGTACAGGTGGGGAATCCGCACAAACTGTGTTTCGATGAACTTGACATCGTGCGGTTCCCGAATGGTCCAGGACACCTGCCGCACGCCATCCCCGGCCGTAAAATCAATCTCCGGCTTGCCGGCGGTCTTTTCCGCAATGAATGCGTCCAAGGCACGAGCGGCAGGATAAGTCAGGAATACCGGGCTGGTTTGTGCGTTCAGAGCCTCGATGTGCTGCACTCGGTCCTTCTCCTTGTCCACGCGCGTCTGCTCGTGTTTCCGGATGATGCCGCGTTGGTATTCCTCACAACTGGCAGTTGCGACCAGGCCGGTTTGCATGTGCGTACCCATGACCTGCCGGTACAGGTAAAAGCACGGCTGCGTGTCAGGTTTGAGCGCGCCGTCCCGGATGAGTTTTTGAAAATTTTCCCGGCCCTGGGCATAGACTTCCGGCGCATGCACATCCGTTTCCGGCGGCAGATCAATCTCCGGTTTGCTGACATGCAAAAAACTGAGAGGGTTGCCGGCGGCGAGGGTGCGCGCCTCGTCCGACGACATCACGTCGTAGGGCAGTTCGCAGATTCGCGGGGCGAGTTCCGGCCGGGGCCGCACCGCGGCAAAGGGTTTTAGCATCGCCATAAAAGCGGCATGAAGATACGGGCGATTGGGATTGGTCGCACGCCGAAATTGAACCGGAAGGCAGCCCGGAAGCGGATTCCCTTTCAGGTTTGACTCGTTTGCCCGGCCGGCCGGTTCAACCGCGGCGCCAGCCAGTGAAGGACGCGGTGGGTGAAACCTGGCCCGGTCATACAGACGATGCTGATGTGACCGTGCGGCAGCCGCCAGAAATCCGGTTGCCCCCACGCCTGCCAGAGTTCCTGGGTGGCCCCCTGCGGCACCATCAAATCATGAATGGCATCAATTAATAATATTTTCCCGCCGGGAATGGCCGGCCGGGTTGTGGTCAGATTGAAAGCGGTCTGATTCAACACCTCCAGGGCCGCGCGCCGCTCCTGCAATCTCTCCCGGATGCGCCGCCACAAGACCAGTTCTCCGAAGCCGGGGTCCAGGCGCACGCCGGGTATGGTCAAAACGGCAGCGGCCAGACGCGGTTCGCGGCACACCGTCATTCCGGCCAACCATCCGCCATAGGAAATACCCCATAACGCCACGGCGGGACAACCTTCCGCCAGCAGCCAGCCGGCCAGCGCACGAATTTCGGCAATCGCCTGCGCCGTGGTTTCCGCCAACAACCGGTAATCGGGCCGGCCGGTCGCCAACGGCCGGCGCGGGCGGCGCTGAAAATAGTATGGCGCGACCAACGTCGCCGCGTTGAATCCCGCCCGGTTGCAGCAACGGGCAATCGACGGAAACCGGTACCAATGATTGAAGACATCACACCGACCGTGCAGCAGAACCACCACCGGCTGTTGCCGCCAGCGCTCCGGGCAACGGTAGAGCCGGCCATAAACGACATTGTTCTCCGCGGAGCCACACGGACGCGGCGTGGGAAAGCGAAAATGTCCGGATTCGCTGGAAATGAATTTCACCCGCGCCGGCTGGCTTTCTGCGGGAATGAAGTTCGGCCCTTTCAGGAATTCGAGCGCTTCCTCCAGCCGTGGTCCTGGTGCGTTGGGGGGCGGCTCCAACAGAGACAGGACCTGAATGATTGACCAGTCAATGAATTTGGCCAGAGATGCGATCATGCGTCAGCAATTCAGGATTTTCATGAACCGTTGGCTTGTGCATGTGAATTCCGGTTACGTGGACCAGACAGCGTGACGCTTTGTCCAATCGCCGGAATTTTAAAGGGCGAGGCGGAAAATGTCCGCCAGTCGAACCAGAGCCAGCGGAAATCGGGCGAATCCAGCGAGGTGTCGAACCGGAAAGCAACGCAGGAAGGCAAACCCGCCGCATCCGATTCCAGGACTTCCACCGTGAGGCCGTTGAGGTCATACCGGTCGCCCGTTTTACATTCGGGTGCGCACAGGAGCAAGTTGCAGGTGTCGAAGACATAGGCAATATGGATGGGGCCGACGTCGTCACAGGAGAATATGTCCGGCCCCTGGGATCGAATCACCAGCGTTTTGTCATCGGTCCGTTGGACAGTAAAGCCGGTGCCAGCCGGCACCAGCGCCCGCACGGTGCGGGGTAGCGGCTGGTGGAAATACGCCTTGTAACCGGGCACATAAGCCGACACGAGCGGGGCGGGGAAGTTGATGGCTATTACATTTTCGTTTTCGACGTTTGGCCAATCGCGAGGAGGCTGGCTCACCTGAGCGAAAAAGAAAGAGGTCGCTTTAACCGTTGCGATTCTCTCAGTGATGGCTCCCGGAACATGCGCCAGGACCAGCAAGACGCAGGCAATCCATGCCGGGATCCGGCAGGCCAACCCTTCCGGCAACCGCCGGGTGAGCAAAGCAGCAATGAAACTGGCGATCAATCCATAAGCTCCGATGGCCACAAAACCAAAGTTTTTGGACAACGGCACCAGCGATGACTCGGGGATGGCGGCCAGCAGCATGACGGCGAGCCAGAACGCGGCCATCTTGTCCCGGCGAACCCAGGGGAGGAAAATCACCAAAGCCGCAACCACGAACACGCCATAAAGCGCAATGACCGCCGGATGCAACGAAGGTTTAACCGCGAACAAAAGTTCCGGTGGCACGCCGGTAAGCTGGCCGCCGAGCACAAGCATCATCCGGGGAAGCAGTTCCCGCGCAAACTGAAACGGGTCGTTCAGAGGGTCAATGTAAAAAAGACCCTCATGGGACAAACCGTAGCCGAAAAGGACATAGAGAGTTCGCCACACGATGAGGACCAGAATCGAAGGCAAGACCGTCAGCGCCCGGCTGCGAAAGGAACCCGGCTCGAGGACCAGAGCATAAGCGAGAATGAAGGCAAATATTGAAGCTCCGCCCTCTTCCGAGAAAAGAGAAAGCGCCAGGAATAGCGCGGACAACACCATTGCGGAACGGGACTTTGTGGACCGCCATTGAAGATGTTCGTAAAGACACAGCAGGCCGAAGAAAAGCGCCATGATAAAACCCCGGTTGGCGACGAACATCACCGGGAAATACAGGTAGCCATCCAGCAGGAACAACAGCGCCGCCAGTCCGGCAGCCCAGCCCGCGCCCATCAGCTTGCGGTAAACAATCGTGAGGAGAAAAACGACGACCGCGAGCCACGCGATATTATGGGCGTGCATCAGCGCAGGCGAATCGGGAAAGAGGTGGTAATCCAGCCAGTGGGTGAACGCGGCAACTGGACGACACAGACTGAGTTTAAGACCATCCGGCGTCCACCACGGCAGCGTGCCATAGTTCTTCATCAAAGCCATGGATTGTGGATTCCGGTGGAGACCGAAAAGGTCGAAAAGGACAGTCGAGAGAGCACCGGAATCCGCCGGGTTGCCCGTCTCATGCATTCGCGCCGGCAACTGGCCGGGCCGGAGTTCGACTGAACGCTGCATCAGATCGTCCGCCACCAGGCCGGTTTTCAAGGCGGGCAACATCACCAGGATCGCCCCGATGGCGAGGAACACCGGAAGATATCGATGCTCAAGAAATTTCTTTGTGAAAACCACTATGGCGCTGCCTGTTCCTTCTGTTTTCATCCGATTTCCTTCAGCCTGGCTGGCATTCGCACCTGACCTGTCTGAATCGACAGGTGGCACCGCCAAACATCATGTTTTGCGGTCACCTGCACGTGCGAAACGCACTGCCAACCACGTCTTTATTTGGAAGACCTGGCATTCCAGATGGCGAGGGTGTCCGGTGAACCCTGGCTGCGAACGCCATTGTCCGTAAGGATGTCATCGGTGGCCGCGAGCATGGCGGCGCGCGGAAACACCAGCGTTTCACCATCACGATCTTCAAAGGCGACGGTAATGGACTCGCCTTTGGCGTCCCGCAAAACTTCCACCAGATGATTCAGGTTTTTGATGGGAACGCCGTTGACGGCTTTGACCACTTCGCAAAATGGGGGGGAATAACCCTCGGCCAGTTTGTGCGGAAAGAAGGGCGACGGAATGACGACCAGTTCTTCGCCGGGAAATGCCGGCTTATCGTCAAAACGGGTGATCAGCGGGCTGTTGCGGGCGATAAGCCAGCTCATATAACGGGCGCCCCGGCTATTACCGGTGAGCGCACGGACGAATTGATCCGTGGCGGTGGAAAAGACCAATGGCCCGTAAATGAAATAAGAGGGGTAAGCGTCCCCTAAATTGGGAGTGACCAGAGGACACTTCGGCGATACGGGGAGTTCAACTTGAACCTGCTTCCCGGCGCGCACCACGGTCAGCGGCAGCTTGCCGTCCACGGCGGTCTTCTGAACCAGATATTGAAAGCGAACCCGCAGGTTGTCCCCGATTTTAATCATCCCCTGATCATCCACGGGCGTGTCGCCAATCCGGGTGATCACATCCCATTCCTTCAGGGGATAGTTGGGGTCGGTGCTGTTCGGCTTGTGCACGATCATGCCATGGACCGATGGGTCGAGCTTGAGAAAGGAACGCAGGGCGGGGTTTTCCAGCGTTTGCAGTTCGTCAAACATGGCGGGCTTGCCATCGTAGTGACCGTCGGCAATGTCCTGGAGAAACAATTCGATTTCCTCGGCCGGGATGATGTAACCGATATTTTCGGCCTCGGTCAGGTGACTGAACGCCAGGCCAATCATTTTATCACCCGCCACCGCCGGCCCGCCGCTGTTGCCGGGATTGATGGCGGCATCAATCTGAATCCGCAGGCCCGAAGCCGGAAAATTGTATCCGGTGAACTCGATGCGGGACACAATGCCCTTGGTAATGGAAAGACTGGTGCCGCCCTCCGGATAACCATAGACCATGACTGCGTCCTTGATGTCCGGCAGCATTTTCGCCCGCGGCAACGGCGGGTGGGAATCGAAGAAGGTCGGGTCATCCAGTTTGAGCACGGCGAGGTCAATGCCCGGCGCGATGAACTCGACCGTCGCGGAAATTTTATCGCCGGCCTGATTGGCCTGCACCTGCACCTGGCTGGCGTAGAGCACCACATGGGCGCACGTGAGAATCCGTTTGCCTTCGATGACGACGCCGCTGCCGGTGATATCGCTCGGCGATTCCTTGGCCCAGGGCCGATAAAAATCAGGATAGCGCACGGTAGAGAACACCTTTACGACCGAGTTCGCCACCGCGTCGGTTCCGGCTGTCCCGGACGCACCGGCGGGAGTGGCCGCAACCTCCGCCGCGACCGCGGGGATGGCGACGGTGAGCATGATAAAATTGAAAGACAGCAGCAGAGCGGCGACAGGATGACGACAGGACGGATTCAGGTTCATGTGGGCCAAAGACAACGGCAATTGTCACCGAAAGCCAAGTCCATTTTCCGGCGTTACGCCCGGGCGGGACACGCCATCCTCCCAGAAATAATGCTTGCCATCCGGCATTTTGTGACTATGCTTCGGCTCCCTTAATTCAATAAAATTTATGGCACGCATTTGTGAATTGACCGGCAAACGCCCGATGAAGGGCAGCATCATCTGGCGCAGTGGCAAGCCCAAGAAACAGGGCGGCATCGGCACCCACATCACCGCCATCACCAAACGCCGGTTCCTGCCGAACTTGCAGCGCGTCAAGGCGCAGTTGCCCAACGGCGAGGTGCGGTATATCCGTGTCTCGGCCAGCGCCATCAAGAAAGGTCTCGTCCTGAAGGCGCCCAAACGGACCTGGAAGAAGCCCGAAGCGGCCAAGGCCTGACCCGCCGCACGAAACGTTGTCGTCCTGAATCCGGCGACGGTCCGGCAAGAGAGCACGGGTTGAGGCCGAAATGGTAATCATGCGCCTCTATTCACCTTTGAAACTGGTTTGTACCGCGCTGGCGGTGCTCCTGGCGATTTCCTTTTCTGCCAAGGCTGACAGCGCGTCGTCCAAACCATTTCTCGTTTATTTCGGCACTTATACCGGCGCTAAAAGCAAGGGCATCTACGTTTCCCGTTTTGATGCCGTCACGGGAAAATTAAGCGGGCCGACCCTGGCAGCGCCAACCGTCAATCCCTCGTACGTGACCGTTGCGCCCGACCACCAGTTGCTGTTTGCGGTGAATGAGACGGAACAATTCAACGGCCGGGCCGGCGGCGCCGTGTCGGCATTCAAACTGGACTCAGCCACGGGTAAACTGGATTTCCTGGACCAACAGCCTTCCGGTGGCACCGATCCCTGCCACGTCGTGGCTGATCCTGGCGGCCGATATGTGTTCGTGGCCAATTACAGCAGTGGCAGCGTGGCCGCCTTTCCAGTCGAGCCCAATGGTTCGCTCGATCCCGCGTCCTCGGTGATTCAACACCACGGTTCAAGCGTCAACCGTGAACGGCAGGCCGGGCCACACGCCCATTGCGTCGCCATGGACGCCGCCCATCATCGGGTGTTCGTCTGTGATCTTGGCCTGGACAAGGTGATGATTTACCGGCTCAACGAAACCAACGGCACGCTGAGGCCGGATGAAATTCCATCAGCCGGATTGAAGCCCGGCTCCGGGCCGCGTCATATCACTTTCAGCCCGGATGGACGGTTTGCCTACGTCATCAGTGAAATGGGCGGCACGTTGACGGCTTTCGTCTACAATCCGGAACACGGCGCGTTGAACGAAATTCAAACCGTTTCCACCTTGCCCAGGGATTTTCGCGGGAAAAACACAGCCGCCGAGGTGGCCCTCTTGCCTTCCGGCAAATTCATCTACGCTTCGAACCGCGGTGACGACAGCATCGCCGTGTTCGCCGTGGATGAAGCGAGTGGCCGGCTCAAGTTTGTCGAACGTCAGTCCAGCCGGGGCAAAACGCCGCGCTGCTTTGCCATTGATCCCACCGGCCAATACCTGATTGCCGCCAATCAGAACTCCGACAACATCGCCGTCTTCCGGATCAACCCCCAAACCGGCAAGTTGACCTGGACCGGGCAGACCATTGAGGTTGGCAAGCCGGTCTGCGTTAACTTTGTTCCGATGGAAACCGCGACGCCGTGACGGCGTGAAAGTTGGTTCATCCTGGTTATTTCTCAGCCAGCCCCGCTGCGCGTTTGATTTTGTCCACGTCGGCTTTTTCCACAAAAGTGATCAGTTCCTGCCAGATGGGGCTAAACCCAAAACCGCCATTTTTCATTTCCGCGATGGCATCCGGTTTGGTCCAGCCACAGACGACAATGCGATACATCGCGCACATCATGCCGGTGCGGTCCGCACCGCGTTCGCAATGCACAAAGGCCGGCAGGTTGTTGGTGTCCGCGACCACCTTGAGGAAGCGGACCACCTCTTCCTCATCGCCGTGCCAGGGTTCGGTTTCGAACCGCACGCTTTTCAAGCCGGTGCCGGCCACCTTGTCCTGGTCCGAATGCCACGCGCGCAGGTTGATGACCGCTTTGATGCCCATGGCCTTCAACTGCGCCATGCCTTCCGCCGTCGGCTGCGCGCCGCGATATAGATTTGTGGTGACCTGAAAACAATTCTTGATACCGGCCACCTCGACTTTTTGTGCCCAGTTGGCAGGGCGATGGGTGGATTCCTGGGCCGTGGCTGTAATCGTCGTCGCGAGAAGAGCAGCCATCGCGACCGCTCGAAACGATTTCCCATGGCGATTCATTTCCCCTTGGACCGGTGCATGGTCGCGCGTTTGAGTTCGCGGGTGGACTCGCGCTGTTTCAAATCTTCGCGTTTATCGAACTGTTGTTTGCCTTTTCCCACCGCGAGCGCGACTTTTACCTTGCCGTTCTTCCAATAAAACGCCAGCGGCACCAGGGCATTGCCTTTCACCGCGGCCAGGCCAAACAACTTTCTGATTTCCGATTTGTGCAACAACAATTTTCGCGGCGCCTTGGGCTGATGGTTCTGGAGGTTGCCGTGCGAGTATTCGTCAATGTGCGCGTTGTAAAGCCAGACCTCATCCTTCTCCACACGCGCAAAGGCGTCGGCGATCTGCCCCTTGCCCGCGCGCAGCGATTTGACCTCCGTGCCGTGCAACACGATGCCCGCCTCAAACGTTTCGAGGATGTGATAATCGCGCCGCGCCTTGTGATTGGTCACGATGTCGGCCATGACCATTTGAAATTTATGATTTTCGATTTACGTTTTACGACTTGCGACCAGCGCTGGCAATCAAGCCTCACGCCGCCATCTTTAAATCGTAAATCATCAATCGTAAATCGCAATTGGGCTTACCGTTTCCGGCGCTTCTTGGCCTGCGGCCGGACCAGTTCGACCGGTTCGGGCATTTCCCAGCCGATCTTTTCCTCGAGAATTTCCCGCAAGGCGATATCCGCCACGCCGAGGTTGGTGACATTAGCCACCAGCGGCCGGCTCAGCCCGCCGCCGCCGGAATTGAGCTGGCGCACGCGGCGCGAGATCAGGTTGACCAGCACGTTCGGGTTGCCAACCTTTTCGGCGGCCTTCTTGCAGAGTTCAGCGTTCACAATTTCAGGTCGAAAAGAGCGCAAGATTATACCGACTCTACCCCTATGGGCAATAAGAAATTTACGGATTTTGCAAAAAAGAATTTGATGCTATTTTGCGGGCAAATTGAATGAAATGGAGTGAAAGATGAAGACGCGCAAATTAGGCAAACAAGGACTGGTGGTTTCCGCCCTGGGTCTGGGCTGCATGGGCATGTCGGAATTTTACAGCGGCCGCGACGACCGGGAATCCACCGCCACCATTCATCGCGCGCTCGACCTGGGCGTGACGTTGCTCGACACGGCGGACATGTACGGACCGTACCTCAACGAAGAACTGGTGGGTCGCGCCATTCAGGGCCGGCGTGAAGGGATGGTAATCGCCACCAAGTTCGGCATCGTCCGCGACGCCAAAAATCCCAATGTCCGCGGTGTCAGCGGCAAACCCGACTACGTCCGCTCCTCGTGCGAGGGCAGTTTGCGCCGGTTGAAGGTGGATACGATTGATTTGTATTACCAGCATCGCGTGGACTCCAACACGCCCATCGAGGAAACCGTCGGCGCCATGGCCCAATTGGTCAAGGAAGGCAAGGTGCGCTACCTCGGCCTGTCTGAAGCCGGCCCGCAAACCATCCGTCGTGCTCACGCCGTTCATCCCATCACCGCGCTGCAAAACGAATATTCCCTCTGGACGCGCGATCCGGAGGACCAGACGCTGACCACTTGTCGCGAGCTGGGCATCGGCCTGGTGGCCTACGGCCCGCTGGGCCGCGGGTTCCTCACCGGCCGGTTCAAAAAATTTGATGACCTGCCCGCCGACGATTACCGCCGCCATTCGCCGCGGTTTCAAGGTGAAAATTTTCAGCGCAATCTCGACCTGCTTAAACGTATCGAACAACTTGCGGCCAAACAACATTGCACATCGTCGCAACTGGCATTGGCCTGGGTGCTGGCCCAGGGCGACGACATCGTTCCCATCCCCGGCACCAAGCAACGAAAGTATCTCGAGGAAAATGTCGCGGCGACAAAGATTGAACTGACCGGTGATGATTTGAAGCAAATCGCCGAAGTCGCCCCGGTCGGCGTTGCGGCCGGTCCGCGTTATCCCGAGCACATGATGCAGCTGATCGGCCGGTGAACGGGCTCGGAGGGCAGCGCTTCGTCGCTGCCCCATATTAGGCATTGACGAAGCAATGCCCTCCAAGTTGTTGCGGTCAACCCGTTGCTTGCCCGCCCGGTTTTTTTTCTTAAAATACCGGCACATGTCAGCAACGACTCGATTTAATTTACAGGATTTTCTGGCCACGCGCACCCAAGCGGTCAATCGGGCGCTCGATAAATTCATCCCATCCGAAAAGACCAAACCCGCCACCATCCACAAAGCGATGCGTTACTCGCTGTTTGCCGGCGGCAAGCGGATGCGCCCGGCACTCTGCCTCGCCGCCGCCGAGGCTTGTGGCGGCAGCAACGTTGCCGCCCTTCCGTTGGCGTGCGCCGTCGAGTGCATCCACACCTACTCGCTCATCCACGACGATTTGCCGGCGATGGACAACGACGATTTCCGCCGCGGCAAACCGACCAATCACAAGGTGTTCGGCGACGGCATCGCCGTGCTCGCGGGCGACGCCCTGTTGACGCAGGCGTTTGAAATCGCCGCACAGGCCAAAGGCTGGCCGCGCTATCCGCATCGGACAATTATTTTGGAAATCGCGAAGGCGTCCGGCTCGCTGCAACTTGTCGCGGGGCAGGTGGCGGATTTGGAAGGCGAAGCCAAAAAAATTTCCGCGAACGAACTGCGCTACATTCATGAACGCAAGACGTCCGCGCTATTGTGCTGTTCCGTACGACTCGGCGGTATGAGCGCCAACTGTACATCCGCGCAACTCAAGGCACTAACGGATTTCGGCTATCACGTCGGGCTCGCGTTCCAGGTGATTGACGACATCCTGGACGTGACGCAGACCAGCGAGCAACTCGGCAAAACGGCGGGCAAGGACACGGCGGCGCAAAAGGCGACCTACCCGGCGATTGTCGGTCTGGAAAAATCAAGGAAGATTGCCGAGCAACTGACGGTCAAAGCCTTCGCCGCGTTGAAGGCTTTCAAAGGAAAAGCCGTCGCCCTCGAAGCCCTGGCGGAATTTCTGTTGAAACGGGATAAATAAAATAAGGAACGGCAATGTCCAGGGGATCACTAACTCCGTTACAGTCCGCCAGCGGCTGCCGCAAATGGGTCCCAGGAACTGTCTTCATGCCATTCGTACTCTGCACGGCTGGCAATCTCCAAACTCTTTTCCCGGCCAAACGATTTGGCGATCACGGCCAGCGCCATGTCCATTCCAGCACTGACACCCGATGACGTGAAATATTTGCTGTCTTCCACCCAGCGCGCTTTCGCAATCCAGTTTACCTTCGGCGCATTGGTTTTCACGAACTGAAATACCCGTTTGTTTGTTGTGGCTTTGCGTCCGTCAATCAACCCTGTTTTAGCCAGCACCAGACTCCCCGTGCATACGGTCGCCACAATTCGTGATGCTTTCGCCAGCCGCTTCAGTTCGCTGAGGAATTGCGGGTCGGCCATTTTCTTACGCGTCCCGATCCCGCCCGGAATGAGCAGCACATCAAAGCCAGGGCAACCCGCCATCGTGGCGTCAGCCATGCCGCTCGGTCCGGCAGCACTTTTCACCGCGCCGGCTTTCTCCGCTACCACGGTAATCCCGGCTTCGCCCTCCAAAAGACCGAACATTTCGAGTGGTCCGTAGAAATCGAGCAGTTCAAACCCTTCGAAGAGCACTGCGCCCACGCGGATTGGTGATGGGATGTTCATAAGCAATCGGCTGATTCGTTGCTCAAAACCTCGTCAGTTTTTCCAATTCCTTCACACGCCGGTCAATGTGGGCGCGTTTGGTTTTGGTGGTCTGCGTCAGGCCAAAGCCTTCGCAACAGAACGACGCCACCACGCTGCCGTGAATCATCGCGCGCCGGAAGTTATCGTCAATCGAGCCGCGTGCCGTCGCCAGCCAGCCCATCATGCCGCCCACGAACGAATCGCCCGCGCCGGTCGGGTCCACGACCCGGTGCAGCGGATACGCCGGGCAGATGAAATAACCGCGCGGCCCGGACAGGATCGAGCCGTGCGAACCTTTTTTGATGATGACGTATTTCGGGCCCAGTTTGTGGATTTTTTTGAGCGCATTGAAGACATTGTCCTCCTTGGTCAATTGATGCGCCTCGCTATCGTTGAGCACAAAGCCGTCCAGGCGCTTGAGCAGCTTCAGCAAGTCCGGCAGCGCGATGTTCAGCCACAGATCCATCGTGTCGGCCACGATGAATTTCGGGCAGCGCATCTGGTCGAGCACGTGGTGCTGGAGCGCGGGCGCGATGTTCGCCAGCAGGACGAATCGGGCGTCGCGGTGCGACTCCGGCAGGGTGGGTGTGAAGGTCTCGAACACGCCCAGTTCGGTCAGCAGCGTGCGCCGGTTGTTCATGTTCAACTCGTATTCGCCCGACCAATGAAAGGTTTTGCCGGGTAGAATCTGGAGACCTTCGAGGTCAATTTTATGCCGGCGATAAAGCTCGAGGTATTTCTTCGGAAAATCCTCGCCAACCACACCGACCAGTTTCACCGGGCTGAAAAAGCTGGCAGCGACGGCCGCGTGGCTGGCCGAACCGCCGAGCAGGCGCGGGTTTTCGGCCTTGGGAGTTTTGATGGAATCCAGCGCGGTGGAACCGACAATTAAGACGCTCATTTGATTTTAGAGTTTGGTTGCACTTCCGATTTGAAAATTACGGCGTTTGAACCGACAGGCTTCGAGCAAACAGGCGGCTTCAAACCGTCAAGGTATGCTTGATATGCTTTCGGTGCTTGTTGGGCCAGGCTGTTTGTGAGCGTGGCCAGTTCATCTGGCAAAACCCAACCCGCAGTGAAAAACATTTGAAAGCAAGTATCCGTCAAAATTTTGTTTTGGGGCGAGGCGGGCTCTCTTTCCAAAACGGAATAGGCGAATTGTAATCCCCCGTTAACTGGCTCAACCTGGTGATCTTTGACCAAATAAACTTTGGTGATCGTCGCTTGGGAGTCAAGTCTGTAAATGTCAGCCAGAATTTTGTTTCTGGTTTCTTCGTCCTTTCCCCACAAAGCCTTGATCATATCCGGCACAGCAGTTTTTGCAGCGGCGCCCATTTGAGCCAGATAATTTACCGCAGTCAGAACCTGAACCGGGTCGGTGAGAGCGGTTCGCAGATCTTCAAAAGTATATGTACCGGACTTCCACTTTTCTGCCCACATCTGTTCGCGGTGTTGTTCTCTGAGGGCCTGAGCCACTTCGGGAACTGTTGAGCCCAGCTCCGGCGTAATTTTAGCGATCACTTGATAAGTGTATTCCTCGCCCGGCAGCCTGGCGAATTCGAGCAGGTCCGGCACCAATGTCTTGGCCGGTGGGCCCGCCGCACCAAGAATTTTCACCGCCAATGATTTGTAGTATTCATTCGTGCGGCTGTTTGACCGCTGGAACAATGCATGCAATGGGGAGTAAATCTTTGGATTGTCCGCTCCCTCGGATTTGACCAGGGCCAGCGCGGCGCGAAATTGTGTGTCGGGACTTGAATCACCCAGCAGATTTTCCACGGAAAAAAGATTCGGTCTGGCCGCCGGCGGATTGCTTTCAATCAACCCGGAAATGGTTTCCGGCACCAGCATGGTCAAAATGTTCTGATTGCACGCTGAAGCGGCAAGCAGTTTCGCCAACGTTGGAATATCCGGCACTTCGAAACCGATTTGTTTCAGGGCGTTGAACGCCATCCAACGATCCAGACTGTTTCTTGAAGGCGAGTAAATCACCCCCCACAGGAAAGGTGTGGCTTCGGGCACGGCTTTACCCAATTGGCCCATTCCATAAAGCGCGCCGGCGCGAACAAATCTGTTGGTGTCAATCGTCCTGCCGTCTTGAACCAAGAAGGTGTTGGTCTCGTTGCTGGCCGCCTTGAGCACCGCAAAAGCGGCCGCGCGGTCTTTGCCGAACGCTTGAATTGCATTGGTGATTTGGCTTGAAGCAAAAAGCTGATGGTCGGCGGGTCTTGTGTGCAAAACAGTCTCCAATTGCGTGTTCTCGCTTCGTGTCGAGTCGCAGGAGCAAAGTCCGGCACAAGCCAGAATCAAACCCACGAGACCACCGGCTGCCTTTGCCAAATTTTTAAGAGTTGGCAAACGGGCAAACACGTCGTTCATAAAAGAACATTTTTGTCTCAAACCAAATGCACTCTTCAGCGAGTACCACCGCGCTGAATCAGTTCAATCTCGTAGCCTTCCGGCGCGTCAATGAACGCGAAGGTGGTGCCGGTCGAACTGGTAGTTGGGCCGTCGGAATATTTCAGGCCGTGTTTGGCCAGGTGCTTGGCAAACTTGTCGAGGCTGTCCACCTCGAACGCCAGATGCGTGAGGTCGGACTGGACCTGCACGGAAGCGCTGCCGGGGAAATGGCAGATTTCAATTTCCTCGTCGCTTTCGGGCGCCTTGAGAAAAACCAGTTCCGAGCCGCGCGGTGATCTGTGCCGCTTGATTTCCTCGAGACCAAGGATTTCGCGGTAGAATTTGACCGTTCGTTCCAAATCATTCACGCGATAGCGCGTGTGCAGCAGTTTTGTGACCTTGCTCATATTCAGTTCAAAGTCCAATGTCTAATGTCCGAAGTCGAGCGTATTGTTTGACTTTGAGCTTTAGCCTTTAGCTTTTAGCCTTTAGAATTTGACCATGGGCAAACGCCGTGAAGCGCGCGAACGCGCCGTCCAGTTTCTGTTTCAGTACGATCTGAATCCGCCGGAGGATTTGGACCGGGCGCTGGAGGAATTCTGGCAGACGCAACGCGCCGCGGCCATCGCCGAGGAAAAAGGCCCGGCGACCTGGGGTCAGCCCCACGAATTGCCGCCGCCCACCGCCGAGGAGGCCGAGGCGCGCCTGTTCGCCGACCCGCTCATCCGTGGCGTCCTTGAACACCGCGACGCGATTGACGAGCGAATCAAGAGCCACGCGAAGAACTGGGAATTCCACCGCATCGCCACGGTGGACCGCAACATCATGCGGCTGGCCATCTACGAGATGCTGTACCGCGAGGACATTCCGCCCGTGGTCAGTATCAATGAAGCGGTGGACGTCGCGAAAAAATTCTCGACCCAGGACAGCGGCAAGTTCGTCAACGGCATTTTGGACAAGATCAAAGGCGAAGTGATGCGTCCGGCCAGAGTCGTAAAATGAAATTCGCGGATCTACATTTGCACACGTATTTCTCCGACGGGACGTTCTCGCCGGAGGAGCTCGTCGGTCACGGTCACCGGCTCGGCTTCGCGGCACTGGCGCTGACGGACCATGACTCGGTGGAGGGCTGCGCGCGCATGACCGCGGCGTGCGCGGCAGCGGGCATTGATTTCATTCCCGGCACCGAACTCACCGCCGAGCATAACGACACGGAAATTCATCTGCTGGGCTATCTCGTGGACACGCAAAACGAAAAATTACTGTCGGAAATCGCCAAGTTTCAGGCCGTTCGACAGAATCGGATTCATGAAATGGTCGCACTCATCAACAGTCTGAACGTGCCGTTGAAGGTTGAATCTGTTTTTGCGCTGGCCAACTGCAAATCGCCCGGCCGGCCGCACGTCGCCCGGGCGCTCGTGAAGGCCGGGCTGGTGGGCAGCTTGGACGAAGCCTTCGAACGTTTCCTGAAAAAGAACCGGCCGGCGTGGGTGCCCAAAGCCAAAATGTCGGCGCTCGAAGCCATTGAACTCGTTCATCAGGCCGGCGGACTGGCCGTCATGGCGCATCCCGGGCTGAACCGCACCGATGACGTGATTCCGGTTCTGGTCGAAGCGGGCCTGGATGGCATTGAATGTTTTCATACGAAGCACTCGACCATCACTTCCGAACGTTATCTGGAAATGGCCGACAAATTTCATCTGCTCATCACCGGCGGGTCCGATTGTCACGGTTTCAGCAAAGGCAAACCGCTGATTGGCACCGTCAAGCTGCCCTACGAACACGTGGAAAAACTCAAGTCGAAGGTCGAGAGTCGAAAGTCGAAGACCGGAACGGCTGCACCTCCGGCTTTCGACGCTCGTCTCTCGTCTCTCGACAAATGAATCTTTTCGCCAAGTTCAAGGCCGGCCTGAAAAAGACGCACAACCAGCTGGCGCACGAGATCAAACGCATCGTCAGCCGCTCGCCCAGGCTCGATGCGGCCACGCTTGAGGAACTGGAAGCCGCGCTCATCGCCGCCGACCTCGGCCTGGCCATGACCGCGCAAATCATGGATGCGGTAAAGAAAGCTTACGAATCCCAGGGCAGCGCGGGTCTGGATGTTTTCGCTATCGCCCGCGCCGAGGTGGAAAAAAGTCTTGGCTCAAACAAGACTGACCTGGTCAAAGCGCCGCACGGACCGACCGTGGTTTCCATCGTGGGCGTCAACGGCACCGGCAAAACCACGACCGCGGCCAAACTGGCGCATCTGATTCAGTCGCATAAAAGGATCGCGCTGCTGGCCGCGTGCGACACCTTCCGCGCGGCCGCCATTGAACAAATCAAATTGTGGGGCCAAAAACTGAAGGTCGAAGTCATCGCCGGGGCCTACGGAGCGGATGCGGCGTCCGTGGCGCACGACGCCGTCACCGCCGCGCAATCGCGCAAGACCGATTACCTGTTCATTGACACCGCCGGCCGGCTGCACACCAAGCACAACCTGATGCAGGAATTGCAAAAGCTGCACCGCGTCATCGGCAAGCAACTAACCGGCGCACCGCATGAAGTGCTGCTGGTACTCGACGCGACCACCGGCATGAACGCGCTGAACCAGGCGCGCGAATTCAACAAGGCCGTGCCGCTGACCGGGCTGGTGGTGACCAAGCTCGACGGCACCAGCAAAGGCGGCATGGTGGTGGCCATCCAGAAAGAACTTGGCCTGCCCGTCAAATTCATCGGTCTCGGCGAACAGGCGGATGATTTGCAGCCGTTCGACGCGAAGCAATTTGCGCAGGCGTTGTTTGAGGAATAGCGGCGTAGCAGCGTCTCGGTAGAGCGCCGCATTTCTCCAATTTTAAGGTGGCGGTTTTCTGCCGAAAGCCGCTACAGCAGGAGCGTGATTTCCTCGACGAACGCCAGCCAAGTCCGCAGATTGTTCTGCCATGAACACGAATCCCATCTCAGCGCTCACCGCCATCATCGTTACGGCCTTGATGATGTTCACCGGACCGGCTCACGCGGAAGACACCAACGCCGTTTTCCATGTCGTCAGCACCGCTGAGGAGCCGATGGCGCCCGGCAAGTTTGCGCCAAGCTGGGATTCGCTGAAGCAATACCAGTGTCCCGAGTGGTTCCGCAACACGAAGTTCGGCATCTGGGCGCACTGGGGGCCGCAATGCGAACCGGAGGACGGCGACTGGTACGCGCGGTTGATGTATTTTACCAACACCGCGCAATATAAATTCCATCTCGAACATTACGGTTCACCGAAGGATTTCGGGTTCAAGGACGTCATCCACGAATGGAAGGCCCAGAACTGGGACCCGGACAAATTGCTGGCGCTCTACAAGCGCGCCGGGGCGCAATACTTCATGGCGCTGGCGGACCACCATGACAACTTCGATAACTGGGATTCCAGGTATCAACCGTGGAATTCCGTAAACGTCGGGCCACACAAGGACATCATCGGTGGCTGGGCCGCGGCTGCGCACAAATACGGCCTGTATTTCGGCGTGAGCGTCCACGCGTCGCACGCCTGGACGTGGTATGAACCGGCCCAGGATTTCGACGGCAAACTCACCCGGGCCGATGGGAAGGGCAAATGGTGGGATGGCCTGGACCCGCAGGATTTGTACGCGCAAAGCCACACGCCCAGCCCGGGTTATCAAAAACTCGAATCACTTTGGAGCCGATGGGACTGGAACAATGGCGCCAGCATCCCGGACGAGGCTTACTGCGACAAGTATTACAACCGCACGATGGATCTCATCGAGAAGTATCATCCCGACCTGATTTATTTCGACGACACGGCGCTGCCGTTGTGGCCCATCAGCGACGCGGGTCTGAAGCTGGCCGCGAATTTCTACAATCTCAACAATCAGTGGCACGGGACCAATGACGACGGCGTGTTGTTTGGAAAGGTCCTGACGCCGGACCAACGCCATTGCATGGTCTGGGACATCGAACGCGGAGAGGCAAACGAAATCGAGCCGTTGCATTGGCAGACGGACACCTGCCTGGGCAACTGGCATTACGACCGGGCGATCTACCGACGGCACGGTTACAAGACCACCCGGACCGTCATCCAGACCCTGGCGGATGTCGTGAGCAAGAACGGCAACCTGCTGTTGAGCGTGCCCGTCCGCGGCGACGGAACGATTGACGACGAGGAAGTAAAAATCGTCGAAGGCATCGCCGATTGGATGGACGTAAACCGGGAATGCATTTTCGACACACGCCCGTGGAAGGTGTTCGGGGAAGGCCCGGCGTCGGCGGGTGCGAAGTTAAAAGCGCAGGGCTTCAATGAAGGCAAGGGCAAGCCCTTCACGGCGGAGGATTTTCGGTTTACGACCAGAGACGGTGTGCTTTACGCGATTGAACTGGGCTGGCCGACCAACGGTGCCAGCATTCCATCGCTCGGAAAATCGGCCAAATTGCTCGATGGAAAAATCCGTAAAATCGAACTGCTCGGCAGCCAGGAAAAAATCAAATGGAAACAAAACAACGACGCGCTGGTCATCGCGCAACCGAAAAACCAGCCGAACGATTTCTCCGTCGTTTACCGAATCACGGTGAAGTAATTTTCCTGACTTGGAGGGATCCCCGCCGGCCTGTTAGGATGGTCGAAATATGAATCGCGCCATGCGCCGACTGCTGTTTCTTCTATTTTTCGCCTCCGGTTTTTGCGGTCTGGTGTACCAGGTGGTCTGGGTGCGCATGGCCTTTGCGTCCTTCGGCATCATCACCCCGGTTCTGTCCGTGGTGTTGTCGGTATTCATGCTGGGACTGGCGTTGGGATCGTGGGCGGGCGGACGCTACATTGATGTCTGGATGAAGCGGACGGGGTGCTCGGCGGCGCTGTTTTACGCGAGCGCGGAACTGCTGATCGGAATGGGGGCGTTTGCGGTACCGCGGCTGTTTGCCCTGGGAGTGCGTTGGTTGTTGACGAGCGGGGAGAGTGATTCTTTCGGGTATCTGTTGCAGTCGGCGCTCGTGCTGGCGGTTTCCGTGTTGCCGTGGTGTGTGTGCATGGGAGCGACCTTTCCGTTGATGATGGCTTATGTGCGGGAGCGGGACCACCGGAACCAGGAGAGTTTCAGTTATCTGTATCTGGCGAACGTGCTGGGCGCGATGAGCGGAACGCTGCTTACCGCGGTTGTTCTGGTGGAAGTGCTGGGGTTTCACCACACACTATGGGTGGCAGCGGCAGGAAACCTGGGCATCGCGGCCATCAGCACCGGGTTGGGGCTGGTGCGGAAGCGTCCGGCCTCCGAGATTCTGTCCGAAGCGGGACCCGCCACCACGGCGGGCGCCGCGGATCCGGGGCAACCACCATCCGGCCGGTTGGTGCGATGGATTCTGTTTTCCACCGGGTTCAGTGCGATGGCCATGGAGGTGGTCTGGAGCCGCGCCTTTACCACGGTATTAAAGACGCAGGTTTATTCCTTCGCGTCGATCGTTTTCGCCTATCTCGGTGCCACCTTTCTTGGTTCGCTGGTCTATCGCCGCGACCTCCGGAACCGGTCCTGCCATTCGATGGCCACACTGGTTTCCCTGCTGGCGGTCGCCGCTTTCCTGCCGGTGGCGGCCAACGATTACCGGATTCTGATGATGGACTCCAACCCGACGAGATCGATCGATCCCTTGAGCGTGGTTATTCTGCTGGGCAGCATCTGTCCGCTGTGCGCCGTCCTGGGGTATCTGACGCCCAGTCTGATCGACGCGTACGCCGGCGGTCGCCCGGACGGCGCCGGAAAGGCGTATGCCATCAATGTGTTAGGCTGCATTGTCGGGCCGCTGGCGGCTTCCTATGTGCTGCTGCCGTGGATCAGCGAACGCCACACCCTGGTCCTGCTTAGCCTGCCGTTTCTGGTCATTTACCTGTTTTGCCTGAAATCCCTGTCCCGGCTCCAAAGGGCGCTTTCCGGTGTGGCGATCCTCGCCGTTCTGAGCGTTTCCTTGTTTGTGTCAAAGGATTTCCAGGATCAGGTCGTGGCCTATTCCAAGCACTATGAGATCCGGCGCGACTACGCCGCCTCGGTGATTTCCAGTGGCGAGGGGATGTCGCGGGAACTTCTGGTCAACGGTATTGGCATGACCCGATTGACGCCCGTCACAAAATTCATGGTTCATTTGCCGCTGGCCTTTCACGAAGGGCCGCCGGAATCGGCGTTGATCATCTGTTTTGGGATGGGCACCACGTATCGTTCCGCCTTGAGTTGGGACATCCGGACCACAGTGGTGGAACTGGTTCCCAGCGTGAAGGAGGCTTTTGGCTTCTATCATGACGATGCGGCGCAAGCTTTGGGGAACCCCAAGGGCCGGATTGTGATCGATGACGGCCGGCGCTTTCTGATGCGTTCGCGAGAGAAATTTGATGTGATCGTGATTGATCCGCCACCCCCGGCGGAGGCCGCGGGTTGCAGTCTATTGTATTCAGAAGAATTTTATCAACTGGCCAAGCAGCACCTCAAGCCCCACGGCATACTCCAAGCGTGGTTTGCAGAAGGCGAACCCGCCACGGCCCGGGCCGTCCTGCAATCCCTCCGGAACTCATTCCCGTATGTCCATTCTTTTGATTCCCTGGGCGGCCTGGGCACGCACATGCTGGGGTCGATGGAGCCGATCACCGCGCGAAGCGGGGCGGAACTCGCTGCGCGCATGCCGCCGTCGGCCCGCCAAGACCTGCTCGAGTGGAGCCGGACCACTGATCTTTCGGCTTACATCGAGCAAGTCGTATCGCATCCCGCCGCGCTCGAAACCGCGGTCACCTCGAGCCCGACGGCGCGAATCACCGATGACCGGCCGTACAATGAGTATTTCCTGCTGCGGCGATGGAAGGCGGCTCCGCCGTCAGCGCCCGACGGATTGAAATGAACGCCTCCCTGCAAACCGTCGTTGAAAGCGACCTCGCACGGCTTCGGCTGGCCCTCCGGCTGGCCCGGCGTGGCTGTGGCACGACGTCGCCGAATCCGATGGTGGGCGCGGTGCTGGTAAAGAGTGGCAAAACCATCGGGCGCGGCTGGCATCGGCGCGCGGGCTTGCCCCACGCGGAAATCGAGGCGCTCCGCGACGCCCAAAAACATGGCCACAATTCCAAAGGCTCGACACTTTACGTAACTCTGGAGCCGTGTTGCACATACGGCCGCACACCGCCTTGCACCGACGCCATCATTGCCGCGGGAATCAAACGGGTGGTCGTCGGCACAACAGATCCGAATCCAAGACATGCCGGTCGTGCCTTCAAAATCCTGCGGCAGGCAGGAATTGAAGTTACTGCGATCGGTAATGTGACCAGGAATAAGCGACGCACCTCCTCTCCCCCGTTGCCAACGGGGGAGAGGGGCGAGGCGAGGGGGCGCTCATTGGCAAACGAATGCGTACGGCTCAACGAAGCTTTTAATCACTGGATTATTCATCGCATACCGTTCGTCATTGTGAAAGCGGCGATGACCCTGGACGGCAAAATCGCCACCGCTTCCGGCGAATCGAAGTGGATTACCGGGGAAAAGGCGCGCGCTTTCGGAATGAAACTGCGGCTGGGTGCCGATGCAATTCTGGTTGGCATCAACACAGTACTCGCCGACGACCCATCACTCACCGTCCGAGGCGTGGGGAATATTCAACATTCAACATTCAACGCCGAACAATCCAGACCGCGGCGGATCATTCTCGATTCCATGGCCCGGACACCATTGAAAGCAAAGGTAATCAGCGACAAATTCGCTGCGCTGACCACCATTGTCGTCAGCAAACGCGCGCCAAGAAATCACGTAGCGGCACTGGCGAAACGCGTGAATGTCATCGTCGCACCCATGGCCAAATCGGCAATCGGCAATCAGCAATCGGCAATTGATCTGCATTGGCTCTTGAGAAAGCTCGGTTCGGAAAACGTCACCCGCCTGCTGGTGGAAGGCGGCGGCGAGGTGAATGCATCGTTTCTGCTCAACGGGTTGGCGCAGGGCGTGGCCTTTTTCTATGCCCCGAAAATACTCGGCGGACGCGATTCGCGCAAAGCGGTAGCCGGTGAAGGTGCGAAATTATTGAAGGAAGCTCTGCACCTTCACGAGGTCGAATGGCAACGGCTCGGCCCGGACTTGCTGCTGACGGCGCGGGTGGCGTCGCAGCCGCGTTCGTGAGAACGCGGATTTTCCACTGATTGCTCCGCGCTTTCACAAGCGCGGCTGCCAACGGTCCATGCGTCCCCTCCATCAAACACGTCTCGACGGAGTCTCGCCTCACCGCTAATTTGAAGGACATGTTTACGGGAATTGTCGAAGAAGCGGGAATTGTCGAGCGCATCCGACCGACGGCGAAATCCGTCGAATTGACCGTGCGCGCCACCTTGACCGGTCGCGGATTAAAAGTCGGCGGCAGCCTGGCGGTAAATGGTTGTTGCTTGACGGCCGTGAAAGTGTCCGCCCGTGGCAAATCCAAACTTGTTCAATTCGATCTGCTCCAGGAAACGTGGCGGCTCACCAACCTCCAATTCGCCCGGTCGGGTTCGCTCGTGAACCTGGAGCGGCCCCTGCGCGCAGACGGTGAGTTCGGCGGGCATTTCGTCACCGGCCACATTGACGGTCTGGGCAAAATCAGTCGCTGGGAACGGATGGGGCAGGACCATGTGCTCGACGTGGCCGCGCCGGCGGCGGTGATGCGTTACGTCATTCACAAAGGCTCAATGGCCGTGGACGGCATCAGTCTGACGGTGGCCGCCGTTCAGAAAAAAAGTTTCCGCATCTGGATCATTCCCCACACGTTTGAAGTCACGGCGTTGCGCGAAAGAAAGGTCGGCGACGCGGTGAATCTGGAGGCGGACTTGCTGGGCAAATACGCGGAAAAGTTCGTTGCTGCCCGCCGTCAAAAGTGACCTCATCGCGCGCAAAATTTGCGATCCACAAACGTTTTCTCAGTTGACCCGCGCTGCCGTTGCGTTTGAAATTTGGGCGTGAAGGGATTCCGCCGCCATCCGCTCCGCGTCATCGCGCGGCTGGGCCGGCTGGCCGTCGCCATACTGATTTCGCTGTTGGATTATTTGTTCCGGTGCGCGTTCCACCGGCCGGAGGGCAGGCGGGCGGCGCGCGCGGCGTGGTTGCACCGCGCCTCGGGACGCACCTTGCGTTATTTCCAGATTAAAGCGGAGGCGGCCGGCCCGGTACCTGCACGTGGATTGCTCATCAGCAATCACCTGAGCTATCTCGACATTCTGGTGCTCTCGTCGCTCACGCCCGCCGTGTTCGTTTCCAAGCACGACGTCAAATACTGGCCGGTCTTCGGCCAGTTCGCCGTCCTGGGCGGGACCGTATTCGTTGACCGCACGCGGCGATTTCAAGTGGGTGAGGTGAACGACGAAATCACAGCCGCGTTGAACCAAGGCGCGCTGGTGGTCTTGTTCCCGGAAGGGACCAGCTCGAACGGGCAGACGCTCCTGCCGTTCAAATCATCCTTGCTGGAACCGGCCACCGATCCGACGTGGCCGCTGGCCATCGGGTGGATTCATTACGAAATCGACGACGGCGATGCCGGCGAGGAGGTTTGTTACTGGGGCGGCCATACCTTTTTTCCACATATGTTGAATTTATTGAGCAAACGTCACGTGCGGGCAATGGTCCGCTTCGGACAATGTTCGGAACGCCGCAACGAGCGCAAGGAGCTCGCACAGCAACTGCGCGCGGAGATTCTGGCATTGAAGAAATAGACCCGCGGAATAAAGGGATTTGAACTTGCTTTTGGCCAAAAATATACTATGATGTAAAGCGTTCATCATGTTTAATACGACATCTGTTGTAATACGTAATGTTTCTCGGTTTAATTCCTTGAATTGTAAACACCTTCACGCCGTTGATTTCCAGCACTCACATGGACCCGCGAAAAGCTGAACTCATAAACAAGCCACTCTCAATGCGGAGGCGGTGCACTTCGCGGCTGGCGTTCCTGCTGCTGGCACTGGTTTTGGTAGACGACGGTCTTGCCCAAATTCAAATTGTCAATTGCGATGCGCCGGTTCAAAGCCGCAAGCGTGGCATCGCGGTCAATACTCTTTCCACTGCCGACTTCCAGGTCCTGGCCCCGGGTGTATCGTGGTTTTACGATTGGGGCATAAACAACTGGACCGTGCCGTCGGGTGTGGCGATGAGTTACATCCCTATGGTCTGGAGCGATTATTCAGGTTATCAAAGCGCCATTAGTAGTTATCTCGCGGCCGGAAACCGGCCGTGGAGGGTTTTTGCGATCAATGAGCCGAATAATACCGGGCAAGCGAACATGACGCCCGCCGCCACGGCAACCGCCTTTGAACAAGTCCAAGCGATTTGCAATCCTTACAATATTCCAGTGATCTGCCCGCACATGGCGACTGGTTCCCAGGAATCTTTCCTCGCCACATTTCTTTCCGACTGTGGTTCGACGCCGCCACCGGGCATGGCCACCCACAGCTATGCCGGCTACGGTGACCTTACCTACTGGACAGGCCTCATGCATGGTGATTTTCCCACTCAAACCGTTTGGGTGACCGAGTTCAATCCGAGCGGCATCAGCGGGGGCATTTCAAGCTCTGCCCAGGTTCTCGCCAACCTGATACCCTCAGTGGATTATTGCGAACGCACGCCTTGGATTGAAGGTTACTCCTGGTTTATGTCACGAATCAACGGAGATCCCTATGACAGCCTGCTCAGCACTTCCGGCGTCCTGACCGCTGCGGGTCAGGCCTACGTGCAAATGCCGGTGCATGAGACAAACCTTTTTTATCGCATCCCCGGGCAGCTTCAAGCGGCGCGCTACGTCACCATGAACCAAATGAGCATCGCGCCAACGACCGACACGAACGGACTGGCCGACATGATAACCACAGCAGCCGGGGGGAGCCTGAACTACAATATCCAGGTTGATACCGCCGGAAGCTATCCTTTGAACTTTCGGGTTAGCGGCACTACCGGTCTGATCAGCGTATATGAAGGCGGCACGCTGCTGGGGACAGCCAATGTTCCGACAGCCAGTTGGTCAACAGTTTCGACCACCGTTACTTTGCCGGCCGGCACGCAAACACTCCAGGTGGTCCTTTCCGCCAATGGTCAACATTTCAACTGGATGCAATTCCAGCCAGTCAATGGCCCGGTCGCCGTTCCCACCGGCATAAGCGCGACGGCGGGCAATGCCCAGGTGGCTTTGAGTTGGTCCCCTTCTGCTGGCGCAACCAGTTATAATGTCCAAAGCTCGACGAACCAAGGAGGGGCTTACACCAGCATCGCAACTCCGACGACAACCAGCTACACGAACACGGGTTTGGCCAACGGCACGACCTACTACTATGTGGTGTCGGCGACCGATGGCGTCAATGTCAGTTCCAATTCGATCGAAGTCAGTGCCACGCCGGTGTATTCACATGCAAATTTGGCGTTGAACCAACCGGTCACGGCGAGTACGTATCAAGCCAGTAGTCCTTATTGTCCCGCAATCTATGCGGTGGACGGCAATTTAGCGACCCGCTGGGCTTCCGTTTGGACTAATATTCCGCAATGGATTTATGTGGATTTGGGGGCAACCTACAACATCACAGAAGTGGAACTCTACTGGGAAGCGGCTTACGCCACGAGTTTTCAAATTCAAGTTTCCCCGGATGCCGCGAACTGGACCAATATCTACAGCACGACCACGGGGGGTGGTGGCGTACAGGATTTGACCGGGTTGACCGGGTTATTACCTGGAACGGGTCGTTATGTGCGGATGTATGCGACGAAGCGTGCGACAACTTATGGTTATTCCCTTTGGGAATTTCAAGTCTATGGAAGTCCTGTGCCAACCAATCAGCCGCCCGTCCTGGCGGCAGTTCCCGACCAAACCATCCTTGCCGGCAGGACGCTCCTCGTCACTAATCTGGCCAGCGATCCGAATATTCCGCCGCTGCCGCTGACGTTCAGTCTGTCCAATCCGCCAGCCGGCGCTTCCATCAATGCCACCAATGGTGTCTTTAGTTGGCGGCCGGCCATTGCTCAATCGCCTTCGACCCAAACTGTCTCAGTGGTGGTTTCCGACAACGGATTGCCGCCGCTCACCGCCACTCAAAGCTTTAACGTAACGGTGAACCAGCCCGCTGCTCCCACGCTAAGCACCGCATCCATTACCAACGGCCAGCTTGGATTTTGGATTAGTGGGGTTCCAGGGCCGGACTATACCATCGAGGTTTCCACCAACCTGACTTCCTGGACGCCGGTAACTACGAGCAGTTCGCCATCGTTGCCCTACTTTTGGGCGGATACCAACTCTTTGTCCTTTCCGTCTCTCTTCTATCGAGTCATGTTGGGGCCTTAAACCCCAGATGTCCGGACGTTGCCAAAGTTCGTTGCCTGGCAATGATGGATTTTCAGACAGGGCAGTGTGAAGATTCCCCAGGAATGACAAGACAAAATCGCAAGGTTCAGAAAGAGAAAACGCAAGCGTAGATCGGAAATTGCGCGCAATGCCGTCCTGGCCGATGGAGTCAGCGAAAGAAATTTCAGCAGGAGACAGTTGGTAATGATTCGGGTAAAATTCGGTCAATAGCCGGTGAGAAATGGACAATGCGGGGAAAAAACACTGAATGAAAAGGTTCTTGTTGGTCGCGGTTGCGTTCCGGTTGACCACGTTTTGCATGGCGCTGGCGGCCGATCAGGATTCCAATCTGGTCGTCAATGGAGGATTTGAAGATGGCCTGAAGGCTTGGCAGACCACCGGCAACGTTCACCTGGAAACGAACAGTCCATTGGAGGGCAAGGCTTCGGTCATCATCGGTCCCGGCGCTGGTTCGCTCGCCCAACGCATCGAAACGGGCAGCGGCAACGCTTTTACTGTGTCGGCCATCCTCCAGTCGCAGCGCACGAACGGGTGGGTCCTGGCCGTCCGCTTCCTGGACAAGGAAGGACGAGAGCTGATGCGGGTGGATTCCTTGGCTGACATACAAAAGGACAAAAAGGACCCGCGAAGAATCGACCACTATATGCAACCGCACCCATTGACGAAGTGGGTCGAAATCGTCATTTCGAACGACTCGTCCGGGGAATCCGTTCGCGTTGACCACGTGGGCCTGGACAGGCCGGATGAAAATGCCGTGGGTTTGAAACCCACCGGCAATCTGGATCAAGCCATGCAACCGTTCTGGCGGGGCAACAAAGTCTATGACGAAGCGGTGCTGATGTTATCGCGCGACGGCAAGCCGGCTGCCGGTCAATTGCTGTTCCACCCCTCGCGGATCATTTCGGTTCAGGACTACGGTTTGGCGACCAATTATGTCGAGGGCAGGGATTACACGGTTAATGACCGGACCTTGATTTGCACTGCGTCCTCGCGCCTGCCCCAGGTGCGGGCTGAAGACCTGCTCAAAGGCGAGTTTAAATGGAATGTCGTCGGGGGCAGACAGGTGATGGTGACCTATGAACACGATGACACCTGGAACCATCTACTTCCCGCGTTTGCCGGCAACGGCCTGGCAAACACAGTAAAGAATCTGGAGGCCCACGCGCCACTGACCGTGGTGGCTTACGGTGACAGCATTACCCACGGTTACGGCGAAAGCCGCCTGTCACACATCCGGCCATTTCTGCCGCCGTGGCCGGAACTTTTTGTGCATCGGCTGGAAACAATTTATCAAGACCAGCATGTCCAGCTTTACAATTCATCCCAGAGCGGCGCGACTTCACAGTGGGGAAAGGAATATGCGGAACGGATGGTGTGCTCGTTGAATCCCGACCTCGTGCTTATTGCTTTTGGGCAAAATGACTTCTGGAGCGTTCCAGCGGATTCCTTTGCGACCAACATCACGGACATTATGCAGACGGTTCGTGAGAAAAATCCTGATGCCGAGTTCATTCTGGTTTCCACCCTGCGATTTGATCCGGCTTACACAACGAATTCCCAATATTGGAATCGTGTCGGGGAATACGACCAAAAACTGAAGGCGATGACGGGGCCGGGCGTGCAATTCGTGGACCTGACCGCCATCAGCGAATGGGTCTACGCCGCCAAAAAACCCAAGGATTGTATGAATGATCCGCTTCACCCCAACGATTACTTCGCGCGCTGGTACGCGCAAAGTGTGGTCGCGGCCCTGGATCCGGTTTCCGGACGAATACCTGCATCCATGACGCCAATCAGGTTGTTTCCCGGCAACCGGGTTCCCACCCCTCAGTAGGTGGCAATGATGGAAGCCGGGCCGATGTTGCCGGGAAGGATGACCCAATCGCCGTCGAGCTGTTTCCAGGATTGACCATTCACGGTGACGCCCGCAAGCGGCTGCTCCTCCGGCGTACGGAAGCGGAGGCGGATTGCGCGGGGCGGATTGCGCGTCGGGCCTTGGAGCTTGGCGATGATGCTGCCTGATCCGCCCTGGTAGATGACCGAAGTGTTCCCGAAGTAAGTAGCTGTGTTCTCTATTCCGCACCTCTGGCCCGGTTTCAACCAATCGCGTGGTACGGCCTGACCGATCAAAAGCACGTCACCATCCTCGCGAACGAAAAGTTTGCGCAGCCAGCCGCAGACGTTGGCTTCATCGGAACTTTTATAAACGTCCCCGAGCCAATCACCCATTTCCGGGAGCGCGTGCTCGGTGTTCATGTGGACGTCCGGAAAATGGTTGAGGGCGATGGCATTGAACATGGCGCGCAAGGCTTGCTTGACATCATCACGATAGAGATACGCTTCGACGTCGAGGAGGAGGCAGGCTTGCATGGACATACCGCCGCGCCCGAACCAGTATTTGTCGAAATCGTCCAGGGTGTAACCGTATTGATCGGAGATAAAAAGGTTGTCCTCGTAATCTTTGAGGATCCAATGGGCCTGGACTGATTCTGGGTCAATGGCTTTGGTGATGATCAAGTGCATGGCACCTTCGAGGGTTTCACAAATCCAGCCGAAACTGCGGCCGCGGCGCTGGACGTAGGAGGGAATTTGAGGAACCGCGGTGCCATCGCGCAGGCGGACGACCGGCGAACGAGCGGAAGCGGCCAGGAAATGGTACACAAGATTTTTGTGATAAGCATCGGCCGCGGCGCGAATGCGGGGCGCATTCGGATCATGAATTTGTTCGAGTGCCCAGGCCGCGCCGTCGAGACCGCGCCAGGTATAACAACTGGTGGAAAGCCAGGTCCAGCAATCGCCGATGTCCTCGAGGTCTCCCGGCGGTAAAAGGCCCCGAGATAAATCGTGCCGGTTGGCGGTGCGCGCAGTTTCCCGGATGATCCAATCCGCGCCGGCCACAATGCCCGGCGCCGCGCGGCGCAACCAGGCGTCATCACGCGTGAAACGATAATGCTCGGCCAGGGTCCATAGAATCCAGCCCTGGTCCTGGTTGTAACCGCCGGATTCATAACCGTGCGCGCCATACAGAACGCCGTTGGTGGAATCGAAATCACCCGGCAAACCAGCCGTTCCCTGGTAGCGAAGCCAGGTGTCCAGACAGTCTTCGGCGATTTGATGGTAACCCCGGCGGTCCAAGTCGAGCACCATCATGCAGGATTCGTTGGGATAAACACCGTACCTGAATGAACCGACGCGCGCGAAACGGCGGTCGGTTCCCGGCTCAATTTCGCAATTGATGAGCAGATGTCCGGCGACGGCCCGGTAGAAATCGGTGAGGTCAGGCTCCGGCGTGATAAGGCGGGCACTCTTATTCAAAACCCGGCGCCAGTAGTCGCCCGTGGCTTCCCGTTCCCGTTCGAAATCGAGCGCGGCCAGGGCAGTCGCTTCGGACGGTTCGATCAGTGGCAGATAAGGTAACTTGACGATAACCGATTTTGTTTCATGGGCCGCGAGCGGAATGTTCCAATCCAGTTGATTCGTTGAAACCAATGAAAGATTGTCGGCCATGATCTGGCCGCGCAGTTGGTTGCCGTTCCAGATCAGGCCTTGGCCATCAAGCCGGAGACGTTCTTGGTTTGTATCGCTAAGAATGGCGAGGGGCAGGTCGGCCACGCGCGAACGGGCGGTGGTGTTGGTAAACTCGAAACGGAGCATGGCCACCGCGCAGGCATCAGGGGCCGGCGGAGGGGCATCCGCCCGGGCGCCGTCAAGCGTGGTGGCAAAGGCCGTTTGCACGATGCGCACGCCATCGCGTTCCCAGGTGGTGATGCAGGTCGGGATGGATTCCTCCTCGATGTGGCGTTCCACCGGTTTTTCCGGCAGGCCAAACTGGACTTGAACCGGCGGCTTTTCCAAATTGAGCCGCGGTGTATCCCTGGCGGGGAGCCCTTTCATATATTGGTCGTCCCAGCGGAAGGAAATGTTGCCATCGTCATCGAGGCGGAATTTCTGGCGACCGCCGTCGTTTCCGAGCACGAAGGCGATGCGCGATTTTTTCGGCGGCATGCCGTTCCAGGCGGAAGTCCAGGTTTGCTCCGGCATCTCCGAGATGCGGTCGTAAAGGGTCTTTTGGCCGGCGCGCTGTACGTCGTGGGCCACCGCGGTATAATCGCGGTGGTCGTTGTCGGGGAGTACCGCCGCGCCATATTCCGGCAGGTAAAGCGCACCGTTCTTCAAATCGTCCACCTTGAAGGTGAACAGATTGGTGTCATTCCGCAGGGTGACGAGAGTGCGATCGAAGGTATTGGGGTCGCGGTTGACAACGGTTTGAACCAGCAGAGTGGTGGTGCGGCGGCCCGTCGGGGTCGTGCTCAAAATTTGCCCGTTGAATGCCTCAGCCCGGAAATGGGATGCCAGTGGATATTTCCAGACAATGCGGACGGAGCGATTCTCAAGTGTCGAATCCGTCAGCGCCTGAATCCGAAGAATTTTGGGAAGTGGCTCATCACAGGTGATTCGCATTTTGAGCGTGAACCGCCCGGTGGACGAGTAGTTCGTCAAGTCCGGGTACTCATGGGCATTGATGGGGTGGAAGGTAAACCGGATGGAGTTGCTGGAAATGGATTGCCCGGCGTCGGCGACGCGCCATCCGCCGTTGTACCAATTTCCCAGTTCCATCCAGCCGGAAAAGCCGCTGCCCAACACCTGGTCTTTGGGCAGGTGCTGCTGCGGCCAATGGCTGCCCCAGTATTCGAGGTGGATATTACGACCTGCCGGAATGGGGTCAGCGAAGTTCACCGTCACCGAATGTATTTCGCGTGGGTCGTCCCACTTCAGCCCGTGCCCGTCCGGCAACGGCATACCGAACGGCGCGGCGTCAAAGAAGCGAGGCGGAGGATTCTGTCCAAGGGCCGGGCAAACCGCCACGAACGCGGCGAAAAGGATCAGTCTGAACCTGTAATTCATGTGATAAATCATGAACAGAAACCTTCGCGACATTTTCTCCCGCCGCTTCGACGGCAAGCCAGTGAATCAGATTCACGTGCCTGGCAGCAATAGTCCAATCGAGCTATCGCAATTTGGCGGGATATCCATACCTTTGAAGTAAACAGCTCAAATCAAATGGACATTTTCGTCCGTTCTCTCAAAAATCAGAGTCGTTTTTACCAGAATGAGCCAACCACACTCGAATAAACCGAATCCGGTCATCCAGCGACTTTACCACGAAGCCAATGAGGCCTGGGAGCAGCAGGATTATCAGAAGAGCATCAGTTTGTTTGAGCAGGCAACACACAAGGAACCGCATAATCCAGTACTCCTCCTCAACCTCGCGCGCGCCCACGGGAAACGTTACGATTTTCCAGCTGCTGAACGATGCATCGAGAAGGCGGTTCAAATTTCAAAGGACCGCGCCCAAACGCTCGGTGAGGCCGGCCAGGTTTGTCTGGAATTCGACAACTTCGACATGGCCATCAGTTGCTTTCAGCGTGCCTGTGAGAAGAAAGGTGCCTCCATTGGCGCACTGATCAATCTCACGGACATTTACATCCGCGATAAGCGTCTTGACGAGGCTGCTGAACTGATTGGCCGCGCGGCGCAAATGGATCGAAAGGACCCGCGCGTCCTGCTTGAGGACGCCATGCTCAAGCGATCGCACGGCAACACATCCGACGCCGAATTGCTCTTGCGCGAACTCCTGGCCGTTCCCGCAGCCGGCGCTTCGGTACGCATCCGCGCGCTATACGAACTCGCGAGCATCCTCGATGGCGAAGGCAAATACGAAGGGGCGATGACGACATTATTGGAAGCGAAGGCGCTGCTCCGTCCTCACGCGGCACCGCATGCCGCCGTGCTCCAGCATATGCAAAGCCGCGCCAAAGAGATGGAGCAGAGCATCACCACCGCGGTGATGGACCGCTGGCGTGCTGATGTTGACAAACTCCAACCACACCGGCGCATTGCTCTGCTCTGCGGCCATCCACGCTCCGGCACCACTCTCCTCGAACAGGTTCTTGACGCCCATAGCGACATCATCAGTTCCGAGGAAACCAAGATGATGCACGATGACGCCTACCTGCCCCTGATTCGGGATTTTCCCGAAGGGACCAGCATTCTCCAGGCGCTCGATTCGGTTCCGCCCAGCGTCATCCGCTACGCGCGCGAGAATTACTTTCAATGCACCGAGATGTTTCTGGGCCGGAAAATCGGCAACCGGCTGCTGGTGGACAAAAATCCGGCGTTAAATTTAATGATTCCCATGGTCGTGCGGATTTTCCCCGAAACCAAATTCCTCATCGCCATTCGCGACCCGCGCGACGTAGTCATTAGCTGTTTCCTGCAAGCCCTGCCACCCACGCCCATCAGCTCCGCCTATCTCAGTCTTGAGGGCACGGTGAATCAGTACGCCAACGTCATGGGATTCTGGTTGGAGATGCTGCCCCGCATGGGCGGCCAATGGATGTATGTCCGCTACGAAGAAATGGTGGAGGACCTTCCTTCCGTGGCCAATTCCGTCCTGGGATTTCTCGGACTGGGCTTCGAGGACAATGTCCTTAAGTTTTACGAGCACGCTCGCACCAAGCGCGTCAAGTCCCCGTCGCACGCCGACGTTCAAAAGCCGCTTTATCGGGGGGCGGTTGGTCGTTGGCGCAAGTATCAGAAATACCTCGAGCCATATATGCCGGCGTTGGAGCGTTTTCTGGAGGCGTTCAAATACCATTGATCCCCGGTCAGTCCTTCCTTCAAGCATTAAGAACCGTGAATCCGCCCCAGCCAAATAAACTGAGTCCGGCGATCCAGCGACTCTACCGTGCAGCCGACGAGGCTTGGGGACGGCAGGATTACGAGAAGAGCATCAGCTTGATGGAGGAAGCGACCCGCAAAGAGCCATACAATCCGTCCCTCCTCCTCAGCCTCGCACGTGCCTGTGGACGGCGTTATGACTTTCCCGCTGCCAAACGCTACATTGAGAAGGCGGTGCAAATCTCGAAGGACCCTGCGCGCACCCTCGGAGAGGCGGGGCAGATTTGTGTGGAATTTGATAACGTCGAAATGGCGCTCGACTGCCTCCAGCGCGCCACCCTGAAGCAGGGTGTACAAATCGCTGCGCTGGTCTTGCTGGCAGAGATTTACATCCACCATAGGCGTATTGACGAGGCGGCCGAACTGGTCACGCGCATGACGAAGATGGATCCAAAGAATCCAGTCATGCTGGTCGAAGAGGCGGTGGTCAGACGTTCGCAGGGCAACACATCCGGGGCCGAATCGCTCTTCCGCGAGGTTCTGACCATTCCTGCTTCCAGCGCCTCTGTGCGCGTCCGAGCCTTCTACCAATTGGCCGCCATCCTGGACAACGAGGGCCGGTACGACGAGGCGATGGATATGCTGTTGGAAGCGAAAGCGCTGCTACGCCCCAATGCGGGGCCGTCCGCGGCTACGCTCCAACGCATGCAAAGCGTCGCCAGGGAAATGGAGCAGACCATCACAGCCACCGTCATGGACCGTTGGCGCGCCGACGCGGACAAGCTCCAGCCGCTCCGGCGCATCGCGGTGCTCTGCGGCCATCCGCGCTCCGGCACAACTCTCCTGGAGCAGGTGCTCGACGCGCACAGTGACGTAACCAGCGCCGAAGAGACGCACATCATGCACCAGGATGCCTACCTGCCGCTGATTCGCGATTTTCCGGACCGAACCAGCATTCTCCAGGCGCTGGACTTGGTTCCGCCCAACGCCATCCGTCAAGCGCGTGATAATTATTTCCGCTGTATGGAACTGTTCCTTCGCCAGAAAATCGACAGCCGTCTGCTGGTGGATAAGAACCCGGCGTTGAATTTAATGATTCCCATGGTGGTTCGGATTTTCCCCGAAACGAAATTCCTCATCGCACTCCGCGATCCGCGTGACGTGATGGTAAGTTGTTTCATACAAAACTTGCCGCTGACGACGCCGGTCGGCGCCGCCTACCTGAGTCTCGAGGGAACGGTAAACCAGTACGCCAACGTGATGGGATTCTTGCTGGAGATGCTCCCGCGCGTAGGCAACCAATGGATGTATGTCCGTTACGAGGAGATGGTCGAGGACCTGCCGACCGTGGCTAACTCCGCATTGGCACTTCTCGGGCTAGACTTCGAAGATAACGTGCTGAAGTTTTACGAACATGCCCGCGCCAAGCCTGTGAAGTCGCGGTCCCAGGAGGACGTTCAAAAGCCGCTTTATCGGAAAGCAGTTGGCCGCTGGCGGAACTATCAAAAATACCTTGAGCCTTACCTGCCTGCACTTGAGCGCTTTGTGAAAGCATTTAATTACGACAAATCCTGAAGTTTACTGCGGGAACCGAGGTGGTCAATCAAGTCATAAGAGTCTATAAGATAGCTAGTTAGTCATCATTTAGCCTGTAGTCCAATTGAGCTATAGCAGAGGCGTTTAATTCATGGTATAAGTGTTCAAACCCTATGGAAAGCCGTAGGGCGTAAAGCCATAACCTAAAACTAAAACTCAGCCAGGAGCACAAGTATGAGAAGTCATTTCACACCGGCCTCAGTCGGGAAGAACACCATGAAAAGCCAATTCGTCAGTGGCGCGGCCATCGCCTGCGCGGTCACCGGCGCGATGGCATTTATGCCAAACACTGGCTCGGCCCAGATTGCCTACGACACGGCGAACAATTACGTCAACGGGGCCGGCGGCACGTGGACGGATGGATCCACGGGCGGATACGGATTCGGCGCTTGGAGCTTTAGCGGCACTTCGGGTGCGGGTGCCGGTCAGCAAATGGCTTATTCGCAGCCTGGCGGACTCAATATGTGGTCAATGTTCAACACTGGCCCTGGCGGCATCAATGATGTCGGGCGATCCATTACCGCAAACGGCGGATTGCAGCCCGGCCAAACGTTCCAGGCGCTCATCGAGAATCCCACCGCATACCATTTTTATGGCGGATTCGATATTTTGTTCTTTAACGGCACCGCCAACTATCCTGCTGGTACACCTGGTGGTACTCAACCCTTAACAGGGATTCGGTCCCAGGTGTTCGGTTACTACACACATTATCCGTACTGGACGGTGCAGGATAGCAACGGTGGCAATCAGGCGACCACTGCCGATTCTACTGCAAACAACGGTGTGGTGCAAATTGATTTAACCCTAGACACGGCGACCTCCTATACCCTCACCATAGGATCTGCCGTTGTAAATGGAACACTTCCATCAGGGACGACGATCAATTATGTCAACTTTCGGAATTATCGCGGCGGCGGTTCAAGTGGGCCGAACGACACAGCCAACAATTTCCAAATTCAATACATGGAAATTGTCCCTGAGCCGGCCAGCATGGCGCTCCTCGGGTTAGGTCTCGGCGGTCTTTTATTCTTCCGTCGTCGCAAGTAGAAATTCCGAATCCTGTCCCGTAGCCGGGGCTGATCCCAAGAAAGATCAACCCCGGTTTTTTTATGTTTCTATCAAAGCCGCTTGATTGAAACAGTGGCTGAATTTTGAAGGATGGATGAGCAGTGTCGCGCGGTTTTGGACTGCGCCGATTCATTGGCGCTTTTTTATCCACGTCAAAGCGGCGTTAAAGCCACCGCAGCCCAGACGCTTCGAGGATCGCCGCCTCGTTTTCGAAAAAGCTCCGGTTCATTGCACCGAGGCATCAAGCGTCAGACGTTCGTGGATCAGAAAGCAGCGGCAAAGACAGCCGCCTGGTGGCTTTTACAGAACTCTTAACCATCAAAGGTTAGCCCTGCCGTTCGAGAGTACCGGAACTACCGGATAATCCGAAGCTACTGGAGCGGCACACCGCCTGTAACGTTCGCGAGCCACGCTGCATCCTGCACGCCCGCCGCATCGGCAGTGAATGAAACAGCTCGCCCTGATTGCCAGGTTTGGTATAGCACCGGCACAATGGTGCACAACTTGCTTTTCCAAGTGTGGACTTCCGAATGTCCATCCGCAAAGGAAAAACCACATGCGCCCCCGTGATATGACGCTGGCAAATCAGCCCACTGTTCCGGATTCCATTGCGAAACATCTGTATGAGGATCGGTTTGGAAAAAGCCGTCGTTGATGCTGTCCGGGTGCTCGTCCAACAGTACAAAAACCTTTGATGGATGTAAAATACTGCTCTCGGTCATATATTGGCGAAAAGTGGGGTAGTTATTATTGGCAGAGATGACTGTTCCCGGAGGGAGACTCTCGGGAGGTGCATAGGCGCCGAAGAATCCGTTCATCGAATAGGAGCGCGGGCGGGCTGTAATGCCTGCCGCCCTTTGCGTTGATTTGACATAATTGTCGGCCGGGCATTTGTAAACCTTGAGATTATTGACGTATTGAAAAAAAGGCGCCTTGGTGATGCCGTCTGTCGCGTCGACCCGATTGCGGCCCGAAGGGTCGTTAACGCCCCAACCCATAACGTTATTCACCCAACTGCGGTAAGTCTTGGCCTGTTCCTCAATCGACGGAAACGGCTGACCGTAATTATTTACGAGATGGTCGTTGTTGTCGCCGGCGTATTGAATCCAACCCAGCATCAGTTGCCGGGTGTTGCTCATGCACTCCATTGCCTGCGCCCTGACTTTTGCCGCGTTCAGCGCGGGCAACAACATGGCGGCCAGAATGGCGATGATGGCAATCACCACCAGGAGTTCAATCAGCGTAAAGCCGGGGCGTAGGGCTGACGGGGATTTGATCCGCTCGAAGCCGGCTTCACGGTTACAGTTGGGTGAATTTGTCAGCATAAATGATTTATTACTGGAGCCGGAAATACTGCTGGGTCCCGGCGATGGGATTGGTCACGACATTCTGGCTGTTCACGACCACCGGTGCAGGAAGATTTGTGTTCCAGACCGCGGTCGGGCCGAGATTCAAACTGGATGCCAGATTAAAGCCCGGCACATTCGTCGGCCACGACAGGACCGCATTCGTGCCCGCCAACTGGATATTCAACACCAACCCCGCGATGGTCATGCTGCTGATTTCTAAATTGTCAGCGAAATCGGTTGGCCCGGTGCTTGGGCCAAACCATAACCGGAAATTGATGTAATTGATGGGCAAATTGGTCGCGACGAGCGGTCCGGTTTGCGAGTAAGCTGCTGCCGGATTACTCAACGGCGTCAGGGTGGCCACATAGGTGTTCGTCGAAGTCAGGGTAAAATCGTACTTCATGCCCGCTGCGGCAGTGGTGCCCGCAGCGAGGGGTGTCAGCGTGGAGCCATTGTCGTCAATGATGCTCCAGTCTGTACCATAATAATCAAACACATCCGTTCTGATTGCGTGTATGTCAACGCCGGCAGGTTCGTTGTTGGTACCATTGTAGTAGAGAAAGTCCCATCCGCGATAAAAATGGTAGGCGGTGGGGTTCTGCAAAATCACTTCAAGGGTTTGGCCGGGCTGCAACCCGCCTAGCTCAGTAATGGCCCGCCCGGCCTCGCTCATGCCTGGACCCGCCGGAGGAGGCGATGCCGTAAGGTTGAACAAAGTCCAAGCCGTCCCAATCGCCGACCCACTACTGATCGCTTGTTGAACACCCGGGTTGGGCCCGTTCGTACCTGCAGTGCCATCAAAACTCCAAGGTCCGAATCCGTATCCACCGTTCTGCCCGGCTGACCAACCGCTGGCGTAGGCGGGGTTGGTGGCGTAGTCAGCGGCAATAAAAGGTCCTGCGGCACAATTGCCATTCAACAGGGCCGTCGCGCCGGTGACCGCGCACGCGAAAGCCGCGCCACTGAGGAAGTGGCTTCTCATGGTTTTCTTCCCGACCGAGGCCGGTGTGAAATGACTTCTCATAGTTTTTTTGGATTAATCTTCGAACCGAGCGGTCTTGTACAAATTCTCATGGAACAGATTAACTTTAGCGAAAGCCAATCATTATCGCTATTGCTCAATTGGACTATACGATGGTCGGCGGCCGGGACAGCCAGAACTCAAAAGTATGCGCCAGTTCCGTATGATGATAAATCCTAATCAACGGTTGTGCCGCCCAATCCGGTCGTCATTGGGGTTGAAGACCTTAGATACTTCCTTACGGCCTCCGTTCGCCCGCGGACGTGAAGTTTTTCGTAAATGTGCCGCAGGTGCGCCCGCACTGTGTCGTAACTGATTTTGACGCGGTCAGCGATCTCCTTGTTGCTCAAGCCTTCGGAGAGCAAAACCAGGATTTCGGATTCACGCTGGGTGAGTCCGTCGCCGGATGCAATACTGGCCGGTTTCTTTTGGAACGCCTCCACCAACATGCGGGCAATTTCACTGGTCATCGGCGCGCCTCCGGAGCGCACTTCGCTGATGGCTTTCAGCAGCTCCTCGGGACTGGACCGCTTCAGCAGGTAACCGCAGGCGCCGGCCTGCAACGCCTGAAAAATCAGTTCGTGATTGCGATAGACGGTCACGATGATGATTTGAACGTCAGGAAGTTTTTCCTTCAGTTGGGCCGTGCAGGCGATGCCCGATTCCCCGGGCAAATGAATGTCCATGAGCACGACATCGGGCTTGAGTCGCGGGATTTCCGCCAGTGCTTCCTCGGCGGTGGCGCAGGCAAACACACAGCGAAACCCCGGCGCGGCATCAATCCACTGGCGGAAGGTGTTTCGCATCACGGCGTTGTCTTCAACAATGGCGACGGCGTTCATGTCAGGTTATGGGGGACGGGCAGCGGCACTTGCAGGGAGATGGTCGTGCCCGCGCCGGGAGAGGATTCCAGTTCGCAGTGACCGTGTAACTGTTCCAGTCGGTTGCGGAGATTCAATAGGCCGTGTCCGTTTGAGCGCTCAGAAGCCTCGAACCCGCCTCCGTTGTCGGTGATGGAAATCCCCAACTGGTCTGCCAGCACGCGGACGTGGAAACCAATCTCGGTGGCCCCGCCGTGGCGGACGGCGTTGTTGAGCGCTTCTTTTACGGCAAGAAAGAGATGGTGACGCACCTCGCCGGAAACCGCCTGATCGGGAAACGAATTGGGAATGTGGACACGGCAGGCGACTTTCAAACCCGCCAGGTACTCCTCTGCGTAACTGGCCAGATATCGCGCCACCGAAGCCAGAGTATCGCGCGCCGGGTCCACGGCCCAGACGATTTCGTCCAAGGCGTTCACCAGCGTGCGGGATTTTCCCGCGATGGTGCCCATGCGTTCGGTGGCCTCGTCCGCGGGCAGATTCAGACCGGGGCCGGTGGTGGCAAGCATGGTGATCTCGGTGAGGCTGCTGCCCAGATCGTCGTGCAAATCGCGGGCAATGCGGGCGCGTTCCTGCGCCAAGGCGCGTTGTTGTTCGGCCTGTTCGCGCTCGCGCATCTCCTTCTCAAGTTGGGCCGTGCGCTGTTGCACCCGGTGATGGAGAAGCCGGATCCAGATTAACGCCAGACCCAGCCCGCCCAGCAGTGCGCCCACCAGAACCAGCAATCGCGGCAGCGTCCAAAACGGGGGCCGCGCCAGCACCCGGATGTCCGCCGGCGAGTTCAACAACAATTCAAAATTTGCGACATCCGCATGGGTCGTCCGGTTTCCGCCGTTGCCCGCATAAATGCCGGTCAACTCCAGCCGGCTGCCGGGCGGCAAATCCAGACCCGCTCCCGACAAAGCGCGCCGGGATGCGGCAAATCGGCCGCTGCCATCCAGTTGGGCAACGAATCGCTGCAGGCCGGTCTGCAACTCCAGCATTCGCTGATCCTCGCTCAGATTCAACAACACCGCCTCGACGCTCACGCGTACGGCGTCGTTTTCGGCCCGGAACAAATTGTAGGCATCAAGCGGGCGGGCGTTGGGCACGGGGGCCACGCCGATTTTGCGCGCGACGGCCTCCTGCAAAACCGGTGACGGCCCGATCAGGCTGGGAAAGCCGACCACCTCCAGCAAATCACCGGCCCCGAGACTTGCATTTTCTTTCAGGATAAACCGAAAGCCGTTCGTCCCCTCCATCGCATAGTATTCCCCTCCGCGTTCAGCGACGATTTGTCCGGAGACTTTCACCTGTCGCAGCGCACTGGCTTGCGGATCAAATTGAAGCAAATCCGACACGCGTTTCGGCGTAACTGCAAACGGATCCACCGGCGCCGGTTCCACCACCGTGACTGACGGAGCATACATTCGGATTTCGCTGACGTTGACCTCGTGTGTTGCCGCATCCCAAGCGGCAAACAGACAACCCCGCAACCGGATGAGCGCGCCCTCGTAGGGTTTCAGTGCCACGTTGTTCGTCCCGCCGTTCGCATCGGACACCAGAACGTTGATCTTGCCGCCATGCGTCAACAGAGTGACGCTGTCCACGCGAACCGAAGTGATAATTCCCTCAATCTCCACGAATTCGGTGTCCAAGCTGCCGTTGATTAGCTGGTCCCAATAGGGACGTGCTGGCACTGGCAAGTTTCCGGTTCCGAGCCGGCGGACCTGAACGGCATCCACCCGCGGGGCGAACTCGCCCGGATCAGTTACGCCTTCAACTTCCACCAACTCCCCCACCTGCGGTTGGCCGAGCGTCGGAAGCCAGCGGTCAACGTAGATTCCAGCCGTGCGGTCCTGGACCACGGCCGCGTTGAATTCAGGCAGGGCACACGTAATTACACCGCGGATCAGCACCTGTCGGCTACCGGCCGCCTCCTTGCGGTTCAGCCAATGAACCTGCTGCGCGTTCGTGAGAACCTCTGAAGGCGACACCATCGCCGGCGGTGCCGGCCGATTTGTGTCTGCCGACTCCGCAGCCTTGGTTTCAACGGCCATGACCCAGATTAGGAACGCGAAACAGAAAATGGCCGTCGGGCGAAGGTTGAGCGCACTGCACGTCATACAGTCTTGCGGGTTTGAGCCACAACCACGCTAACACAGGTGCCTGGTGCGGGAAAGATGATTAAGCCTGCCAGGCAAGCCGAGACACAGAAATTGAAACCATTCATGGCCCGACCTCGAAGCTCGATTCCAGCCCTGCTTCCGAACTGGTGCCGACCATGACCTTGAAGGTTCCCGGTTCGACGGCAAACTGCATGGCCTGATTGTAAATCCCCAGATCCCCGGGTCCGAGCGTAAACTCGACGTGACGACTTTCGCCGGGACGCAAGCTGACGCGCTCGAAGCCCTTCAACGCCTTCACCGGCCGGGTCACACTCGCGACCAGGTCATGGAGGTAAAGCTGCACCACTTCGTCCCCCGCGCGGTCGCCGGTGTTTTCAACGTCAACTCCAATTATGATTGTTCCATCGCGATGAATATGTGTGGCGCTTAATTCCAGATGGGAAAGCCTGAATTGCGTGTAGCTCAATCCGTAGCCAAACGGATAAAGCGGCGTCCACGGAATGTCGATATACCGGGAGGCGTCTTTGGAGTCGCCGCCGGGCGGGCGACCGGTGTTTTTGTGGTTGTAATAAACAGGGACCTGGCCGACGGAGCGGGGGAAGGTCACGGGCAATTTGCCGCCGGGGTTCACGTCGCCAAAAAGGGTGTCCGCAATGGCGTAGCCGCCTTGCGTGCCGGCAAACCAGGTTTCCAGAATGGCGGGTGAATTCGTGGCCACCCAACCGATGGAAAGCGGACGACCGTTCATCAACACCACAACATACGGCTTTCCGGTGGCGTGAATGGCCTGGATCAATTCAAGTTGCTGGCCCGGCAAATCGAGGGAACTGCGGGAAGCGGCCTCGCCGCTCATGTCCGCCGATTCACCGACCGCCAGGATGGTAAAATCGCTTTCCCGGGCGGCGTTGATGGCCAGCTCAAAACCCGCGCGCGAATCGCCGGTGACGTCGCAGCCCCTGGCATGGATGATTTTCGCCGTGGGAAGCTCTGCGTGGATGCCGGCCAGCAAAGTGACCGCGTCCTCCTTGCGTCCATCGCCGCTCCACGGGCCGATCATGCTTTGCGCGTCGTCGGCCAGCGGACCAATGACGGCGATGGATTTCAGTTGCCGGCTGATGGGCAGTGTTTCGTGGTCATTTTTCAAGAGCACAAACGTGCGCGCGGCCAGTTCACGCGCCGCCGCCAGATTTGCCGGACTGAGCAACGTGGCTTTCTCGAGACCTTCGTCGGCATACGGATGCTCGAACAGACCGAGCCGGTATTTGACGCGCAGCACGCGCCGCACCGATCGGTCAATGGTGGCCATGGGAATTTTGCCTTCAGATACCAATTGCTCTCCATATTCATGGTAAAACTGGCTGACCATTTCCACGTCCACGCCGGCGGTCATCGCCCGGGCCGCCGCTGCTTCACCGTTGGCCGCCACGCCTTGGGCGATCAGCTCCTTCACCGCATTCCAATCACTGATAACCAGACCGTGAAAATGCCATTCACGGCGCAGGACATCGGTCAGGATAAAAGAATTGGCCGTGCAGGGAATGCCGTCCAGATCGTTGAAGGCGCTCATGACGGTGCCGACCCCGGCGTCCACTGCCGCCTTGAACGGCGGGAAATATATTTCGCGCAAGGTGCGTTCGGAAACTTCAGTGGTGTTGTAATCGCGTCCGCCCTCTGCCGCGCCATAAGCGACCCAGTGTTTGGCGCAAGCAACCATTTTGTCCGGGCGGCTGTAATTGGTTCCCTGAAAACCGCGCACGGCCGCAGCGGCCATCGCCGCGCCGAGAAACTGGTCTTCGCCCGAACCTTCGACGATTCTGCCCCAGCGCGGGTCACGCGCGATGTCAACCATGGGCGCAAAAGTCCAACGAACACCCGCGGCGGAGGCTTCGGCGGCAGCAATACAGTCGGCGCGTTCAACCACGGACGGATCCCAACTGGCGGCCTCGCCGAGCGGTACCGGGAAAATGGTGCGATAGCCGTGGATAACATCGAACGAAAACAGGATGGGAATTTTCATCTTCGATTCAGTCATGGCCACGCGCTGCAATTCCGTGGTGCGTTTGGCGCCGCGCACGCAGATTGCCGAACCCAGCAAGCCTTGCCGCGCCAGTTCCATTTGTTCAGGACGAACGTCGCCGTCCCAGGTCCCGTCGAGTTGTTGAAGCTGGCCCAGCTTTTCGGCCAGGGTCATGCGCGCGAGCAGGCTGGAGATTTTATTTTCGATTTCCGGGTCGGAGGCTGTCCCGGCGGGAGGTCGTGCGGCGGCCGATCCTGACACCAGACACAACAGGAAGAAAAGGCGCGGCACTACACTCCATTTTCGCAAAAGGGCCGAAGCAATCATAATTGGAAAGTCAGGGAACAGACTACGTGACCCGCAGGTAGGTTGAATACTGCTCGTCTCCAATGTCGGTAAATGGCAGCAGCTTGAGCGGCGCGCCAGCAGTATTCACCTGCCAGGTCCGCCGGTCCACCCGTTTGGCTGACAGTAAGTCTGCCCGGGTTAATGATGGTGGCGTGTCCGTGATCGCAAACAGGACGACCGGGCCGTAGACGGGCGCGACAATCTGCGGATGCTGTAGGTCCACCGGCTCCAGCCGCGTCGTCATGGGCAAATCCAATTCGATGCGATCGCCGGTGTTCCATTGGCGATGAATCACCGCAAAAGTTCCCGGTGTTATTTCGATCGGCCAGCGGCGGCCGTTGATCGAAATGGAAGCTCCGCTTGCCCACGCGGGGATCCGGAAATTCAAGGTAAAATCCCTGGGCTGCGAGGGGTTCACTTTGAACTGCACCGTACTGTCAAACGGATACCGGCTTTCCTGGGTCAACGTAATTTGAGCACCGTCCTGGGTCCATCGCAAAGTGGAGGGAATGTACAAATTCACCCAGACGCCTTGCGGATCGCGGAAATAGGTATTGATGCGATAGTCGGTGGCGACCTGGGGCAGCGTTCCCGAACAACAGGCCCAGTGTTGATCGTCCCGGTAAACCTTGCGCCCCGCGAAGTTGTAGTCCGAGTAATAAAAAGTTCGTCCATCGGCCATCAGCGGCTTTGCCCCGAGTACGGTGTTATACATCACCCGCTCCATGCTGTCCCCGTACCTGGCGTCGCGGGTCACTCGCAGCAGATAGCGCGTCAGCTTGAAGTGCGCATAGGAGCCACAGGGTGTTTCAAAACCCGCATGGGTGTTGGTGAGGCTGGCGCAGACGTCCGGACTGTCCGGAGCGCGCAGCGTCTCATCGGGTCCCCACCCGCCCGTGACAAAACTTTGTCCCGCGAGCTTTGCGAAAGCGTTCCGGGCCGCGCGCAGATACTTCTCATTGCCCAGAGTCAGATATGCTTGCATCGCCGAACTCAGGGAATTCACATAGCTGTAAGCGTGTCGGCCGGCCAGCACATTCCGGCCCTCGGCCAGCGGATTGTAATATTCATCGTCGAGGTACCGCCGTGCCAACTCACGATACCGCGCTCCCGCACCGCGCTGATACGCCAGAAAGAGATTCTCGGAAATCGTATAGGACTCGTCCCAGTTCCAGGAAAAATTCTTGTCCGGCCGCCAGGCCACTCCATGTTCGATTGCACGCCTGGGAAAGTGAGGCAAGGCTGCGTCCGTTGTGCGATTGAGGATCGCCAACGCATCCGGATCGCCGGCAAATTTGTGCGAATCAATGAGTCCGCAGACGATCTTGTCATAGCAGTAAGTCGGGAAGCGGTTCTTGTCATAATATTCGCCTGAAATCGTCTGTGCATACAGGCGATTCAATCGCAGCACCTTGTCCCGGGTCGGTTCGTCCCGCTTTATGGCGTACCACCGCGCGAGCGCCGAAACCCATTGGCCAAAGGTGCAACTGGGAGCAAAACCTGGCGTGTCTTTGCCCCACACATAGTCGGGGTCGTAATGATACCAGCCACCCAGGTCATCGCCGGGAGCGGACCGCCCGCTCATTTGCCGGAACGGCTTGAGCAAACTGTCGTCGCTCAAACCCATGAGGACACGATGCGTTTCTTCAAGTTGCTGTTCATGCAAATCACTCGTCAGTTCCACGTCGCCGTAATCGAACTGCATTAAAGGCGGCAACGCCGGGTCTGCGGCAATAATTCCGGCGAGCGAACGGCCGGGCAGCGTCATTCCCGCCGCCGCCAAGGAAACCGACTGCAGGAATCTTCTTCGGGAAACTTCGAGTGAAGGAAACATAAGTGATTATATCATAGCGCCTTTACCCGGCTGGTCGCACCCGTTTTAGCACGCAATAGTCAAAGGGGCCGAGCGTGAGGTTCGCGGCTGCCAGCTTGCCGGTGAGGGCATCCACAAAGCCGTCTCCGACGTTTACCGTTACCGGCGAATCCCCATGGTTGAGCAGAAAATAAAAATCCGCCTCCCCCTTCGTGCGGCGCGTCACCTCGACCTGCTCGGGCACGTCGGCCAGCAACGGTTTCAGCCCGGTTTCGCCGGCATAACGTTTGATGAGGCAGCGCGCCGCTTCCAGGTTGAAGAGCGAACCGTAATAAACCGCCTTTCCCTTGCCGAACGGTTGCTCCGTTGCCGCCGGCGATCCTTTGAGATAACCGCGTTCCCACCGGCCGATGACACGCGCCTTCGTGGGATGCAACACTTCGGCAAAGACCTGGACCGGCACCGTGCAGCCGTCGTCGAAACGGAGGGCGTTGTTGGTGCCGGATGGCGGTTGATACGTTTGAAACGAGTCCAGCTCAACGCCAAATACGTTCGTCAAACCGATGGGAATGGGTTCCGCGGTGAAAGCATTGTCCCGGTCCTTGATCGCGCTGTGGGCGGACAAGACGAGCGTGCCACCCTGCCCGACGAACTGTTGCAGCCGCTCCGCCAGTTTGTCATCCATCAGCGCCAACTGGGGCGCGAATACCAGTTTGTAACCGCTCAGGTCCGCGGTGGGGCTGACGAAATCAATGTTGTACCGCTGCTCCGAAGCGGCCTGGAACAACGCGTCATAAACAGCGCCAACATTTACCTCCTTCGTCAGAAACTGGTAATCGAAAACCCATTCATCTTCGAAGTCTTTGATGACGGCGATCCGCGAAACGACTTTCGAGCCGGCGATCTGCGGTCCGATTTTCTGCAATTCCTGCCCCTCCTGTTTGAACTCTGCGAAACGCGCGCGGGGAACATTGTCGTGGTCGAGCACGCCATACCAGTATTCCTCCGCGCCGCGTTCCGCCGAACGCCAGCGAAAATGCAGCAGCCCGTCCGCACCGTGCGCCACCGTCTGCATGGCCCAAAGACGCATCTCGCCCGGTCGCGGCGTGCGCAACAGGTAGGTCTGGCCGGCGGGTCCGGTCAATTGCTCCATAATCATAAAGCGCCCGTTGAAGCCGCGCACCAGCGTCAGCATCGTGCCCGTCGGATAGCGGGGCGAATCCTTGAAGGTCGGGTAATTGTCATAAGCATGCAGGTCGAGATTGCGGCTGAAGGCGTAGTAATTGATGTTCTTGAATACGCCGTTGTGCGTGAGAAAATCGTTGGGCCGGTAGCGGCGGAGAATTTCGACCTGATCATTCAGGTAATCCGTGGCTGAATCCGAAATGAACCGTTTGTAGTCCAGCATCAGTGCCGGATTGTGATACGCCGGCGTGGGGAACGGCAGGTCAATCTGCCCCCAGTCGGAGTAAATTTGGCTCCAGACCACCGTGCCCCAGCGCGCGTTCAATTCATCGAGCGTCCCGTACTTCTTTTGCAGCCAGGTGCGGAATGCGGTCCGGCAACTGTCGCTGTAACTTTCCGGGTTCTCGTTGTTCATCTCATTGTCAATCTGCCAGCCGATGATGTTGGTATTGTCGCGATAATGCCGCGCCAGCGCCTCGACGATTTCCCGGGAGAACCTTTGATAAACCGGACTGTTATAACAGATTTGGCGGCGCGACTGGTCGTTCACCGGCTGGCCCGTCTCCAGCACGTCGAGAACTTCCGGATATTTGTGCGTGAGCCATTTTGGCGGCGCGGCGGTGGGCGTGCCGAAAATGGTTTTTATCCCGTGCCGGCCCAGCGTGGCAATGGCGCGGTCGAACAGGCGGAAATCGTACTGGCCCTCGCGTGGTTCCATCAACGCCCAGCCGAACTCGCCCAGGCGGACGGTGTTGACGCCGCACTCCTGCATCCGCTGCGCGTCCGCTTCCCAATAGCTCTCCGGCCATTGCTCAGGGTAGTAGCACACGCCGAAGCAAAAAGAGTCGTAACGATTGGTCGTCTGCGCGTTTATGGCGTCCGATTTTAAAATCGCGATGGCCACCGCTATCGAAAAGAAGCGGGATAAAGAGAGCGTTGACCGGGAAAGTGATTTCCAAATCATGAACCACCCTATTTGTACTGCATTCTTTACCGTCGCCCTATAGCTCAATTGGACTATTCTTTCGAGGCAAACCAGGTGGCATAATGTTTTGTCCTGGTTCTCTATTGGTTCAGCATGTCGAAATCGGTCCGAATATCGTCACCCTGCCACAGACACAGCCTGATCTGGTCCATTCCGCTGTTCGTGGCTCTGTTTTGCGGCATCCTCTCCACCCCGCCTGGCAGCGCGGCCGCCGCACCACGTCAGATCACTTCGCTCGACTTCGACTGGCAGTTCCATCGGGGCGACATCCCCGGCGTTTGGCCCGATCTCTCGACCCACGGAAACTTGACTCCGACACCCAAATTTCTCACTCCGGCTTATGACGATTACTCGTGGCCAACCGTCAACGTTCCACATGATTACATTGTCGAAGGCGCGTTCGATTCGAAGGCGGACGAAGCGCACGGTTACTTGCCCGTCGAACCGGCCTGGTATCGCAAGACGATTTCGATTCCCGCCGCCGACCCGGGCCGCCGGCTGTGGCTTGAGTTCGACGGCGTTTACCGCGACAGCCAGATGTGGCTCAACGGTCATTTCCTGGGCCGCCACGCCAGCGGATACACCAGTTTCTGCTACGACATCTCCAAGTTCGCAAAACCGGGCACGAACAATCTGCTGGTCGTGCGCGTTGATCCAACTCAATTCGAAGGTTGGTGGTACGAAGGCGGCGGCATTTACCGGCACACGCGCCTGGTTTCCGTCGCTCCCACACACGTGACGCCCTGGGGTGTGCATGTAGTTGCCAATCTGAACGACCCCGGTGATGGCATCCGGGCCAATGCACAACTGGAAATCACGACCACCGTTGCGAATGACGCTGCCGCGACAGACCGTGCGACGGTGTTGAGCGAGGTCATCAATGCTGACGGCGCAGTGGTGGCAACCATGCGTACCATCCATCGCCTCGCGGCCGAAGGCAGCTTTGACTTTCGGCAGTCGCTCGCGTTGTCCCAGGCCAATTTGTGGTCTTGCGAGCGCCCCTGTCTGTACCATCTCTGCACCAGTGTGCTCGTCGGCGGCAAGACGGTTGATCAAATCACCACCGACTTCGGTGTGCGCACTATCCGATTCGACCCGAACCGCGGATTCTTTCTGAACGGCCAACCGGTCAAGATCAAAGGCACCTGCAACCATCAGGATTTCGCCGGGGTGGGTGTGGCCTTGCCGGATCGCCTTTACGAGTTTCGGGTGCAGAAACTCAAGGAGATGGGTGCCAATGCCATGCGCTTGTCGCACAATGAGATGGCATCCGAACTTCTCGACGCCTGTGACCGCCTTGGCATGTTGGTAATGGCGGAAAATCGGCATTTGGATGATTCACCCGAAATCCTCGGCCAACTGGAGAATCTCGTGCGGCGTGACCGCAACCATCCCAGCGTCGTGCTCTGGTCCATCAGCAATGAGGAGAAAGAACAGGGCAGCGAGTTGGGCGCAAAACAGGGGAGCGCCATGGTGAGGTTGATCCGGCAATTGGACGATACCCGGCCTGTGACTGCCGCGATGAACAACGGCATCGGCCACGGCTTGACCGGGGTGATCGATGTCCAGGGCTTCAATTATCACCCGGACACTTATGACCGGTTGCATCGCGAGCTTCCGCAGAAACCTCTGATCGCAACGGAAATCGCGGCCGCGGTCGGCACGCGCGGTTGCTATGCCCGCGAACCATTCACCGTACCCAAAGACACCGCGCGCTATGAAGGAAATCCCGCACGGTGTCAGGTGGCGGCTTATGACGTGAACGCGCCGGATTGGGCTGAGACCGCCGAAGAGGCGTGGCAGGCGGTCGCCGAACGACCATGGATGGCGGGCGGTTTTGTGTGGGCGGGGTTTGATTATCGGGGCGAACCGACGCCCTTCGATTGGCCCGCGGTCAGTTCCCAGTACGCCATCCTGGACACCTGCGGCTTTCCCAAGGACGTGTACTATTACTATCAATCCTGGTGGACGGACCAACCGGTGCTGCACCTGTTTCCGCATTGGAACTGGCCCGCCTGGGAGGGCCAGGCCATCGACGTCTGGTGTTACAGCAATTGCAAACAGGTGGAATTGTTCCTGAACGGACAAAGCCTTGGCAGAAAAACAATGCCGCGATATTCACATCTGGAATGGCAGGTCAAATACGAACCCGGCACGTTAAGCGCGAAGGGCTTTGACGGCGACGGCAAAGTTATCACCGAAACCAGGGTGGAAACCACCGGTGAACCCGCCGCCATCATGCTCGAACCGGACCGGACAATTCTAACCGCTGATGGCGAGGACGTTTCTCTCGTGACCGTGAAAATCGTGGATTCCCAAGGCCGCACCGTTCCGGTCGCGACCAATGAGGTGACTTTCAGCGTGACCGGTGCCGGCCATTTGCTCGGCCTGGGCAACGGCGACCCCACTTGCCACGAACCGGACAAGGGCAGCCGGCGCAGCGCGTTTAATGGCTTGTGTCTGGCCATTGTCCAGTCGTCCCGCACACCAGGAGAAATTGTAATTCACGCCGACTCTCCGGGCCTCAAATCCGCCACTGCCGCCATCGAAGCGCGCTGAACTCGACTTCCGAAGCGGCAGGACACCGCTGTTATGAAACAGCGCGTTCTGTTTGTCCTTTCCCAACGCCAATGCTGCACCGCTTCGGATGAGTGTTCTTTTGCAGCCCAGGCAGCACGCTGGGAGTGGGCACAGAAGTTGCCGACAGGTGGATAAGCTTGGCCAGTTGCCGACTGGTTCGGACTGTTAGGGCACAAGCTGCCGGTAGAGGTCTTGGAACAGGAAAAATTACGCGATTTATCGAGCGGCATTAATTTCGCGGAAGAGCCAGGCGCGGGCGTGCGCCCAGTAGTTGTCGGCGGTGCGCGCGGAAATTCCAAGAACTTCGGCGGCCTCCTCCAGCGTCATCCCCACGAAATAGCGCAACTTGACCAGTTCAGCTTCGGCCTGGTTTTGAGCAGCAAGTTTGTCGAGCGCCTCGTTCACGGCGAGGAGTTCATCGTCGTCACCCGGCGCGGCGAGTTCCACACCCTCCAAGTCCACGCGTTGCTGGTCCCCGCCATGACGCAGGGCACGTTTGCGGCGGGCCTTGTCAATGAGAATGCGTCGCATCGCCTCGGCGGCGGCGGCGAAGAAATGGGCGCGGCCATCGAATTTCGGATTCACGTTGCCGATCAATCGCAGCCAGGCCTCATGCACCAGCGCTGTGGGCTGCAACGTCTGGTTTGGTGCTTCGTTAGCCATTTTCGACGAGGCCAGCTTGCGCAGTTCTCCGTAAACCAGCGGCAGCAACTCATCGGCAGCCTTCGGATCGCCGTGCTCGATGGATTCAAGGATGCGGGTTACGTCGCTCACGACCCAGGCTCTCCTGGACTTGTTGAGACCCGCCGCCATTCCGTTTGCAGGCCCCGCTGTTGAATCCACTCGTCGAGCGCCGGCCGATCCAATTGGTCGCCTGAAATTGCGAGCATGGAACGAATGTCGCGCAGATGTTTTTCCGAGCCGCCTTCCCGGTAATATTCCAGTTTGCGGACGATGACGTATTCCGGTGGCGCGAGCACCACCGTTTCGCCCTCGAACTGGACCTGACGCCGCAACTTGAACGCCCACGCATTCAGTTCATCACGTCCGGTCAGGTACAGGTCCGCTTTGAAGCCGGTCTCAATGTGAATGAGGTTGAAATGGCCGCGTTGCTCCCGGCGTGCCTCGGCCGAGATTGTTTCCGGCGGCGGCACATAAAAATCAGCCGATGGAAAAGATTTCGCCAGCACTTCAATGTCAGCCTCTCTCAGAAAAACGATAAAGTCCACATCATGCGTGAGACGCGGTTCGCCGTAAAAAATTGCGGCGACGCTGCCGGTCACGACGTAGCGGATGCCCGCGCGGTTCAACGGACGCACGAACAACAGGAACAGTTCAGGTTCGGACATGGAGAAAGATCCGACGCGTTTCCCTCTCAAGCCGCTCCCGTGGCCAGTCGGGATGCTGGGCGCGCAGTCCGGCAGATTTCAACTTGCGCGCCGACCAATAGAGCCGCTCCGCCAGACGCAACCGCTGCTCCCCCGGCATCGCACGCAGGACCTCGATCTGTTTGAGGCTGGCTTGTTCATCCGGCAGCATGGGTAAAGGGTGCGCCCAAAATGGCATCAACGCAAGCACTCCTCAATTTCCGAGCAGGGCCGGAGCCAGGCCTCATGCACCAGCGCGGTGGGCTGCAACGTCTGGTTGGGCTTTTCGCTGGCCATGCGCGACGCCGCCAGCTTGCGCAACTCTTCATAGACCAACGGAAGCAGTTTATCGGCGGCCTTGGGATCGCCGTGCTCGATGGACTCAAGAATATGGGTGACGTCGCTCAATCAGCGACTGCTATCAAATTACCCGGCGTTGTGCCAGTCAATTGGGCATCGGTGCTGCAAACAAAAAAATCACGTCGGCAATTTCGTTGCCGGGCAGGAAAATCTTCTCAGTGCCGGTGAAGAACCATGGCCCGGTGGCTATTTTCCACCGGACCATGGGTTGATAAGCGCTCGCTGCCCGGGCTTACTTTTGGCAGCCTTTGTCCACGCGCAAGGCGATCACCGCATGAGCTGTGAAGCTGGCGTCGAAATAAATGCCAGCAAGGTCTCCGAAGTCATTGATACCGATCCACGTGGTTCCGGTCGAACCGGGGACGTTCACATCCACGAAGGTGAACTGGCCTTTGAACCAGATGAACCCATGGGGACTGCCGTCCGGTTTCACATACAGACCGGTCACCGCGCCCTCATTGTTGAGGGAGAGCCCGATGGTAGCGATGGCACCTGGCACAGAAAACGTCGTGTAGTTCGAGCCAGTTTTGATGAAACCGTGCGGGGTGCCCGTGCCGTCAACGTATTCGCCGCTGATCTGGTCCCAATCGTTCACGCCGCCGACGGTCGCCCCATTGACCTCCGAGCCGGGGACGGTGAAGAAGGAATAATCCCTGCCGTTCCAGAACCAGTTCATGCCGTTGCCGTTGCCGCCGATATTGATATTGCCGCTTGCGTAAGCGACGCCGACGCCATGGCCAAGGTCGTTGCAGCCGTTGTCCTCGTTGAAGGGCATACCCGGAATCTCCGGCAGCGGAGCATAGGTTCCGCGGTGAATATCACGGAACACGGGCCGCTGATTGGTCTCGTTGCCAAAGTTCCCGCTCTCCACGCCCCAGATGTTGGCGGGGCCGAGGAGCGTGTCGGTGGCGCCGTCAATCTTGATGCCCGTGGTCAGCTTGCCGCCCTCGAGCACGAAGCTTTGATAGCCACCCGTGACCGGATCGACGTAGGCGCCGGTGACCAGCCCGCTGTCACTGATGCCCAAACCCTCCGACGGGACGGGCACCGTAATGGCGATGAACCGGTATTGCGGTTGATTCGTCTGCCCCATTGCCGTGAGCAAACCCGTCCCCAGCAGCAAGGCGATAACTCCGGCCTTCGGCCATAATCCCAGACCGAATGCCCGCCCCGGGCGTACCGGCGACGCAGCGGCTTCGTTTGCCGACGCCGACTTGGTTTGTGTTCTGTTGTTGATGTCATGTGTCTGTTTCATAATTTGCTCCTGTGGTCATTTTTTTGTGGCCCAAAGGCCGGTTTATGATTTTGAATCGGTGGGCGTGTTTGCCCGCCGTTAACCAGTGCGAAATTCCGGGGCCTAAGGCGCAAAATAATTGGCAGAAACTACTCAATCACCAAAAGAAGCTGAAATCACAGTGATAATATCGTAAGAACCTTGGGATTCGGTGGCTGGCACCGTAGCGAGGGTGGATGCTTGGCCGGTTCAGGCGAAGGTCACTTTGGCTCCGACGGTACGGCCACCGGCGATACTGGACCCTCTAGGAGAGCCTTGGCTTCATTATAAGCGAGCCAGCAAATCATCGTGTTGTGGCCGGCGGGTCCGCCGTAAACGAGCGGTTTGCTCTCATCTTTCGGGAGCGGGGGCATTTGCGCCTCGGCCTGACTGAATAACTTCCGAGCCTCCTCGGGCTTGCCCTGCCGGAATAGGCACATGGCGCGAAAGAGGGATGCGGTTGCCTGCATTTCGCGACCCTGGTTGCTCTGCTCGGCGATACTCAGAGGGCGTTCGGCTTCGGCGTATTGTCCGTTGCGGTATTCGGCCAAGCCCAGTCCCAATTGAAACCAAGGCAGCCCTTGATCACTTTTCCCTAATTCCACTGCCCTCTGGGCGATATGTAGGATCTTCGCCAGTAGCACGGCATTGGTTGAAGGCCGGAGACACGCGGCCTTGGCGGCGCGATCCGCCTTCGTTGTCTCGTCGGTTCCTTCCGCTTGTTGAACCAAGCGACTGCGGGTGGCTTCGTAACTCGCGCCCTGGTTAAACCAGGCTTGCCACGTGGCCAGCGTGAGTGAGGCCATCGTATCATTTGGGTCCAATTCACATGCCTGCTCCAAAAGCTCGAACGCCTCCTGATTACGGCCGAGAGCAGAGTAGAAATGCGCGAGGTCATACATCGCATGGACCGTGTCGGGATGTTTTGGGCCGAGCCGCTTGCGGCTCAGCGCAACTACCTCCTCCTGCAGCCTGAGGGCCTCGTCGGGGCGGCCGTTCCACTCGCAGGAATATGCGAGATTTGCCATAGCCGAGAGCGTGAAGGGATGCTCGGGACCGTTCACCTTGCGGCTGAGGCTCAGCACCTGCTCACGCAGTTTGAGCGCCTCGTCGCTGCGGTCGGTCTCGAAGCACGAATCCGCGAGATTTGCCATAGCCGAAAGCGTGTCGGGATGTTCCGGACCGAGTACCTTACGGCGCAGCGTCAGCACTTGCTCCCTCAAGGTATACGCCTCGGCCAGATGACCTAAATATTCATAGGAATACGCAAGGCTGGCCATCGCCTGGATTGTAGCGGGGTGTTCCGTGCCGAGCACCTTGCGCCGGACGGTCAAGACTTGCTCCCGCAGCTTGAGCGCCTCGTCTCGGTGACCGGCCTGGTAGTATGTGAAGTAGGAATTTGCCAGATCGCTCATGGCTTGAAGCGTGTCGGGATGTTCCGGGCCAGAGGTAGCTAGATAGTAATCGCGAACTTTCTCCTGAAGGGAAATGGCCTCGGGATAAAGACCCAGCGCATAGTAGGTGCTGCCGAGTGTGGCCTGGAGTTTGGCCCGGCGCGCGGGCTGGCTGGCGAGTTCTGTTTCCAGCTTTTTCTCCGCAGCGCCTAGCGTTTCGGCGACGGTTATGGTGCGGCCATCGCGCGAAGGATCCGGACTTTGGAACACTTCGGTCAGGAATTTGGAGACGGCTTCAGATTCGGCAAGGCGCTCTTTGGCCAGGGCCTGTGCCCGGGTGGCCCGAACGGCCTGCCAGGCGCTGATACCCGTAGCGACCAATAGCACTAATCCTATCAGCGCCGCGGCGGCGAAGCCAAATTTGTGACGCCGCACCGTCTTCTGAAACTCGTAAAGGCGGCTGGGCGGACGCGCGACCACCGGCTCGCAATTGATATGCCGCAGGATGTCCGATGCCAAGCCATTGGCGGTTTCGTAGCGACGTGCCCGGTCTTTTTCCAGACACTTCATTACAATCCAGTCCAAATCGCCCCGCGTCTGGTGGATGAGTTTGAGCGATTCGGCCTGGTGAGTTTTGGCGACGGTCGCCAGCTCGCCGGCCTGCATCGTGCTCAGCCGGGTGGAGGGTCGTGGCGGTTCCTGCTCCCGGATCGTGCGGCGCATTTCATCCAGGCCGGCTGCGAGAAGTTCTCTTTGATCGAATGGTGTGCGGCCCGTCAGCAACTCGAACAGCAACACTCCCAGGCTGTAAATGTCGCTGCGCGTGTCAATATCCAGGCTGGTCATGACCGCCTGCTCCGGGCTCATGTAGGCGGGCGTCCCGATGAATTGTTCGAATGCCGTAAACAGTGTCTGGTCCGTGAGCCGGCCCTGGGTGGCTTTGGCGATGCCAAAATCAATCACCTTGGGCACGGCCACGCCGTCGTTGACAGTGACCAGAATGTTCGAAGGTTTAATGTCCCGGTGGATGATGCCCTTTTGGTGCGCGTGCTGAATGGCCCGGCAAACCTGAATGAACAGCTCCAGCCGTTCCTTGGTTGAAAGGTTGCTCTGGTCGCAGTAGTCGGTGATCTTGATGCCGCGCACCAGTTCCATGACGAAATACGGTCGGCCCGCGTCCGTCGCGCCGGCGTCCAACACCTTGGCGATGTTCGGATGGTCCATCAAAGCCAGCGCCTGACGCTCGGCTTCGAAGCGGGCGATGACGTTCTTGGTGTCCATGCCCAGTTTGATGACCTTGAGCGCGACCCGGCGGCGAACCGGTTCTTCCTGCTCGGCCATATAGACCACGCCGCAACCGCCTTCGCCGATTTGCTGGAGCAATTTGTAACGGCCGATACGGTCGCCGGCTTTCTCAGTGGGAGTTGGATTGATTCGGATGGTTTCGCCCGGTCCGGGCGGAACGGCTGCCGGGGTCTCAAGGAAGTCGCCGGCTAACTCACTGGCTTGAAGGAGTTCCTCAACGCGCTGACGCAAGGCGGCTTCACCGGCGCAGGCTTCATCGAGATAAGCCGCGCGCTCGCCAACCGGCAACCGGCGGGCAGCACTAAAGACAGTCAATTCGCGATCAGGAACCTCACTCATGGGCGGACGTCATTACTTTCTACCGTCCAATGCGGAAAACCAGACCAAAAGGCGCAGGAAAGTTCTCGTTTCGATGGATTGCACATCTGAACCATTTAACAGCTGCACAATCCAACCCTGCTGCGGCGTTTCCAGTTATGACGTAGCGCAGGCTTTCCAGCCTGCGGGTTCTGGCGACTTTCCAGTCGCCACGATTACGCGGATAAAAAGCGGGACAAGAAAGTCCCGCCAACCCGCAGACCAGAATGTTGCTCTGTAGAAACCATCGTCCAGCGTCATAAACTCATTTCCCTCACCCCGCATCCCGCAAGGGCGGGAGCGGGGAGAGGGTAAGGGCGAGGGGCTGCTTATAAATGATCTTCTTGTGTTCGATCTTGGAAGTATCGGCCTTTCAATTGCGCAAGGTGAACTTGCCTTTCCACTCAACGCGGTCCGCCCGACATTGCGTGAAAAAGGTGGAATCAAATTCAATCGTGTCGCCCGGCTTGAACTTTGTTTTGCCAAACAGCTTTGCCGGCAATTCCATGGCAGCGATATTTCGCGTGTTCATATACTCGCCGGACAGATTGACGATACCCACGCTCGGCTCATCGCAAACGGGTGGCCCGCCGGGTCCGAGCCGGGCATGAATCGGCCGGCTCGCTCCGCCGATGGAGACGATCCACTCGGCGCGGTCCACTTCGGGTACGATCTTATCCCGATAATATTCCGTCTCGGCGAAGTCCTGCGCATACAGCCCGAGATAAACCGCCTTCCGGTTCCAGCACACATACAAGTCGGCCACGGGAAATTGTGAAACCGGCTTTACGAAGCCGCGTTCACGATCCCAATCCGCCAGCGCGAGCCGGATGGTAAAATGACCAAGTGGTTTGCGGGATGCGGGCGGCACTCCAAGCGAGGCATCGGGACGCGCCGGGTGCGGTCCACTTTTGATCGCCTCCAGATCAAGCGACTGCGCCGCCGCCGTGAGCGGTTCGTAAGGCTGGTCGTGAATGTCCACCAGTCCGAAGTCGTAATTCTCGCCGTCAAAGCGCCCGTGGGTCGGCTCGTCATAATATTGGAACCAGTCCGCGCCGACGACATAGGGCGTTCGCAACAGCGCTTCCAATGTGTTGTGGAAACCGGCGGCGCGTTCCTGTTGCGTGGCTACCACCGGGAACGTACTGACGTCGTTTTTGTTTCCACTGCGGTTTTGTTCCGCGGCCATGTAGAACTCGCTCACGTAAACGGGCTTGCCGGTCAACGCGTGAAGTGTATCGAGATAGAAACGGGGAAACGTGCCGTCGTTCCAAGCCGCATTAAGATTCATGGAAGCCACGTCCACGAATGGTCCTGCAGCCCGCGCCACTTCCGGATAGTAAAACGATTGATAACGGTCCCCCAAAATCAATCCCCGCGAATCGTAAGTGCGGATGATTTCGCGCACGAGCGAGTAGTAACGTTCGGCCATCAGGCCGAGGAAACGACGACAAACTTGAATGCCCTGGCTGCCCGGCCGGAGGTAAAGCATCCCGCCCTGGTCGAGCTCGTCAAAACTCCCGACGCCTTCGGGTTCAAAATCTTTAAGCAGTTCCGACCAGTGATTGTGGTAAGTCTCGCGGAGCAGTTGCACCAATCGCTGCCGCTGGCCACTCGCGGGCGCCTGTTCCAGGGTCATCTTGAAAAGTGTCGCGTTCCACCAGCCCATTTCGTTGTCGCTGTAATAGCCGAGCAGGCGCGGATCGTTGCGCAGCGGCAGAATCTGGTCGCGCGCAATTTGCTGCATCCGCGCGATAATGTTTGTGTCCCACATGTCCAGCCACGGCACGCCGCACGACATGCCGACGGCCAGCACCGGAATGAAAGCCGCGTCCGCGTCACGGCATTGTTGCAAAGCCGGATAATCGCTCCAGCCGCCCACCGTGGTGAAGTTCCACGACTTGAGCCGCGTCAACGTGGCCTCGGCCCAGCGATTTGAGTTCTCATAATGCTGGAACGCCGCGTAGCCCGGATTTGTTAAACTGAACTTTTCGCGCGAAGCGCCCTGGTTCACGCAGCAAACGCCCAGCGAAAAAAACCGCTCACCGTCGGGCCTGGTCAACCAGGAAATCCCATCGCGTTGCTGAATGGAAAACGGCGCATTCGTGTCCGCTTCGGCGCACAGAAGACTGAAGGCCAGCAGGCTCGTGGTGATGAAAATTGTTCGCACCATCAACGCAGTGAATCAGAATTGTGCCATTCGAATCAATAGTCCTGTCGAGCTATCGCGGCCTGGGGAGATAACTTCGGAAAATTCTAAAAACTGGTGCGCATAGCAGGACTTGAACCTGCACGGGTTGCCCCACTACCACCTCAAAGTAGCGTGTCTGCCAATTCCACCATATGCGCAAAACAAGACGCTCGACCGCAGAATCTTCGCGGCTTGACGACGACGCATTGTCAACCGCCTGAGTGCAAAGTCAAGCATTTCCCTCTCGCTCGCGCTGAATGACGCTAAAAATCCACTTCGACAAAACCTCAAGCGCCGGCGGCCGTTGACTTCATGGTGAAGCCGGCAGATCGCGATGTTTTGACGCGCGAATTTCTCCCAGGCATTGCCTGGCCAGTGGGTTTGACGGGTCAAGTTGCAAGGTAATTTGAAACTGCGTGAACGCCGCGTCCAGTCTTTGCTGCTTCATCAGCATGATTCCAAGATTCAAATGTGATTTGGCAAAATCCGGACGATAGATAATAGCGTCCCAAAACTGTTCCCCGGCGGCGCCAATTTTTCCCTCGGCCGCCAGTTCCAGTCCGAGCAGATAGTGGGCCTGCCAAAATTCCGGTTTGAGTGCGACGGCCATGCCAAAAGATTCAATCGCTCTGGCGACCTGTCCCAGCGCGGCAGCCGCAACCGCCTGGTTAAAATAATCGGCCGGGCCCTGCGGCTGAAGATTGGCCGCGCGTTGATAATAGACTGCGGCTTGTTTCAGATTTCCCCGGTTCTGCTCCAGAAATCCGATGTTGATGCACGTTTCCACGTCATCCGGCTCCGCCCGGAGTGCGCGCCGGAAACAGGCCAGTGCCTCATTTGTTTTCTGCCGGTTTTCCAGGATCTGCCCAAGTCCGTTCAGCGCCGGAGCAAAATGACTCCGGATGGCCAACGCCCGTGAAAAATATTCCGCAGCTTCGTCAATTTTTGCCTGAAGCATCAACAAATTGCCAACGTCAGAAAATTCGCCGGGCACCTGCGGCAGCAATTCACAAACGCGTTTTGCCTCTTCGGCGGCCTGCGCCAAATCCCCTGTCGCTCCCATATACCGGGCAAAATTGAACTGCAAAAAACCATCGGCCGGAGCCGCCGCCAGCGCCGGTTCGTAGAGTTGCCGCGTTTGCCCGGGTGGTTCGGAATCCGCGCGCGATTTCAACCCGTTGATTTTTTCGTTGCACAGTTTGACACTGGCGGCATGGGTCGATTGGGCGGTATAGGGCGGCCCGGAGATGCGGCTCAAAATTTCCTGCCAGACCCGCAGCCGGTCCCACGACGAAACCGCCAGCCGACGATCACAGAATTCTCCGGAAGCCCATTGGCCCCGGTCGTGCGCCACCATGGATTTCGGAAGCAATTTGGCGGTTTGTTCGGCAAGGGCCCGGCCCAATAAATAGTTGCCTTCAAAGTTCAAATGCACGTGTTCATAAAACAGTTCGTTGCCGGGAATTTTTCCCGGAGAATTCCGGGCAAACCATTCGGCGGCATCCAAAACATAAACGCCCTGGCCGGCATGGGCGCTCGCGGCATCCTTGATGATCCGATTGATACGGTTGTCCGCGCGAAAGGCCAGCGCGTCATCATCCCGTGCCAGCTCAAACTCGCGCCGGGCCTGGCTGTCGTTCGTCAAGGCCAGCTGGCAGCGTCCGATGCGAAAATGCAATTCAGCGTAGCGGGGATCCCTGGCGTCGGCCTGGGCATATTTTTCCAGCGCTTCCGGGAATTTTCCCGCCGATTCCAGGGTGTTTCCCTCCTGATAAATTTCATTCCAATCCGCTTTCTGAATTCCTCCCAGGGTTGCGGCATGAAGCGAGGCAAAGGGCGCGCAGTCCTTCAAATTGCAGCCGACGGTGCTCAGAATCACCGGCACCCCGGCTTTGTGCCCTGCGCGCAAAATATCTTCCAGATTCTCTTTGAAATTTTCATAAGCACGCAACCGGTCCGGATCGTCATACCGAAGCTGGCGACCTTTGAACATTTCCAGTCCCTGCCATGTTTTCAAGGCCGACGAACGCCACTCCCATCGTTGCATCCCACTGTCCAACAACTGCCCAATCCGCGTTGTTTTCAGGGCAAGATCGGCCCGGATCAACCCCACCCCCGGCGCGCGTGAGCCAAAAACCGTGCTCCCGCCAAAAGGCCCGACCATTTCGTTGTTGCCCGTGTAAACAACCCACAAATCGCCGTCGCGACGGGCGCACTCGCGCGCGATGGGCAAAATCACGTCCGAATCAATGGCCGTCATCGCCACGCAAATCACTTCAAATTTCGTTCCGGGAAAACGTTCGCGCAGCAGCACCTGCAGATAACGCCAGGCGCCGAAACTCGAATCCGGATCGCCCATCGCCGCCGATTCGCCGAACATAAAAATACGATACGTATCGGGAGATTTTTTTACCGCCATGCGCTGGGGCGCCGGGGTGCGGGCCAGGGCGCGCGGGAAAAATCGATAACCAAATTCGTCGTTGGGAACGTAATAATCCTGGCCGTTGATTTCACATCGAAGGAAAAAACTCGTGGGATAACCATAACCGAACAAACGCAATCCAAGCTCCAGCCCGCCAAAGATTGCCAACGGAATCAAAATTGCCGCGCAACACCGAAACAACCACAGGCGGCGGCGGGAAATCCGGGGCGTCGGCTTTTCCGGCGAGAAATTTTTTTCAATCGTTGAATGCATATCCGCACCCGGCTGAATAATGAAGCAGGCCCGAACCGTTTCGGGCAAGGTGATTTTAACTGCCGAAAAACCACTGCCAGCCGCGCCAATGCTGTTGTTGCGGCGCGTTGAACGTCCGGCTGGGTGCGCGGCCCAGATCCAATTGAATCAGAATGCCGGCGCTGTTGGCCCCGCGGCCGTGCGAACGGATGGCGTCAATGCCATATCCGTAGGTGGCCATGATTTTCAGCCGGTCGGACGGCGAACGGTACAAAATGCCGCCACCCACGCCGCTCAGCCAGTTACCGGGCTGCTGTTCACCGGGCAAATAATCCACGCAAGCGCTGGACGCATTCAGGTCCAGGTCCCAGCGTTTCTTCGGGTCCAGCGGCAACAGGTAATTTGCGTTGAGCAGCGCAAAGTTCCGGGCGCTGATTTCCTGAAAATAATAGCCCGGCAGCGAGAGCGGAAATTCCGACACCAAAGGCAGAAATCCGCCCGGCCGATAGGCGCTGAAGCGGTCGGCATCCAGACTCGTGCCGGCGGTCAGACGCACATAAAAGTTCTGCTGGCTCCTGGGCAGCGTGTAAGCCAGCGCGGCCTCCGCCCAAAACAGATGTGATTGCTGCTTGAGGACGCGGTCACCGTTGAACCCATAGTTGCCCGAGTCGGTGCGATATTGGCCTTCATACCAGACGGACAATTCCATCGCCAGCGGCGGAAAAAGGGTCGGCTCGACGCCACCCCAGCGCAAACCGGTGCGTACGCTGAAGGTACCGTGGTCGTCAGGTGTCTGGAAATTTGCCGCGGTGCCGTCGTTGGCATCATAAATCGAGTAATGCGCCGCGCCATGCAGAATGAAGTTCAGCGGAATCTCACTGGCAGGATTGAACAAATGGTAAATGCTGGCCGACACCTCCGCACTGTGGCCGTCAAAGGATTCCCCCGGGTAATACTTGCCGCCGCGGATTTCAAAATAGCTGTCGCCAAACCCGCCGCCGGCCAGGCCGAGGGCGAAATCGGTGTTGGGCCCGAGACCGTGGACGAAACCGAGTTCGGAATCCAGATACACCGGGGCGACCGCCAGCCGCAACGTGAGATTGGTGCGCAAAAAATCCGGCTGGTTATGGTAATAAAAGGCGTAACCGGCGAACGGCGCGTGGCCTTCGAATGCCTGGTTGTAACCGAGCTGAATCAGGTCGCGCCGCACCGGGTCAATCTGGGCCAAAACGAAACGCGGGGCCAACAAGGATACCCAAAGCAACCACCACCCGGCTCGTTTCATTGACGTTTTCGTATCGCAAAGCGTGCCCGGCAGCAAGCGGATTTGGTCACTCGCCGCTGGACACATGGAAATTTTTGCGGCTTACTGTTTGCGCCGATGCCGCCGCTAAATTCTGAATTGTTGAGCAAAGCGAAAGGGCTGGGGTTCTCCGACCGGCAGATCGCCCATTTGACCGGCCAGACCGAAGACAAAATCCGTGCGTTGCGGAAGAAACTGAAGCTGGTCCCGAGTTACCGGCTCGTGGACACCTGCGCCGCCGAGTTCGAGGCCTACACACCTTATTATTACTCTACCTACGACCGCGGCGACGACGAGGTCAAAAAGACGCCGAAAAGAAAAGTGATGATTCTCGGCGGCGGTCCCAACCGTATCGGGCAAGGCATCGAATTCGATTATTGCTGCGTCCACGCCGCGTTCGCGCTCAAGGAGGACGGCTTCGAAACCATCATGGTCAACTCGAACCCGGAAACGGTTTCGACCGACTACGACACCAGCGACAAGCTGTTTTTCGAGCCGCTCACGCTGGAAGATGTGCTGCATATCTACGAACGCGAAGGGTGCTGGGGCGCCATCGCTCAATTTGGCGGCCAGACGCCGCTGAACCTCGCGCTTGGCCTCCAGAAAAACGGAGTCAACATCATCGGCACCTCGCCGCAAAGCATCGAAATCGCCGAAGACCGCAAGCTCTTCGCCGCGATGCTGGACAAATTAAAAATTCCCCAGCCGCCCAACGGCCTGGCCACGAATATCGAGGAAGCGCTCGCGGCTTCCAAGAAACTTGGTTATCCGGTCCTGGTCCGCCCGTCCTTCGTGCTCGGCGGACGCGCCATGCAGATTGTTTATTCCGATGCCGAGCTGCAGCATTACATGCGTTTTGCGGTCGAGGCCTCGCCCGAACGTCCGGTACTCGTGGACAAGTTCCTCGAAGATGCGACCGAGGTGGACGTGGATTGCATCGCCGATGTCGGCCAGGTCAAGAAAACGGGCGACGGAAGCATCGTCATCGGCGGCATTCTGGAACATATCGAGTTCGCCGGCGTCCATTCCGGCGATGCGGCGATGGTTCTGCCGCCGCACACGCTTTCCAAAAAAATCATCGAGACTATCCGCGAATACACGCACGCCATGGCGCGGGAATTGAAAGTCGTCGGCCTGATGAACGTGCAATATGCCGTGAAGGACGAAAAGGTGTTTGTACTGGAAGTGAACCCCCGCGCGTCGCGCACCGTGCCGTTCGTGAGCAAGGCCATCGGCGTGCCGCTGGCGAAACTGGCGGCGAAAGTCATGGCCGGGAAAACCCTGAAGGAACTGGGGTTCACGAAGGAAATCCGGCCGGAGTATTGGGCCATCAAGGAATCCGTCTTTCCGTTCAGCCGTTTTCACGGGCAGGACATTTTGCTCTCGCCGGAAATGCGCTCGACCGGCGAGGTCATGGGCCTCGACGCCGACCGCGGCATCGCCTATGCGAAATCGCAGATGGCCGCCGGCTCGCCACTGCCGTTGGGCGGGAAGGTTTTCGTCAGCGTGAGCGACACCCACAAAAAGCACGTGACGCCGGTGGCCAAACGATTTGCCGACCTGGGATTCGAACTTGTGGCCACGAGCGGCACGGCGGCGGTTTTGGAGAAGGCGGGGCTGCAGGTTCAACGGGTGATGAAACTGCTGGAAGGCCGGCCGAACGTGATTGACCTGCTCAAGAACAAGGAAATCCAGCTCGTCATCAACACGCCCAGCGGCGCCGCGCCGCGCGAAGATGAAGTAAAAATCCGCACCACGGCCATCTACACCGGCACGCCCATCATGACAACGTTGAGCGGCGCCAGGGCCGCCGCCCGCGGCATCGCCGCCCTCAAGAAATCCGGTTACGGTGTCAAGACGCTGCAGGAATATCACTAGCGCGTTTCAGTTTTGCCACTTCCATGTCCGCCGGGCGTGTCGGCTCGGGAATCGGCCAGCGCGCGCAGCACGCGGTAACGGTGCGTCCACGGATCGATCCGGCAGACGGCGCGGTAATCGCAATACCGGCATGCCGTCTCAGCCCCTTTGCGATACGGGTCAACCTTTGCCTCGCCGGCAAAGATCGCGCGGCCCATTTCCGTCAATTGCCTTTCCACCTGATCCAGCAACACTTCAAATTCTGCGCGCGGCAGGGCTTCGGTTGAACCTTTATACAACGAGCCATCATTTTTCCGGCGGTAATTGAACTGATCGCCGACCTTCGCATCGGACCGGTTATCAAGCTTCGGTAAGGCGTCCACGCTGAAACGTCCGGTGTGGCGATAGGCCAGGCGCCGCGATTCCTCCGCTTCGGCCAGCGCCTCGGACCGCGTGTCGCTGCCACCGTATTTGCCGCGCAGGTTCACGTAAAAAACACCCGCGGGAACCAGGCGTTCGACGCCCGACAGCGCGCGCGGATTGGACCAGCGCCGCAGCGCCGCCAGATAACCGGGTAACTGCAACTGCACACCGTGCTCAACCAGTACCGGGTCGAGCTTGCGTTGGCCGGATTTATAATCCATCACCACGCACCACGCGCGGTCTGCGGTTTCACGGTACAAATCAATCCGGTCAATCCGTCCGCGCAACGCCAATTGATGGCCACCCCCCAGATCCATTTCCCAGGCCGGGGCACCGGCCGCCCCAAACCCGAATTCAAGCTCGGCCATTGCCGGATCAAATTCGTACTGTCCGCGCATCCAGGTCACCAGGGTTTCGACAAAGTTCTGCAACGACTCCGCCAGCACGCACGCCGTGAACCGCCCCTGGTCATCGGCGCGCAACAAACCGTCGCGATAGCCAGGCGCGAGGCCGTCGGCGATTTTGCCGACGCGCTCGCGAGCTTCCACCGGGGTCAGGTCGCGCCAGCGCCTGCCTTCGGCGCTCAATTGCTCATGAAACAGCTTCAGGACTTCGTGTTGAAAACTGCCGCGTTCGCGCGCATCCAGTTCAAAAACCTTCCGTTCCTCGGCGCGCAGGCCGGAATGGACGAAAAATCGGAACGGGCACTGGGCGAATTCCTCCAAACTGCTGACCGAGCTTGGCAAGGTCGGACCATACATGGCCTCCGCCAGATCGGGTGAGAGGTTTTCGGCCGGATCCGGCTCGCGCAATTGGCGCAGCCTCTCCGCGAGCGACTTGAGCGCGGGAAGTTCAAGCAATTCGGACCAATTTTTGTCGCGCCCCTCGCCCCGTCCCTCTCCCCGCTCGGCGGGGAGAGGGTGACCGAAGGCCGGGAGAGGAGAGTTTAATTCCACCAGTGGTTCGACCAGTTCATTCACGTGCTCCGCTTCGCGCCAATCGGCAGCGGCGCGGAATTCTTCAACTTCCAATCCAGGAAACAACGACCGCAGCTGCGCAACCAGCGACGAGGGATTCAACGTCCTGCCATCTGCATCATGCCGCGAAAGGGTCACGCAAAGTTTTTCCCCGGCGCGGGTGCAGGCGATGTAGCCAAGGTACCGTTCGCGCGCCAGTTGGTCGCGCAGATTCAGCCCGAGGGCAAGGTCGTGTTGTGCCAGCTCATCGCGGTCGGCATGCGTCAGGATGGGCGGCGTGGCCGGTGCGGCGGGAAAAATCCCTTCATTCGCGCCCAGCACCAGCGCAAGTTTCAAATCCGGATTGCGCGCGCGATCCACGGCGCCGACGAGGACCTGGTCGAGCGCGGGCGGGACCACACCCACGGTCAGATTCATCAACCCCGCTTCCAGAATTGGCAGCCAGTCCGGCAATGACAGTGATTCATTGGAGAATGCGAGGGCGACGTTGTCGAGCCATGCATTCATTTGTACCCAAACCGTTGAATGGATTGCGGATTGTTCCGATTCGACGAGGCTCCAGCGCTCCAGGGTGCCGGGGACTCTTAAATCCTTCCACAATTCACGCAAGGCTTCGGCGAGTTGCGGGCCGGCCGGCCGGCCGGCCAGTCGTCCCATTTGCGCGGCGAAATTTTCAAAGGGTGGCAGAATTTTTTGACGCAGCCGTTCGAGCGATTTGACCAATCCCGGACTGTCGGCAATTTGAACCGGTTTACGCCATGTTTTGCCGTGCCAGCCGAACTCGAGCGCGGCATTTTCGAGTTGGTCCATCTCCGCCTCGTCCACGGGTGAAAACCCGGCCTTGAGCGCGGCAAACCAGTCGTCGTGGGGCCAGTCGAACACGACGGTACGGAAGGCGCTGCGGGTCAATTCGGCGAGCGGGTGATGAGCGACGGACTCGCGTCGGTCGAGGAAGAATGGAATTTCGTAGCGACGGAAAACCCGCGCCAGCGGTTTGTAATAATCGTCAAGATTCCGCACCAGCACGGCACAGTCGCGGAAGCGTCCGTTGCCGCGGACGAAGTGCCGAATTCCGCGGGCGGCCAACGCGGCCTCGGCTTCGGGATTGGCGCAAACCGCCAGGGAAATTGCGGAGTTTGGAGTTCGGAGTTCGGAGTTCGGAAAAGATGAGGATGCCCAATTCTCTTCAAGCCGCGCGAGCCCGGAATTTTTCGCGAAGCGGCTATTTTTCGCGTCACGTCTGAGCCGTTCGACGGTAATTTTACCATCCGGCAGGTTTTTGATTCGTTGCCGGCATTGCTGATACGTTTTGGCGATGGCGGACCAGATCGAAAGCCAGGAATGCCTGGCATCGGCTTCCGAAGAGGTTTCGAGGCAGAATGCGAGGGTCACCTTACTGCAATGGGATAAAATGATCGTGAGCATATCCAGCTCCTGCGGTGTCATTTCGGCGAAACCGTCGAGCCACAGGCCGCCAATTCGGAGTTCGGAGCCCGGAGTTCGGAATTCGGAACGAAGAGCGTTTGCTGCATAGTCCAACAGACAATCGGCGTCCTGCAATTTGTGTTCGGTCAACCAGCGCGTGTAGGTGGCAAGCAGAAGGGAAAGGTCATGGAGTTTGTCCTGGAGTTCGCGATATTCCACAAGACGACCTGCGAGCGCTTTAAGTTTGCCGGGCGTAAACTGATGCTGTTGCAGTTCACCGAGCAACTGGCTGAGTTGTTGCGCGAAGCCCGGTCGGCGGCAACTCCGCCGGAATAATTTCAATTCCTTTTCGTGCCGGAATAAAAGCGCGCGCAGCACCATGACGCGGCCTTCATCATTCAATTGGTCGGGGGGCGTGACCGACAGTTGCTCCAGGACAAATCGTGCCAGTCGATCGAACGAAAAAATGTGCAGCCGCGTGTATCCGGCCAGTTCCCGGTCGGCGAGCAACTGGCGTTCGAGCTGGAACGTAGCCTGTTTGGGCACCAGTAGAATCAGCGGCGGGCCTTCGGCATTGTCCCGCAACGCCGCGCGGATTTCGGCGAGGCAGCGGAACGTCTTGCCGCTGCCGGCGGGACCCAGGAGGAAGCGAGCTTGCACACCGGATTTTTCGCGCAAAGCCGCGGTGGCGCAAAGCAATTTATTGGAGCCGGAATGCATTTTTTGCATCATATTTTTTATTTCCTTTCGAGCGGATTTGTTTATGCTTGCCTCCTGTTGGAAAAATCCGGATTCAATCCAAAGACTGAAAAAGCGAAATCGTATGCCACTGACACATACCAGGGAACTTTTTGCGAAGGCGTTGAAAGGCAAATATGCGCTGGGCGCGTTCAACGTCAACAACATGGAACTGCTTCAGGCCATTATCGAAGCGTGCGAGGAGGAGAAGGCGCCGGTGATGCTCCAGATCTCCAAGGGCGCGCGCCAATATGCCAATCCGGTTTATCTCAAAAAGCTCATTGAAGCGGCCGTCAGCCTGTCCACCATACCGATTGCGGTGCACCTGGATCACGGCGATACGTTTGAACTTTGCAAGGAGTGCATTGACGAAGGTTTCACCAGCGTGATGATTGACGCCAGTCACGAACCCTTTGAGAAAAATGTCGAAATCACCCGGAAAGTCGTGGAATACGCCCATAAATACAACTGCGTGGTGGAATCCGAACTCGGCCATCTGGTGGGCGCGCAGTTCGACGAAGGTGAAGAAGGCGGCGCTCATTCCGTCAGCGGTCATTACACGGTTCCGGAAGAAGCGGTCAAATTCGTAAAGGAATCGGGCTGCGATTCGCTGGCCGTCGCCATCGGCAATTCACATGGCGCATACAAGTTCAAGGGCACGCAGCATCTTGACCTTGAACGTCTCAAGCTGATTAAAAAAACCTTGATGGATGCCGGGCTTGGTGATTATCCGCTGGTGTTGCACGGGGCGTCGTCCGTACCAAAAGAACTCGCCGAGGAAATCAATAAGTACGGCGGCAAACTGGGCACGGACACCGCCGGTGTGCCGGAGGCCGACATCGAAGTGGCGCGCCGTACGGGTTGCACCAAAGTGAACATTGACACCGATCTGCGTTTGGCCATGACCGCTGCCATCCGCAAGGTCATGACTGAAAACCCGAAGGAATTTGACCCGCGCAAATATCTCGGCCCCGCCCGCAACAAGGTCAAAGACCTCGTCCGCCATAAAATCAAAGATGTCCTTTGCTGCGCCGGTCATGCGTTCGATTAAGCACGGCTGAAATCTTACTTGAAACGGTTTTCAACACAGGCGTTGGAAACCGTTTTTGTTGTGTGCCAAAAAATGCCGCTTTGGCACACTCCAATTAGATCGTTCCAAAAGTTGTGTCATAATAGCACTATCCCGCCGGCAATAAAAATGGAACCTGTCGTTGTAAGTATTTGTTTATTAAAAGGATATCATTTTAAGCTGCGATTGGCATTTTCAAAGCTAAATAATCCGCTGAGACAACTAACATTTTAACGAAAGGATAATTATGAAACTGATACAATATCAAAGGCCAGGATTGATCTGGCCGAACTTTGGGCGGCTATCAAATCTGCAGGATGAACTGGACCGCTTGTTTGAATCGCCGTTGACCGGCTGGGCACCCGTGCTCGATGTGTATGAGGACAAGGACAATTTTGTTGTCAACACGGAATTGCCTGGTTTGAAACGGGAAGACATTGAGGTCTCGCTGCAAGATGGCGCGCTCGTCATCTCCGGCGAACGCAAAGCCGAGGAAAAGCGGAAGGAGGGCGAAATCCACAGGCAGGAACGCTTCTTTGGAAAATTCCAGCGTGCCCTGACATTGCCCGCGCCCATCGCGGCGGACCAGGTCAAAGCGCAATACAAGGATGGCATCCTGACAATTACGCTTCCCAAGGCCGAGGAGGCCAAGCCCAAAAAAATTGACGTGAGTGTCAATTGAGTGACGCAAAATTGAACCCTGCGGACGCACTTGTCCGCAGGGCTTTTATTGGCGCTTCAAGTGGCAAATACGCGCTTGTGACAAAAGACACAAAACGGCGGGCGCGGCGATCACACACGAGTTTACATCGCCAACACCCGCCGAAGCGCCCAGTTCTCATTGGGCAAGGAAAACCTAACTCATCATGCAGTACTGGCAAGCGGTTTTTGCATAAATCTTGCCTCGATTTCAGCCTCGCCTTCCTGCCGCAAACAGCTTTACATCCGGCTGGATAGTTCGGAAAAATCAAACATGCCGAAGAAACGCTGGCTGCTTCAAAACGCAGGGCTCTCACTTTGCGTTTTTGCCTCCATCCTTTCGGGTACGGCGGTTGCAGCGGACCTGTCCAGCTCCCCTTTTATCGTGGATGCCTGGGGCACGGAACAGGGACTCCCGGGCAGCGTGGTTTTCTCCGTGATTCAAACCCGGGATGGCTATCTCTGGCTGGGCACACAACATGGCTTGGTGCGCTTTGACGGAATTCGCCCCACGGTGTTCGATGCGGAAAGCACGCCTGGTTTGAACAATGATCAGATTGACTGCCTGTTTGAGGACAGCCATACGAATCTTTGGATTGGAACGGATGCGGGTGGCGTGACGCTGGAAGTGAATGGCCGGATTGACAATTTCCCCATTGGGTACAACAGCCATGACGGGCGATTGGTGTCGGCCTGCGAGGATTTGGCCGGGGCCGTGTGGCTTTATACGGCCGACGCTCATCTGGCCCGCTATCAGAACGGGAAAATGGATGTCGTGGGTTTTAATTTCAAGACGCCGGCGGTCTGCCGGATGATTGTTGCGGAAAAATCCGGGCCGCTTTGGATCGGCGAAGACTGGGGCATGTTTTCCTTTCGCCCCTCCAATTTCAGTCCGCCGGCGTTTGCCGTTGAACAACAGATTCCGGTGCAGCGACTCGATTATCTTTTGGCCGGCCGGGACGGCGGCACGTGGCGGTTTGTAGATGGCCGAATCGAAAAATGGGGTTCCACTCAGCGCGAAAAGAATTTGGGGCCGTATCCCTGGGGTAACGACATCATCAAAGCTGCCTGCGAAGACGCGCATGGCAATTTGATTGTCGGCACGCTCGGCGCTGGTGTTTTTTGGTATGACCCGGATGGAAATTACCGTCAAATTTCGACGGGACAGGGACTGTCATCCGCATATGTCCTTTCCTTGTTTCTCGATGCAGGGGGAAATCTTTGGGTGGGCACTGACGGCGGAGGACTGGATCGGATCAAAAGAAAAATTTTCAACACGCCGGACGGGCTGCATCCCTGGAACGTCCAATCGTTGTCGGAGGATGCGGACGGTGGTTTGTGGGTCGCTTTTGGCGCTCAGGGCGCGGCGTATTGGCGAACGAACACGGTCCAATATTACCACGTGGGTCCGTTGCAAGACACCTGGACCGTGCTGGCGGATCACCGAGGGCACGTCTGGGCGGGGACGCGGGATGAGGGACTGTTTCAGTTCGAGACCAATCACTTTGAGTTTGTGCCTGCCGCAGAGGTCCTCGGCCCGCAAATTTCGGTTTTGTTTGAAGATCGTGGGGGACGACTGTGGGCCGGAACGCCCAATGGTTTGGGATGTTGGAACGGACCGGGTTGGAAGCTGTACACTACGCGGGACGGCCTGTCAGGAAATGCCGTTTCCGCGATCATCGAAGATGGCACAGGCAGCCTCTGGGTCGGAACCGGAGATGGCGGCTTGAGTTGTTTCAAAGACGGCAAGTTTGTTTCCTACCGGGCATCGGCAGATGGCCCGCCCGGCAACGACGTCTCCTGCCTTTACCTGGACAAAGCGGGTGACTTGTGGGTTGGCACCTCGGGTCATGGGCTGGCCCGGTTCCATGAGGGAAAATGGACGCGTTATTCGAAGCGGGACAGCATCGTCAGCGACAGCATCAGTTACCTGATCGAGGATGACGCAGGTAATTTATGGATTGGTTCCAATCTGGGATTGATGCGAATTCCGGAAACAATCCCGAATGATTCTACCAATGGAGCAGTAAATTTTCCCGCCTGCCGGATTTACGGGGAAGCCGACGGCCTGCCGACGCGCGAATGCTCCAGCGGTTCTCAACCGGCCGCCTGCCGCACGGACGACGGACGATTGTGGTTTCCCACCACCAAGGGGCTGGTGTATGTGAATCCGGCGCAGATTAAACCCAACCTGCAACCGCCGGAGGTCATGATCGAATCCGTGCTGGTGGATGGCCGGGAGCAAAAGACCAACCGCCTGGATTCGGCCTGGCTACAGGCCATTGTGATTCCGCCTGGCCACGATCGCCTGGAAATTCATTACACCGGCCTGAATTTTTCGGCCCCCACCGAAGTGCGGTTCAAATACCTCCTGGCCGGACACGAAACCGCTTGGACGGAAGCCGGCGACACCCGCGTGGCGTTTTACAACAAACTGCCGCCCGGCGAATATCAGTTCCAGGTTGAAGCCTGCAATGAAGACGGTGTCTGGAACAAAACCGGCAGTGTGCTGGCCGTGAAGGTGCAACCGCAATTCTGGCAGACCGGATGGTTTCGCGCAGTTGTCGTCCTGGGTTTTCTCGGCATTGTCGCCGCCGTGGTGCGTTATCTTTCCACGCAAAAATTGCAGCGCCAGTTGCAGGCGCTCCAACAACGGGAGGCGTTGGAAAAAGAGCGTTCCCGCATCGCCCGCGACCTTCACGACCAGCTCGGCGCCAATCTCACCCAGGTGGCGCTTTTGGGTGAAATGGCGGAAGCCGATAAAAATTCCCCGGAGGAGATCGCGTCCCACGCGCAGCAAATTTCCCAGACCGCGCGCGAGACCACGCACTCGCTCGACGAAATCGTCTGGGCAGTCAATCCTTCCAATGACACACTGGACGGACTGATCACCTATGCCTGCAAATACGCGCAGGAATATCTCGCTCTGGCCGGGCTGCGTTACCGCGCCGAAGTGCCGCCTCAATTGCCGGCAGTCATCATCCCGCCGGAAGTCCGACACAATGTCTTTCTCGCCTTCAAGGAAGCAGTCAATAATGTTGTCAAACACGCCGAGGCCACAGAGGCCCGGATTCGACTGCGGTCGCAGCCCGGCAATTTTACCCTGGAAATTGAAGATGACGGGCGCGGCCTCGGCCAGCCGGACACATCCGCGACCCGGACCCGGAACGGCCTGCGGAACATGCGCAAACGCATGGAAGACATTCATGGCGGATTTTCCATCTCCGGCGGGGCCAAAGGTGGAACGATTGTGCGCCTCGTGGTACCCATATCAAAACTTTCTTAATCCGCATCTTTATCTTAATCTGAACCACAATCGTAATTCTCCAATCGGCGATTAAGATCAGGATTACGAGCAAGTTTACGAAATTGAAATGCCCATTTCCGTCTCCATCGTAGAAGACAACGACAAGCTGCGCAGTACGCTGGCGCGGGTGATTGACCGCGCCGACGGCTTTAGCTGCGTCAGCGATTACGCGAATGCCGAGGACGCGCTGAAGGCTTTGCCGCAGGTAAAACCCGACGTGGTGCTGATGGACATCAACCTGCCCGGCATGAACGGCGTGGAATGCGTGCGGCAACTGAAACAGCTTTTGCCGCAGACCCAGGTGATGATGCTGACGGTCTATGAGGATACGGAGAACATTTTCAACGCGCTAACAGCCGGTGCCAACGGCTACATGCTCAAGCGCACCTCCAGCAAGGAACTGCTGGAGGCCATCCACGAGGTGCACCGTGGCGGCTCGCCCATGACGATGCACATCGCGCGCAAGGTGGTGTCGTCCTTCCAAAAGACCGCGACCACCGCGCAACCCACCGAAAACCTTTCCGAACGCGAACAGCAGGTGCTCGACCTGTTGAGCCAGGGACTGATGTACAAGGAAATCGCCGACAAGCTCGAAATCAGTTACGAAACCGTCCACACCTACATCCGTCGTATTTACGAGAAATTGCAGGTCCGGACCCGGACCGAGGCTGTTGCCAAATTTCTCCGCCGTTAACTGAGCTCCTGTATTTCCAATTTATTTTCAAGAAGTTGTAACGAAAAGCTTTTGGCAAACACGTATGCCCGGCCCGTCACGGGACTATATCTTTCACATACCCAATTTAGTTGGTTCTGATGCATTATTAAGCAATGCTTATTTCTTTGCAAGGGGATTGACACCACAATTAGAAGGGTATAAAAAATCGGGCTGTAGCCCATATTGGGGCTATCCCTCGGTTTCAAAGCCGGATGTGGGGGAGAGTTGACAATTCGATTTTGCCGCTCAGTCCGTTGCGTCCGCGAGGCGCGACACCTTCGCATCGAGGCTTTGAAGGACTGAGCGGTTTTTGTTCTTTGGTACAAAAAGCCGAACGCCGCACGCACTGGAATGCGGCGGCGTTCAAGATTTCCTGTGCCTTAAACAACTCCGGGCATAGGGTTGCGCCCGGGTCGGTTCAGGGTTGGGAATGTGTCTTACACATGCGCATTCTTCCATGTTCCGGCCTCGGCGTCAACCATAAAACAGGAGTTACCAAATGCAGTATTAGAACACGTCGAACTATGAGAATTAAAAATATCAATGGAACATCAGATACCACTTGCGATTGCGGCTCGTGGTTAAAGCATTGGGAAAAGTTTAGCGGCCAAAAGGCCACTTATTGCTCCCTCTCTTCGTGCATTAAGACGGATATAGTTGGCGCACATGTCCAAAAAGCTGAAGGCTGGGATAGCGCTTGGTATATTGTACCGCTTTGTAATGCCCACAATCAAAGTTCGGAAGAACTGGAAATTCCGAACTATATCTCGCTGGTTCCGGCGAACAAAAAAGAAACCTGTGAAAAGGAAAACCACGGCTACCGCTCTAGCTGGGCTTGAATTTTGGTTTTTTTGATGTTTGCTAACCTGGCTTTGACTCGATCAACGAGGGCGGCGTTATAATTCCTTAATTGGTCAACGTCGCCCCGTGTCACCATTAAATCTTGGGATGCAATCAGCAGGTCTGCAATTTCCTTTTTTCCACCGAGCAAAATTATGGTGTCATAAAGGTGATGCCGAAAATCAAAGTCGGAAGCGTTTGTTATATTTAACCTTTTTTTCATCTATCAAATAATAGCAATCCCTGTTCCAACTTCGCACCATCTAATTTAGATATTATGACCGACGCGCTGCGGCAATCAGCTTGGTTCTGACCCATTCCGTCTTGGCCGTGCCAGATGATTTGATTGCGGTCATGACTTCCTGATATTCCACTGGTGAAAGCCGTGTGGAAATGAACTTGCCGCGCTTCTCTCTCTTGGGAAGCGCCGGTCTGCCAACTTTTCCGGTTTCGTTCATAAATTATCTACGTCTTAACACAATGAAAATGACTGCAATGACCCCCAAAATCACAACACCCATTAAAATGCTCTCAGCGGTCGAATTTTGAATTGCGAAAACGTGTGCGGTTGCAGCAATCATATTTTTTCCCTTTTCATCGGTGGTGGAGTTTTAATCAAAGCCTTCAAAGCGTCCTTGAACGAGACGCCGCTCAGGTTTGGCATCATGGTTTGCTCTGGCCGCCTGCGGTGTTTCGCTCGTTTTGGTCTTGCCACGATTTCTCTTTCTTCCCCACGGAATATGCGGGGCTTTCGAGTTAACGAGGCAATCCAATTGCCTCAATATCCTATTCCCTCAAATCATATGCCGATACGTCAAACGTTTTCCAGTTGTCATTCCAACTGCTGTTTCCATGCGCTCGCCATCGGTTAGTTCGCGGGTGTTCCATCGGAAGGCAAATTCGTTGGCGTAGCGGTGCAGGTGTTCGCGGCTGACACAATGCCATGCCCCGTGAACGCCGCGCTTTAGCAGGCTGAAAAACGATTCGCAGTGGTTCGTGCCAGCGGAAATGCCGTCTGGCGTCTTGAGGATGTATTCGTATTTGCTGTGAACCACTTTATGATGTGCCTTGAACTGTTTTCCCGGCCCCCGATAACCGAGGTGTTCATCCGTGCAAAGGACGGCATCTTTGGAAACGCAATCCCGCAAGGCATTCCCAATGTTTCTTTGGCTCACATTGGGAAGGATTCGAGTTCTCATTTGGCCGTTTTGCTCAATCAACGCCATCACTGGCGTTTGACGAGCGAATTTGAAACGACGGTCGCCTTTGCCACCGACAAATGTCTCGTCCGCTTCCACAACACCCTGTAGAAGGCGATACAACGGCATTTCCGGCCCCATAGCATAGCGGATGCGATGCGCCATGAACCAAGCCGCCTTGTAGGTCATTTTAAGCATTCGGCTCAATTGGAGCGCGCTGATGGATTTCTTGGATGAGCAAATGATGAAAATTGCCATGAGCCACTTGCTGATTGGCAGGTGAGAATCCTCGAAAATCGTTCCAACTCGGACGGTGAACGGCTTGCGACAGGCACCGCACTTGTATAGACCTTTGCGAAGCTGTGTTTTGCTGCCTTCTTTCGATTCCAGCTTGTAAATGGCCTTTTCCTTGTGGTTTTTGCAATGCGGACACACCGGGCCATCAGGCCAAATCAGAGATTCAAGCAGCCCGCGAGCCTTATCCTCGTCGGAGTATTCCTGCGCCAGTGAAATCAGGTTCAACTCGTCTTTTTCTTCCAATGTCTCTTTCATGGTATAAATGTGACACACAAATGATGCATTGTCAAGTGTTTTTGTGACACATTTATTCACTTAATAAAGACAGGTGGGGTTGAAAAAATATTGTCGCCTATTACCTTTTTTCTAATAATCGCAGAGGCTTCGGTAATTTTCCCGTCGCAATCCTGAAAAGAAACCGTGAATTTGTTACCGACCCTCTCAAAATCTTCGGCCGTATAATCTCTAAAATTAAAGCAAACCCAACCCTCCTTGCCAGAACCCGTTGAAAGCGGCGATTCTAGCAGCATATTTGGAAGGTAGGCATCGTTTGGTAACGTTGGGGTACTGAGAGAGGGTATGTTTGTTTTGCTGTCGGTTATGGCAAAATAAAATTGAGAGGGGCCTTCGTTCGCATCTCCTTCAATTAATGGGCCTGACTCCATATCTATTTTGGTGTGCCATTTCCAAGCGACTGACTGCGATCCGCTATTGACCATTTTTAGAAAATATATGATGCTTATAGTGCCATCGGTTGATTTTCCAACTGCACCACCAATAATTTGGGCCTGTAAGTTTGGGGTTGAGGCACCCGCAATAGGTTTTATAATGCCGTAATTCAATATTAAAAATACAGTTGTTAATCCTATAATTCCCGTCGCCCAAAACCTGATTTCATGCTTTCCCTTCCAAGGAATTTTAAGAACTGACGTAAAAAGCCTTGCCATAATTGTAAGGGTTAACGCAGCCAAAAATTCCCACAGGCACCCCTGTAGAAGGTAAGAAATAATCGGATGAGAGTTGTTATCCATAGCGAGAAATCATCCGCCAACGTCCACAGACCGTAAAGCCCAATATTTCCCCTTTGTTTACAATGATTTTGTCGTGGGTACGTGAAAGATACAGTCCCGGCCCGTCACGGGACTATCAGCTTCACAAACCCACGAAAACACTAGAAAAAGTGAGGATTTAATGAATGTTTGGGGAGTGAAATCAGTGTATTTTTGGAGGGATGAAAATACCAAATTCGCCAGGCTTCAAGAATTTATCATCTGGCGTTCCGGCGGTGGCAATATCGTCTTGATTCAGAACAAACATAACCATAGCAAAATCAATTCTCGCATCTTTATTAGTCGAAACCCATTTTCCATTAATAAATATGGGGCCATTACTAATGGTAAACCAATAAAGCGCGTCGTTTCCATTTGTACTATACCAAAGACACGCAATATTATCGGCGCTGAACGGCGGAAATCCCGGCCCTCTCTCCCGAACGCCACCGTTAATTTCATTTACGCGTTCGCCGGGGGCTTTAAAACCGGCCTCATCAAGCATATCTCTAAATTGAAGGGCATAACGATAAGCTTCGTTATCATTAACAGGCGCGAAAACTTTAATTTTGATGGGGGACAATCCCTTGCTTAATTTTATGAATTTGCTCCAATGTTCGGCGCTAATCACTCTTGGCTGCATTTTCATTTGCAACTCAAGGTTTCCTTGTTTAAGCAATTCAACCTCTTTTATATGCGCTGGCCAAGCCGACACCTCAAGACCCAACCCGACGACAATTAGGGCCGCTGCGGTTATTTCTAGGCATTTCTTCCTGAAGTCTAAAAACGAAAAGTCCGTAGGGTTAAACTTGATTCCTAATAATTTTTTTGTGAAATCAAACGCCGCCAGTAGCTCACCAGCAACCCCTATTGCGACCATTAAAAGCCCGATAATATCCCTGCGGTCGGAGACTGAGAGCGATGACCAAAATGCCAACATACATTACGAGGTTGAATCATTCTGCCTATATGCAACCAGCGGACTACTCATTTTGCTAGGGGTCGGACGCATATTGATTCTCATTATTTGGAGAAAATAAGCAAAAAACAAGGGTTTTTATTCTTATAAAAGTGCAACAAAAAGTATTGACAATCTCGACTAAAAGTGCAACATTTAGTCTATGAAAGAGAAAACGGAAGAAAAAGACGAGCTTAACCTCATGACGCTGGCGCAGGAATACGCCGATGAGGACAAGGCTCGCGGATTGTTGGAATCGCTGCTTTGGCCGGACGGCCCAGTTTGCCCGCATTGCCAGAACCACAAGGAAAAGGCCATTTATAAGCTGAATCCCAAAGCAGGCAGCAAAACGCGCAAAGGCTTGTATAAATGCGGGGCTTGCCGAAAGCAATTCACAGTGACCGTTGGCACGATTTTGGAGGACTCGCATATCAAAATCAGCAAGTGGTTGATGGCGTTTTTCATTCTATGCTCTTCCAAGAAATCCATCAGCGCATTGCAATTGAGCCGCATGTTAAAACTCGGCTATCAGGCTGCTTGGTTCATGGCTCACAGAATCCGCTTTGCAGTGGGTCAGGAAATGCCGCTGTATCGGCTTTTGAAAGGCGTTGTGGAAGCGGATGAGACATTTGTTGGGGGCAAAGGCGACCGCAGCACCAAATTTTCACGTCAGACGCCGGTCATGGCATTGATTGAGCAAGAGGGCCAAATGAGAACGCGAGTTCTTCCCAATGTGAGCCAGAGAAACATTGGAAACGCCTTGCGTGACTGCGTTTCCAAGGTTGCCATTCTTTGCACGGATGAGCACTTAGGCTATCGCAGGCCGGGCAAACAGTTCAAAGCGCATCATACGGTGGTTCACAGCAAATATGAATACATCCTTAAAACACCGGACGGGATTTCCGCTGGCACCAATCATTGCGAGTCGTTTTTCAGCCTGCTCAAGCGCGGCGTTCACGGAGCATGGCATTGCGTCAGCCGCGAACACCTGCACCGCTACGCTAACGAGTTTGCCTTTCGTTGGAACACCCGCGAGCTAACCGATGGCGAGCGGATGGAAACAGCGGTTGGATTGAGCACTGGAAAACGTTTAACCTATCGGCAGGTGATATGAGGGAACAGGACATTGAGGCAACTGGATTGCCTTGTGAAACCAAAAGCTCCACATGTTCCTTGGGGCAGAAAGAGAAATCGTGGCAAAATTAAAACGGGCAAAACTGAAAAAGAAGCTGGCGGAAACCATGCTGCCCAACCTGAGCGGCGTCTCGTTCAAGGATGCTTTGAAGGCTTTGCTTAGAACGCCGCCGCCAAATAAAAAGGGAAAGAAATGACCATTCGAGAGCGGCTTTCACTTGGATTATTGCTAGCAGTTTTGATTTGGATACTTGTTATGCTGGTGAAAAATTCTCATCAATTATCAAACTAGGATACACATGAGCGAAACCGCCAAAATGGGCAGGCCAATACTCCCCAAAAAGGTTAAGAAAGGGCTGTATATGAGTTTTCGCCTTTCTCCATCAGAGGAAAAGGAAATCGTGCAGGCCATTAAAGATTCAGGGCTGAAAAAGGGCAAATGGATTAGAACCAAGCTGCTGGCCGCTGCGCGACGGGCTTAAAAACTATTTAAAAACTCCAATGTCTATGCAGCAAACAATGTGGGTTTGTGAAGCTGATAGTCCCGGCCCGTCATGTAACCAGAACTGGTGACTGGCGGTGGACAGGGTGTCGAGTAGATTGGTCACGTCGTTGATGCAGAAATGCAGTTACCGTGTGTGAAGCAAGGCGAAAGTCTGCAGCGCCGCATCCGACAAAAACGTTCGTGGTGGCGCGGCTACGAACAACAATTTAAGCGCTTAGTTCTCATTGGGAGGCCGGAGCAATCCGGCCTCTTTCTGTTTTAACTGGAGGCAACCTACCGGGATCCCATCCAACCGTGATGAGGAGCTGCTCTCTTCACCCGCACCGACCGGCTTCGGTTTTGGTTATTTGCCGGCAGTTCGCGCGACAATTTCCTGGTGGCGCGGGTGCAGGCAGAACGACCCAAAGTTGAAAGGGCTGGACCGATAGCCGCAAGTGATGGCCGCAGCTACAAGGCAACGGGAGTACTTTGCGCTGTCAGCCACCGGTTCCGCCCGGCAGGTCGCCGCAAAGGGCGGACCCTTTCCAAAACTGACCCGGCAGCCCTGTCTTTTGATTTTTGCATTCCTGTCGTCAATTTATCAGACGCATGACGGTCCCGACATCCGCCCTTTGAGGAAGAACGGCTGGTCAGGAAACCAATTTTGGACTGGTGAAGATGGCCGGCAAGGATTCGGGAGAGGATGCTCAACCCGATTTATCGTCCGTTGAATGACCGGTTTAATTCCGGTGAGACACTTGACCGGGTGGGCCGTTTCTTTGATGTCGCCAGCGCGCCACGGCTGGTCTATTTTTGCGCGCAGGAGAACCGGTTTATTTGTAACTAAATAGTTACTCATGCCGTCTCGAAGGGGAAAGACGAAGTTTTGGAAGAAATCCCATGCTGAACGACCTTGAAAAACTGCAACAATCGCCACGCCACGTCGTCCGGTGGCAGAAGGCGCAGCAGATATTGCTCAACGGCCAGCCCGAGGCGGCACTGGAGATCTATCGTGACCTGTTGAAACGATTTCCCGGCGTGGCGGGTTTGTGGTTTGAGCTGGGGTTGGCGGCGGCAAAACAATTGGATTTCGACCTGGCTGATCGCGCCTTTCAACGCACGTCCGAACTCGCACCGAAAGATGTCTCCCTGCTGATCCTGCTCGGCCAGCAATATCACCAGTTGCGGCGGCTGGACAAGGCGCGTGCTTGCTTCGAGCGCGCGGCGGCAGCGGACGTTTCCTCCATCCCGGCGCAACTCAGCCTCGCCGACTGGTTTGAACGCGAACGCCGGCTGGACGACGCGTGGGCCTGCGTGGAGTCCTGCACAGCGCGGCATCCACAAAACCCGGAGGTCCTGTGCGTCAAGGCGCTGCTCCTGCACCGTCAAGGCCGGAACACAGAAGCGGAAACACTGTTGCGCGATTTGATCAAGACCGGCCTGCGGGATTTGAATGTGGCTTACGCCGTCCGTCACCAACTGGCCGTCGTTCTGGATGCGCTCGGGCAATATCCCGAGGCCATGCAGCAGTTACACGAAGCCAAGGCCGCCCTCCGCCAGACGACCAACGTGGTTAAAATGGAGCAGGACTACGACCGCGCCGATCAGCGGCGGCGCGAATTATTGGCCACACTGAAACCAGAGACAATCCGGCGTTGGCGCCGGGAGGGGACCGGCTCGTCAGTTTGTCCCCGGCTGGCATTCCTGGGCGGGCATCCGCGCAGCGGCACGACGTTGCTGGAACAAATCCTTGGGGCACATCCGGCCATTGCGGCTTTTGACGAACCACCGGCCTTTGTGCATGAGATTCTCGAAAAACTCGCGCCGCTGAACGCAGTGTCTCCATTGACCCTGAACGCGCTCGACGCCCTCACTGCCGCCCAGCGTGCCGATTACCAGCAACGGTACCTCAAAAGCCTTCTACGCGAAAACGCGAGCCGGCCGGACGTGGAAGTGTTATTGGACAAAAATCCGTCACCGACGGCCTCGCTGCACTTGTGGTTGCGGCTTTTCCCCGATTTGAAAGTGCTCGTCGCCCTGCGCGACCCGCGCGACGTGATCGTCAGTTGTTTCTTTCAGAAACAGATGTTGAACGCGACGAACGCAAATTTCTTGAGCCTGGAACGGACGGCCACGCACTTCGCCGACCTCATGGACGTCTGGTTGCGGTTGCGGGAATTGGGCGGCTTCGACTGGCTGGAATCGCGCTACGAGGACGTGGTGACCCATCTGGAATCCGAGGGGCGGCGGGTCACGGAATTTCTGGGTTTAACCTGGCATGAACGCCAGGCAAATTATCATGAGGCCGCCCGCAAAAAATTTGTCTTTGCCCCGACCTACAATGATGTCACCCGGCCGGTCCATGGTCGGGGCGTGGGCCGCTGGCAGCATTATGCCGAAGCGCTGGCGCCGATTGAACAGCGACTGGCTCCGTATTGCCGCGCGTTCGGGTATTTCTGACAAGTTTTGACACGCTATCACAGGCCGTGTTCAGCCGCATTCCGGCTAATCGAGGGCCGGGCGGCGGAGTCTCGGGAAAATGAAGCCGGTGCACTTCATATATTCCCGATATTCCGCGCTGTGATCGGAAAGCCGCACTTCCTCCAGGTGCGCCCGATAGAGCAGCAAGGCAATATGGATCGGGACCAGCATGAAGTAGGCTGCCGAAAAGTTTACGAGAACCAGACCGGCCAACATGCAGATATAACCCAGGTAAATCGGATGGCGCACCCACTGGTAAGGTCCGTCCAGAATCACTTTCCGCACCACGACAAAAACTCCAAAGGAACGCCCCAAATACAGGACCGCCCAGATGGCCACCGCTGGTCCCAGAAGACCGAGAAACAAGCCGGTGACGGTGAGCGATGTCTGCCAATCAGGCGAACAAAAACTTTTCAGCAACAACGCCGGAAACCAGTGGGTGGTGTTATAAGTGAGGTTGAAGAACGACGCGGCTAAAGGAATGAGAATGTCCTTGAGGTTTTGCGGCGGCACATCAGCGCGACGTCCCAGCAACAACAGGATACCCACGAAGAAATTCAGCGTCAGCACGATCACATGGCGGGCGGCTTCCACCGCTGCGGCGCCCGAGGAGCTGGCAGGTCCGAGCCAGACGAGCCAGAGTTTATGAAATTCGTTCCCGGCAAAGCACAGATAGACGAGAGATAACCCGTATCTCTCGGCATAAACCGCCGCCAACGCGGCCTGCCGGCTGAGGGTCTTTAACATAAACTGTGCTCTTTGAGAACCAGCGCGAATAGAAGTCTTGCCGTCCGCCTTTACTCGGTTACGGCGCGACAGCCTTCGCTCTCCGCAACGCTCCGAGCAAAGGCTGGTGGTAGGTGATGGATTCGAACCATCGAAGGCGTAAGCCAGCAGATTTACAGTCTGCCCCCGTTGGCCACTTGGGTAACCTACCGACCGTCCCGAAACGTGGGGAGTGCAGATTAAGCCAAAGCGCCGCATCTGTCTCAAGTTCAAAGTTCGGCCGGGAAATGTCCCCCGAAAGGTTTTCTGGAAAATTTTTCTCCGCGTCTTTGCGTCCTCGCCTCGGCGTCCCCGTCTCGCCATAGCTTCCAGCGAAGGCGGAAGTCTTTACGCGGAGCCTGGGTCTGCGTTAAAGTAAAGGGATGTTCGATTCGTTAAGCAGCAAGCTCCAGAATGCCTTTCGCAACTTGCGCGGGCTCGGGAAAATTTCCGAGGCCAACATCGCCGAGCCCCTGCGCGAGGTCCGCATGGCGTTGCTGGAGGCGGACGTGAATTTCAAGGTCGCCCGCGACTTCATCGAGCGCGTCAAAACCAAGGCCATCGGCGCGGAAGTCGTCCAAAGCATTCAGCCGGGCCAGCAAATCATCAAAATCATCCACGACGAACTGGTGGACCTGCTCGGCTCACAAAACGCCGGACTGAATCTCAGTGCCAATCCCAGTTGCATCCTGATGGTCGGTTTGCACGGCTCCGGCAAAACCACTTCCAGCGGTAAACTCGCGCGACTGCTCCAGAAGCAGGGCCGCCAGCCCCTGCTCGTGGCGGCGGACGTTTATCGCCCGGCGGCCATGGACCAACTGGACACGCTCGGCAAACAACTTGAACTGCCGGTCTTCGTGAAACGCGGGGAAACCGACGTTTCTAAAATCGCCCGGGAAGCGCTTGATTTCGCAAAAACGAACAACCGCAACGTGCTGATTTTCGACACCGCCGGCCGGTTGCAGATTGACGAGCCGCTCGTGCAGGAACTGGTTCGTCTGCGCGAGCTGGTGAAACCGCAGGAAATCCTGCTGGTGCTCGACGCCGCCACCGGCCAGGAAGCCGTGAACGTCGCCACGCATTTCGATCAGGCGCTGCAAATCACCGGTTCCATCCTGACCAAACTGGACGGCGACGCGCGCGGCGGCGCGGCGTTGAGCCTGAAAGCCGTCACCGGCAAGCCCATCAAGTTCGCCGGTATGGGTGAAAAACTGGACGAGTTCGAGCCGTTTCACCCGGAGCGCATGGCGTCGCGGATTCTGGGCATGGGCGACGTCGTCAGTCTTGTCGAGAAGGCCGCCGAGGCCGTGAACCTGGACGACGCGAAGCGCCTGGAAGAAAAGATGCGCAAAGGCCAATTCACCCTGGAGGATTTTCTGGAGCAATTGCGCCAGATGAAAAAGCTCGGCTCGCTCGAAAGCGTCGTCGGCATGCTCCCGGGAGGTGCGGAGATTTTGAAGCAGCAGGGCGATTTGTCGAAACAGGAAAAGGAATTCAAACGCATGGAAGCGATGATTTGCGGCATGACACTGCAGGAACGCAAAAATCCGGCCATCCTGAACGCCAAACGCCGCATCCGCATCGCCAAAGGCAGCGGTGTGAGCGTGACGGAATTGAACACGATGCTGAACAAGTTCGGTCAGATGCAGCAGATGATGAAGAAGATGGGTAAGTTCCAGCGCATGATGGCCAAGATGGGCGGCGGTCTGCCGGGAATATTGCGGAGATGAAATTTGTTCCAGTTTTGCCAATCGGCCCGAATATCGTAATGTAGAACAGTGCAAAGCGCTGGTGCGCGAAGTAGCCAATGAACTTAAAATCAAAAGCCCCCTGGATTCCGATTGAAGGCTCGATCAGTTGGGAAGACTGGTTGAAAGGCCGGCGGTATCGTCGCGAATTGAGCCAACGAGTTGCCCCTGGGATCAACCGGCGCCAGCGCAGCTCCAGCGACCGGCGGCTGAAAAAACTCTTCAACGGCCAGCGCGGCCTGCCCTTTACGCCCACGGAAAAACTTTGAGGAAGACGAAAGGCCAAGCCTCCGCCGCATCGCCAAAGGCAGCGGCGTGAGCGTGACGGAGCTGAACACGATGCTGAACAAGTTCGGCCAAATGCAACAGATGATGAAGAAGATGGACAAGTTCCAGCGCATGATGGCCAAGATGGGCGGCGGTTTGCCGGGGATGTTACGAAAGTAAAAATATTACAGAACCTATGGAGGACACAGAATATCAAGAACCTCCACCACCAAGCGCATCAACGGTAGCTCGAAGAGCGCTCATTTTAGCAACTGTTTCGTGTCGTGGATTTATAGACAATGACAAGGCAAACGCGTCAGGTGCAAGCAGTCTCGCGAAAAAAGCCAAAGATTGGCTTTTCGCTTTGGGTTTGGATGAGGAATTGAGCGATTGGGAGCGCAAAATCTTGTCCACTGAATTCGGGCAACTACAAGAGCGTGACCGCATAAATGCGTCGTGGCTCGCCGAAGGATTGGTGATTCTCGCGTGGGCACTTAGGCGCGTCAGTTTGCCTGCTTTTGATGTGCAGTGTGACCCGTCTGCAACGGCAAACGTGTTGGGTTTTCTTCAACCAGAATCGGAAACAGTTTTGGCAAAAACGTCTCTGCGCCCACTAGCAGAGCTGAACGAATATAACGAATTCATCCTCAATGTGCATTGGAGAATACGAGATTTCTCACTTAACCATCGCACTTTTGATTTTGAATCTTTGGCGAAAAAGGCTTGGGGGGAACCTGTTCTTCGCTTCGGTTTGAAATTGAGTGAAAAGGATATTCAAATCGGTGGACAGCCTTTGTCCAAAGCGCCCGAAAATATTTGGAGAGGCCTTACCAGCATTACACAGGAAAGGCATCGAGCTTCGAATTGGTTAATTGGATACGCTTCCGAAGATTTCTACGAAGTGACAACGGACACTTGACGGTGCTAGATTTTCCGCAGTAGTCCGCCAACGTTGATTTTATGCTTCAAGCAGTAAGCCCCGTTGTCCACGTATTTTTCCGCCCACCATTTCAGGCCGGCGCGTTCCTTCGGCGTCAGTTTGCGGACAATTTTTGCCGGCGCGCCGAGCACGAGCGAGCCGGGCGGGATTTTCATTCCCTGCGTCACCAGCGCCTTCGCGCCGATGATGGTCTGCTTGCCGATGACCACGCCATCCAAAATTACCGCGCCCATCCCTACCAGCACTTCGTCGCCTACCTTGCAGGCGTGGACAATCGCGCTGTGGCCGACGGTGGTCCAATTGCCGACGATACACGGAAAATCGTCCGCGAGATGCAGCACGGCGTTGTCCTGGACGTTCGAGTGGTGGCCGACGACGATGCGGTTGATGTCGCCGCGCAGCACCGCGCCATACCACACACTGGAATGCGCGCCGAGGGTCACGTCACCGATTACAACGGCGGTTTTGGCCAGATATACGCTCTGGCCAAGCTTCGGTTTTCGGCGCAGGAACGTATCGAGCTGTTTCACCGTATTTTTCACGTGGGAAATTTAACCACGGATTACGCGGATGTCGCGGATAAATGGAGCGTGGACGGATCGTCCGCCTGAAGCAGAGCCTAAAACTCGCGGGCGGGCCGCCCGCGCTCCGCATTACTTCGCCGGAGGCGACGATTTCGGCAACAGCCGGGAAATGATGATAAGCAAAACCACGACCACCACCGCCAAAATCCCCCAAAACAGCACTCCGCCTTTTCCCGGCACTTCGTATTCCTGCCATGACGGTTTCTTGAGTTGTTGTTCGGCGGACAACGACGCGATTCTTTTGTCCGCGGCCAGCAATTGGCCGGCGACGAGGCTTAAATCGTAGCGCGGCGGCGATACGCGCGGGTTGCCGTAGTAAAGGAAAAGTTCGTCGTCCGCTTTCGCCTTGAACAACATCCGCGTCGCGGGATAAACCGCCGTGAATTTTTCCAGTTCAATCGGCGGATTATCGCCGTTGTCCGTTTCGAGAAACAACGCGTCGCTCTGCGGCGCGCTGTCGAACGACAGGGTAAATTCCTTCGACTTGCTGTCCGGGGTCCGCGTCCATGTCGCATCGCCCAGCGGATGCTGATATTTACCGCCGCGGTCGTCGGCCAGTTCCTCGTATAGCGACAACGAACGTTCAAACAGTGGTGTTGGCGAAGTACACGTCAAGCGCGTCAGCGGCAAATTGGCTTGCGGCAATTTGACAATCCACCGGCTCAATTGGGTATCCTTCGCGTCGTTGGTCGCCATGACCGTCAATGCCAGCGAACGGCTAATGGAGGTGTGCTGGATGAGGTAAGGAACCTGGTTGCTGCCACGCATCACGCGCAAATCAGAAAGGCCCGGCTGCGCGTGTGCCAGCACGTCGAGATCCAATTCGACTTGCTGCGCGCCGGCGCCGGAAATGGTCACCGGCTTGCGGAATTTCCATTCCGAAATGTCGAGTGATGCGCCGGTCACTTCCAGGCCGGGCAAGACTTCGGGCGGATGATAGTCCGGATTGTCCGACGGCGGCGGAATTTGAACCACTGTGACCGGGACGGATTTCAGATTCATACCCAGCGCCGCCAAATCGTAGCGTGGCACGGCGCACCGGGCATTGCCGGTCAGCAAATGGAAGGAAGCCGGCTGACGTGCCAGAAACACGAGATAAACCGGACGCCGCTCAATCCGCACGGCTTTGATGGATAGCGGCGGACTGTCGCCGTTTTTGATGAACAAAATCAGTTCACGCGAGCGGACCCGGTCTTCCAGCGGCACAGAAAGATTTTCGGACATGGGCTGGCCTTCGATGGCAACGCGATAAATCACGCCTTGCCCAATCATCTGCTCGCGAATGGCGTCCTCGGAAATTTGCGGAACGGCGATGGACACCTGTCGCGTGAAGAGCGGTTCGGCGGTTTCAATCTGCAGACTGGCGACGTCCAGATTCGCCGCGCCCAGATCCAGTGCCAGCCGCGTCTCGCCGGGATTTTCGTCGCGCTCGGTGATGGTTGCGAGAACGGTTTCCACCGGCGCCGGTTCGCCGGTTGCGGCGTGGACCCGCGCGCCGGTAAACGGGACCGGTTGTGAGCGCAGGTCGTCCACTGTCAGCCGCAGCCATGGTGCAACGACCGGCGGAAATGAGATTTTCAAATTGGCCGCCCCATAAGGCTGGCGGAAAATCGGCCGGCCCTGTGCCAGGATCCGCCAATTTTTGCCGTCGTTGGAACTTTCCACACGCACGGCCTTGATGAAATTCATCGCCGGTGTTTCCAGGGTCACGGCGCCGAGCGGTTGCGCCAGACCGGTTTCCAGCACGATGACGGTGGTGTTCGCATTGAGCGAAACCTGAATTGACTTCGCACTCCGGACCGTTTTCGGTGACGGGATTGGTTGCTCGATCAAATACGGCACCTCATTGCCCGCGTCGTCGTAGAGCCGCAAATCCTCAAGCGCGGGACGCGCAGCATCGAGCGTTTCGACCGGCAGATTGATTTTCACGAGCCCGGTCGTGGCGATATTGAGCGTCTGCGCGTACTGCCAATCAGATGGTAGATTGGCGCCGGCGGCGGAAAAACCCGCCAGGAACACGCATCCCAAAATCCCGTTCGCCAGAAAATTATCGAGTCGTTTCATCTTTCGATTCCTTGTTCTTCGCGCCGGCGGCGAAAAACTTCTGATACGCGAACGACGCCAGCATTGCGATGACGGCCACGCCGACGAAGGCGCCGATGCGATAAAGCTGGCCCAGCCGCGCCAGGTCGTGGAAGAAAAGCTTGAGCAAGGTGATGCACAGCAGGCCCATCGCCGCATAGCGCGGGGCGGAAGTATTTTTGAGAATGCCATAAACGAGCACTCCGAGCGCAAAGAGCGCCCAGGCAATGGAATAAGTCATGTCCCGCGCAAAATCGCCGCTGAACTGGAACGTGAGCGTCGAGCCGGGTTGGCTGAAATAGTCCGCGATTTCGATGTTCAACAGGAGAAACGCCAGCACGGTGCCCAGCCCGGCGAGAATGGGCGGCGCGTTGATGGTTGAAATTCGATTCCGCGGCGGCGCGAGCAGTTTTGCGCCGGCAAACAATGCCACGGTCACGATCCCATAGGCGTACAGGTACCAGTTGAAAATGGGCGTGGCGGCGCGCGGATGATAATCGAGCACGGCGGGATTGAGCGCGAGCCGGACAAAGGCCACGGCCAGCAGGCCAACACCGACCAGCCGCAGGCCCGGATGATGCACGCGATGGAAAAGCCATAGCAGCGCCGCGCCTTCGAGCGCCCAGCCGATGGTGATCCACTGGCGGTCGAATTGAATCGGAAAAATGAGCGTGATGAAAAAGAGCGCGACGCCGCCGAACCAGGCCAATTGGGTCAGGCGCGCTTTGCTTTCGGCGGAAATGGTTTTTAGCACGATGACGAGGCTCAACAGTCCGGGAATGGCAAACGCCGCGGGCAACAATCCCATGAACTGGTTCGGATAAACGGCGGCAACGAAACGGTGAATGAGGAAAAATTGCGGCGGCCCGGCCATCGCCGCGGCGGCCCAGGGAACGACTTTGTTTTCAAAGGGCCGCAGGAACAAAAACGGGAAAACCGCGAACCCGGCGAAGAAAATCAAATACCACGCCAGCACGAGATTGAGCGGCTGGTTCAGGTTTGCCGGGGCGAAACGGTTGAAATGCCAGGCGCATTCGAGCGCCGTCACGCACGCCAGACCGACGGCGGGCAGCCAGTCGAGCGAAAATAATTTTGTCACGCCGAACAGCAGCATGATCAGCAACAGCGCCAGACCGAATACCGGCGACGGATTGATTAGCGGCAGCCGCAAGGTGGCCATGATGAGCAACAGAAACGGCAGCACGATGGAAAACGCGGGCAGAATGGCGGCCAGATCGCCGGGCGCCGTGAGGTCGCCGCCAAATTTAATTCCGGCTTTCAGGGCATCGGGTTTAAATTTCCGGACAAGCCCAATGCCCGCTGCGACGAAAAAGACGACGAAGGCGCCGAGCAGGAAGAAGGAAGTCGGCAGGCCGGTAAGGTCGGCGGGGATTTTGAAAATGAGCGCGCCGGTGGCGGCGAGCGTCAACACCAGCACCGCGAGCACCGGCAGCAACGTGGCGGTCAGCGCCGCGAGCGCGATGGCCAGCAAATCCACGAGTAAAATGAACGGCCAGACAATGAACGAAACTTCGGCGAGTTTGAAAACGGGCACGAGCACCAGCCCGAGCGCGAGTATTGGAAAGAGGTGATTGGCCCAATTCTGCTTCGTTGCACCACGCTGGCGCTGAATCCACGCGGGCAAAGCCGAATGGAGAACCGCAAAAATGAAATAGAACGCAAGGCCGGCGCTCAGCAATTCGTTCGACAAGGAATTTGCGGTCCAGAAGGCGAGCAATCCGAACACGGCGAAGCCGGAAACGGATTGGACCGGGGAAATGATTTCATCGAGCCAGGCGACGGCGATGGCGACCAGATCAATCAGGAAAACGAAACCGAACATGAGCCACGGACGTTGCGCAAGTGGCGGAAAATCCAAAAACCACGCAGTGAACGCCAGGGCGACCACGACCAGACCGAGCGACGAACCGGAAAACCATTGGTTGATTTGACTGCGTTTTTTTGCCAGCCCGTTGGCCACGAGCCAGAGCGCGTTGAACCCCAGCAGCACGGCCAGGGCCACGAAAATATTGCTGTCGGCAAAATATTGTCCGCTGACGAAAAATTTTCCCGCCCAGCCGATTTGCAGGATGGCGGTCCCCAACGCCGCCAACGCGGCCAGAAAATGCCAGCGACGAACCAGCGCGACAACCATCAAGCCGGTGTCCAGAATGGCAATGTAACCGAACAGGCCGAGCGGATTGTCCTGGCCGGTCGAAAGCAGAATCGGCGTGAGAAAACCGCCCAACATGCCGAGGATGGCCACGACCAATGCGTCCAGCCGGACCGCCAGCAGGAAGGCCGCCGCCGTGATGAGCGCCATCAGGAGAAAGGTCGGCAACGGCCCAAAAAAATCAAAATGGTAAATCGAGCGGCAGGCAAAAGTAACGGCATATAAAATGACGACGCCGGTCGCGCACAACGTTTGCGAGAGTACGGGGAGATTTTTTCGCGACAGCACCACGCCACCCACGAGCAGGACGAGACCGGTGAGGAACCCGATGGCGACGCGCAGTTGCGGGGGGACGAGATTATTGTCGAATGAGTATTTGACGAAAAACGCGACACCGAGAAACAGCGCCAATCCGCCGAGCCAGGCGAAGCCCTTGACGCCCATGAACTGTTCCCAATTGATTTTTGGCGCGAACTCGCGAGGTGATTCAAAGACCGGTGGCGGTTCCGGCGAGGCGGTCGCAGCAGTCATCGGTGGCGGCATCGCCATGGGCGGAGGTACCGATAAAACCGGCAGCGGAGTGACGATGGGTTCCACCGGCTGGACCGGGGGTGGTGTAATAATTTCCGCCCTGGGCTCGGGCGCAGCCTTAGCCGGCGCCACCGGTTCACGTCCGCGTTTTAACTGAAAAATCTCCATTTCGAGCGCGCCGAGCCGGCGAGTGAGTTCTTCGATACGACTTTTGGCGTTGACGGCGCGGACAATCAGCCAAACAGCCAAGGCGAGCGGGATTCCGAAAACGACCAAGACGACCAGAGCAATTACGGGTTCCATAAATTTTGCCTTTCAACCGGCGATGCGACTTGGTTTCTGGCAATGTGCGCCTTGCCGCCGATCGCTGGCAAGCCACAAATGTGCGTACAAAAGCCGGTTTGCATTCTTTTGCCAACAAGATAACGCCGCAGGCAACCGGGGAATGAATTGAAAAAATCAGCGGAATACTCAAAAAAATTGATGCGGCATTTTCCATTTCATTCACCGGGCGGCGGGCGTAAAATGCAATCGTTGTATGACGAAACCATTTTCGCAACGTCCCGCGTTGCCGCCGCGACGATTGCCGCGCTCGTTCAAAGACTTGACGCCCTCCAGGCACTTCAACCCGCGCACATTTTTTCGGGAGTTGGTTTTGAAGGCCTTGCTGACGCGGCGTACCGGGCACCATCGCCGCCCGGTCTTTCCCAAATTGTCGCGCGGTCAGGTCGCCGTTACCTGGATCGGGCACGCGTCGTTTCTGATCCAGTTCACGGACCTGAACGTCCTGATTGACCCTAACTTTGCGAACTGGCTGTTCCTGCTCAAACGCATCAAACGTTCCGGCCTGAAAATCCGCGACCTGCCGCCGATTGACCTGGTGCTGTTGACGCACGCGCATTTTGACCACTTCCACAAACCGACGCTCCGCCGGCTGCCGCACCCGAAGATCGGCCTCATGCCATGGGGCGTCGGCGACCTGGCGTTTGACCTGGGCTTTTCCCGCGTCATCGAAATGGTCTGGTGGGAGAGTTTTTCGCACCGGGATTGGAAGGTCACGTTCACGCCCAGCCGGCATTGGGGGGCGCGCACGCTGGCCGACCATCATCGCGGCTACGGCGGATTTGTCCTGGAATATCAAGGCCGGAAGATCTATCACGCGGGCGACAGCGCGTACTTCGACGGCTTCAAACAAATCGGGGAGAAATTTTCGCCGGATATCGCGTTACTGCCCATTGGCGCCTATCACCCCGAATCATTCCGCCGCGTGCACATGGGTCCGGATGAGGCGGTAAAGGCGTTCAAGGACCTGCGGGCGCGCTGGCTGGTGCCGATGCACTACGGAACATTCAAATTATCGTTCGAAGACATGGATGAGCCGCCCCGCTGGCTCCGGCAGATCGCCGATAAAGAAGGGCTCACCTCCCAGACGCGAATGCTTGAGGAAGGCGTGCCAGTGGTGTTTTAGACTTCGGCGGCGGGCAACCGGTCGAATTTTTGCGCCAGGTCAAAATCCTTTTCCGTCAAGCCGCCCGCGTCGTGCGTGGTCAGCACGAGCGTGACCTTGTTCCAACGAATGTCAATGTCCGGATGATGCCACGCCCGTTCAGCGATTTCAGCGGCGATGTTCACAAAATGAATCGCTGCCGGAAAATCCTTGAATTGAAACGTCCGCGAAATCGTCGCGCCTTTTCGGGTCCATGCCGGCACGGCAACCAGCGCAGATTTGATTTCAGACGCGTTAAGTTTTGACATGGCTTACCATCGTTCGCACATGGCGATTTGGCAAATTTCAGAACCATTCTTTGCGCCCGTCCACGTAAATGCGCACAAATTCCTCGTCGGACTTGCACAGGTAAATGATGCCTTCGATGAGGCCGATCAGGTGCATGACGGGCGAAAGAATGAAGCAGGAGAGCAGGGACACCAAGAGCATGACCAGACCCGCGCCGGTGTAACCCAGGATGAACTTATGAACGCCGAAGCCGCCCAACAGTATTCCGCAGATGCCCGCCGGGATTTTGTTGGAGGCGCGCGCGGCGAAGACGAACGGCGGCGCCATGGGCGGCGGGATTATCTTCAATTCCGGCGCCAATTCCGGAATTGCACTCAGTGGTTTCCAATCGGGTGCGCCTTCGGTTTGAACCAGTGTCAGCGCGTTGACCCGGTTCTCGGCCAGCCAGCGCCGGAGTTGTTCTATATTGACGGGGCCATAGGGCTGGCCGTCGGCTCCAATGATTTTATACATAACAGGCCTTTCCAATTTTGGTTGTCATTCCGGAAGTATCGGCGGTTCAGCGGGCGGATTTGCCGGTGGCGATGAACCCGTTTGCGGCACGACCGCTTCTTCTGATTTTGCCCGCAGCATCAGACTGACGCTGGTCACCAGGGCCCAAAACCAGGCGATGATGAACAGCGCGGCCCCCGTTTCGCCAATGTCGGCGGCGGAATGCGGGTTGGCGTCGCCAACGATTTGGTCATACGTCTGGATCATCGTTTCAAAGAACCACCTGACGACGAGGACAAAACCCGCCACCGCCAGAAGCAACTGGCCCATTCCGGCGATCCAGCGCCCGGCCATCAGCGAGCCCAGACCCGGTGTGGCGAATTGATTGACCAACGCGGCATTCCGGGCGGCGGTGCGGCTAACCGTCTTGCGGTTTGGCCGGGGAACAAACGGTTTCATAAGCATACATCAACACCCCCAAGCCAATGGGCAAAGTAAACAATATGCCCACACAACACAACAGCAGTCCGCCAATATTGATCAGGCCAACGAGCACCGCCAACCCAAACACCTGCCACCAATGCTGGTTGACCCGCTTCCAACTCGCGTTCATCGCGGACCAAAAGCTCATTCGCTTGTCAATGATCAACGGCAGCGTGAACAACCAGCCTATCTGCAGATAAATCATTGGAATCAGGCAAACCAACAAGACCGGCAGACAGGTCAAAAAAGTTCCTTTGATGACCGGCAGCAGATTTTGAAGCTCGGCACTGTCCGGCGTGGTGGAATTGAGGTGACCAACCAGCGGTATGAGTTTCACCGCCAAAACAATCACGAAGGGGATCAGACACAGACCGGCCAGCAAAGCCGGGACCAAGTAACCCAGGAAAAGCTGTCCGAAGGCCAGCCGAAATCCAGCAAACACATCGCCCGCCGACGCCGACTGGCCACGGATTGCCTGAAGGAACATGTAAAAGACGCCGCCCATCAATGGTCCGGCAATAACCAGGTTTACAATCGAAAACAGCGGCCCGACGAAAGGAATCTGGGCAAATACGGCAATGGCGCCTTCAATCAGCAGGTAAATGAGCGTGCCCACGAAGAGCAGCCCGGCATTGTTTTTGAACAACTCCCAGCCGCGGCTGATGCACCCGCCGATGTCCAGTTCGTAATCAAGCTTCAGCCAGTCGGTTGGAGGCAGCACAGGCAACGGCGCGCTCAGGGTGGTGGGCTTGCCGGCGAACACATCGGCAAACTCGGGAAGCGTGGACAGTTGCTTCCACTCAATGTCGCCGTACAATTGCACGAGCGACTGTGCGTTCAGCCGGCCTTCGGCAAGCCATTTGCGCAAGTCCTCCGACGAAACCGGCCCATACTGTTTCAGGTCACCTCCTATGACTTTATAGTTTGCCATAATTCCTCTGATTTTCCTCGGGTTCTAATCGGTTGGCGGCCTTTACGCAAGCTCCGGTTTGAAAATGACGTGTTTTGGAAGAACAGTTTTCCGACAATTGTTTGCCATCCCAATGAAAAAACACGCAAGTGCCTGCCAATTCGGCCTCGAATTCCAACTAGGGGTCCCAACGCAATGTGCCAATTTGAAATTCAGACAGCTCATGGACGCTGCCGTCGGCGAAAGCCACGACGAATACCCGCCCGCGTTCGTGGCGGGCGCGGGAAATCATCAATTCCCGACCGCCGCCGGCATTCCATCCGGCGTCCGATTCGAAAATCATTACGGTCTGGGGATCAATTTTGTTTTCGTCCATGCCGTCGAGTTTGGCGTTGAACGCGTAATCGCATCGGCTGGAGGAATTGGCGGCCGGACACTTGAAAAGCGTTTCCCGGGCGACGCTGGTTTTGATCGCGTCGCACCAGGTTGCTGCGGGGGGAAATTGTCCATTGTGATCGCTCGAATACATTCTGACCGCAAAGGCCAGTTGTTTCTCGTTATTGACGCAATTGATTTCCTGGGCCTTTTGCTTGGCTGCCGACAGCGCCGGCAGCAGCAACGCGGCATAAATCGGAATCATAAACAGAAAAATCCCTGACACGATGACGCCCGCCAGCGCGATGCCGCCGCCGCGCAAGGCGCCCCGGCTGTTCGACACCTTGACCAGGGCAATGATACCGAAAATGAGTCCGAACAATGCCGTGATACCGCAGGTGAACACGCCCAGAACCCCGAGAACCAGTGAAGTCACGGCCATGCCGCTCGTTTTCGCAGGGACGGCAGGGGCGGTCGGCGGCGGGACGCGGTTTCTCAGCGCTTCTTCCAGCTCCGGAACCTCCGCCAGCAATTTCCATTCGTCGGTGCCTTCAATCTGCACCTTGGTCTGAGCACTGAGCCGGCCTTCAACAATCCATTGGCGCAAGTCCTCCGCCGAAACCGGTCCATACTGTTTCAGGTCGCTTCCGATGACTTTGTAGTTTGCCATATATGTGCTGGGTTGACGTGGTTCTAGTCGGTTGGCCGCCTTTGGGCAAGCTCCACTTCGTAAATTATGTGTTCCGCACAAATAATTTCCCGGGCAATTGTCTGACCACCCGCTTCATTTCCAGGCTTAACAACGCCACCGAAACCGCCGAACTTGGCAGGCTACTCCGCCGGATGACTTCGTCAATCGCCGATTCCTCGCGGCTCAGGGAATCGTAAACAAGCTTTTCATTGTCGGATAATTCCAACGCCGGCAGGACGCCGGTCTCGCCGGGCGACGCCGGACGGTTGCTCCCCGGAAACAGGTATTCAAACTCGCTCAAAATATCCTCGGCGCCTTCGCACAGCTTGGCGCCTTTTTTAATCAAGTCATGGCAGCCCTTGCTGCGCGGCGAATCAATCCGTCCCGGCACGGCGAACACCTGCCGGCCATATTCCGTCGCAAAATTCGACGTAATGAGCGCGCCGCTGTTGAGGTCCGCCTCCACGACGACTGTGCCCAGCGTCATGCCCGCGATAATCCGGTTGCGGATGGCGAAGGATTGCTTGTCGCCGTTGCGATTGAAAGGGAACTGGGTGATGACCGCGCCGTTGGCGGCCGCCCGTTCAAACAACTCCCGGTTCTCCGGCGGGAATACGACATTGATGCCCGTGCCGAGCACCACGACCGTCCGGCCTTTCGCCGCCAGCGCGCCCTGATGCGACGCCGTGTCAATGCCCCGCGCCCCGCCGCTGACCACGGTGACGCCGACATAGGCCAGTTGGTACGCGAATTTGCGCGCGGCCTCGACCCCGTAATGCGTGGTCATCCGCGAACCGACCATTGCCACCGCATTTTTGTCCCTCGCGGTCAACCCGCCTTTGACGTAAAGCGCCATGGGCGGATCGTAAATTTCGCGGAGCAACACGGGATATTCGTCATCGCTTTGAATCAAAACGCGGCAGCCGGATTCCGCAATGCGTTTCAATTCGCCCGTGAGGTCAACCGATTTTTCCCAATGACAGATCGCCTCGGCGGTTTCATCGCCGATGTTGCGGACGCGGAGCAGGGCAGATTTGGACGCAGCCAGAATTTTGGGGGCTTCGCCGAAATGTTCGAGCAACAACCGGGCGCGCACCGGTCCGACGTGTTCGATCAGGTTCAACGCGATCAGGGCTTCGCGGGAATCCATGTAATCTGGATAACGGTTTGTGATGGCTGCTGCAAGCGAAAGGTGCAGGCAGCATTGCAATTTTGAAATTCTTTGCTACTTAGTGCGCGTGCCTGATCCCAGCCTGCTGCTCCTGATTCCGGCCTATAACGAGGAGCGCCGCATCGAACCGATGTTGCGCGACTATGCCCGCTTTTTCCAGGAACAATATCAAGGCAAATTCCAGATCGTGGTCGTGCTCAACGGCTGCACGGATAACACGCTCGGGGTCGTGCAAAAAGTCGCGAAGGATTTTGCCAGCGTCAGCTACCTGAATTTTCCCGGCCCCATCGGCAAGGGCGGCGCCCTCATCGAAGGCCTCAAGCTGGCGCCGTTCGCCGATTTGATCGGCTACGCGGACGCCGATGGCGCCACGCCGCCGCACGCGTTTCTTGATTTGGTCGGGCACCTTAATGGGGCGGACTGTGTCATTGGCTCGCGCTGGCTGGCCGGTGCGGTGATTCATCAATCGCAGTCCGGCCATCGGCGGTTTGCCAGTCGCGCGTTTCATCTCATCGTGCAACTGTTTTTCTGGTTGAATATCCACGACACCCAATGTGGTGCCAAGGTGATGAAACGTGACGCCATCGAAACGATTCATTCTTACCTGCGCATCGCGGATATGGCGTTTGACATCAACCTGCTGGTCGCCTTGCACCGCGCGGGCTTCCGCATCCTTGAAGTGCCGACCGAATGGACGGACAAGAGCGGCTCGAAAGTAGTGCTGGGCCAAACTTCACTGACGATGTTTTTGTCCGTGGTGCGGGTCCGTTTGATTTATTGGCCGCGGCTCTATAAATTGTTGCGACCCTTGCGGCCATTGGAGGGCTGGATTTACGGAAAACTACGACAGCCGCCCCCTTTGCCCGGACCGGATCCCAAACGGACCGAGGATGGTAAATAGCGAACGGAGAACGGTGCCGGCCGTTTCGCTTCTTTTTATTCTCTATTCTCTGTCACCGCTTTTCCTTTTATGCCCCACGTGAATAAAGCACAGGCGCCGAGCAGCAGCAGATTGAAAACGCCGAGCGTCCTTAGCACCGTAATCAGGGTGTCGTGAAACTGCGTCAGCGCAATGCCATACGCTGCGGCAAGCAGCAACAACACCGGCACAACGCCAAATTGCGAACGCGCCATCAGGTTGTTGACCAGCGCATAGGCCAGTGACAACGGTACCATCGCCCAAGCGTACCATGGCAGGACCGCTGCCGCGACGGAAACATATTGTTTCGAGTATGCGAGCTTGACCACCCATGGTCCCAGAATCGTCAATCCCACCGCGCCGCCCGCCGCCAGAATCGCCGTGCCCAGCAGCACCACGCCCAGCAGATTGCTTTTTTCCGACCGCGCCACGCTGTGCACGATTTTCGGAAACATCACCGTGGCCAGCGGCACCACCAGCCACATGAGCCCGCGGGACAACGTCCCGGCGCTCACGTAAAATGCCGCGTCATCGCCGGAAAAATACGCTTTGACGAACATGGTGTCCGCCGTGAAAAAAAACTGAACGGCGGCAAATCCCAGCATCAACGGAATGATTTGTTTCAGCAGGCTGCGCCAGTCGAAAGGTTGAGCGTGCAACAGCCACAGTGACCGCGTTTGCCAGACGGCCACGCCAACGCCCACGGCCAATCCCAGGCACACGCCCAACATCATCCCCCCCGCGTAAGCGCCCAGCGCCAGCACGAGGAACGACGCGATGCCCAGTCGCCCGATTCCGTTGAAAATGTAGGTCCAGCCGAACCAGAGAAAATTCTGCTGCCCTTGGAGCACGCCCCAAAACATCGGCAGCCAGAAGGAGAACAACACGACGAACACCGTGATCCACAAATCGGCCGGATTGGTGATTTGCCAGCCCGCCAGGATGTCCTTCTGCCAGATGAACGTGCCGAGCGCCAGCAACAGGCACAAGCCGAACGTGCCGAGCCACGCCAGCCGGATTATTCCCGCCAGTTCCCGCTTCCGGTCCGTGGCCAGCGCCTGCGCCGTCTGCTGCGCCAACACCATTTGCAAGGGCATGCTGGGCACGAACATCGCCACCGCCAGCAGCACGCCGAAGATGCCATATTGCTCCGGCGGAATTTTTTTGTTCAACAGATGAACTGCGTACATCATCACGCCGCTGCCGACGTTCGCAATCATCAGCCAGCCGCTCTGCCGGAAAAAGGCGGCGTGTGGCCGGGTTTCGGCCGCCATCGGCGCGGGTTCGGTTGTTTCTGCGGGCATGGGCGTTGGACGATACGAAAATCGGCCGGGTCACGGAAGCGATTTCAGGAATTTCAGGAGCAGCCCTTTCCCGCGCTCCAAAGACACCAGCGAAATCCATTCGTCCGTCGTATGCGCCTGCGCAATGTCGCCGGGACCGAAAACGACGCTGGGAATGCCGCCGGCCGACAATACCGCTGCGTCGCAGAAGAAATCGACACCCATCGGGCGCGTCTGGCCAATGCTCCGCAGAAACTGCCGGACCAGCGGCAGCTTCGGATTGGTTTCCAACGGCAGCGCCGGCGCCAGTTTGGTGCTGGAAATTTTCGCACGCATCTTTTTTGAATTCAGGAACACGGCGATTTCGCGGCGTACACGGACGTTCGTTTCGCCGGGCAACGTCCGCCGGTCAATCGTGATGGCGCAGCGGTCGGGCACGATGTTCGGCTGCGTGCCGCCACAGATGGTGCCGACGTTCACCGTCGGTGTGCCGAGCAACGGGTGATGGCACTTTCGCAATCGCGCTGCGTAATCCGTCTCCAAAATTTCCACGATGCGCGCCATTTTGTGGACGGCATTCCGGCCGAACCGGGGTGTTGCGCCGTGGGCGGCCTTGCCGTGGGTTACAAGTTCCAGCCACAAACTGCCTTTGTGGGCGGTTACCACTTGCAATCGCGTCGGCTCGCCGACAATGGCGAGGTCTGCCCGCAGCCCGCTGGCGGTCAATGCGCGCGAACCGGCCTGCGCGTGCTCTTCGTCCACCAATCCGGTAAAAACAATCTCTGTTTCCTGCGGGCGTGATTTTGATTCCGCCAGTTCGCCCAGCGCGGACAGCATGGCGGCGGCGGAACCTTTCGTATCGCACGCGCCACGCCCGTGCAAGCGACCATTCTTTCGCCGCGGAATGAATTGCGAATCATCGGCGCTGACGGTGTCCAGGTGCGGCGCGAGCAGGACCGTCCGGCGGATTTTATTTCGCGGCCGCAGGCGCGCGATCAAATTGGAGCGCCCGGGCAGCACATTTTGAAATTCGACTTCGAGCCCGGCCCGCGTGGCGACCGATGCCAGAAAATCCGCAACGCGCTGTTCACCGGCCATCAATCGGGCTTGCCGCGCCGAAGTTCCGGTTTGCGGAACGAAACCGGGATTGACGCTGGGCAACGCGATGAGTTCGGCCAAAAGTTTTTCGGTGCGCGTCATGCGCCGAAAGTTTAACGGCCGGGAACACGGCTGTCGAGGACCGGGGAGAAAAGCGCAGCGGGCGTTGAGTAACATACAAATTACAAAAACGACTTGTATCCAACGCCCGCCGCTTAAACTTGAACTACGCTCCCAAGTTAACCCTGTCGGTGACTTTGGCAAGTGACGATTTGGTTTCAAGTGCGTGACGATTCAAACGATTTGCCCGGGCCGGGCAGTCCTTCCCGGTGCCTCCGGTTCCGGCGCCGGACCCGGCATCACTTTTTCTGGACAAAATGTGCCCGCGCACGCACAGTAAAATTCATGAAACAAGTTAAGGGAAAATCGGATACGATCCTTTGGATTGAAGCCTTCGGCTTCTCGTTGATCATCGCGCTTTCCTGGCTGACGGAAATAATGCGGATTCCTCATTTTATTTTCGGCGAGCCTTTCGCTGCCAACTGGCACCGGGCGCTGCTCCGGACCATTGTGGTTTCATTGATCTGGGCCTGGGTCCATCTGGCGACCCGGCGATTGTTGAAACGGTTGCATTACCTGGAAGAATTTCTGCGGGTGTGCAGTTGGTGCCGCAGGGTATGCCACGAAGGGGAATGGCTCACCATGGAAAAATATTTCAACTCGAAATTCGCCACGCAAACCTCCCATGGCATGTGCCCCGAATGCCTGAAAAAGGGGAAACAAGACCTCCAATCGCGGGAAAATCCGGTTTGAACTTCTGAATTATGAAAAACTTCCCTCTGTTCATTATTGGTTTAATGGCCCTCGGGCTCACCCGGGTTGACGCCGCCGGAACCAATCCGCCGCCGGTGCATCTGGCCATTTATGGTCTGGTTCACGACCACGTGAAGGGTTTTCTGCCCAATGTGCTCAAAAGCAAGGATGTTCAGCTGGTCGGCATCGTTGAGCCCAATCACGACCTCGCCCTGCGCATCACCGCGTCCTTTCATCTGGACCCGAATCTGTTCCACGCCACGCTGGCCGAGTTGCTGGCCCAAACCAATGTGGATGCCGTGGCGACTTTCACCAGCACGTACGACCACCCGCGCGTCGTCGAAGAATGCGCACCGCATCACTTGACCGTGATGATGGAAAAGCCGTTGGCGGTAAGTTTGAAAGACGGCCGCGCCATTGCCGCCATGGCAAAGAAATATGGCATCCCGATTATCGTAAACTATGAAACCACCTGGTATCCGGGAAACCAGGCCGCTTACGATCTGGTTTGCAAACAACAGGCCATCGGCGACATCCGTAAAATCGAGGTGAACGACGGGCATTACGGGCCAAAGGAAATCGGCTGCTCGCAGGACTTTCTGGCCTGGCTCACCGATCCCAAACTGGATGGCGGCGGCGCATTGATGGATTTCGGCTGTTACGGTGCCGACTTGATGACCTGGCTGATGCAGGGCCAAAGACCGACTTCGGTATTCGCCGTGACGCAACACTTCAAACCCGACGTGTATCCCAGGGTGGAAGACGAAGCAACCATCGTGGTGACTTATCCCAAAGCACAGGGAATCATCCAGGCCTCCTGGAACTGGCCGTACAGCCGCAAGGATATGGAAATTTATGGCACCCACGGCTATGTGCTCGTCCCCAAAAGCAGTGCGTTGCGCGTGACGGAAAAAAATGATGGTCTGGAGACTCAATCCACGGTTCCTCCGTTGACCGGCGTGCAGGCCGATTATCTATCGTATCTCGTGGCCGTGGTGCGCAAGGAAATCCAACCTTCCGGGCTTTCTTCCCTGGGCATGAACCTGACCGTGATGGAAATTCTCGATGCCGCCCGCGAGTCCGCCAAAACCGGCAAACGCATTGATTTGCCGGTGCGCTGATTTCGACCGGACATTCTGTAAAACGTCGAGAAATGCAGCCAGCGCCGTAGGCGCGAAATCTTTGTAGCCTCCAATCCCTTTTTGGGGAGCGCATTGTAGCCATGAACCGTGGTGGTTGGAGCGCCGGTCTCCGACCCGGCGCGATACGGAAGGAAGTTCTGTTCAACACGCCGGGTCGGAGACCGGCGCTCCGGTTCATGGAAAGAACCCAAGCTCAAAACAAATATAACTCCGTCAGGAGTGACCTATTCGGCGTTACCCGACGATGTCGCTCCTGACGGAGCTTGATTCATCGCTATCGTCAAACTACAAAGATGTCAGCCCTACGGGCTTTGAAAACGACGATATGAAATCCGCGAAAGTTGGCAACGACACTTCAAAAGCTGAGGTACTGAACGTCTCGCCGCACGGCTTCTGGCTGTTCGTCGCGGGCAAGGAGTATTTTCTCGGCTTCGACGATTTCCCATGGTTTCGGAAGGCGTCTCTGGAACAATTGTTCAACGTGGAGTTTTCCCACGGGAATCATTTTTACTGGCCGGAGCTGGACGTGGATTTGGACTTGGAGCGCATCGAGCATCCTGAAAAATTTCCGCTGGAGGCAAAAGCGTAGGACAGGCTTCCGGCAGTCTGCATAAATCGCTAACTACTTCGTGCTAAATCAAATACAAACGCAGATTTTAATAGAATATCCAATACACTGTGTTAATATGATTAAAACGATGAAAACAATTCAAATTGAAGACGAAGTGTTCGCGGCCTTGGAATCAAGGGGGCGCGGTTTTAATGACTCGCCGAACGAAGTAATAAAACGCCTTTTGACAGAATTGGGCGCGATGAGAAACCAGGTTCCGGAAAAACTGAAGGCAGACAAAGTACCGCCAAATAATCCACCGAAGTCAAGGGCACTCGTTCAGCTTGTTCAAAGTCCGGAGTATTTGATGGCCGATGGAAAGCGGAGATACTTTACCGTTTTGGAATTTCTTTATCACGAAGATAAAGACACGTTTTCGGTGCTTGAACAATATGGCCGCGGGAAGCGAGTCAATTTTGCACGGGATCCAAAGTTAATCCGCGAAAGCGGTAACAGCACCTATCCTCAAAAAATCCGAAATACACCTTACTATGCGTTGACCAATCTTCCAAACCTTCGGAAGAGAAAAATTTTGGCGGACGCTCTGAAGATTTTTAAGTATCCGAGTGATGAAATCGAACTTGTGTTACGTTCGCTTCCAGATTCTGGAATTTCGAGGCGACGACACGAAAAACTGTTTGAGCCATTTGATGAAGATAACAATCAAAATTGACCAGGTTAACTCGTGGCGCAACAAAATTGACGTCCCGGCACCGGTTGTGTCGTTGGAGGTAAATCCGTCCGCGCTATCGCAAGAACAGTTAGAATTGATTGCTAAACACTTGCTCCAAACTGATGACGGATGCAGTGCCGTTTATGACCCGGAACGCGCAAGGCAACCGGATGAAGTTGTTCCGATCGGCGGCCAAGCGGGAGCAGAATTAGTTGAGGCCAAGCTTCCAACGTTGGAATCTCTTTTGGAAGCATTGAAGGAATTGGAATCAGAGGCGAGTTTATCCGTCAGGGCCAGCGCTTTCTGCGCATAACTTGGATTTCAAACTATCTCCACCGGGCATTTCGGCAGCGCGTCGAGAAAGGCCTGGCCGTATTGCTTGGTCAAAACCCGGTTGTCCAAAACCACGATGATGCCGGTGTTGACATGCTTTCAGACGCGGAGCAATTTTGTTGCATGAAAAAGATTTCTCTGAAGGCGAATCAAAAACGCAACAAGCGACCCAGCCGCAAACGGCGCATTTCACTTTATGATTTAACCAAAGACCTTTGCGGCTGTATTTCCGGCCCACCGGATATGTCCACGCGCAAACTCACAGGCTATGGCCGCGATTAAATTACTTCTCATTAACACCCGGCTTCAGCCGGGTGAATTTGAGCAGTGAGGGACAAAACCGTTGCAACGGTTTTACGCACGCGGCAAACCGTTGAAACAGTTAAAACTTTTCGCCACCACCAGTCACCGGGCTGAAGCCTCGGTGTTAATGAGAATTCTGCGGAAATCGGCGCAATCTGCGGACGTTCTGAAAGTTCAAACAATCTCCACCGGACATTTCGGCAGCGCGTCGAGAAAGGACTGGCCGTATTGCTTCGTCAAAACCCGGTTGTCCAAAACCACGATGATGCCGGTGTCGGTCTTGGTGCGAATCAAACGCCCGACACCCTGGCGGAATTTCAGAATCGCTTCCGGCAGGGAAAATTCGCCAAAGGAATTCCCGCCGCGCGCTTCAATCGCCTCGATGCGCGCCTCGATCAGGGGATGGTCGGGCACGGCGAACGGCAGCCGCGTGATGATGACGTTGCTCAACGCCTCGCCCGGCACGTCCACGCCCTGCCAGAAACTGTCCGTGCCGAAGAGCACCGAGTCCACGTCGTCCTTGAATTTCTCCAGCATGGTCGAGCGCGGCGTGCCGGTGCCCTGCACCAGACAGGCAATGCCCAGCTTATTGAAAAACGGCTCCATCCGCTCGCCGAGTTCCCGCATGAGCTTGTAATTGGTGAACAACACGAACGCCTTGCCGTGGGTTTGTTTGACGAAGTGCGCAATCCAATGTTCCAGCGCCTCGGCGTAACCGGTTTCGCGCGGGTCGGGCATCTTTTTCGCTACGAACAATTTCATCTGCCGCTCGTAATCGAACGGCGTCCCGACCTGCAAAAGTGTCGCCGCTTCGGCTCCCACCCGTTTGGCAAAGTAGTTTAGCGGCGACGTCGAGGGTCGAGGGTCAAGGGTCGAGGGCTTCCTCCGGCTCTCGTCTTTCGACTCTCGACTCTCGACCCTGGCCTTTACGGCCAAAGTGGCGCTGGTCATGATGATGCTGGTGTCGCTCTCGAACAGCCGGCGGCGCAGAAACTCCGCCACGTCAATCGGCGCGGCGTTCAGCGCGAGGTTCTTCTGCGCTTTGCCGGTGCGTTCAACCCAGTAAACGTGGTCCGGCGCACCCTGTTCGAGAAAGGCTTTCACTTCTTCGCGCAACTCGTCCAGCCGCCGGTTGCATTCAATCAGTTCCTGTCCGATGTCCTTGTCTTCACTCAGTTTGATCAAATCGCTGACGGCCTCGCGCAGGCGTTGAATCGGCAACGTCACATTGTCCTTCACCAGTTCGGCGCGGCGAATGCGCAGCTCCGTCCATGCCCGCTTGCTTTGGTGGGGCGGGCGTCCTCGCGAGCCGTCTTCGCCAGCGCCAAACCGGTTTTTACCAACTGACTTCTGGATCTCTTCGCAGGCGATTTCAACATTTTCAAAAAACTTGTCGGCTTCCTCCAGAATGTCAGCCGCGAGCTTCACCGCGCCTCCCTTGCGCAAGGTGGCGAGCAGGCCTTTTTCCGTGCGCGGATTCCACAGCCGGTTCAAAGCGTAGCGCATCTGGCCGCTCGACACACTCAGCCCGATATGCCGGGACGCAACGCGCTCCATCTGGTGCGCCTCGTCGAAAATCACGAAGTCGTTCTTAAACAAAATGCCGCCGTCAACTTCCTCATCAATCCCGCCCAGTAACGTGAAAAAAAGCGTGTGGTTCAGCACCAGTACGTCCGAGGAAAGGAATTTGTTCCGCGCACGTTGAAAGAAACAAACGCCGTGGTCTTTGGCAAAATCAGACGGGAAGCCGCACACTTTGGGCGAGCACAAGCCCCGTTCGGAACAAACCTGCGCCCAGACTTTCGGGTCCGGCTCGACGTCAAAGTCCGAGAGGCTGCCGTCCCGGGTTTCCTTCGACCACTCGTAGATGCGCTGGAGCTCCTCGGCTTCGGACGACGTAAAGAGGTTGCCTGATTGCTGCATCGCCTTTTGCAACCGGCGCGTGCAGAGATAATTCGCGCGGCCCTTGAGCATGGAGTAGCTGAATTTGACCGGTTCAGGCAGCGCGCCGAGCACGCCGGTGAGCATGGGCAGATCCTTTTCCGTCAATTGCTCCTGCAGATTGATGGTGTGCGTGGAAACGATGGCCTTCTTCTTTTGCGCAACGGCAAACAAAATCGCCGGAATCAGGTACGCGAGCGATTTACCAACGCCGGTGCCGGCTTCGACCGCAAGGTGCTCGCGGTTTTGCAAAGCGCGCGCCACCGCCACGGCCATTTCCTGCTGCTGCGGGCGGAATTCAAAATTTTGCGCGCGCGACAGCAAGCCCGCCGGGGAAAAAATTCCCTCGACCTGCTTCACCAGGTCGGTGGCCGCCCCGGCGGGTTGATGTTCAATAACGGAAATCATTCCAGGCTATTTCGGCTCGATGACTTTTAATCCGGCCACCGAAGCGAAATGTCGTTTGTTGAACGTGGCGACGCCGGCTCCGCTCTCCATGGCCGTAGCCGCCACGATGAGATCGTAATAGCCGATCATTTTCCCGGCAGCTTCCAATTGTGCCCGGATGCGCGCATGTTCATACGCCGTTTGCTCCGTGTAAGAAATAATCGGCAGCGCGTTCAGAATGGTTTGAAGATAATGCAGGCGGATGGCGCGTTGCCGCCCTGTCGCACGCTCCACTCCATGCCAGAGTTCGGCGACGGTCACGGCGGCGACTTCAAATTCGTCGGTCGGCCGCGACGCCAGCCAGGTTTTAAGGTCAAACGTTCCCTTTTCACCGCGAATGATGACATCGGCATCCAGAATTATCGCCATTTGTTTTCAGGAACTCTGAGCGTCTTGCGTGATTTCAGCAAATCTTTTCGCCACGCGCGGGCTTCATCAGTCGAAAGCTCCGTGTCCGCCAGCACCGCCGCCAGTTCACCTCCGGTGCAGATTTTATTTTTTTCCGGAATGAGACGCGCCAGGGGTTTGCCGTTCTTCATCAAAACGAAACTCGCATTTTGGTAACGAACGCGGTTGAGGCAATCGGCGAAATGGCGCGCGGCTTCCGTAACCGTAATGGTCGTCTTTTTCATAAAATCAGATTATCAGATTATAACCGTTCTGTCAACGGGCTGCTGCTGAGAATCACCTTCAGCGCCGCGGTTTGGCCCGGTGCAACCAAAAGCTTGTTCCGCTTCACATTGCCGGATTCCACACAGATCATTTGCCGGTGTTCCGCCGGGTCGAAGTCGTCCGGCAGTTTCTGCGTGGTCCACGGATTCCAGACGACGGTCGAATGGGAATTGAATTTCTCCACGCGGATCGTCCGTCTCAGCTTTTCGTCGCGGATTTCCACCGTACCGGTCGTGTCGGGATAAACGCGGTTGGTTTCCTTCGTGATGCGCAGTACCGGATCATTTTCCAATTTACGCGCACCGGTGGCGCCCGCGGCGAAGTCGTCAAACGGCCGGACCTGCAAACCGGCGAGGGAAACCTGCGCGATATCGCCGACGTAAAAATAAGTATGCAAACAATTCTCGATCTCCAAAATTTTATCGGCCGATTCGTTCGTGGTGATGAGTTCCATCGTCAGCTGGTCCGCGATCGTCACCATAAACTCCGCCCGCAGTGCCGACCATTCCGGTTTCACGGAATTTTGTGGCAGCCGCAAACGAACGGTTACGCTGCCGTCTTTGGCGGCGGCAGTCCCTGTCAATTCCCATGCCAGAATGCGCGCCAGGCCGTGCGCCGGTTCGCCTTCGCGCGGACCAAACCACGGAAAACAAATGGGCACGCCACCGCGAATCGGTTGACCCGGCGCAAAATGGCTTTGGGCACTCATGAACAGCAGCGGTGGTTCACCTTTTTTTCGAAATCCGGTGATGTGGGCGCCGTGAAGATAAATTTCCGCCGTGCTCACGCCGGACGTGATGTCAATTTTTGGCAGACCGCCGTTGCCGCTGGCAAAGGTGACCCGACCGGGGATCTCATATTTCCGCAAGTGCTCGGGAAGGCTGTCCATTTTCATAAACCAGGGAGATTTAACATCGATAGTCGTCCCGTGCAGGCTTTTTGTGGGTTCACACAAAAGTTTTTAAGCCGCAGCGCTATACCGCAGTTTGCCAACCCCACCCGTGTCCTCACGACTGGCCGAAGGAGAGGAAATAGCATCCGCCGGGCAGGTTTGCCGGGTTGGATATGTCCGGAAAATCATTGAAATTGAGACGCCGGTCATTGTAATGGTCGATCCAGGCGTTCCCAAACCAACAAAAACCGATTAATCTTATGAACGAAACCATCCCTCCGCTCCCCGGCAACGCACCTCAACCCAAAAATTCCGCACTGGCCATCTGGAGCCTCGTCCTGGGCATCCTCAGCCTCTCTTGTTTTTCCATCTTCAGCGCCATTCCCGGCGTGATTTGCGGCCACAAGGCACTCTCCAGAATCAAGCAGTCCGGTGGCGCACTCACGGGCCAGGGCCTGGCCATCGCGGGGCTGGTAACGGGTTATCTGGGAATCTTGTGGGCGGTGGTGGTCATTCCCATGATGCTGGCCATTGCGATTCCCAATTTCGTCAAGGCGCGCGACGTATCAATGCAAAACGCGTGTATCAACAACCTTCACCAAATTGACGCCGCCAAACAGCAATGGGCCCTGGAAAATGGTAAAAAGCCCGGTGACGTACCGACGGCTGAAGATCTCAAGCCATTTTTCAAAAACGGTGTTTTCCCGACCTGCCCCGCCGGCGGCACTTATACGATTGGCGCCGTCAGTAACGCGCCGACCTGCTCGGTTCCCGGACACAAATTGCCGCAATTGACTGACGAACTCGTCCATTAGTCAGACCCGGCACAAGCAGAAATTAAAAAAACAGGCGCGTCCTTGAACCGGATGCGCCCGATGATTTGGCCGGTTTCGCCGGCTGGGTCTGGTTAATGAATTATTTATTCTCCGCCACCGCACTGCCTGACCTGTTGGCCGGGGCAATCCGGTTGACCACATTCACACCATTGACGTTGTCGTAACTGAACATAAGGCTTTCACCGGGCCTCAGGTCGGTCAATTTGCCGCCTGGTTTGCCGTTGATCACCACAGCACAGTCATCACCCACATTGAATTTCTTCGTGGCGAACATGGCTTTGGCCTTCATCGTCTTTTGGTCCAAGTCAATCGCCGTCAAGTCACCCGTGAACGTCTCACTGGTCTGCGCGATTTGCCGCGCGGTGGGTTTCCCGTTCGGGACTTCATAGGTGATCAGCACGTGATTGCCGGGCTGAATATCGGCCACTGTGCCGGCCCTGTCGCCGCGCAACGTGACTTCACAATCGGCCGGGAGTTGGAATTTCTTGTCCATCACACCCAGGTGCAGCGTCAACATCTGCGTCGTTGGGTCAATGGCCTTGACCATGCCTTCATCCCGCATTGGCTGTTGCGTCACGCGGTCCGCCACCAGCACGCCGTGGACGTTCTGATAACCGACCATGACCTTCTGGCCGGGCCGCAGGTCGCCAATCGCTCCCGTGTCCTGGCCCACGATGGTATAGGCGCAGGTGTCACCCAGATTGAACTTCTTGCTGCTGAACGGGAACCCTCTCACGTCCAGCAGGTGTTCCTTCGGGTCGATCGAAACAATCGTACCGGTATAGGTTTTGTCTGGTTTTGCAGCCGTTGCGTTCGCCGAAGCGTCATCCGCCGACGCGCGGTACGCCACCGTCGCCGTCAACGCTGACAAACAAACAACCGCCCATGCACGTAATGCTTTAGTTTTCATATATTTGATTAGATAAGCAAAAAGTCATCGCGTTCAACCGGGAAAAGCATATTTTTCGGCCAGAACCGGACCCGGCAATGGAAAACAAAGCGTTCCACCCCGTTTCGTCTTTGCTTGTCCAGGATGGCCAATTTCGGCTACTAGAGAACCAACCAACTGACCCTATGAAAATTCCAACCCTTGGGGCGGCCTTTGTGATGTCAACGGCCATCCAACTTGCCGCCGCCGACAGCCCGCTGTTTCCCCAGGCCGATCTCATGCGGATCGGCGTTTATTATTATCCGGAGGCGTGGCCGTCGAACGAGTGGGCGCGCGACATCGCCAACATCAAAAAGATGCACCTGGAATTCGTCCACATGGGCGAGTTTGCCTGGGCGTTCATGGAGCCGGAGGAAGGCCAGTTTGATTTCTCCTGGCTGGACCGCAACATCGAACTCTGCGCCCAACAAGGCTTGAAAGTGGTTCTCTGCACACCGAGCCCCACCCCGCCCGTCTGGCTTTCGGAGGAACATCCGGAAATGCTCATGGTGAACGCCGCCGGGCGGACGATGAGGCATGGCACCCGGCAGCAGGCGAGTTGGAGTTCGGGCGTGTATCGCGAATACGTCGGCAAAATCGTGGAGGAACTCGGCAAGCGTTATGGCAACGACCCCCGCGTCTGGGGCTGGCAGCTCGACAACGAGCTGAGCCATTACGGCAATGAGCCGTCGTACGAGGAGGCCAGCCAGAAAAAATTCCGGGCGTGGCTCAAAAACAAATACGGCACGATTGATAAATTAAACGCGGCGTGGGGCACGGCCTTTTGGTCGCAGGTTTATCAGAATTTTGACCAGATTCGCCTTCCGAACAGCCAGGAACTCGTCGCCCAGGTCAACGAACACGCGGAGCTGGACGCGCGGCGCTGGTTTGCGGATGAAGCCGCCGATTACCTTCGTTTTCAGGCCAATATCCTGCGGAAGTATTGCGGCCGCCGCCAATGGATCACGAGTAACTTCATGCATATGTTCGCCGCGGTCAATCCGGTGCTCAACGGCAGCGATTTCGAGATCATCACCTGGACACATTACCCGGCCCACGGCAATCTGAACGAAGGTCCGCTCGGCTTCCGCCTCGGCGGCGCGGCGGCGATGTCGTTCTCCCATGACTTTCACCGCGGAATCAATGGCTTTGAAGGTCTGATGGAATTGCAGCCCGGACAGGTGAATTGGGGCGATGTGAACCCGCAACCGTATCCGGGCGCGGTTCACCTTTGGATCATGCGCGCGTTCGCGGCCGACGCAAAAATCGTCTGCACCTATCGCTATCGCGAACCGCTCGTTGGCCCCGAGCAATATCATTACGGACTCGTGGGCACGGACGGTGTCTCGCCGACGCCCGGTGGCAAGGAATATTCGCAGGCCGCGCAGGAGATGACGTTATTGCGGAAAAATTTCAATCCCTACGCGAAGGAGCCGGCTGCTTATGCCGCGCGCCGGACGGCCTTGCTCTACAATGTCGAGAGCCGCTGGAACATTGACGATCACAAGCAGACGGTGCGCTGGGACACCATGGAGCATATTCTCAAACAATATCGGGCGCTGAAACGCCTCGGCTGCCCGGTGGATGTAATCACGGAAGAGAAGGATTTCAACCAATATCCGTTCCTCGTCGTGCCGGCCTGCCAGTTGGTGGACGAAAAATTGGTGCAACGCTGGAAGGATTATGTGGAGCAGGGCGGGCATCTGGTTCTCACGTGCCGCACCGGGCAGAAGGATCGCAACGGCCACTTGTGGGAAGGTCCGTGGGCGGCGCCGATTCTTGATCTCATCGGCGCGAAGATAAAATTCTACGACACCCTGCCTGAGCCGTATGTGGGCAAGGTGCAGGCCGGCCAACAAACCTACGACTGGGCAACATGGGCCGAAGTGCTCGAACCGCAATCCGGCACCACGGCGTTGGCCCATTATATTGATCAATATTACGCGGGCGGCGTGGCGGCGGTGACACGCAGTCTCGGCAAAGGCACCGTGACTTACATCGGCGTGGACTCGCAAACCGGCGAGCTCGAAGCCCAACTCATCCGCGGCGTTTTCCAGCGGGCCAAAGTGCCGGTTGAAAATTTCGCCAATGGTTTTCTGGTGGATTGGCGCGACGGATTCTGGGTGGCCACTAACTTCACCGAAAAGGGCCAGCGCGTTCCCATCCCGAAGAACGCAAAGGTTTTGATCGGATCCGCCGATGTCCCCACGGCCGGGGTCACGGTCTGGCAGGAGTGAACAACGCCGGACACGCTTGCAACCTGTTTCCAACTCGAAGATGAGAGACTGGCGCGACGCCAGTCTTATGATCCAAACAAGTCCATCTGCGGCGGCGGAGCCAGTTGCTTGAGTTTGTCGCGGTCCTGTTGGCGGCGTGTCTGCCGCACATTGCCTTCGGGCGTGAGTTCGGATTCCTCCAGATTCGCCAGTATTTGCTTGGCGCGCTCCAAAACTGCCTTGGGCACGCCCGCCAGCCGCGCGACGTGGATGCCGTAACTCTTGTCCGTGCCGCCTTCGACAATTTTCCTGAGAAAAACAATCTGGTCGTGCCATTCGCGCACAGCCACGTTGAAATTTTTCAGCCGCGGCAGCCGCGCTGCCAGTTCGGTCAGCTCGTGATAATGTGTCGCGAAGAGTGTCTTTGTACCGACCTGGTTGTGCAGGTGTTCAACGATGCTCCACGCCAGACTCAGGCCGTCAAAGGTGCTCGTGCCACGCCCGATTTCATCGAGCACGACGAGGCTGCGCGACGTGGCGTTGTTCAGGATGTTCGCCGTCTCGGTCATTTCCACCATGAACGTGGATTGTCCGCGCGTCAGGTCGTCACTCGCGCCGATGCGTGTGAAGATGCGGTCCACCAGATCAATCCGCGCCGCCGCTGCCGGGATGAACGCGCCGGTGTGCGCCAACAAGGTAATGAGCGCCACCTGCCGGATGTAAGTGCTCTTGCCCGCCATGTTCGGCCCGGTGATGAGCGCGATTTGCGGAAACACATCATTTCCGCCCTCGCTCCGCTGCGCGGGGAGAGGGTGGCCGGAGGCCGGGTGAGGGGATTGGGCCTGCGCCACCTCATCCCGGCCCGCTCCCTCGTTTTGCGACGGAGAGGGAGGAGCAAAGTTCGTCACACTCGCCAGCCCGGCATCATTCGGCACGAACCGTTCATCCTGCAGGCTTTGTTCCAGAACCGGATGACGCCCTTCGCGGATTTGCAGCATGCCTTCATCGGACACCTGCGGACGGCAATAGTTGTGCAAGCGAGCCGTTTCCGCGAAGGACGCCAGCACGTCGAGTTGGGCCAGGGCCGCCGCGGTTTGTTGGATTTTTGGCAATTGACCCAGAACTTCCTCGCGCACGCGTTGGAACAAATCGTATTCCAGCTTCACGCTGCGTTCCTCCGCGCCGAGGATTTTGCCTTCCATTTCCTTCAACTCCGGCGTGATGTAGCGCTCGCCGTTGGCGATCGTTTGTTTACGGATGTAGTGCGGTGGCACCTTGTCGAGATTCGCCCGGGTGACTTCGATATAGTAGCCGAAAACGGAATTGAACCGCACCTTCAACGACGGGATGCCGGTGCGGGTAATTTCGTCCGCCTGCAATCTGGCGATCCAATCCTTGCCGCCGCGGGTGGCGTTGCGCAGTTCGTCCAGCGCCGGGTCAAAACCGTCGCGAATCATCCCGCCCTCCTTCACCGCCAGCGGCGGATCGTCCACAATCGCGCGGGAAATCAATTCGACCAGGTCGGGCGCTTCGGTGAGTTGGGAATTCAATTCATTCAACAACGCGACCGCTTGCGGCTGCGAATTCTTCACTTCATCCGTAGCCGCCGACGTCAGGAGGCTCTCACTGGCCTCGGGAGAATGGATCCTCCTGACGCCAGCGGCTACGAGGTTATGGATAATTCCCTTTACCGCCGGGATCTGTTCCAATGCCATCCGCAACGCGACCAGATCCCGGGCGCTGCCGCTGCCGGAACTCAATCGGCCAACCGTGCGCTCCAAATCCTGGACTGTTGCGAGCTGTCGCCGAAAATCGTCCAGCGAAACGGAATTTTCCATGAACATTTGCACCGCTTCCTGCCGGCGGCGGATCGGTTCGATGGCGGCCAGCGGCTGCGACAGCCAGTCGCGCAATCGCCGCGCGCCCATCGGGGTGACGGTGCGATTGACCGCGCCGTAAAGCGAGGCGTTGCGCGGGGCGTCCTGATGCAGCGGCTCCAGAATTTCCAGATGCCGCAGCGTCGTGTAATCCAGCGCGAGATAATCGTGGCGCTGATAGAACGACAAGCGCGTGAGATGTTTTACGTCCCGGCGCAGATGCTGGGTCAGATAATGCAGCGCCGCTCCCGTCGCGCCGATGGCGGCGCTGCGATCTTTCAGTCCGAAACCATCGAGCGAGGCCACTTTGAAATGGTCGCGGACGGTGTACAGCGCCGTTTCGGGCGCAAAGGTCCAGTCTTCGTAACCGTTGAGAATCCATCCTTGCCCTGTAGCCGCACTTGTGAAAGTGCGGACTCCCGCGCCCTGCGAAGAGTCCGCCGATTCACATCGGCGGCTGCCCAGCAACTCGCGCACGTTCACCGCCTCGCCCGGATAAATGATCTCCGCCGGCCGCAACCGTTCCAATTCTGCGAGGAGCGCCGACCCGGCCTCCAATTCCGTCGTCAGAAAATCTCCGGTCGTCAAATCCACCAGCGCGAGGCCAAAAATTTTCCCCCGGGGACACACGGCCGCGAGGAAGTTGTTTCGCTCGGCCACGAGCATCCGTTCATCGAAATGGGTGCCGGGCGAGAGGATTTGGGTGACTTCCCGCTTGACGAGTTTGCCCGGCCGGGCGTCTTCGAGTTGATCGCAAATCGCGACTTTGCGCCCGGCCTTGAGCAGCCGGCCGATGTAGGCGGTGGCCGCATGATGCGGCAGGCCGCACATCGGCACGCCGTTGCGGGCGGTGAGGGCGAGATTGAGGATTTGCGCCCCGGTTTGTGCATCCTCAAAAAACATCTCGTAAAAATCGCCGAGCCGGAAGAGCAACAACGCGTCCCTGGGCAATTCGCCCTTGATGCGGCGATACTGCGCCATCATGGGTGTGAGTTGGGCTTCGGCGGCCATCGGCAAGACGATAGTCAGGAAGTTGAAACGCGTCGAAACGAAATTTCGCGGCTGGCGTAGGAGCCGGCCGGTCCCGGAAAGACCCCGGCCTTCTCCCTTTTTTGGCAAATAGTTTTCAGAAGTTGTTAATCGGTTGACAAAGTGTTTCTGAGAGACAAGCTGTTTGCATGACTCCGTTTCACCGCTTTGGCCGTTTAATCCTTACACTTTGTTTGTTGTTCACCCTGGCAATTGCTTTTGTAAACTGCGCCCAGGCCGCAGACAACCCGTCTGGAGTTGTGGCCCAATTGGAACCGACATCCGCCGCCGCCAATTCCGCTGCCATCAATTCCGGCGACAACGCCTGGCTGCTGGCCAGCGCCGCGCTGGTGCTGATGATGACGGCACCGGGGTTGATTCTTTTCTATGGTGGATTGGTGCGCACCAAGAACGTCCTCTCCACCATGATGCACAGCCTGATTCTGATGGCGGTGATCTCGACGTTATGGATGGTGTTTGGCTATAGCCTGGCATTCAGCGAAGGCAACGCATTTTTTGGAAATCCGCTCACTCATCTTTTCCTCAAAGGCGTCGGCGGCGCGCCGAACCCCGCCTACGCGGGCACCGTTCCGGCTGAATCGTTCATGTTGTTTCAAATGATGTTCGCCATCATCACGCCGGCGCTGATCAGCGGCGCGGTCGCTGAACGTGTCAAGTTCAAGGCATATCTCCTGTTCATGGTGCTGTGGACCATCGTCGTTTATCTGCCGCTCTGCCACATGATGTGGGGCAAAGGCGGGTTGTTCAACTGGGCGAACGGCGGGAAAATCCCCGTGCTCGACTTTGCCGGCGGCACGGTGGTTCACATCAGTTCGGGTGTGTCGGCGCTGGTCTTCGCGCTGGTGATCGGCAAGCGCGACGGTTTCCCGCGCGAACCGATCATGCCGCACAATGTCGTCCTCTCGCTGATCGGGGCCGGGTTGTTGTGGGTTGGCTGGTTCGGCTTTAACGCGGGCAGCGCACTGAACGCAGGGTCACTTGCCACCAGCGCGTTTGCCGCCACCCATTTCTCGGCGGCGGCGGCGGCGTTGAGCTGGACCTGCACGGAATGGTACCTCAAAGGCAAACCCAGCGTGCTGGGATCGGTATCGGGAATGGTCGCGGGACTGGCCACCATCACGCCGGCCTCGGGATTTGTCAATGTGCCGGCGGCATTTTGCATCGGGCTGGCCGCGGGAGTTGTTTGCTATCTGGCAGTCACCAAACTCAAAGCGGCCTTTGGCTACGACGACTCGCTGGACGTATTCGGCGTGCATGGCGTCGGCAGCACGACGGGCATGTTGATGCTCGGCTTTCTGGCGAGCCCGGAGGTGAATCCGCTGATTGCCACCACTTTTCAAAAGAACGGCGTGGCGGTTTCGCTGGCGGGCGGCACGCACCAGTTTTGGAATCAACTCGCCGGCGTCGGTGCCACGGTGGCGCTCGCAGCCATCGCCACATTTATTATTTTGAAGCTGGTGGATGCCGCCGTTGGTTTGCGCGTGGACCAGGAAGACGAAAGCCTGGGGCTGGATCTTTCTCAACACGGCGAGCGCGCCTACAATGAATAAAGGTTGATTTATGAAAAAAATCGAAGCGATCATCAAACCGTTCAAGCTGAACGACGTCAAAGAGGCGCTCAATGAAATTGGCATCCACGGAATGACCGTGACCGAAGTCAAGGGTTTCGGCCGGCAAAAAGGTCACACGGAAATCTACCGTGGCAGTGAATACACCGTGGACTTCCTGCCCAAGGTCAAAATTGAAACCGTCCTGCCCGACGAGCAGGTGGAAGCCGCCATCGAAGCCATCCTCAACGCCGCCAAGACGGGGAAAATCGGCGATGGCAAAGTGTTTGTGTCCACGATTGACGACGCCCGGCGCATCCGCACCAGCGAACGCGGCGACAGCGCGGTGTAAGTCTCGCGCTCGGAATCCTGAACCGTCGCGCCCGGCGTGAGCCGGTTTTGACTTCTCGAATGAAAACTGGAGCGGACTCACATCCGTTGCTACGCGGCTCATGGGACGGGAGGGAAAAGCATTCGGTGGCCGGCAATTCTGCTCGACACTCCCGGTTAATGAGATAGAAAGGCAAGGTTATGAACGCAAAGCGACCAGGTATCCCTTGAACGAGTCCTCAACCCGGAGGCTGACATGACTGACACCATTTCCTTCAAACTCAACGGCAAACCCACGCGCCTGAACGTGGACGGCAATCGCTTGTTGCTTTGGGTGCTGCGCACGGATCTGGGCCTGACCGGCCCCAAATTTGGTTGTGGCCAGGGACATTGTGGTTGCTGCACGGTGCTGGTGAATAATGTGGCATTGCGTTCCTGTCTGGTCGCCGTCAGTTCAGTCAAGGACAAGGAAGTCGTAACGATTGAAGGTCTGGAACAGGACGGAAAACTGCATCCGGTGCAGAAGGCGTTCATGGCGCACGACGCTTTGCAATGCGGATTCTGCATCCCGGGCCAGGTTCTCAATGCCGTCAGTTTGTTGCACAAAAATCCGCAGCCGACGCGGGAACAAATCGTGCAAGGGATGAACAATAACTTCTGCCGGTGCGGCGCGCACACCCGCATCCTTGACGCCATTCAATCCGCCGCCGCGGAAATGCAGGGAGGGCCGGCCCAATGAATACGAACGATTACCTGGCGCTGAATTTCAAGGACATCAAGGATTACTCGGACCTTTACCCGCAAAGCCGGAGGGATTTCCTGAAACGTTTGGGCGGAGGCATCATTGTTTGCGTGGTGATGAGCGAGTTCGTGGCGGCGCAGGCCCAGGAATCGCGGCGCTTCCGGGGTTTTGGCCGTGGATTGCCTTCTGATTTTAATGCGTTCCTGCGGATTGGCGAGGATGGCCGCGTCACCGGTTATACCGGCAAAATCGAAATGGGGCAGGGGCCGATCACCTCGTTGCCGCAAATGCTGGCCGAGGAACTGGACGCGCCTTTGGACACCGTGGACATCGTCATGGGCGACACCGACCTGTGTCCCTGGGACATGGGCACATTCGGTTCAATGACGACACGCATGTTTGGACCTGCCCTGCAAGCGGCCGCGGCGGAGGCCAAAGTGGTGTTGCTGGAACTGGCAGCGGAATCGCTCAAGGTTCCCCAGGCACAATTGGCGGCGAAAGATGGCTCCATTTTTGACAAGGAGAATCCGGAACGGCGGGTCAGTTACGGTCAATTGACTCAAGGGAAAAAAATTGAACGACACATCGGAGGCAAACCGGCATTGAAGGATCCTTCCCAATTTACGGTCGTCGGCAAGCCCGAGTTGCACCGGGATGGCCGGGCCAAAGTCACGGGCGCCGCTCATTACGCGGGCGACCTTCGCCTGCCTGGGATGCTCTACGCGAAGATCCTGCGACCGCCTGCCCATGATGCCACATTGAAAAGCGTGGACACCGCGCCCGCCAAAAAAATCCCCGGCGTGCAAGTGGTTCAAACGGATAATTTGATCGCTGTTCTCCACGAGTTTCCCGATGTGGCAGAAGACGCCCTGGCGCAGATCAAGGCTGAATTCGACGTGCCTGAGGCCAAAGTGGATGACAAAAATATTTTTGACTATCTTTTGAGCGTTGCACCACCGGCCGATGTTCTCACTTCGGACGGCGATCTGGAGGCCGGCCGGAAACTGGCCGTCAAAACGGTCGAAGCCACCTACCTGGACGGCTACGTCGCCCATTCGGCCATGGAAACCCACACGGCACTGGCCCAAATCGAGGACGGAAAGGCCACGGTTTGGGCTTCAACGCAGAATCCGTTTGGCGCCCAGGGAGAAATTGCCCGGGCCCTCGGATTCCCGGCGGAAAAAGTCCGGGTCATCACCCCGTTTGTCGGCGGCGGATTCGGCGGCAAGACTTACAACCAGCAGGCCGTGGAAGCGGCGCAGTTGGCGAAAATGACCGGCAAACCCGTGCAGGTGATGTGGAGCCGCGAAGAGGAATTCTTCTACGACACATTTCAACCGGCCGCCATTGTCAAGATCAGCTCCGGTGTGGATGCGTCCGGGAAGATGGCCTTCTGGGATTACGATGTTTATTACGCCGGCGACCGTGGCTCGCAACAGTTCTATACCATTCCCAATCACCGCACTTCCGGACATGGCCGCGGCTGGCAGGGACCGGAGCATCCGTTTCGTACCGGGGCGTGGCGCGCCCCGGGGAACAATACCAACACGTTTGCCCGTGAATCGCACGTTGACCAGATGGCGGCCGCGGCGGGAATGGATCCGGTGGAATTCCGTCTGAACAATTTGAGTGACGCGCGTATGGTGCGTGTTCTCAAAACCGCCGCCGAAACCTTTGGGTGGACGCCGGCGAAAGCCCCGAGCAAGCGCGGTTACGGTGTTGCCTGCGGCATCGACGCGGGGACGTATGTGGCCGCTATCGCGGAGGTTGCCGTGGATGCCCATACCGGTGCGGTTCAGGTCAAACGCGTTGCTTGTGCCCAGAACATGGGCCTGGTCGTCAACCCGGAAGGCGCTAAAATCCAGATGGAAGGCTGCATCACCATGGGGATGGGCTATGCCCTCACGGAGGAAATCCATTTTAAAGGCCGGAAAGTCCTGGACACGAACTATGACACCTACGAAATTCCACGCTACACTTGGGTGCCAAAGATGGATACGGTGATCCTTGACGCCAGAAACCATCCTCCGCAAGGCGGTGGCGAGCCGGCCATCGTCGTGATGGGGGCGGTCATCGCCAATGCCATCCACGACGCCACCGGTGCGCGACTGTGTCAATTGCCCATGACACCGGATCGGGTCAAAGCGGCAATCCGGAAGGTCTGACCTGAAAGGGAAAGATTGAATCTATAAATTATCCGGCGTGACGCGCAGTTCGCCCGCGCGTTCCAGCCGCAAGATTTCGGCACTGTACCCCAGGCGAAAATTCGGATACTTGAACTGGTAGCCTAGCTCCATTTTCAACTTCCGATTCGAAACGCGCTTGTTCGTCACGCCGCGTTTGCGGTCTTCATCGAAATTTGCAGGGGCTGACGGTGGCAGATCCTTGCCAAATTCTTCCGCCAGCCATTGGAAAAAATTTGCCTGGCTCACCGGTTCATCGTCCACCGTGTTGTAAATGTCTCCGGGGCGGCCGTTCTTTAACGCCGCAATGATACAGCCGATCACATCGTCGCGGTGAATCATATTCAGAAAACGCGAGCCGTCGCCTTCAATGCGGGCCTCATTTTTCACGAATTGTTTGAACCCATGGCCGCGCTCCGGGCCGTAAATCCCGGCCACGCGCAAAATCACCGCCGGGAATTTATTCTGCTGAAATGCGTCGCGCAAAACCTGTTCCGTCTCCAGCAGTACCTTCGCCGTTTCTGTCACCGGCTCGGCCGGACTGGTTTCCTTGACGGGCGAACCGTCGGTCTGGCCATAGACACTTGTGCTGCTGGTATAAACGAATTTCTTCGACAGCGACGGTCCGAGCCATTCAAGCAAATGGCGTGTCCCTTGCAGATAAATCCGGCGATAATCTTCCGCGCTGCCACCGCGGGAAGCGACACAATGGACGACCCAGTCAAACTCACGCGGCAGTTTCGCCAGGGTTTCCGGTTGGGTGACGTCGGCGATAAGCGGTTGAATACCGGCGGCTTTCAATTCGCCTTGCGCCGCCGCATTCCGGCGCAAGCCAAAAACCTGGTGGCCGAGCCGGATGAATTCCACCCCGAGCGGCAAACCAACATAGCCGCAGCCGACAATCAGACATCTCATTTATGATTTACGATTGATGATTGATGATTTCTCCGTTACCGGGACTCCAAGGCAAATCGTAAATCGTAAATCATCAATCGTAAATGATTTCAGTCCATAACCGCCGCAAAACGCAGGCCGCGCGTGCTGACGCGGAGTTGTTTGAAATCGAACTCCTCCATCACCGCCTCATAAATGACGACCCCGGTCAGAATTACGTCCGCGCGTAACTTTGGCAGGCCGGGGATTTCCTTGCGGCGGGCCAGCGGCAGGCTCCACAGTTGTTTCCGATGGGCCGTGACCTGTTCGCGGTTCAAAATCGTGCTTTCGATGCGTTCCCGATCAAACCGGTCCAATTTGTTTTCCATGCGCGCGAGGATGCTGGTCGTACCTCCCGTTCCCACCAGTTGAATCTCACCGGTCGCGGAACCGGGTTTGGTTTCACAGTGCAGGGCCGGTTCAAGGTTGGGGCGAACTTCATGTTGCAGGAAGTTTTTGACCCAATCCCGGCAGGCAGTGAATTCGCCGCGCTTCGGCGGGTCACTGTGCGGACTTTTTTCGAGCAACCGCACCGTCCCCAGCGGAAAGCTTTGGGCGAACTGTTTCTGCGCGCCCTGGCCCAAAATGAATTCCGTGCTCCCGCCGCCGACATCCAGCAGCAACAGGCGTTGTCGGGCCAATTCGGGGTCGGTGCACACCCCTTGAAAGGCCCATTCGGCCTCTTGTTCGCCGGAAATAATTTCGACCTTGAGATCGGACGCCCGTTCGATGGCCGTGGTGAGGTCGCCGGGATTCACCGCGTCGCGCGCGGCGCTGGTGGCAATAACGCGAAGGGTGTCGAAGTTTTTCTCACGCGCAATCTGGGCAAATTCCCAGACGACGGCAGCGGTGTGCGCGACGGCTTCAGGCTGAAGTTGATGCGTGGCGTAAAATCCTTTGCCGAGGCGCGTCTGCCGGCTCTCCTCATGGATCGGTCGCACTTCGTGCCCCGACACGTCGGCCACCAACAGTTTGATGGAGTTGGTGCCGACATCAATGACGGCGCGCCGCACAGTTTCCATGAGGCGACAAAACTACGAGGCAACCTGCTTAAAACCCAAGTGAAAAAATGTTACATTTGACGGAGTTGCGCCCTGTGCCGGGAGCGGTATTCTCCCTCCGTGAATCTCTATGTTTTGCGGCATGGCATTGCAGTGGAACGCGGCGCACCCGGGTTCAAATCGGACGCCGACCGGCCGCTCACCCCCAAAGGCAGACGCCAACTCGGACAAACAACCGCCGCCATGCAATCTATGGGCTTGGATTTCAGTTTGATTGTTTCCAGCCCTTTCTTGCGCGCCCGGCAAACCGCCGAAATCGTCGCCAGATCATTGAAGTTGAAAAAACGCCTCGCCTTTTCGGATGCCCTGACGCCGCACGCCGACGCGAAGGCGTTAATCCGACAATTGCACGAATTGAAACCCGCGCCGGAGAACATCCTGCTGGTCGGTCACGAACCTTATTTGAGCCGGCTGGTTGCGTTGCTGATTTCAGGCGGGGAAATGGCAGGGGTGGAGTTGAAGAAAGGCGGCTTGTGTAAATTGGAAACCGGGTCTTTGCGTTTCGGCCGGTGCGCTACCCTCGCGTGGCTGCTCACGCCCAAACAGATGAAATGGATGAATTGAAATTGTAGCCGCGGACGTGAGTCCGCTCATTCTTTCCGATGAAAAGGTCAGAGCCGACTTACGTCGGCTGCTACGAGCAAAGTTTTCATCCGACGCGGAACGAAATTCTCTGGACGATGTTCCTGCCAAAACTGTGCTGCAGACGGTCGAGAATTTCCCGGCGGCGATAACGGACAATCTCGGAAAGCCATACGTTGCTGTCCACGTTCACGAACAGAGTGCCTTTGCGCAGACCCGCCGGTTGGGCATGGGCAACGATATTGGGATCAATCAGCGAATTCCAGACCTTGACGACTTCCGCTTCGGCACGGCGATCGTCCAGGCGAAAATCCGACATGATGCGCGGCAACACGTCGCTGACGGCGCGGGCGCGCACCGCCCGCGCCGTCTCCAGCGGCGATAAATCCACGCCCCGCCATTGGGCGAGCACGCGCTGGCGGGCGGAGATTTTCTTCGGCGGCGGCATCGGCCAAAAGGTTAACCACAGATGGACACAGATGGACACAGATAATTTCGGTTTCGGGGGTCTTGGGCTGCGGCGGCAAGCGGAGCACGACGCCGCTTTGGAATTCACACCCGCCATTTTACGAAAGCGCTGTCGTCACCGCGCTTTGCCAGCGCAGTCCGAAAATCAGGCTTGACGGCATACGCTTTGTGATGCAAAGTTAATGTCATGGAATCAAATTGGGCTGCTGAACATCTCCAAACCATCCGCACCTTGATGGAGCGTTCCGCGCTTTATCGTCATGCGCTGGCGCCGATCATGCTTTTCGCTGGCACCTTGGGTGTCATTGGCACGGCAGTAGGACTTTTGTTTCAACTGAACTCGATACGCGCTTTCGGCTTCCTGTGGCTGGGCACGGCTGTGGTTGCTGTCACCGGGGCCTTTCTTATCGCCCGCCGGCAGGCGCTCAAGGAACATGAGCCGTTCTGGTCACCGCCGACCCGCCGGGTGGCCCTGGCTTTGGTGCCGCCATTGCTGGCGGGTTTAATTCTTGGTGTAATTCCTATTTTGTTTGGCATAGGAATTGACGAAGCTCTACTTTCGGTCATCGTCTGGATCATTTTCTACGGGTGTGCGCTTCATGCTGCCGGGTTTTTCATGCCTCGCGGAATCAAATTTTTTGGTTGGGTATTCATCTTTAGCGGCTGCGTTCTTTCTTGGGCACTTTTTGTGGGATCGGTCAAATTTTTACCCTCCGCACACTGGCTCATGGGCTTTTTCTTCGGTGTGCTGCATTTGGCTTACGGCGCGTATCTGTATCTGACCGAGAAAAGAGAGAATGCGGAGTGAATCCGGAACCCTTCTTACAGCTCGACCGCGTGATTCACGAGAAAGGGCGGCTGGCCATCATGTCCATGCTCGCCGCCTCACCCGAACTGTCGTTCACCGAACTGCGCGACGCACTGGCCATGACCGACGGCAACCTGACCACCCATATCCGGGCGTTGCAGCAGGAAGGTTACGTGGCCGTGGCCAAATCGTTCCAAAACCGCCGCCCGCTGACCACCTGCTCACTCACGGCGGCTGGCCGCAAAGCCTTCACTGAATACATCAACCTGCTGGAGCGAATCGTCCAGCAAAACCGGCCCAAATGAACTTTCTTTGAACAAAACAAAACCAGCCTGGTCTTTTACTTTGTATCACAAAGTTAAATCGTCAACCTTGTTTTAAACGTATGAAAGACATTGTTAGTGACAGCCTGCGTTATTGGGAGCCGCGCCGGATCGCCTTCAATTTCGTCCTCGGCCTGGTCGTCGTCGGCTCATTCTTATGCCACCCGTCGTCCCTGGCCGTGCCCGACTGGCCACCGGTGATCGGCTTGTTGTTCGCCGCGGTGTTGGCGAACGTGCTGTATTGCGCCGCCTATGCGGCCGACCTCCTGATCCAATTATCCGATTATCAGACGGTCTGGCGGCGATACCGCTGGTTGCTGTGGACGGCGGGAACAGCCTTGGCCGCTGGAATTTTTTTGTTCCATGAGTGAACCACGCCGAACCCGGCGCCAAAGCCGAATTCAGAAGTAAAATGAAGATCATTCGTGCCGAACATTTGGGCATGTGTTTTGGGGTCAAGGACGCCGTGGCGCTCGCCTACGAAACCGCGCGCCATGAGCCGCTCACCATCCTGGGCGATCTGGTCCATAACGAAACGGTGGTGGCAGAATTGCGGGCGGCGGGTGTCCGCGCGGCGCAACAACCGGCTGACATCAACACGCGGACGGTGATGGTTACGGCGCACGGTGCCTCGGAACGCGCAATGAACGAAACGCGCGGGCGCGGGCTGAAGGTGGTCGAAGCGACCTGTCCCCTGGTGCATGTGGCTCATCGCGCGCTGGCAAGGCTGGTCGGCGAAGGGTTTCATCCGGTCATCATCGGCAAACGCGACCACGTGGAAGTGTGTGGCCTGACCGGGGACCTTGAAGCCTTTGACGTGGTGTTAAACGAGGAAGACGTAACCCGGCTTGGCAAGCGGCCGCGCTTTGGCGTTGTGGCCCAAACCACACAACCGATCGACCGCGTCCGGCACCTGGTGGGCTTGATTCGGGAACGGTTTCCCGAATCGGAAGTGCGCTTCATTGACACGGTTTGCCAGCCGACAAAGCAGCGGCAGAACGCGGCGACGGAACTGGCCCGCCAATGCGATGCGGTCGTCGTCATTGGCGGCACGCACAGCAATAACACACGCGAGTTGGTCAAAACCTGTTCGCGTTTTTGTACGCGGGTGCATCACGTCCAGACCGCGTCGGACCTGCGTGAAGATTGGTTTCACACAGAGGACACAATTGGCATCACCGCCGGGACTTCCACGCCGGACACAGTCATTGCTGAAGTTGAGCAGGCGATCCATGACTGGGCGGCCCGATGCGTCACCCACTGGGAGCTGCTGGGCAATTCAATCCAAAAATGAAAGGCGAACAACTATGAAAACAATCTGGTTCAAACGGCTGGGCTGGTTTTATCTTCCGGTCTCCCTGCCTGGCCTGGTCATCACCGTGGCAGCGCTGGCTTTTTGCGCAGAGGTGTTCCTGGCGATTGACCGCAAATCCCATTCGGTCAGCGACACGCTTTACGGTGTGTTTCCATTTTTTGCCACCGTGTTTCTGTTGCTCGATTGGGTTGCCGGCCGGACCAGTGACAAATGAAATCGAGGTAAAAAATGGACTGGCTTTCCACACTGCTTGAAAACGTGCCGGACGATCCGTTTTATGCGCCGCGCAAGCCGCTTTGGTTGCCGCGTGAAATGTTGAATGCGCCGGTTTTGCCGTCACCGCCGCCCCGACGCCAGCCGCAGCCACGGACGGCGCTGCTCGTCAACCCGTTTTACGCCAAATCGCCGCATGGCAGCTTCGGCAAGCACGTCCTCACGCCGACGCTCGCCCTGACTTCGCTGGCGGGCGCGACGCCGGCCCACTGGCAGGTGCGTTATTGGGACGAAAATCTTCTGCAAGGTTTGCCGCCGTCGGAACCCTTGCCGGAAGTGGTGGGCATCACGGTGCATCTGACGTTCGCCCGGCGCGCCTATGAACTGGCGGCGTGGTATCGCGCCCAAGGCAGCCGGGTGATTCTCGGCGGGTTGCACGCGCAATCGTGCCCGGACGAAGTGGCTCCGCACGCGGATGCCGTGGCCATCGGCGATGGTGTCCAGCTTTGGCCGGAAATTCTGCGCGACGTGGAGCGAGGCCGGCTGAAGCCGCGTTATGAAGCAACCTACGAGCGGCCTTACGCGCTTGACCCGCCGCCACGGCGGGATTTGCTGTCCCGAAAAAGTTTTTTGACAACCACCAGCCTCATCGCTACGCGCGGCTGCCACAACCGTTGCGGCTTCTGTTATCTTTCCACTAACGGCCTCCGCATGCCGTATCGGGTGCGCGAACCGGAAGACATCCGCCGGCAATGGGAAGCCGACGGCCAGCCGTATGCCGTGTTCATCGACAATAATCTCGGCTCCCGGCGTGAGTATCTGCGTGAGCTTTGCCGCGCGCTCCGGCCCGTCCAGAAAATTTGGAGCGCGGCGGTGACACTGGACGTGACCGATGAGCCGGCTCTGATACGGGAAATGGCCCTGGCCGGTTGCAACGGCGTATTCATCGGTTTTGAATCGCTCACCGATCAAAATCTGGTGGATGCCCGTAAACGCACTCCGCGCGCAGAGGATTATGCCCGGCGCGTCCGCATTTTTCATGAACATGGCATTCAGGTAAATGGCAGTTTCGTAGTCGGTTTCGACGGCGACCGGAAGGACACGTTCACGACGTTGGTTCAATGGATCGAGCGGAACCGGATGGAATGCGCCACATTTCATATTCTCACACCCTATCCGGGAACACCGCTGTTCCGTCAACTGGAGGTTGAAGGCCGGCTCCTGCACCGAGATTGGGAAAAATATGACACCGCGCACGTCGTCTTCCAGCCGAAGCAGATGACGCCCGAGGAATTGTTGCTGGGCTACGACTGGCTTTACCGCCGGCTGTTTTCTCATGCTTCCATCTGGCGACGGAAACCGGCGAGCCTGTCGGCTTTGCCCGCCTATTTTGCCGGTTGTTATCTCTACAAACGTTCAAATCGGCTCTGGCGTTTTCTGATCAAGCATCAACTGGTTCACGCGATCTGGCGGCCACTGGTGGAAATGACGCGGGTGCGGCATCTCGCGTTTCGCCGCCGTTTGTCCGCACAAACCGCGACCGGAGCGTTGCCCGTGCGTTGCGCTTCGCCATTTCCGGCGAGCGTATGAAAACAAGCTCGGCCGGCCGGAAATTTCCCGATTGCCGCCGCCGGATTTAATCGAAAACTCCCATGAACCGCGAACTGCGTCTCCGTCGCCGCATCAAATCACTGACAGGGCTGTTCATGACCGGACTGGTCGTGAGCGGCGCGACGGCCATTCCGTTGCCCAACGAAGTGAATCTGCTGGTGAATTTCCCTGGGCCGGCGGCGGGAGAGTGGCTGATGCGCGTGCCAGACGCTTTGACGCAAACCCAGCAACAGTATCCGTTTCTTTTCTACGGCACTGATTGGCTTGCGTTTGGGCATTTTGTCATCGCGATTGGCTTCATCGGCGCCGTGCGCGATCCGGTCCGTAACCGGTGGCTGTTTGACTTCGGCTTGATTGCCTGCGTACTGGTGATTCCTTATGCGCTGATGTTCGGCGGCTGGCGAGGCATTCCGTTCCCGTGGCGGCTGATTGACTGCTCGTTTGGCATTCTCGGATTCATTCCGCTCTGGCTTTGCCGCAAATGGACTGCTGAATTGGAGCGATCTTTCAGTCCATCATAAAATTGGCCGCTGATACAAACTGCTCGCGTTGGTTGTGTGGCAACGGCATATTGCCCGCGAACTTATGCTGATTATTCAGATTAGAATTCGGAGTTGGCCCGGATGAATCAGATTCCTTATTTCGACTTGCCGGCGCAAATCCGCGGTCTCCGGAAAGACCTCGATGCCGCCATCGCGCGCACGCTCGACAATTGTTCCTTCTGCCTTGGCCCGGACGTGGCGCAGTTTGAAAAGGATTTTGCCGGATATGTTGGCGCGGACCATTGCGCCGGTTTCAACAGCGGCACTTCGGCATTGCACGTGGCCATGTTGCTGCTGGGAATCGGCCCGGGCGACGAGGTCATCACCACGCCGTTCACGTTTGTGGCGACGAGCTGGGCGATTTCCTATGTCGGGGCCAAACCGGTCTATGTGGACATTGATGACGCCACGTTCAATCTTGATCCGAAACTCATTGAACGCGCCATCACGCCGCGCACCCGGGCCGTCATGCCGGTGCATTTGTACGGCCAGCCGTTCGACCTCGACCCGATCCTGGCGATTTGCCGAAAACGGAAGCTGCCGCTCGTCGAGGACGCGGCGCAGGCGCATGGCGCAAAATACAAAGGCAAAATTGTTGGCACCTTCGGGGACCTGTCCGGTTTCAGTTTTTACCCCGGCAAAAACCTCGGCGCCTGCGGCGAGGGCGGCGCGTTGGTGACCAACAACGCCGCTTTTGACAAACGCGCCCGCGCCTTGCGCGAACACGGTTCCAGCGTCCGTTATTATCACGACGAAGTCGGCTACAACTACCGGATGGAAGGCATCCAGGGTGCGGTCCTCGGCGTGAAATTAAAACATCTGGCAATATGGACCAGCGAACGCCGTCGGGTGGCGCATCGTTATCACGAATTACTGGCGGATACGCCGCTGCAACTGCCGCGCGAAGCCGGCTATGCCGAAAGTGTCTATCATCTCTACGTCGTGCGCCACCCGCGCCGGGACGAATTGAAAAAACATCTTGAAGCCAATGGCGTTGGCTGCGCCATCCATTATCCAATTCCGCTGCATTTGCAGAAGGCTTATGCCAGCCTCGGCCACCAGCTCGGTGATTTCCCGGTTGCCGAAAAGGCCGCGCGCGAATGCCTGAGCCTGCCGATTTATCCTGAACTGACCGACGCGCAAATCCAGCGTGTGGCGGAGGTCATCAAGGACTTTTTCCGCAAGTAGGCGGACGTTTCTTGCTTCAGCGTGCGGCAAAAAGCGTATCGAAGTACGGCCAGTTTCTGCTGTCCAACCACGGTATATTCAGGGCATAATGCAGGCTCGGCATGTTTCCGACTGATCAGCAACCATGAAAACTGCAAAAACCAAAGACTCCGCCACCAGCCGTTGGCTCTCCTATCGGCCCGAAATCAAAGTGCTCGACTGCACCATCCGTGACGGCGGCCTGATGAATAACCACCATTTTGACGACAAAATTGTGAAGAAGGTCTATGACACCTGCGTAGCCGCCGGTGTGGATTACATGGAACTCGGCTACAAGGCGTCGCGGAAAGGCATCAAGCAGGGTGAACACGGCTGTTGGAAATACTGCGTGGAGGACGATTTGCGCCGCATCGTCGGTGACAATCCGACCGAGCTCAAGCTCACCGTGATGGCCGACGCCGAGCGCTGCGATTATCACGAGGACATTCTGCCCAAAAAGGACAGCATCCTGAATATGATTCGCGTGGCGACTTACATTCATCAGATTCCGGTGGCGCTGGACATGGTGAAGGACGCACACGACAAGGGGTACGAAACGACGGTTAATCTTATGGCGGTTTCCACCGTGCCGCAAAGCGAACTGGAGGAAGGCCTGGAAATGCTGGCCAGGTCCGAAGCCAAGGCGATTTACGTCGTGGACAGCTTTGGCGCCCTTTACAGCGAGCGGATTCATGAATTGGTAAGGAAATATCTGCATCACTGCAAGCCGTCGGGCAAGGAAGTGGGCGTCCACATGCATAACAACATGCAACTGGCCTACGCCAACACCATCGAAGGCATCATTGAAGGCGCGAACTTTCTGGACGCCACGATGGCCGGTCTCGGCCGCGGCGCCGGCAATTGTCCGATGGAACTGCTCCTCGCCTTCCTGCATAACCCGAAATACAAAATCCGCCCCGTGCTCGACTGCGTGCAAAATCATATCGAGCCGATGCGCGCAAAATTACTTTGGGGCTACGACCTGCCGTACCTGCTGACCGGGATGTTGAACCAGCATCCGCGAACCGCCATCAAGTTCAAAGAGGCCGAACTCAAGGGTGAAAAAGGCGACATCCTCAAATTCCACGACACGGTTACAGACCAGGAATAAAATACAATTACGGCAAGCCAGGCCGACGCCGGGTTAAATTCGGATTTGCTCAGGTATCTGGAAATTCACCTTTGAGCAAACGGCTGCGCCGCGAGCGACACCCCAAGTCGGTCAAAATGACTGTTTCCCCCCTCGCGAATGTCATCAGCTTAAGTTCTTTTGTTCAGTTGAAATAATTATTTTCAGCTTGAATCTTCCGGTGGCCTGGATTAAACAAATGCCGGTTGGTATTCCGCTTTTATTCTGGTTTATGCCGGCACGGAAAAATTCAGTGCGAATCAAAAGAAGGTCTTCCCTATGTGTCATCTCATTCAATGGAGGCGGCTTTCCGCCTGGTACCGGGATTGGAGTTGGCTGCGGTTGGTCTTACTGGCCGGACTTTTGATTTCGTGGCAGTCAAAAGCCGCGGGGACATGGGTTCCGTTGACCAATCAAGCCCCGGATAACATTGACACGATGCTTTTGCTTTCGGACGGCACGGTCATGGCCGCCAGCGGCGAACCGGGCGGCGGCGGCACCGGCAATGCCTGGTACCGTTTGACGCCCGATGCCAATGGCAGTTACGTCAACGGCATCTGGTCAACACTCGCTCCCATGAACTACACCCGGCTTTATTATTCCTCGCAAGTGTTGCAGAATGGGCGGGTGCTGGTTGCCGGCGGCGAGTACGGCTCGGGCTCCAACTCGGCGGAAATTTACGATCCGGTGGCCAATACCTGGACCGTGACACCGCCGCCACCGGCCGGACAAGTGCGATTTCATGATTCGGTTTCAGAGATAATATCCAATGGCAACGTGCTGGTGGCACCGGTGACTCCGGCTGCCTACGGCGAAACGGTCATATACAACATCGCGTCGAATGTGTGGATGGTCGGTCCGACTCTGGCGAACAATAATTATTATCAGGATGAAGCCAGTTGGGTTAAATTGCCGGACAACAGCATCCTGACCATCGACCCCTTCGGAACCAATTCGGAGCGTTACATTCCTTCGCTCAACCAATGGATCAGCGATGCCACGGTGCCAGTGGCGATTTATGATCCCGTGGCGGGCGAAATGGGCGCGGCCTTCCTGTTGCCGGATGGACGGGCCTTTTTTTTGGGGGGCACCGGCAATACCGTCCTTTACACCCCGTCGGGCAACACGAATGCGGGCGTCTGGCAGGCGGGGCCGGTCATTCCGAATGGCCAGGTGGCGGCGGACGCGCCCGGCGCAATGATGGTCAACGGCAAGATTCTGTGTGCGACGGCCTCTTCCGCAACGAATACCGTACCGACGAGTTTCTATGAGTACGATCCGGTGGCAAATGCCTTCACGCAAGTGAACGGGCCGGCGGGTTTGGTTTTTTACCAGGCCTCATTTGCCATGCGGATGCTGGATTTGCCCGACGGCACGGCATTGTTTTCCGACACCGGCCCGCAGCTTTACGTCTATCAACCGGACGGTTCGCCGTTGGCCGCCGGCAAACCGGCCATCACCGCTCTTGCAACCAATGGCGACGGCTCATATCACCTCACCGGCACCTTGTTCAACGGCATTTCCGAGGGCGCGGCTTACGGCGACGACGCGCAAATGAGCAGCGATTATCCGCTCGTGCGATTGACCAATTCCGCCGGCAACGTGTATTACGCGCGAACCTACAATTGGAGCAGCACCAGTGTTATGACGGGCACCAATCCCGTCAGCACCGACTTCACATTGCCGGCTAATCTTCCGCAGGGAATTTATTCTCTGGTTGCGGTTGCCAACGGAAACGCTTCGGCTCCGGTTACTTTCGTTTATTCTTCCGACGCCCTGTTTATTTCCTACACCAACAGCCTGCTGTTCACCGGAACCGCAGGTGGTCCGTTCACCCCGGCATCCATTACTTTGACACTCACGAACGTCGGTGCTTCGAGCCTGAACTGGTCGCTGGGCAACACCTCATCATGGCTGAACGCCTCTGTGACCAGCGGCAGCCTGACACCGGGTGGCCCGGCCGCCAACGTGGCGGTCAGCCTGAATTCCACCGCCACCAACCTGCCTTTCGACACTTACACGGCGGTGTTGTGGTTCACCAATCTGACCGATCATTTTGTACAAAGCCGGTCCTTCACATTACAGGCAAGTCCACCGCAACTCGTCCAGAATGGCGGGTTTGAAACCGGCGACTTCACCGATTGGACGCAGTCGGGAAACATTGATAGTTACGAAACTGTTGTCACGGATCCCGCGTTTATTCACTCCGGCAACTACGGCGCTAAGATTGGACCTGGTGGTTCGCTTTATTATTTGACGCAAACGCTTCCGACTGCGCCAGGCCAGCTTTACCTGATCAGTTTCTGGCTCGTCAACTACAACGGTGATGGCCCGAATCAATTTCTGGCCGACTGGGGCGCCACCACGCTCTTCAACCAAATCAACATGCCTTTGACCTCCGGCTGGACGAACCTGCAATATCTTGTCACCGCTCCAGGAACCAGCACCGTGTTGCAATTCGGTTTCCGAAACGACCCTTACTATTTTGCCTTTGACGATATCACAGTGACTGCCGTGCGGGCGCCGGCGTTCCAGGCCCTGGCCAAATCAGGCGGCTCAGTCAATTTCACGTGGACGGCCATAAGCGGATTGTCGTATCAACTGCAGTACAAGACGAATCTGATTCAGACCAGTTGGATCAATCTGGGCGGTGTCATTAACGCCACCACCAACACCGTCACCGCTACGGATGCGGCACCCACGGATCCGCAAAGATTTTATCGCATCGAAATGTTACCTTGATTTTCCGACCGCAGCTCCCGCTTGCTCCGCACCAACCAAGTGAAGTAGTTTGCTGCCATGTCGCACGCGGACTTTGTTCATCTCCATCTCCACACCGAGTATTCGCTGCTCGATGGGGCTTGCCGGCTGGACCGGCTGGTGGACAAGGCCCATGAACTGAAGTTCCCCGCATTGGCCATCACCGACCACGGCGCCATGCACGGCGTCATTGATTTCTATCAGGCTGCCCGCGAAAAAGGCATCAAACCCATCATCGGCTGCGAAGTCTATGTCGCGCCGGGCAGTCGGCTGGAAAAGAAAACCAGCAGCGGCGGACGCGACGTGTATCATCACCTGCTGTTGCTGGCGAAGGACGCCGCCGGCTATAAAAACCTCATCCAGCTCACCACCGAGGCGCATCTCACGGGTTATTATTACAAGCCGCGCATAGACAAAGAACTGCTGGCAGCGCACAAAGATGGATTGATTGCGTTCTCCGGCTGTCTCGCCAGCGAAATACCGGATTGGATCATGCGCGACCAGTTGTCCAAGGCGCGCGAGGCGATTGACTGGTTCAAACAGACGCTCGGCGCGGACAATTTTTATCTGGAACTGCAAAATCACGGCATTGCCGAACAGGCCAAAGTCAACCGGCACTTAATTCAATGGGCGAAGGAATTTGGCCTCAAGCTCGTCGCCACGAACGACGTCCATTACATCGAGAAAAGCCATTCCCACGCGCACGACTGTCTGGTCTGCATTGGCACGCAGGATTTGTTGAGCAATCCCAAACGGATGAGCGCGAATTACCCGGCGGAACAATTCTTCCTTCGCTCCGCTGACGAAATGAAGGCGCGGTTTGCCGACACGCCGGAGGCGGTGAAAAATACGCTGGAGGTCGCGGAGAAGTGCAATTTGGAAATCGAATTCGGCAAGCTGCATTATCCGGTCTTCACACCGCCGGAGCATTTTACCCGCGAAGGCTATCTGCGCAAGCTGCTCGCCGATGGTTTGTTCCGCCGTTACACCATTCATGCCAAAGCTGAAGGAAAGGAATTTGTCGTCGAAGGCATTGATCGTCCCGAGCGGTTGCCGACAGATAACGTGGAGGGCACTGGTTCGTCAGTGCCCACAAATTCAGAGCAGCGACAAAGCGCTGCCCTCCAGACCGCCCTCAAGGTCGTCATGGATCGGCTGAAATTGGAGCTCGCGGTCATTGAGAAAACCGGTTTCATCAGTTACTTCCTCATCGTGGCGGATTTCATTCGCTATGGCCGCGAACACGGCATTGCCTGCGTCGCCCGCGGTTCGGCCGCCGGTTCGCTGGTTACTTATTTGCTCGAAATCGCCAACGTGGACCCGATCCGCTATGGCCTGCTGTTCGAGCGGTTTTTGAATCCGGAGCGCGTCAACCCGCCGGACATTGACATTGACTTCGCCGACGACCGGCGTGCCGACGTGATTGAATATGTCCGTGAAAAATACGGCCGGGACGCCGTCGCGCAAATCATCACGTTTGGCACCATGGGGGCGAAATCCGTCGTGCGCGACGTGGGCCGCGTGATGGGCCTGAGCTACGGTGAATGCGACCGGCTGGCCAAAATGATTCCGTTCGACTTGAAGATGACGCTCGAAAAAGCGCTTAAGCAATCACCGGAATTTAAAGAAGCTTACGAAACCGAGGAAGTCACGCGTGAGTTAATTGACACGGCGCTTATTCTCGAGGACCTCACGCGCAATGCCTCCGTTCACGCTGCGGGCGTCGTCATCGGCGACCAGCCACTGGTGAACCTGCTGCCGCTCAAGCAGGACGACAGCGGCACACTCGTCACCCAATACGCAATGAATCCCGTCGGCGACCTTGGCCTGCTGAAGATGGACTTTCTGGGGCTGAAGACGCTCACCGTCATTCGCAACACCTGCGAAATGGTCAAACGCACACAAGGTGTTGAAATTGATATTGACCATCTGCCGCTTGACGACGCGAAAACTTACGATTTGTTGAACAAGGCGGAAACGCTGGGTGTGTTTCAGTTGGAATCCGGCGGGATGCGCGATTTGTGCCGAAAATTTCAAATCAGTTCCGTCGAGCACATTACTGCGCTCGTGGCGTTGTATCGGCCCGGCCCCATGGAACTGATTCCCGAGTTCATCAAGCGCCGTCACGGCGAAGTGAAGATCGAATACGAGCATCCCTTGCTGGAACCGATCGCCCGGGAGACCTACGGCATTTTGATTTACCAGGAGCAGGTGATGCAAGCTGCGCAGGTGCTCGCCGGTTACACGCTCGGCGGCGCGGATTTGCTCCGGCGCGCGATGGGCAAAAAAAAGCCGGAGGAAATGGCCAAACAACGAAGCATTTTCGTCAAGGGCTGCAAGGAGAAAAACCGTATTCCGGAAACCCAGGCGAATGAGATTTTCGACTTGCTCGAAAAATTCGCCGGTTACGGCTTCAACAAATCGCACGCGGCTGCCTACGCCATCGTCGCCTATCAGACCGCCTACCTGAAGGCGAATTACCCGGTGGAATTTTTCTGCGCGATGATGAC
>DATNHM010000043.1:0-12578 GCA_035604955.1 Candidatus Limnocylindrales bacterium | reverse complement strand
CCCGCCCTGCCAGCGATGCAATGGCGTTTTATCCGTGTCCATCCGTGTTCATCCGTGGTTTAATCCTTCCCGGTGAAACTGTCCGAAATGCGGGAACTGCTGGCGGCGCGCGGGATTCAATTGACCAAATCCCTCGGCCAGAATTTCCTGCACGACGGCAACCAACTGCGCCGGATTGTCGAGGCCGCAGAATTGTCAAAAGCCGATAAAATCCTCGAAATCGGGCCGGGACTGGGACCGCTGACGGAATTGCTCCTGGAAAGAGCCGGCGAAGTTCTGGCCATTGAAAAAGACGCCCGGCTTGTGGAGTTGTTGCGTGACCGATTTGTTCACTTAAAACCCAAAACTCAAAACTCAAAATTCGATTTGTTCCACGCCGATGCGCTGGAATTCCTGAAACACGAGCAACGGGATTGGAGCGATTGGAAATTGGTCGCCAACCTGCCGTATTCCGTCGCGTCGCCGATTCTGGTGGAACTGGCCTGCGGCGCGCGCGCGCCGAAGAAAATCGTGGCCACGCTGCAACTCGAAGTCGCCCGACGCCTCGTGGCCAAAGCCGGCGATAAGGATTACGGTCTGCTGACGTTGCTGGTGCAACTCGATTTCAAGCCGCGCGACTCGTTCAAAATTCCGAAGAGTTGCTTTTTCCCCGAACCGGATGTGGCTTCGGCCTGCGTGGTCCTGGATCGCCGCACCGTCCCGCTTTTACCGGAAGAGCGACGCGAGACTTTGGTGAAAATCGTCAAGCGTGCCTTTTCCCAGCGGCGGAAAATGATGCTGAAATTGTTGCGTGAAGATTGGCCGGCCGAAAAACTGGAACAGGCGTTTGCCGAACTGAAAATTCCGTCGCAGGAACGCGCGGAGAAATTGGGTTTGGAAGAGTTTGTCCATCTGACCGAGGAACTTTTATCGTAGCCGCACTTGTGAAAGTGCGGGAATCTGCGCCGGTTTGCATCAGCGACTACAAAACCATGAGCGAAGAAATCTTTGATGTCGTCAATGAGCGGGACGAGGTGATTGGCCACCAGCCGCGCAGTGAAGTCCACCGGCTCGGCTTGTTGCATCGCGCGGTTCATGTTTTCGTTTTCAATTCGCGCGGCGAAGTTTTCCTCCAAAAACGTTCAATGTCCAAAGACCGTGAGCCGGGCAAATGGGATTCCTCGACCTCCGGCCATGTGGATTCCGGCGAATATTACGATGCCTGTGCGGTGCGTGAGTTGCGCGAGGAAATTGGACTGATTGTCCCAAAAACGCCGGAACCTTTGTTCAAGATTGACGCTTGTGCGGAAACGGACCAGGAATTTGTCCGGGTTTACCGCTGCGCAGCGGAGGGGCCGTTTCAGTTGCATCCCGAGGAAATCGAGTGTGGGGAGTGGTTTGCGCCGGAAGCAGTTACGCATTGGATTGCCAAAAAGCCGGAGGATTTTGCCAGCGCTTTTCGGGCAATTTGGTCGAAGTTTCAGTCTACTTCTCCCTCGTCCTTGTCCTCGTAATCGATAAGTTACCGAGGACGAGAACGAGAAAGAGGACGAGGACGATTTTTTGACGGTCGGCATGGGGTTTGCTCCTTTACTTGTGCTGAAAATGGAGTAGTTATTCAGGCATGCAAAACTTTTTGGTTCCAATTGTGGTCGAGCAGACCGGACGTGGCGAGCGGACGTGGGACATTTATTCCCGCCTGCTGGTGGACCGCATCATTTTTCTCGGCACGGCGGTGGATGACACGGTGTCCAACATCATCATCGCCCAACTGCTGTTTCTCCAGATGTCCGACGCCAAGAAGGACATTCATCTTTATATCAATTCGCCGGGCGGCAGCGTCACCGCCGGGCTGGCGATTTACGACACGATGCAGTTTCTCACCTGCGACGTAAACACCTATTGCATTGGCCAGGCGGCGAGCATGGCGGCAGTGCTGCTGGCGGCGGGCACGAAAGGCAAACGTTACGCGTTGCCCAATGCGCGCATTCTGATTCACCAGCCTTGGGGCGGGGTGCAGGGCCAGGCCAGCGACATCAGCATTCAGGCGAAGGAAATTTTAAGGCTCAAAGACCGGCTCAACGAAATTCTTGGCAAACATTGCGGACGCAAAGTGGACGAACTCGCCCGCGACACTGACCGTGACCGTTTCATGTCCGCCGACGAGGCAAAGGAATACGGCCTGGTGGACCACGTCGTACAATCGCGCAAGGAAATCACCGGTCTGGTGGAAAAAACATCAGTGAATGTGTAAAATCATAAATCTTAGATCATAAATCGAGAATGGCCCGTCCCAACCAACTCACCATGTGCAGTTTCTGCGGCAAATCGCACGCGGAAGTGCGCAAGCTCATTGCCGGGCCGGGCGTTTACATTTGCGATAACTGCATCATCCTTTGTAAAAACGTCCTCGACCGCGAACTGGAACTCCAGAATCAGAAAAACCAACCGAAATTCACCGTTCCCAAACCGGCGGAAATCAAACGGCAGCTGGATTTGCACTGCGTCGGCCAGGAGCACGCCAAGAAAACTTTGGCGGTCGCGGTTCATAATCATTACAAACGCATTCAACAGGAACCGGAGGGCGGGCTCGCCACCGGCAAGACCAAGCATGCCGGCGTGGAAATCGAGAAGAGCAATATATTGATGATTGGCCCGACCGGTTCCGGCAAGACGTTGCTGGCGCGCACGCTGGCCAAAGTCCTCGACGTCCCCTTCGCTATTGCCGACGCCACCACGCTCACCGAGGCCGGCTACGTGGGTGAAGACGTGGAGAACATAATTTTGCGCTTGCTGCAAAATTCGGATTACGACGTGAAACGCGCCCAACGCGGCATCGTTTACATTGACGAGATTGATAAAATCGCGCGCAAGGCCGACGGCCCCTCCATCACGCGCGACGTTTCCGGCGAAGGCGTGCAGCAGGCGTTGCTGAAAATCCTCGAAGGCACAGTTTGCAACGTGCCGCCCCAGGGCGGCCGCAAACATCCGCAGCAGGAATACATCCGCGTGGACACGACGGACATCCTGTTCGTTTGCGGCGGGGCGTTTGTCGGGCTGGAGAAAATCATTCACCGGCGGTTGGGCCGGCATACGATGGGTTTTGGCGCCATCGGCGAGGTGCCAAAGAACAGCCAGGCTGCGCGCGATCAAATCTTACAGCGCGCTGAACCGGAGGATTTGCTGGATTACGGTTTCATTCCCGAATTCATCGGTCGGCTGCCGGTGGTGACCACGCTGGCGGAACTGTCCGAAGATCAACTGGTTTCCATTCTCGCCGAGACCAAAAACGCGCTGACGAAGCAATTCGCCAAGCTCATGGCGATGGAAGGCGTGGAACTGGAATTCACACCCGATGCCTTGCGTGAACTGGCGGTGTTGGCCATGAAAAAAGGCACCGGCGCGCGCGCGCTGCGCGGGTTGATTGAACGCCTGATGCTCGACGTGATGTACGACGCACCCGAACGCAACGACGTCGTTCATGTGAAAATCACGCGGTCCGCTGTGCTCGGCGAAAGCCAGCCGCTGCTGCGGCGCAAGCCGGACATGGAAGCGGCCTAGGAATTTACGATTTACGATTTGGGATTTACGATTGAAGCCAGACTCCAGAGCCGGCACGTAAATCATAATCACACCCCGACGGCTTTGTTCCCAGTTTTCAAAATCCCGTAGATGAAGTCGTGCCAGGCGGGAAGCTGATTCGGTGCGCGAAAATCCGGCGGCACCCACTGCTGAAAAGGAAGAAAACCAGTCGTTTTTTCTTGCAGGCCGAAAGGATTTCGGGAGTTTTAAGGGGCACCTGAATGAATTTGCCGTCCGCCAAACTCGCCAATACGGGATCGCTGATCACGGAAAGCCCGATTCGTGATTTGGAGGCCATCATCCGTTCACGAACACCGCTGATTGTCGTCGAAACCGGCGAAGAGCCGCAGATTGTCCAAATGGTGCGGCAAATCGCACAACGTTTACAACTGAAAGCGTACCGCTGGACGGTGACGGAAGGCTTGCAGGCGTTCGATCCGTGTGACCAGCCGCTGCAATCGGTCAGCAAATCCCAGGAAGTTCTGAGCTATATCAAAAATTCCGCCTCGTATTCGCTGTTCCTCCTGCTGGATTTCAATCCCTATTTGGAAGACGCGGTGGTGGTCCGTTATTTGAAGGACATCGCCCTGACGTATGCGCACCACTTTTCAACGGTGGTATTGGTCGGCTCGACCATGCCGGTGCCGCCGGAGCTGCAGCCGTTCACCGCGCGATTCCGCCTGCCGCTGCCGTCGGCCGATGAAGTGCGCGGCATCGTTTATGATGTGGCCGCCGACTGGGGCGCGGAACACGGCAAACGGGATGTCCAAACGACCAACAAGGCGGTGGATTTGCTGGTGCGGAACCTGGTCGGCCTTACCACCACGGATGTGCGCCGCCTCGCCCGCAAGGCCATCAACGATGACGGCGTGATTTCCGAATCGGAGATGCCCGAAGTCATGCGCGCGAAATATGAATTGCTCGGCCGTGACGGCGTTTTGTCGTTTGAATATGAAACCGTGCAATTCTCGGAAATTGGCGGCCTGCAGCGGCTGCGGGACTGGCTGGCCGTGCGCAAGGACTTTTTCCTGGGCGACGCCGACACGCAGCTCGACCCGCCGCGCGGCGTGCTGCTGCTGGGCGTGCAGGGTTGCGGCAAAAGTCTCGTGGCCAAGGCCGCCGCCGCGATTTTCGGCGTGCCGCTCCTCCGGCTCGATTTCGGCGTGCTTTACAACAAATACTACGGCGAAACCGAGCGCAATTTGCGCAAAGCCTTTGAAACCGCCGAAGTCATGTCACCGTGCGTCCTGTGGATGGACGAGATTGAAAAAGGCGTGGCCGTGCAGGAAGACGACGACGGCTTGTCGCGCCGGATTTTGGGAACCTTCCTGACCTGGATGTCCGAACGCAGAAAACCCGTTTTTGTGGTGGCCACCGCCAATGACATCATGCGCCTGCCGCCGGAATTGGTGCGCAAAGGCCGGTTCGACGAGATTTTTTTCGTGGATTTGCCGTCGCCGCAGAACCGTCGGGACATTTTGCAGATTCACCTGCGCAAACGCGCGCTGGAGCCGGCGCAATTTGACCTGGACGCGCTAGTGGAAGCGACGAAAGGTTTTTCGGGTTCGGAGATCGAACAGGCCATTGTGTCGGCGATGTACACAGCCCATGCGCAAGGGCATGGCCTGACGCAGGCGGATTTGATCGCCGAAATCCAGCAGACCCGGCCCTTGTCGGTGGTCATGAGGGAGAAGATCCAGGAAACCCGCGATTGGGCATCAGACCGCACCGTGCCCTGTGATTGAATCAGCGTGCGAAAATCTGGCGGATGACGTCCTCAATCGGCACTTCCTGGATGTCAATATCAGTCACCGGCAGGTCGTCGAGCAATGATTTGCAAACGGTAATCACGCGGTCGCGCTTGACCTTGAGCGTGATGGCGCTCGGCGTTTTTTCCACAACTTCGCCGTAGCGCGAAAGATTTTCATTCGGGTGCGCCTCCGTACTGGCGCATTGGATGGTGACGAATTTGAAATCGGCAAAGCGGTCCACGATCTCGTCGAGTTTGCCGTCGAAAAAGATTTTGCCACGGTCAATGATGATAACGCGCTGGCAGAGCGCCTGGATGTCGGCCATGTAGTGGCTGGTGAGGAGAATTGTGGTTTTTTGCTCGGCGTTGTGGCGGCGGATGAATTCACGGACGGTTTTTTGCGAAATAACATCCAGCCCGATGGTCGGTTCGTCGAGGAAAAGCACTTTGGGCTGATGGAGCAAAGACGCAATCAGCTCCATTTTCATACGTTCGCCAAGGGAAAGTTCGCGCACGCTGACGTTGAGCTTTTCCTGGACGGCAAGCAATTCGCTCATTTCGGCTACCGTTCGCTCAAAACGGTCGGCGGGAATGCCGTAAATTTTTGCATTTAATTCCAGCGATTCACGCGCGGGCAAATCCCACCAGAGCTGGTTTTTCTGGCCAAGGACGAGCGCAAACTGGCGGCGGTAACCGTCGGCGCGTTCCCACGGCGTGTAGCCGAGGACCCGGGCCGAGCCGCCCGTGGGATAAAGCAGGCCGGCGAGCATTTTGAGCGTGGTGGTCTTGCCGGCGCCGTTCGGGCCGAGAAAGCCGACCAGTTCGCCGGGTTCGATCTGGAAATGCACGTCGTTGACGGCAACGGTTTGCTCGTATTGACGGTGGAAAAGCCCTTTGACCGCGCCCGCAAAGCCGGGCTGCTTTTTATAGGTGCGGAAAGCCTTGGTCAGGCCGTTGACTTCAATTACCGGCATGACGAAAGTGTCGAGTGACGGGCGAAAAGTGTCGAGCGCGGAATCAGCGCATCAACTGCTTTTCGAGATAATGGACAACTTGTCGGACGTTGGAGTCCACCTCCATGCGGTCTTTCACGAGGCGGCAGGCGTGGAGAACGGTGCCATGATCACGGCCACCGAAGGCTTCGCCGATGGTATTGAGCGAGCTTTCGGTCATCTGGCGCGACAAATACATGGCCACCTGGCGCGGGAAGGCAATGTTTTCCGGGCGACGCTTGCTGGTCATGTCGGCGAGGCGGATGTCAAAATGCTCGGCCACACGCTTCTGGATGACCTCAATGCTGATGGAGAGCCGGCCTTCCTCATGGAGGATTTCGCGTAACAAACCTTCGACCACTTCGATGCTCAGCTTTTTGCCGGTGAGCGAGGCGTAGGATGCAACGCGAATGAGCGCGCCCTCAAGCCGGCGGACGTTCGTGCGAATCCGGCTGGCGAGGAAATTCAAGATATCCTCCGGCAACACCACCCCCATGAGTTGCGCCTTTTTGTTGAGAATCGCGAGGCGCATTTCGATGTCGGGCGGCTGCAAATCGGTGACCAAACCCCATTCAAAGCGGGAAACGAGGCGGTGTTCGAGATTCTGGATTTCGCTGGCCGGGCGGTCGCAGGTGAGCACGATCTGCTTGTGGGCCTCGTGCAACGCGTTGAACGTGTGGAAAAATTCCTCCTGAATCCGTTCCTTGCCGGCCAGAAACTGGATGTCATCAATCAACAACACGTCGGTTTGCCGGTATTTCTTGCGGAACCGGGCCAATTGGTTGTTTTGAATCCCGTCAATGTATTCGTTCGTGAATTTTTCGGACGAGACATAGGCAACGCGCGCGCTTTTCTTGTTGCTGGCGACATGCTGGCCGATGGCGTGGAGCAGGTGGGTCTTGCCGAGGCCGACCCCACCGTAAAGGAAAAGCGGATTATAGGATTTGCCGGGCGCCTGGGCAACGGCCAGTGCCGCCGCGTAGGCGAAATTGTTATTGTTGCCGACCACAAAAGTTTCGAACGTGTTTTTCGGGTTGAAATTGATTTCCCCATTGTACGTCGTACGTTCGTGGCTGGACTCGGCACTTCTGGTTGGTTTGGTCGGCACTGGAGCGACGGGTGCGGAAAGTGCCTGGGCTACGTTGCCGGCCACGATTTTGAATTTTATCTGCAATTGGCGCCCGGCGGCGACGGCCAAGGCATCCTGCAACAGGCTGAGATAATTGTCCTTGAGCCAGACCTCGCAGAATTCGTTGGCCACCTCCAAGGTAACGCAGTTGGGGTCAACCGCATTGGCCCGCAACGGGGCGAACCACATGTTGTATGTGTCTGTATTCAGCCTGGAACGAAGATGTTCCCGCGCCGAGTTCCAAATTTTTTCTACCGAAAGCTGCATTTGCGTTTTGTCAAAAAGCCCGTTTTCCAAGCATTTTATTCACCTGGCCCCAAAATTGGCGTTTGACTTCGCCCGCCATGCTCACTTTGCGCCACTTCAAACTTATTGTTTCGATAAAGCGTTCACACGCACGCCCTTATTCATCGAAACCACCGCTCAAATATCAATGCAACACGCTGATTTGTAATATGTTGCGAACTATAAGACCAATACTCTGATTCTGCGTCCTCTAAAACCATTGAAACATCACGACCAACTTTTTGCTTACGCGAACTTTTTACGCAAATTGGCCGAATGTTTCTAGGACAACATATTAACTTTTATTCACGAGTTATTCACAACCCGCTTCTACTCCGTTAAGTCGAGATGATTTCACAATTAGCTGACTGCTTCTATAAATTAAAATCTGGTTCTAAAACAAAAAATCTTTCACCCGATCCGACCACTCTAAATCATGGTTCAAACAGCTTGTTCACCCGTTTCGCCGGTACGAATGCGAATGACGTCTTGAACGGGACTGACAAAAATTTTCCCATCCCCGATCTTGCCGGTTTTGGCTGCCTTTACAATTGCTTCCACGGCGGGACCCACCAGCGAGTCGGCCAACACCACTTCAATTTTGATCTTTGGTAAAAAGTCCACGACGTATTCGCTGCCGCGATAAATTTCGGTATGCCCTTTTTGCCGGCCAAAGCCCTTGACTTCGGCCACAGTCATTCCCGCAACGCCCAATCCGTTCAGCGCCGTTTTCACGTCTTCCAGTTTGAAAGGCTTTACGACAGCCTCAATTTTTTTCATGCCTTTCCTTTCTCTCGCCTCGTGGAATGATATTAACAGTCAGTTTTCACCTGTAAACAGGAATCTTCGATTTGCCATTTTCCCTCAGCGAGATTCCAATAGGAGCGTAAATAACACCCGGAATTGCCGGATACACTTATTGGGTTGGCGCAGAGAAATAATAATACCTTATACTTTTCTAATACATGTTGACATAAATAAGTGTTTGTGATTTTATACAGGCAAGGTGCGACGGGTTCACGGGTCTGTCGACGGTGTTCTTTGAATTTCTTTTACAGTTTTCGATCCGGGTATTGGTACGCTCCCGGGTCGGAGTTCTTCGTGATCCTACGTATGTACTCTCGAAAATTCCCCGGGTCTCTCGGCCACCCTCTGGCCGCTTGACCCGGTTTTTCTTTCCCAGTCATAACCTGTGGCACTCCGGCGATACCCGAATTTGCTGTAGTGTCGAGCCTGTGGCCCGAAATCGGCGCGCAACGCCGCCGCTACAACGACAAACATGCCGGTTGCGCGTTCGTTGACACCAATTTTCCCGGCTGTTAGCTTCGTCCTTTCTAAAAGTCACGATGGACTACAAAAACACATTAAACCTGCCGCACACCGATTTTCCGATGAAGGCCGACCTTGTCGCCCGGGAGCCGGAACGGCTGAACCGGTGGGAAAAGGCCGGGCTTTACGGGAAAATCCAGGCCGCCCGCGCCCGGGCAAAGGAAAAATTTGTTTTGCACGACGGCCCGCCGTTTGCCAACGGCGACGTGCACATCGGCACCGCGTTGAACAAAATTCTCAAGGACATCGTTGTTAAATATAAGTCCTTGCGTGGTTTCAGTGCGCCGTACATTCCGGGCTGGGATTGCCACGGCTTGCCCATCGAATTCAAGGTTTCCCAGGATATGCGCAAGGCCGGCGACACGAGCGCCGATCCCGCAGCCATTCGCAGAGCCTGCGAAACCTACGCCCGCAAGTACATAGACATTCAGCGCGTGCAATTCAAACGGCTTGGGGTATTGGGCGATTGGGACAACCCCTACCTCACCCTGAACAAGGAATACGAGGCCGAAGAATTGCGGTTGTTCGCCAACATCGTTGAGAAAGGCTTCGTTTATCGTGGAAAAAAACCGGTTTACTGGAGCATTCCCTGCCGTACCGCGCTGGCCGAGGCGGAAGTCGAATATCAGGACCATGTCAGTCCGAGCATTTACGTGAAGTTTCCGGTTACGGGTCGGCCGAATACCTTTGTGCTCATCTGGACGACGACGCCCTGGACCTTGCCGGCGAATCTCGCCGTCGCCTACAACGACAAATTTCAATACGTTCAAGTCGAAGTGGGCAGTGAAAAATACATTTTGACTCGTGGCCTGCTTGCTGTCGTCGCCGAGAAATGCGGCTGGGCAAATTACACGGAAACGCCTTTTTCCGCCGACGAGCTCGGCAGGTTGGAATACCAGCACCCGTTCATCCCGGCGCGCAAAGGCAAAGCCTATGCCGCTGATTTCGTCACCAGCGACACCGGCACTGGTTTCGTTCATATAGCGCCCGGGCACGGTCTTGAAGACTATGGCTTGGGCTCTTCCGTCGGTCTGCCCATTTATTCGCCGGTGGACGATGATGGCAAGTTCGCCTACACGAATGAGTTGCCGGTTGAGCAACAGATGCCGAAGGAAATGGTCGGCAAATCCATTCTCGAAAAACATGGCAAAAGTGACGCCAACGAAGCGGTGTTACACGAACTCCGCGCGCGCCATGTCCTGCTGCATCAGGAAAATTATCATCACAGCTATCCGCATTGTTGGCGCAGCAAAACGCCCATCATCTTCCGCGCGATGGACCAATGGTTCATCGAGGTTGATCACGTAGCCGCCGACGTCAGTCGGCGCAAATCCAATGACGAAGGAGATCAGCGCGGACTGACGTCCGCGGCTACATTCCGTCAGGAAGCCCTCGCCGAAATTGACCGCGTGAGCTGGATTCCCGACTGGGGCGTCAACCGCATCAAAGCCGCCGTTGAAACGCGGCCCGACTGGTGCATTTCGCGGCAGCGCACCTGGGGCGTGCCGATTCCGGCATTTTACGACGCCAAAGGCGAACCGATGCTTGACGCGCAAATCGTCCGGAACGCCGCCGATTTAATAGAAAAACACGGCTCGAATATCTGGTTTGAAAAATCCGCCGCCGAACTTTGGTCATTATTGAAACCGAAAGACTGGAACGGCGCCGTCGCGGTGAACAAATCCAACGACACGCTGGACGTGTGGATTGATTCCGGTTCGTCTTCGCGGAGCGTGTTGATGCGGCGAAGCGAACTCTCGCATCGGAGCGCGGACGGCTCGTCCGCGAGTTCTGCCAAACCGAATCAACACGCGGACGAGCCGTCCACGCTCCCATGGCAAGCCGACATGTACCTGGAAGGTTCGGACCAGCATCGCGGCTGGTTTCAGTCATCATTGCTGCTGTCGCTCGCGGGCAACGGCGCGGCGCCGTACAAGACCGTCTTGACGCACGGCTTCATGGTGGATGCCGATCGGGAGAAAATTTCCAAGAGCAAGCAGCATCAAGGCGGTTACGAAAAACCGCAGACCGCCGAGGCTTACGTGAAAAAATGGGGCGCGGACATCGTGCGGCTGTGGGTTTCGTCACAGGATTATCGCAACGACATCATCGTGAGCGAAGAACGCATTGTCAAGGTGGCGGAAACCTACCGGGTTATCCGCAACGCGCTGCGCTACCAGCTTTCGAATCTTTACGATTTTGATCCGGCGAAACATATAGTCGCTGACGATAAACTCACCGGTCTTGACCGCTGGATTCTGGACGAATTCTCGAAGCTGGAGCAGGAGGTTATCAAGGCTTACGACGATTACGAATTCCACGTCGTTTACCAGAAGGTCAGCCAGTTCATTGCTGTGGAACTCTCGGCGATCTACCACGACGTTATCAAAGACCGGCTTTACACCGACCCGGCCAATTCGCATCGCCGCCGCTCGACACAGACCACATTATATCGGTTGGTGACCGGCCTGTGTCAGATGCTCGCCCCAATTCTGTCGTTCACAGCGGACGAAGCTTGGGAGTTTGTGCCGAGAAAAGATGTGAATTCGGTTCACGAGGCAAATTGGCAACCCAGATCATTCACATTTACTGATTCAGAAAAGGCTGTTTGGAGTTATATGTTGCTTGAGCGCGAAAACCACATTCTCCCTGAACTGGAGAAATTGCGTCAGGAAAAAGCCATAGGCAAGGCTCTGGAGGCTTCAGTTCTTATTGAAGCCAGCGGAAATATTTTTGGAATGTTGGATGGTCATACCGAGGAATTACGTGAGCTGGTAAACGTTTCGCAATTAAAGATTGAATCACCTGCGGCAGATTGGGGCGGAGCAATTAGACGAATGGTTTCAAAAGCTGACGGCCAGAAATGCGAACGGTGCTGGCATTGGGAAACGGATGTGGGCTCAAATCCGGAGCATCCGACGATTTGCGGGCGTTGCGTTGAGGCCGTGAAACAATTTGAAGCAAAAGGGTAGCACAGGCGTCCCGCCTGTCGTTTTCGGCGTTCTCGCCGAAAACATGTCTTTTAACCTGCAATTCAGCGGGACGCCGAATTGGGCGGGCGAGAGGCCCGCGCTACCGTTATGCCGGCTGCTGTTGCGTGAGGCAGTGCAGCGAGCGAAGCCGGCAAAGTTATTTCAAGCCGTAGCGTTTTTTGACTTCGGCGTGGGTCAGACGCGGTTTGCCGGCGTCGCGCACGCGGGCTTCGACCAAATCAAGGTAGTCGTTCAAGTCCTCCAGTTCCTCGCGCAACGTGGCGATTTGCTCGCGCTTGCGGGAAATGGAGCGAACCACGGTTTGTTGCGCGGTCTTAGTCATACCCATCTTTTCGATTGCCGATTCTGCGGATTGCAATAACACCACCCTCGACATCAAACAAGATTGGAGTTCACGCTTTAGAGCATTTTAAATAAAACTATAGCCACACGAGGCAAACCAGTTCCTGGCGTCCTGAGGGGTGACGGTTTGGAGGGCCAGCCCGATGGCCTCAATCAAGGCCGCCTGGGTTCTGGCCTGGACGCCGCGCAGGAAGGTT
>DATNHM010000042.1:0-11603 GCA_035604955.1 Candidatus Limnocylindrales bacterium | reverse complement strand
GCGTCAGTGTCCGTGCCGCCGGTCGCAACCGCGTAACGGACTCGCCCGTCCTCACGCCGGTTAGGCCTGCCGTGCCCGCTTCCGCGCGTTCTTGTTGCGCCAGTGCCGGTGGATGGCCGCCGCCACTTTATCGAGCCATTCCGGGCTGGCAAATTTCTCGGCGAGCGCGTCACGCGAAAAGTGCTTCACGCAATAGCGCCCCGGATGGCCGAGCGGCTTGAGCAGGCCCGACCGCACCAGTGGCGGGATGGTATGCGTGGCAACGCCCAGCGCTTCGGCTACTTTCTCCTTGGTCATCAAGACCGGAAATTTTTCCAGCGTCTGTAATTTCAATGACGATTCGGGATTCATGGTGTCTCCTTGGTAAAAGCAATGGTGACGGCGGCAACATGGGTTTTGAACGTGGCGGCGTAGCGCCGGTCAGCCGACTTCACAAATTTCAATTCATACTTCTGGATCGCCCGTTCAACGGCCTTGAGTCCGCTCCCCAGCACCGTGACTTCGGCGACGGCAAAACAGAGCAACAGCTTTTCGGGCGGGGCATCCGGCTTCGTTTCCAACGCCGGATTGGAAATCATCTCCGCATACAGAAATTGCGCGTATGGCACTTGGTAACTCCTGCCGTCGTCGGCCACCACGTTCAAAGTGGCGACCGTGGAATCCGTGCCGTAAGAAGGATTGTCGCGCGGGTTAGACGCCGATTCGGTGGGTGGAGGTTCGTTGCTGTTCATAACGGGGTGTTTTCATTTGTGGGCTGCGATTGTCAGGTAAAATGGTCTGTTGCAGTCCGAGGCGCTGGCGGAACTGTTTCATAAAGCGATTACCGCGCTGCAAAATGGTTTGGATGAATTTTCGGCTGTGAACGCGAGGGACAACTTCCACGGCAGCCAGGCGCGCGCTGGAACGGGTGACGTGCGAACGTAATAGTTCAGCGTCATCAGTGAAAATCTGACAGCGTTCGCGCCCGCGCGAGATGCTGACGTAAAATTGTTCCTGATGGACGGCAGGCAGCGAACGCGACGAGGCCACGACCAACACTTCATCCACGGTCTTGCCCTGGGCGGCGTGCGACGTGACGGCGTAGCCATGCGTGAACGTGCGGTAGCTTTCAGGAATCACGCGGCCATCGGCCAGCATCACGGAATCTCCCTGAATCGCCTTCACTTCCACCAACTCACCGTTCACGAATTTTTTCCGCCAGTTGGCCTGCAACAGCAGTTTGTCGCCAGCGGCCACTTTCAACTTCCGTTTCTCCCCCACATCAAACAAGGCGGCATCTTGCCCCAAAGGGAAAATTCTTTCTGAACCGTCCGCGCGTTGGACTTTCAAGACGTCATTTTCGACGGCGACCACCTCAACCGTTTCATCTTTGGCAAAACCAGTTTTTTGCCGGTGAAACCGAACCGCCAGGCCGGGACGATATTGCCGCGAATCCCGCTTCTGCGCTTCCGTCCACGACAGTGAATCAAAAACCTGAAATTCCTTTTCGTCGACCGCCAGCCGACCGGACGTTTTCAGCGTGGCGCGGACTTTTTCCGTCACCGCCTCGATTTCATTCCACGTCGGCGCGACCAGCAGCACGGATTGGTTTTGCTTCAATGCTTTTACATACGACCGCGCGGCAGAGTCGTGAAGTTGGTTGCCGGGAAGTTCAGTCACCGCTCCCATGCGTTCCAATTGTGCGAACGCTTCATTGGTGTTTTTCTGCGCGGCCAGTTCAACGGCCCGGCGATATTCGACTTTACGTTGCCGCCGGATGCGGGTCAGTTGTCCCGATTGAAAATCCGAATGATTCTCCAAAATCCGCAGCGCATCGCCACGCGCGACCGAGGCGTGCTGGCCGGTGTCGCCCGACAGCACAATGCGGGCGTCCCGCGCCAGGTCAAACAGCCGCTTCATGTCGTCCATCCCGACCGCCCCGGCTTCGTCCAGCACCACCAACTGACGGACAGACAACGCCGGTTTCGTCAGCAGCAAACTTTGCAGTGTCACCGCCTCGAATCCCTCGGTGCGCAAAACCTCGGTTGCCGCCGCCGTCGGCGCACAGAACAGCGGTTCAACGCGGGCTTCCTTGCAGGCGGCGACCAACTCGCGTAACGCCGTGGTTTTGCCGCTGCCCGCCAGACCGCGCAGGCCGGTGATGCGGTCACTGGTGCGCAGGACGTGGTAAATGGCTCGCTGTTGATCTTCGCCAAGCCAGGCGGCAGGCCGGTAGCCGGGATGCAAGGGCGCGACGGCATCGCAACCCGCGTTGACCGTCTGAATCAAATCCAGTTCCGTCGCCAAAATCTGTCGCGTGGAAAATCCACGTTCCGTTTTCACCAGGTCCGGCGAATACTTCACCGCCGCTTTCAGCGTCGGCAAATCCACTTCGCCCGGACGTTGCGACAGGGCCACGTTCAACAGCTCATGCTCCGGCACCACCGACTTGCGCTCGAACACATGGGCGACGGCATGGTTCAGGGCTTGGTTTTCCGGTTCAAAGACACGGACTGGCCGGACGGGTTGGACTGTCGAGCAGAGATTTTGCAGTGATTGTTGTTCCTCCGATGACAATTGCGCCAGTTGACGTTCGCGCACTTCCACCGTCGAGACGCCTTTGACCTTTTCCGCCCGGCTCTGATGGACTGCGAGAGAAATGGCATTGTTGGAAAGTTTGCGCCCCAGCTTTTGTTCCAACTCCTGAACTACCGCGTCACGTTGCTCTGCGCGTTTGGAAAACCGTTTCAACACCTCATCGCTGACGCCCTGAATTTGAAAGCCATGTTTGGACGGTTGAATCCGGTAGCCGATTTGTTGCACCCGTTTCGCCAGTTCGTTCCGATAAACCGCCGTGCCGTAACGGATGGCGTCATACATGCCGCCCGCTTGCAGGGCTTTCCAGGACCGTTCGCTGTCATCAAACGTGGCGTTGAACACCGTGAAATGCGTGTGCAACTGCGGGTCGAGCGCGCGGCTGCTCGTGTGCGTGAACGCGGCGGCGGCGAGATTGCCGGTGATCCGGTCTTTTTGATTGCCCTGCTTACGGACTCTTGTAGCAGCGAAAGTTTCAAGTTCGCGGAACGCAATGCGCGTCGCCTCCTCGTGCGCCGCCACCAGCCGTTCATCAGCCAATGTCACCGCCAGCACCGACACCGATTTCGGCGCGGAACAGGTGTAATCATAAAAGACCCGCCGTTGGCCCTCCTTCAGTTGCCGCTGCGTCAGCCGTTCGCCGGTTTCAGGATTTTCATTTTCGCACAGCGCATGAAATTGGTCGCGGGTGACTTCGCCCTTTAATCCCAACCGTTCCGCGCCCGCGCCGATCCACTGGCCGGGACGAATTTCGCCCGCCGCGTAGTAATCATTCTGCGACAGGTGCTCGTCGAAATAATTCTCGGCATCGCCAAGATTTTTTTGCGCAACGGCAGTAAACATAAGGCGCAATTTTATCGGTTTTTCAAAAGGCTTTGTTCGTTTTTGGAACAATCGTAAATTTCTTCATTCATCGTTTTGCCAATTTATCCGCAGGCGAACCGGCAAAGGCGTGCCAGACACGCATTTGTATTTCCGCCAATTCAGTCATGCCGGGCAGTTTGCCTGAATCCTTTCCCGCGCGGGTGTAGCTGATACACGAAATGCACTTGGTCAGTGATTTTTTCATTCGGCACAAGCATGGCCGAAGAAATCTCCCGATTTGTGTAATCTTTACACAAAATGAGACCTCCGTTTTACGCCGATCTCCGGCAGCGGAAACGGGGACAGTGAACGTCATTCTCACAACGGCCAGCCTGCCAGACTTCAGGGCGAAAATTGTGCAATCATTGCACAAAATTATTTTACCTCCTCATCACCGACTGAAGCAGACCCGTAGTTAAATCGTCCGATTATCCGGCATCAACCACCGCACCGGATGGGAACGGCACCATGTCCAGAATTTCCTGTGCTTGTCGTTCGCCCGTGTTCGGCGTAACCTCGCCAAGTTCATAGAACTAAAACGACGATTATTATTTAACCAAAACAATTTTGCGTAGCTACGGCTACGGGCTATCCCGAAAACCGCGAATTTTCCAGCCCGTCGAAGAACTGACCGAGCGCGCCCAAATGGGCGCGGCTTGGCGTGCTTCTTCGACAGGCGCTTCGCGGTGCCTCGGGATAGGGTGCGTTGAGTCCGCGCCTCTTCTTTTCAAGTTTTCAGAAGTTTCCCGTCGTCATGGTCGCGCAAGCAACGACTGAAATGACGATGCCCACGGGTGATGAAATAAAACTGCCGCTGACTTCGCGCGATGTGAACGCGGAGCGGTTAGTGCAATTCCGCGAACTGTTTCCCGAAGCGTCCACCGAGGGGAAATTCGACCTCCAAAAACTCGCGCAACTGCTCGGCGAGGCCGCCACCGACGCGCCGGAACGCTACGGGCTATCGTGGGCCGGCAAGTCCGAGGCCATCCGCGCCATTCAGACCACCAGCCCCGGCACGCTGCTGCCCGCGCCCGGCGAGTCCGTGAATTTTGACGTCACGGAAAATCTCATCATCGAGGGCGACAATCTGGAAACCCTCAAGCTCCTGCAAGGCGGCTACCACGGGCGCGTGAAGATGATTTACATTGATCCGCCCTACAACACCGGCGGCGAATTCATCTACCCGGACAACTACAAGGAAGGACTGGCCGATTATCTGAAATTTTCCGGCCAAGTCAGCGGCGAAGGCATCCGGCTCACCACCAATGCCGAGACGGACGGGCGCTACCACAGCAAATGGCTGACGATGATGTATCCCCGCCTGTTTCTGGCGCGGAACCTTTTGCGCGAGGACGGCGTGATATTCGTGAGCATTGACGACCACGAAGTCCACAACCTCCGCGCCGTGATGAATGAAATTTTCGGCGAGGAAAATTTTGTGGCGAGTGTCATTTGGCAAAAGTCTTACGCACCCAGAAATAATGCGCCTGCGTTTTCAGAATCACATGAATATGCGCTGTGCTACACAAAATCTGGCGAACAGGCTCAAATTCTTCGCCTTGAAGCCTCGGATGAACAACTGGCGCGATATACCAATCGTGATAACGACCCGCGCGGAAATTGGAAAAGTGGCGACATGAGTGTCAGCTTGATGTCTGGTCAGCGCGGCAGAACTTTTCAAAAGACCGGAAAAGGCGCGAACCTTTATGAGGTGGTTTCGCCCTCGGGGAAAAGATTTTCTCCTCCAACCAGTCGCTGTTGGGTTTATTCGGAGGAGAAGTTTAAGCAACTTTGCTCGGACAAACGAATTTGGTGGGGTGAGAATGGTGATAGTATGCCATCGCTGAAAAGATTTCTCTCCGAGATTCAGGGCGGACAAATATGTGAAACAATTTGGGAATACAAAGATGTTGGCCACAGCCAAGAAGCAACCAAAGAACTGAAAGAGCTTTTCTCCGAATCCACCAATCCCGCGTTTTCAACGCCTAAGCCCGTTCGTCTAATTGAGCGGATGTTGAATCTTATTACAGTTTCAGACGAAGACGACATCATCCTTGATTTTTTCGCCGGGAGCGGCACGACGGCGCAGGCGGTGTTGGAGTTGAACGCGCAGGACGGCGGCAACCGCAAATTCATTCTCGTCCAACTGCCGGAACCGACCGGGCGCAAAGATTTTCCCACCATCGCAGACATCACCAAGGAGCGAGTCCGCCGCGTCATAAAAAAATTATCCGCCGCCGAGTCGGAAAAATCGGCCATTGCGTCATCGCAGTTAAAACTTGGCGGCACTGCGCCAGTGCGCGAGTTGGATTTGGGTTTCAAGGTGTTCAAATTGGGCAGCAGCAATTTCAAAGTCTGGGATGCCGCAGCCGCGCCCAAGGATGGCGCGGCGCTGGCCGAGCAATTAAAACTCATGGCCCACAACGTCGAGGATGGCCGTCCCGACGAGGCCCTGCTTTACGAACTGGTGCTCAAAAGCAATCTGCCGCTCACCAGCAAAATCACCGCCGAAAAAATCGGGGAACAACCATTTTACGACGTGGCCGATGGCGCGCTGGTAATTTGTCTGGTGCGCAAGCTCACCCAGGCAACCTTGCGCGGCCTCATGGCACGCAAACCCAAAGGTGTCATTTGTCTGGACATCGCTTTCGCGGGCAACGACCAGCTAAAAGCCAACATCGTTCTGGAAATGAAATCTCACGGCATTGAATTTCACACGGCGTGAAAATCAAATTTGACAGCAACCAGGATTTCCAGTTGGACGCCATCCGGTCGGTCGTGGACGTGTTTGCCGGCCAGCCGCCCATGCGGGCATCGCTGCAATGGCAGAGCGACGTGTTTGCCGGTGAACTACTTACGGAAATGGGCGTCGGCAATTCGCTGGTGTTGAGCGACGAGGCCATTCTGAACAACGTCCAAACAATCCAGACGGAAAACGGGCTGGAGTCGGCAACAGAACTGGCGGGCCTGAATTTCTCCGTCGAGATGGAGACCGGCACCGGCAAAACCTACGTTTATCTGCGCACACTGTTTGAACTGAATGCGCGCTATGGCTGGAAAAAGTTCATCATCGTCGTGCCCAGCGTGGCGATTCGTGAGGGTGTTTTGAACACGATTGCGCTGACCAAGGAACATTTTCAATCGCTCTACGGCAACGCACCACTGGATTCCTGGGTTTATGATTCGGCGCAGGTGTCCAAGCTGCGGCAGTTTTCCGCCAGCAACCAGATGCAGTTGATGGTGATGAACATTCAGGCGTTCGACAAAAGCAACACCGTCATCCAGAACACCAAAGACCAGATGAACGGGCGTCGGCCCATCGAATTCATCCAGCACGCACGACCCGTGGTGGTCGTGGACGAGCCGCAAAATCTCGCGACCGAACTGCGGACGAAAGCCATCGAAAGTCTGAATCCGCTTTGCACGCTGCGGTATTCGGCGACGCACAAGGATTATTTCAATCTGGTTTATCGGCTTGATCCGGTGAAAGCCTACGATTTGCGGCTGGTCAAGCGCATCGAGGTGGATTCGGTCGTGGACGGCGGCGATTTCAACCGGCCCTATATCGCGGTCAAATCCATCACCGCCACCAAGACGCGGATTTCGGCCAAACTGGAAATTGATGTCGAGGGTGCCAGCGGATGCAAACGCAAGACCGTTACAGTGACGCAAGAAAGCGATTTGTTCGCGCTGTCTGGGGAGCGCGAAAACTATCGCGGTTACGAGGTGGATTTGATTGATGCCGGCAATCAATATCTCCAGTTCAAGAACGGCGTAAGTCTGGCGACCGGCGTCACGCACGGCGGGCGCACGGATGACGTGTTGCGCATCCAGGTGCGGGAAACCATCCGCGAACATTTTGAAAAGGAACTGCGCATCGCACAGTTGCCGCCGGATCAGCGGATGAAGGTGCTGTCGCTGTTCTTCGTGGACCGCGTGGCGCACTACGCCGAGGCGGATGGAAAATTTCGGCAGTGGTTCACGGCGGAGTATCAGGAATTCGCCCGGCAGCCGCGCTATGCGTCCTTGAATCCATTGGCGGTCGAAACGGTTCATAACGGTTATTTCGCCGTGGACAAGGGCAAACCCAAAGACAGCAGCGAAGGCCGCGCCACCAAGGCGGACGATGAAGCCTACAATCTCATCATGCGCGACAAGGAGCGGCTGTTGTCCATGACCGAACCGCTGCGGTTCATCTTCAGCCATTCGGCGCTGCGCGAAGGCTGGGACAATCCGAACGTGTTTCAGATTTGCACATTGCGCGAAATCAGCACGGAACGCGAGCGGCGGCAGACCATCGGGCGCGGCCTGCGACTGCCCGTGCGCGAAAACGGCGAGCGGTGCTTTGACCCGCTAATCAACCGGCTCACGGTGGTGGCGAGCGAGAGTTTCAAGGAATTTGCCAAGAAGTTGCAGGACGAGATGCAAAAGGAATGTGGCGTGAATTTTGAGAACCGGATATTGAACAAACGCGAGCGGCGCAAGGGTATCTTGAAAAAACAACGTCTCCTCGACCCGGATTTTCAGAATCTTTGGGACAAGATCAAGCGCAAGACGCGCTACGCGGTGAAATTTTCCACCGCTGATTTGGTTTCCCGCTGTGCCGGTGAGCTGCGGGAAATGCCGGAAATCAAATCGCCGTTCATCCGGCGGGAGAAACACGAGTTGTTCATGACTTTGAAGGAGGGTGTGTTCGGCCAGGAGCGAGCCGCGCAAACCATCCGCGCGCCCGAATATCGCGCGCCCATACCGGATTTGCTTGGCTACCTGCAACGCGAGACGGAATTGACGCGCCCGACACTGGCGGAAATCCTGCATCAATCCGACCGGCTCGGTGAGGTGACACACAACCCGCAGCAATTTTTGGAACACGCCGTCGCTGCCATTCAAAAATCACTCCACGACCTGATGGTGCAAGGCATCGAATACGAGCGGATTGCCGATGCCGAGTGGGAAATGCACCGGCTGGAGATCGAGGAACTGGAAAGCTACGTCTCACGCCTGCTCGAAGTGCAGCACAGTATTTACGATGTCGTCGAATTTGAATCCAAGGTGGAATATGATTTTGCGAAGGCGCTGGACGCTCGCAAGGACATAAAATTATTTTTCAAACTGCCGGACTGGTTCAAAGTCGAGACGCCGCTGGGCACCTATAATCCCGATTGGGCCATTGTGCGGGAGGAACCGGACGGCCAGAACAAGGTGTATCTGGTCCGTGAAACCAAAGGCACCACCGGCTGGCTGAAAATTCCAGAAATCCAGCGCAAGAAAATCCAGTGTGGCAAAGCGCACTTCAAAGCGGTTGGCCTCAAAGATGGCGGCTATGATTGGGTGTCATCGGCGAGCGAAGTTTAGACCGTCTGCTTTGCAGTGGCGTTTGATGATGAATTCGAGAGCGAATTTGGTGCAACAAAAATATTTGCTATCAAGTTTTAGGTTGCGACCCAATTTGGACTGAGAATTTCAACGGTTAAAATTATGTGCCTCACACCAGCGCAGACCCTAGTCCCATCCAGTTTCTCTGTCGGCAGCATTGGGATCAAGAAACCACCAGTCAATATAATCAGCGTATCGCCCACGCAAATGTGGAACCAACCAGATTGGACAGGTGGGGGCGTAGCAAACCTGACGGACAGGCTCCGGTATAAAATCCAAATGGCCACGGCCATCCAAAGCCCAAAATGGGCCGACCAAAAGTAAATAAGCCGGATAAGCTAACAACACGATTACCAGCCAGCGGCGAACCCTCCGGTTGACGCGAAGCGACCCCGCTGTAATCGGATGATCTGTAGTGAATACATTCATCGTCCTAGACCTTATTAAAATGTTCGTAGAGCGCCACCATAATTGGAAACGCGCCAGCCGAACAGACGTTCCCAATCAAGGAAGCCAGCCAGCATTTAGCCATGGACGGTGCTGCGATTTCAGGTTTGGCCGGAACCACATAGCGGCAAATCAAATAAATAATAATCCCTTCCACCACCACGACCAATCCTTCGCCAACGGCCACAGCCAAAGCCGGACGTATATCTTGCAGCATCCAAAGGACGCCCAGAAACGCCGGGTAAGTGATCAGGTGCATACCCGCCAGCCAGAGCACAAAGAACCGTGGCCGGCGCGCGCGCCGCAGCACCAGCCAGATGCAAATCACCTCCAGCAGAATCGCGATGCCAATGACCAAGGAAATTTCAGGTGTTATTGATTTTTCCGGAAGCTCGATGGGGTTGGCCTGTGCGGTGACGACCGAAAAGATTACCGCCGCGAAAATTCCAAGCGGGCGCAAATAACCGGCGAGGTCGCATTTTGTTTTCATTTATTTAAGGGTTGGCGACGAAGGCAAATTAATCTCTTGCAGGGCGCCCTTCACGGTGAGCCGAACATCGGAGTCGGGATCGTTCACCAGATTTGTGAGCAAGGAAATGATTTCTTCGCGATGCTCTGGAAATCGGTTGGCGATGACTTCAGCAAGACTGGAAGCCGCCTGGCCACGAACCTCTGCGAATTGATTGGTCAATCCCTTGGTTAAAACTGGAATCGCATTCGTGCCGGTCCCGAGCGAGGAGACCATGGCGTAAAGAACCAGGCTTTGGTTCGTGCCATCCAGCAATGCCTGCAATTGAGGCAATGCTGGGGTTGCTTGGTCGCCGATCATCAAAAATCCCTGCACCGCATCCATATTGACTTCGTAGGCGGGCAGGCCAAACGGCGGTTCCACGTAAACCAGTCGGCGCAGCAGCGCGGGAATGGCATTGCTTCCAATATGGTGGATTGCATTCGTTGCCTCTGGGGAAAAGGCGTAATCGCCCTGACGCTTATGCATTTTCAGCCACTCGCCAAGCCGTTTGCCTTCGTAACTGGGATCATCGAGAAATTGAGATTCAAGCGGATGCTCCTTTTGACGGTTTTCCGTGAGAATTTTTTTGGCCCGGTTAGCCATGTTGAGATCCGAATCGGCAGCAGCGGCTTGTAGGGCTGATTCAACGGGTGGAGTCAGCGGATAACGGCACAGGAGCCGGAACGCAACACGCCGTGTTTCGGTGTCGGGCGATTGAAAGCGACTGAGGATGATTGGCAAGGCCCGCTCAGGGGCAACATCCACCAGCGCTCTGAGCGCCAAAGCAGTTCCGGGTTTTCCACGAGCGAGGCAATTGGTCAAAATAGGCAGTGCTTGGTCTGAATCAATGATGATGATTGTTTTCAACGCCGCACCCGCCACATTTGGGCCACCATGCTCGACGAGATTGGTCAGAATCGGAAAAGCGACCAACGCATTTGTTCCAAAATTCGCGAGCGCTCCGGCTGCGTTTGCGCTGACCGCAGAATCTTTCAAAGCTTCTATCAACAGCGGAACCGCCAGTTCCGGCGCGCTGGTTTGAACGCCGATGGCGTCCACGGTCGTGACGCGCACGGCATCAGATGAGTCATGGAGGCGGGGTTTAATCCGGGTGATATAGACTTCGACATCATCTGTTACGGATGCCAGTTGTTCAACTGCCCATTGTCTGACGGCCACGTCCTGATTGGTCAATGCCTGACAAATGACGGGTTCAGCCGGTTTGCCGATGGATTCGAGACATCTCCCAATGACCAAAAGCCGTCTTGGTTTATCCAGGAGTTTTCCCAACGCTTCGGCTGCGGGAGCGCCATTCGTTCCCAAAATTTCAAATCCTCTTTCACCGAGCCACCATAAATCTTCGGCTGAATGCCAGCGGATAAAGCGGTCGCCGATGTCATCGCTGATTCTGAATTCGTCCCCGATATGCATGATTGTCATGCTGATCGGGTCATCTTCGGATTGAACCAGCTTCAACAATTTCGGCAGAACCTATGCCACGTATGGCGTTCTGGGCTTCGGCCAGCCGCTGCGTTTCCATCAGCGGCGTGTCCCAGGATTGTTGCAGCCAACTGGTCAACGACCGGCCCTGATAATGAGGTTCACGCCCCAGCAAGATGACTATTGCCAATGCCGCAAGCAGCACGACAAACAACCATGCCCGACGAGGTTTCATCTGGTTTGTTGCTTTGCCCAATCCCGCACGCGGCTCATCATTTCTTCACGGCGTTGGGGACTAATCATATAGAGGTTGAACAAAGGTGCCCTTTTTTCCTCCCAACCAAGCATGATGGCAATGGTCAGCGCCGCCCGGTCGCAAATTCTCCATTCA
>DATNHM010000041.1:0-96444 GCA_035604955.1 Candidatus Limnocylindrales bacterium | reverse complement strand
CTGGTGGTCGCCACGCAGACGCGCGTGCTTGGTGTGATCCATTTGAAGGACATCGTCAAAGGCGGGCTCGCCGACCGTTTCAAACGCTTTCGCGCGATGGGCGTTCGCACCGTGATGATTACCGGCGACAACAAGCTCACCGCCGCCGCCATCGCGCAGGAAGCCGGCGTGGACGATTTTCTGGCCGAGGCGAAACCGGAGGACAAACTCGCGCTCATCCGCCAGGAACAGCAGGGCGGCCGGATGATTGCCATGATCGGCGACGGTACGAACGACGCGCCCGCGCTCGCCCAGGCCGATGTCGGCGTGGCCATGAACACCGGCACGCAAGCCGCCAAGGAGGCCGGCAACATGGTGGACCTGGATTCCAATCCCACCAAGCTGCTGGAAATTATCGAAATCGGGAAGCAACTGCTCATCACGCGCGGCGCGCTGACGACGTTCAGCATCGCCAACGATGTGGCCAAATACTTCGCCATCATCCCGGCGATGTTGATGGTGACGTTCCCTGTCATTGCGCCGCTCAACGTGATGCACCTGCACAGCCCGGACAGCGCAATTTTGAGCGCGGTGATTTTCAACGCGCTCATCATCATCGCGCTGATTCCGCTGGCGTTGCGCGGCGTGAAGTTCCGTGCGCTCGGCGCGGTGCAAATCCTGCGCATCAACCTGCTGATTTACGGTCTCTGGGGCGTCATCCTGCCGTTCCTCGGCATCAAACTGATTGACCTGATCATCGCCGGTTTGCATCTGGCATAAATCAACCCACGAAAAATCATGAAAAACATTTTCGCAGAATTCGGCCGCTCGCTGGTGGCGACGCTATTCTTCGCCGTCATCCTGTGCGGCTTGTATCCGCTCATCGTTTACGGCGTTTCGCAGGTGCTGTTCCACAACCAGGCCAACGGCAGTTTGCTCGTGGACAAATCCGGTGCGATTCGCGGCTCGGCGTTGCTGGCGCAGAACTTCACCGGTGCGCAGTATTTTCATCCGCGCCCGTCGGCGGCGGGCTCGAACGGCTACGACACCACGAGTTCCGGCGGCAGCAATTACGGCCCGACCTCGTCCAATCTGGTTGCCAACATCAGGCAAAACATCGCGAATTACCGCGGGGAGAACGGTCTCACGACGAACACGCCTGTCCCGGCCGACGCCGTGACCGCTTCGGGCAGCGGCCTGGATCCGGACATCAGTCCGGCGAACGCCGCATTGCAAATCCCGCGCGTAGCCAAGGCGCGCGGGATGTCCGAAGACCAGGTGCGCAAGCTCGTTGAGCAAAACACTGACGATTGCGATTTCGGCATCTGGGGCGAACCGCGGGTGAACGTGATGACATTAAACTTCGCGCTCGACCAGTTGGCGCAAAAATAGTTTCTTGGCGGGGTGGAACCGCCCGCCATTGAACGGCTGAAGCCGGAGGATTTCCTGCGGCTGATCGAGAAAAGCCGGCTGGGGAAGTTAAAAATTTATCTCGGCCACGCCGCGGGTGTCGGCAAGACCTATGCGATGCTCGAAGAGGCGCATCGGCTCAAGAAAGCGGGCGTGGACGTGGTCATCGGCTGGATTGAAACCCACGAGCGCCAGGAAACCGAGGCGCTGCTGGAGGGCCTGGAAATCATTCCGCGCAAAAAGGTCGAACACAACGGCCGGACCGTCGAAGTGCTCGACGTGGACGCCATTTTCAAACGTTATCCGACGGTTTGCATCATTGACGAATTGCCATTCACCAATGTTGCCGGTTCGCCACATCCTAAACGCTACCTCGAAGTGCACGACCTTTTGTTGGCGGGTATCAATGTCATCACGGCCATGAACGTCCAGCACCTCGAAAGCCTGCATGATACGGTTTTGCGCGCGACGGGCGTGGACGTGCGGGAACGCGTGCCCGACCGCTTTGTGCTGGAGGCCGATCAGGTTGTGAACATCGACCTGACCGCCGAGGAACTGCGCGAACGGTTGAAGCTGGGAAAGATTTATCCCGCCGACCGCGCCGCCGCCGCGCTGGAGAATTTTTTTACCGAGGAAAACCTGAACGAACTGCGCGAGCTGGCGTTGCGCGAAACGGCCGCTGCGCTCGACCAGCGTCCGCGCCTCGGCGCCAAATCACAGCCGGAAGTCAGCGAGAAAATTGCTGTTTTCATCAGCACCAATCCCGTGACGACGGCCAGGCTTCTGCGCACGACGTCACGCATTGCGGGACGGTTGAATCGCGAATGGATCGCCGTTTATGTGCGCCGCAAAAAGGAGGACGCGATGCGCATTCCATCGGATTTACAGCGCAAATTCATGCAGAATGTCCAGTTGGCGACCGAATTGGGCGGCAGCGTCACGATTTTGGAAAGTGAAAATGTATGTGAAGCCCTCTTGAAGTTCTGCCGGGAAAACAGCGTTTACCTTGTGGTGCTGGGGACAACGGAACGCCACTGGTGGCAGTTCACCCGTCCCAATGTGTTGCAATTTTTCCTGCACCATGCTCCGGGCATCGACCTGCACATCGTGGACCCGAACAGTTGAATGTAGCACTCGACCCGTCCTCCGTAGCAGTACTGCGGAGGGTGGACGTGAGAAGGCTCTGACTTTTGGGAAAATCTGTTGAGCCTCGTTACCTCGGCTGCTACGAAAATCAGAACTCGCGCGACTCGCCGATGGACAACAAGTGCAACCGTTTGCCTGCCGCCTTGAATTTTGCCTGCGCCCCGACATGGTCAATTTTAATTGGCGGAAAGGTGTCGTAGTGGACACCGAGAATTTCGTTGCAGCGGACAAATTCGGCGGCCTTGACCGCATCGTCCGGCCCCATGGTGAAATTGTCACCGAGACACAGCGCCGCAAACTTCAGTTGGGTGGATTCGCCGATGAGTTTCATGTCCATCGTCAGGGCGGTGTCGCCGGAATAATAAAAATTCCCGTCCGCGGTCTCGACGACAAAGCCGCCCGGATTTCCACCGCTGGAACCATCCGGCATGGTACTGGAATGGATGGCGTTGACGTATTTGACCCGGCCGAAATCGAAATTGAACCCGCCACCATGATTCAGATGGTGCACCCGTGGAACGCCCTGTTGGAGCAACCACTCGCCCACCTCGAATCCGGCAATCACCAGCGCGTTGGTGCGCCTGGCAATTTCCACCACGTCACCAACGTGGTCATCGTGCCCGTGTGAAACCAGGATGAAATCCGCCGGGACTTTTTTTACGTCAACGGCCTTTGCCAGCGGATTGCCGGATATGAATGGATCAAACAGCAGAATTTTGCCGCCCACGACGGCTGAAAAACCGGCGTGCCCGTAGTAAGTCACCTTCATGGCGATTTATGATTTAAGATTTTTGATTTACGATTTCATCAGGCGTCGGACCCCTTCAGACAATCATCAATCACGAATCATAAATCATAAATGTTTCACGCTGCCGTGCTCATCTCCGGCTCGGAGGTGTCAAGGAAACCCTGCAAGTGGCGCACACGCGTCGGGTGACGCAATTTGCGCAGCGCCTTGGCTTCAATCTGACGGATGCGTTCGCGGGTGACGTTGTACATCTTGCCGATTTCCTCGAGCGTGCGTTCGTAGCCGTCGAGCAGGCCGAATCGCATTTCGAGAATCTTGCGTTCGCGTTCGGTCAGCGTCGTCAGCACGTCGCTCAATTTTTCCCGGAGCAGGCTGTAGCTGGTGACTTCCGAAGGATTTTCGGCGGTCTTGTCTTCGATGAAATCACCGACGCTCACGTCGCCGTCGTCGCCAACGGGCGCGTGGAGCGACACCGGCTGTTGCGCCATTTTGAGCAGCGCGTGAATGCGCGCCACCGGCATGTGCATTTCATCAGCCAGTTCCTCCGGCGTGGGCTCGCGGCCCAGTTCCTGGGTGAGCTGTTTTTGCGCGCGCCAGAGCTTGTTCATGATTTCGATCATGTGCACCGGAATACGGATGGTGCGCGCCTGATCGGCAATCGAACGGGTGATGGCCTGCCGGATCCACCAGATGGCATAGGTGGAAAACTTGTAGCCACGGCGATATTCGAATTTCTCGACGCCTTTCATCAGGCCGATGTTGCCTTCCTGGATCAAGTCGAGGAACGACTGGCCGCGGTTGGTGTATTTTTTGGCGACGGAGACGACGAGGCGCAAATTGGCCTCGGCCATGTGGGTTTTGGCCTTGAGCCCGGCGTCGGCGGCCTTCTTCAGGTCGCTGAACGCCTTTACAAATTCCTCGCGCGGCATCCGCACGAATTGTTCCAGCGTCTGAATCCGGGCGCGTTCGGCTTCCATCGCCGTGCGGCGTTCGGCGGTCGTTCGCAAGCCTTCGAGATCCTGAAGATGCCGCAGACTCGTCTGGAATTTCTCATGGACGTTGCCCGCCACCACAATCATCTCTTCAACCACCTTCTGTTTGTAGAAGAATTTTTGGAAGGTATCCTGCAACCGGATGCCCATTTTCTTCAACTCGCGTTGCAGTCTTTCCTTGCGGCCCTTCTGCAGGGCCTTTTGCCAGGCAAAATATTTCGCATCCACCTTTTGGTCGAGGGTGCGGACCTTTTTGATGAGCCGGCGCAAATCCCGCAGGTGGCCCTCGCGGTTGGCGATTTTCTTGTCCACAATCACGCGATCAAAACGTTCCTTCGGCGGTTCGGACAAAAGTTTTTCCGCGATGGCAATGTGCTCCTTGGCGGTAAAACCGAGGTTGTAAACAATGCGCTTCATTTCGATCTCGGCCTCCTCGATGCGCTTGCAGATTTCAACTTCCTGTTCCCGCGTGAGCAAAGGCACCTTGCCCATCTGGTTCATGTACATGCGAACCGGGTCGTCGAGAATCTCCAGGCGCGCGTCCTCGTCCTCTTCCTGCGGCTGGGAGGGCTCAGGCTGCTTGGCGCGTTCGGCCTCCGCCTGGTCCATGACGATTTCCACGTCCAGGCTGCGCAATTTGCTGAGTAACGCATCGAGATCTTCCGGGCTGAGATTGTCCGGCAACACATCATTGATGTCGTCGTAGGTGATATAGCCATGCTCCTGCGCGAGGTGCAGCAGCGTCTTCACCGTCTCGGTCAGATCCACGGTGGACTGGGTGGAAGCCGGAGCGGCAGCATCGCCGTTCTGCAGGCGTTTTTCCGCTTCGGCAATGGAAGTGGCCGTATGGGTCCGGTTTTTTCCATTGGCCTCCGGCGAGCGGGAAATCTCCCGACGCGCGTTGCTGGAAATGACGAAGCGACGGCGTTCCGGAGGCGATTTTGCCCCGGCACCTCGTTTGACGTCGCGGCGGCGATTGCGCCCCGCACCGTTTGGCGGCGTTGCTTTTCTATTCAGCATAAGTTATCAGACCCGCATTAACCCGTTTTGGTTCAGGAAAATTTACAAAGTTTCCATCACACGAGTTCGCGTCGTCTTTGCACAACTCTCACTCGCCCAATGAACTTCGGGAGACCTCTCGAACACCAGAAGACCGACGCGCCGCCACTTTAACCCCTTCCACGGGAAATTCAAGCAGAATCGTATCTTGAAATCAAAAATCCAAGAGTGCTCGGAATCCGCCGATTTTTCAGCATTAATGTCAGTTCTAACATATTAAAATTAAGCATGTTACAAAAAGTCAGGTTTTCGCGGCTACCGCAGCGATATCGCGGGCAATTTGCTGGCGTAATTCGATCGTGGATGAAAATTTCTTCTCTTTACGCAGCATTTCCCCGATTTCGAGCTCTAATTCCTCACCATAAAGGTCACCATTGAAATTCAACAAATGTGCCTCAATATGAGTAAGTTGCGTGTCGGAAGTGACCGTCGGACGAAAACCGATGTTGATCGCAGCGCGATGGGTGTTTTTCTTATAATTTGCGATTCCAGCGTAAACACCGTTCGGCGGCAGCATCAGGCCGGTCGTGTCAAGATTCGCTGTCGGAAAACCCAGTTGTTGCCCCAGGCGGTTTCCTGTAATCACCCTGCCCGAAATGGCATAGGGGCGTCCGAGCATCTGGCCGGCTGCATCAAGGTCGCCCGCGCGGATGAGTTCGCGAATGCGCGTGCTGCTTACGATCTGGCCGTCCAACGAAACAGCGGCAAGTCCGTGGACGGCGAAACCGATTTCGCCGCCGAGTTTTTTTAGCAACGTAACGTTGCCACTGCGGTGGTGGCCAAAGACAAAATCCGCCCCGACGCAAAGACTTTGAATTTGTCCAACATCGCGCGCGAGGCTACGGACAAATTTTTCGCCGGTCTGCCGGCTGAATTTTTCGTCAAAATGGATCAACAACAACGTGTCTGCGCCGAGCGATCCAATGGCGCGCAATTTTTGCGGCAACGAATAAATCAGCGGCGGCACATGGTCGGGAGCAACCACGGCGTTCGGGTGCCGATCGAAGGTAAGCACGAGCGCGAGGGCACCGTGCTGGTGCGCGTCGGCAATGGTTTGCCGGATGATTTGCTGGTGTCCCAAATGGACGCCGTCAAAGAAACCAATGGCCAGGCACACTTTGCGGCCGGCAGGCTTCAACTCATTTGCGGCGTGAATGATGTTCATCGGGGATGACGGAGATTAAGACTGCGACTAAAATTATGAAGTGAAAATCGCAAACATTTACTCTTAATCGTAATCTTAATCCTGCTTCGGTGCGGCCAGTTTCAAAAACGGTATCACCTTTTTCTCCAATTCCCCCGGCGTCAATTTCAAAACCTGGGCCAGCGGCGTGGATTCGGCCGCGTTAAATTTGCCGGACGCGGTGCGGCGGAGCGTGGCCAGATGCGCGCCACAACCAATTTTCTGGCCCAGCTCGTGCGCGATACTGCGGACATAAGTGCCTTTGGTGCAAGCAATTTTGAACCGGCCCAGCGGTTCGTGGTAATCGGTAAAACAGAAATGATAAACGTGAATCAACCGCGGTTCGCGGGCAACTTCAATGCCCTTGCGCGCCAGTTTATAAAGCGGCACACCTGCTTTTTTTATGGCTGAAACCATCGGCGGGGTTTGCATCAGGTCGCCAACGAAGGCGGCGGCGGTGGCGTTCAACGGGTCGAGGTTCAGCGGCGGAACGGGTTTGGTTTCGGTGATTTCGCCGTCGGCGTCATAGCTGTCCGTCGCCTCCCCGAATTTAACGGTGCCTTCATAGACCTTGTCGTCGCCCATCAGTTTTTCCGACAGCTTGGTGCCGCGGCCGAGCACGATAATGAGCAGGCCGGTCGCATTCGGGTCGAGCGTGCCGCAGTGGCCGACTTTTTTGATCCCAAACTTGCGGCGGATCGCATCCACTACGTCATGCGACGTGGGGCCGGCAGGCTTGTCAATGAGGATGGCGCCGTCGAGCGGGGAGAACTCTTGCATGAGCAATCACTTGACCGAATTCAATGCGCGTTTGACCGCGGCAATCACCTGGCGTTGCACCGAAAGCGGTTTGCCAGGGATGCGCGCCCCGGCCGCCGCCGGGTGGCCGCCGCCACCAAACTGCTCGGCGATGTCGCTCACGTTCACCTTGTCGCTCTTGGAGCGCAGGCTGATGCGCGTCAATTCCGGCTCAATTTCCTCAAAAACGCAGGCAACCACCACCGGCTCGATATCGCGGATGTGGTCGATGAGCCCCTCGGTGTCGTCGCTCTCGGCGCCCGTACGGACAAAGTCGCTTTTCTTGAGCCAGAACCAGGCGATATGGTTGTTGTGTGTCAGCCGGAAGCGGCTGTAGATGTGTTTGAGCAGCCGCGCGCGGGAAAGGGGATACGATTGGTAAACCTCGTCGCAAATCCGGGCGAGGTTCGCTCCGCGCGTGACCAGTTCGGCGCCGACGTGAAACGTGCCGGGTCGCGTCGTGGCATATTGAAATGAACCGGTGTCGGTGGAAACGGCGGTAAAGAGACAGTCGGCGATCGACCGGGTGATGGACCAGCGCGCCACTTTGAGCAGGCGATAAATCAACTCGCCACACGAAGGCTCGCGTGCCGAAACCCAGTTGATGTCGCCATAGCGCGTATTGCTCTCATGGTGGTCAATATTGATGAGGATTTTCCGGTGCATAACGCACTTGCCGGCCCTGCCCAGACGTTCAAAGCTCGCACAATCCGTGGCAATAACGCAGTCGAATTTCAAGCCGCGTTTGGGTTTTTGAAACAGCTCCTTGTCATCGAGAAACTTGTATTTCTGCGGGATGGAATCCTCATTCCAGCAGAACACTTTTTTGCCCTCATTTTGCAAGGCCAGGGCCAGGCCAAGTTGTGAACCCACACAATCGCCATCAGGCCGGATGTGCCCGACCACACAGAAGGTCTTGCTTCCGCGGACGGCGTCAAGAATGCGGTCAATGATGCTGGGATAATTTTTCACGGTTCAATCGTTGTCATCATCCGGCCTGGCCTTTTCCAGTTCCTCGATGATATGCAGCACGCGGTTGCCGCGCGTGATGGAGTCGTCAAAGACAAATTTCAGCTTCGGCGTGTATTTCAGGACAATGGCGCGGGCAACCAACCCTTGGATGCGGACCCGATGGTCGTTGAGCATCTGGAAGCCGCGTTTCTGCTGGTCCGGATTGCCCAGGATGCTGATGAACACGGTGGCGGACTTGAGGTCGCCGGCCACGTCCACATCATTGGCGGAGATCAAACCGCATTCGCTCACGTGAAATTCACGGCGGATGGCTTCGCCGATTTCGCGCTTCAACAATTCGCGCACGCGCTGGAGTCGGAGGGAAGGCATGGGTCAGAAATGGATTGGTGGATTGATGGATTGATGGATTGATGTCGTTAGCGTGCTGGCGCAACGAGAATCTCTGCTACGCAGCAATCCAATAATCCCATAATCCAATACCCCGGTCTTCATAGCTTGGCCGCTATTTTCTCGATGGAATAACTCTCAATCACGTCGCCAACCTGGAAATCACTGTAACCTTCAATCCGGATGCCGCATTCCATGCCCGCGCGGACCTCATTGACCTCGTCCTGGAACCGGCGCAACGATTGCGCAATGCCTTCGTAGATCACGTCCTTGCGCCGACGCACCCGAACCTTGCCCTTGACGATGCGTCCACTGGCGACCATGCAGCCGGCCACCGGCGCGCCTTTGGACAATTCAAAAATCTGCCGCACTTCCGCCGAGCCGATGACGTTTTCTTTGACGACCGGTTCCAGCAGTCCGGCCATCGCTTCCTTCACCTCATCAATCAACTCGTAAATAATCGCGTAAAGTTTGATCTGCACGTTTTCGTGCTTGGCTTTTTCGGCGGCGGTGCTGTCCAGGCGCGTGTGGAATCCGAGAATCACGGCGTTCGACGCGGAGGCGAGGGCCACGTCATTTTCGGTGATGGTGCCGACGTCGCTGTGAATGACTTCGAGCGAAACTTTTTCCGCCTCGATTTTATTGAGCGCTTCCACAATCGCCTCGACCGAGCCCTGGGCGTCGGCCTTGACGACGACTTTGAGCACCTTGCTTTGTTCCGCGGCGAGCGTGGCGAAAAGATTTTCGAGCGTGACTTTTTTGTCCTCCTGGCCTTCGGCCCTGGCTTGCAGGAAACGTTGCTCTGCCAGTTCACGCGCCGCCTTTTCGTCTTCGACCACGCTGAATTCCAGCCCCGCATCCGGCACGCCGTTCAAGCCAAGAACTTTCACTGCCACCGATGGCCCGGCCTCCTTGAGGCGGCTGCCTTCTTCACTGATCAGCGCGCGCACGCGGCCATAAAATTCGCCGCACAAAATAATTTCGCCGACCCGCAGCGTCCCTTTGCGCACCAGCACTGTCGCGGTCGGGCCGCCCGGCTCGACGCCGGACTCAATGATGTTGCCCTTGGCGCGGCGGTTGGGATTCGCCTTCAGCTCGAGCAATTCGGCCTGGAGCAAAACCATTTCCAACAGCTTGTCGATGCCCTGTTTCGTCAGTGCGGAAACGTCCACAAAGATCGTGTCGCCACCCCAATCATCGGGCACCAGCCCTTTGTCCTGCAACTGCTGGCGGACTTTCAGCGGATTCGCGTTGGGATGGTCAATTTTGTTGACCGCGACCAGAATGGGAACTTTGGCCGCCTTCGCGTGATTAAGGGCTTCAATGGTTTGCGGCATGACGCCGTCGTTGGCGGCGACCACGAGCACGACGAGGTCGGTGACGTTGGCGCCGCGGGCGCGCATGGAACTGAACGCCGCATGGCCGGGCGTGTCAAGGAACGTAATTTGCGCCAGCTCGCTTTTGCGCTCCGGATGCGGCACGGAAATCGTGTAAGCGCCGATGTGCTGGGTGATGCCGCCGGCCTCGCCCGCCGCGACGTTGGCCTTGCGGATGACGTCCAGCAACGTGGTTTTGCCATGGTCAACGTGGCCCATGATGGTCACGACCGGCGCGCGCGGCCTGAGCTCTTCCGGCTTGTCCTCGACATCGAGTTCAACCTTCTTGACGGGTGCGTGGACCGCCCCGCCGCCGCGCTCGCGTTTTTCCACCTCAAAACGGAAACCATATTTGGCACAAAGTTGTTGCGCGATTTTTTCGTCAATGGCCTGGTTAACGTTGGCGAAGACACCGAGTTCCATCAAATCGGCGATAATCTTGAACGGCTTCTGTTTGAGTTGAACGGCCAGTTCACGCACGACAATCGGCGGCTTGATGACAATGACTTCGCCCGTCTCCGGCGCGACAAATTTAGGCGCTGGCGCGGCGGGCGGGCTGGGTACTCGGGGGGCGGGTTTCGGGGCTGCGGGTGCGCCACCCGGTCTGCCCGCTCTGGTAAAGTGGGTTGTTCCGGTGCTGGCCGGTTTGGGCGCCGGTTTGCCGTGACCCGGGACTTTGGGGGCTGGCCTTTGTGGCAGTTGAATGAACCCGACTTTTTCGCCGAGTTTCGGTCCGACTGGCTTGGGTGGCGGAGGCGGAGGTGGTGGTGGCGTTTCAACCACGGGCGAAGCCGCGGCCGCTTTCACGGGTTCGGCTTTGACTTCCGGTTTTGGTTCCGGCGGCGCCTTGATGACGACAATTTTTTCCTCGACCGGGGCGGGCTTGGGTTTTTCGACAACCGGTGGCGCGGCGAATTTGGCGGCAACTTCGGGATGTTCCTTGAACAGTTCCTCTTCCAGGAACTCGGCGCTGATCTTGTCAAGCGAGCTGGACGGGACCTTGGCGGCGGCAATGCCCAGTGACTTGGCCTTGGCGAGAATCACCTTGTTCTCCAGACCGAGCTTTTTCGAGATGTCGTAAATCCGAACGGGCATAAATTTTCATTCTCGCCGACCGAAATGTGCGAATCGCCTTCATGGCTCAAAGCACGGGAACGAATACTGTTTCGGTCCGCGTCATAAATCTCAACTGTTCACTCCGACACCGGTGTCGGGGTTCACCGGCGTTTCGCCGACTTTTAACGTGCGACGCTCCGCCTCGGCGTGCGCCGCCTTTAAAATCTCCGCTGCGTGCGCGCCGACCGGGGGAATGCTGCTTAAATCGGCTTCATCCGCCTGCAACAAATCTTCGAGCCGGGTGATGCCGGCGTGGACGAGGGCATCGGCCTGTTCACGCGAAATTCCCGGAATCGCCGCCAGCAATTCGACCGCCTCGGCGACCTTCTCCTCAAAACCTTTTGTGACAACAACTTCCGCGTCAATATCCACTTCCCAACCCGTGAGTTTGGCCGTCAATCGCGCGTTCTGTCCGCGCTTGCCGATGGCCAACGACAACTGGTCCTCGCTCACCAGGATCTTGACGCGCTTGCCGGCTTCATCAATTTCAAAGCTCTTGAGCTTGGCTGGCGCCAGCGCATTGGTGATGAACGTGCGCACGTCCGGCGACCACGGAATGACGTCCACTTTCTCGTTGTTGAGTTCGCGAACGATGTTCTTCACGCGCTGGCCGCGCATGCCGACGCAGGCGCCAACGGGGTCCACTTTGCTGTCGCGCGAATAAACCGCCATCTTGGTGCGGAAACCCGGCTCCCGCGCAATACCTTTGATTTCAATCGTGCCGTCGTTGATTTCCGACACTTCAAGCGTGAACAGTTTGATAACAAACCTTGGATCGGCTCGGGACAGAATGATTTCCGGCCCGTGCGGACCCTGCTCGACGGCCTTCACGTAGGCACGAATACGCTCACCAACCTGGTATTCCTCGGTGGGCACGCGCTCGCGGTTGGGCAACAACGCCTCGTATTTGCCCAGGTCCAAAATCACGTCCGACCGCTCAAACCGCCGCACCGTGCCGCTGATGATGTCACCGACGCGGTCCTTGAATTCGGTGAAAATCAGCGCTTTTTCGGCCTGGCGGATTTTTTGCATGAGCGCCTGTTTGGCGTACTGCGAGGCGATGCGGCCAAATCCGGTCGGGGTGACCTCTTTTTCAATTTCATCGCCGATTTGCGCGTCGGGCTTGATGCGCCGGGCGTCGAACACCGAAATCTGGTCATGCTGCGAAATGACGCGGTCGGAGACGATGAGTTTGGCAAAGGCCTTGATGTCGCCGTTTTTCTGGTCAATCTCCACGCGCAATTCGCGCGCCGCTCCGACCGCTTTTTTGGCGGCGGACAGCAAGGCGTCCTGGACCGCACCGACCAGGACATCACGGTTGATGCCCTTTTCGCGCTCCCAAAATTCCAAAACCGCCAGAAAATCAGCGTTCATACACACTCGACGCGGCTTTCCCACACTGGGAACAAAAAAGTCGGAGATATGTATCTTCCGACTTTCGCACGCTGGTCGAACCAGCAAACTTTACCGCTCTTGAACCAAAAGTTTAGAATTTTTCCCGTAAACCGTCAAGCGCAAAGGAAACCGCGTAAATTCAGGGCAAAATTGATGTTTTCCGGAAAAAACGGCGGGAGGAACCTCACAATGAACCAGCCCAAAACTTGTCCCCCCGGTTAGATCAACCCGGCAGCCTGAATCACGTCCCCGCCAGACATACGGGGATTTGGAGGCGTCATTGCGGGAGTGAGTGATTTGGTCCGCCGATGGAACATCTCGGCAGCTCGCCAACCTTCCCCAGAATATAGGTGCCACCCTGCGGGCATCTCGGAATCTCGCCCTGTGGGCCGCGCCCTAGATAAGGCTGAACATCGGTCCACGATGGGATATCGTTGGTGGTCTTGTTCTTCTCGAGTGCCCACTGCTGTTTGGCGCCATCAATCTGCCTGAGATTATTGATGCAGGCATTCTGCGACGACGTAGTGCGAGCGCGAATGAATGCGGGAAGCACCACAGCGCCAGCAACGATCAGGAACACCACCAAAGCGGTCGCGACGATCATTTTTTCAGAACCTCGCTTCATGACGCCTGACGATTCAAATTCCGCAGCGCGGAACAATCTGGACTCTCAAATTTCATGGCTCAAACTCCGTCACCGCCGCGGAACCGCCATGAGATTGCCGACTTGTTACCGGATTCCTGGAGCAAGTCAATTAATCCTGTAGCCGCGAACGCCAGTTCGCGCCATACCATTCCCCTTTATTCGATTTGCGCCGACTAACGGGCGTGTTGCCCAAACCGTTTCAGGTAGGGCGCGTCACTCCGTGCGCGCCGTTTTTTTCATATTGGTTGGTTTTTGACGGTTCAGCGGCGCGCACGGAGTGACGCGCCCCACCTTTGGTGTTCTCCATTTCTTTTGGGCAACACGCCCTAACGTCGGCGGCTACAGATTCTTTTAAAAGGTCTAAGCGGCTTGCAGCGCGGCGCTCTTGGAGGCGATGACCGCGAGCAAATCGTTCCACGATTTCACGAACGCCTTCGCGCCTTCGTCTTGCAGACGGGCGGCGAGGTTGTCCACGTTTACCCCGGCCTGCGCGAATTGCGCCAATACCTTTTCACTGTCACCGCCATCGGGGGCCATGAGCGGGCCGATTTCGCCGTGGTCGGCGAGTGCCTTCAAGGTGACTTCGGGCATGGTGTTAATCGTGAACGGCGCCGCGAGGGTCTTGATGTAAAGAATGTCGGATGCCTTGGGGTCCTTGGTTCCGGTGCTTGCCCAGAGCAGCCGTTGGGGGCGGGCGCCGGCGTTGAAGATGCGTTGCCAGCGTGGTTGGCCCAGCAGTTCGAGGTATGCTTTGTAAGTCCGGCCGGCGATGGCGATGCCCAGCCGATTGCGCAACTCCGCGGGAACCGTGTCCGTTACCGCCGCGTCCCAGCGGCTGATGAACACGGACGCTACCGAGGCGACTTGCGGATTGAGCCCGGCGGCAATGCGCCGTTCGATGCCGCGCAGATAGGCCTCGGCCGCGGCCAGATATTGCTCGCGCGAAAACAGGAGGGTCACGTTGATCGGTACGCCGGCGTAAATGGCTTCCTCGATGGCCGGCAGCCCTTCCCTGGTTCCGGGAATCTTGATGAACAGGTTGGGTCGGCCTGCCCGGGCGGACAATTCCCGGGCGGCGGCAATCGTGCTGACCGTGTCATACGCCAGCAACGGCGAAACCTCCAGCGACACCCAGCCGTCCACGCCGTTGGTCCGGTCGTGCACCGGCCGGAACAGATCGGCGGCCCGGGTCAGGTCGTCCAGCGCCAGATCAAAGAAGAGGTCCTCGCCGGACCGGCCACGCTCCAGACCTTCTAGAATCGCGTCATCGTACGCGCGGCTGTTCTTGATGGCGTGGTCAAAGATGGTCGGGTTGGAGGTCAGGCCCGTCACTGAGAATTCGTCGAGGTAACGCTGGAGCGTGCCCTGGTTGAGCAGGTCGCGGGTGATGTTGTCGAGCCAGAGGCTCTGGCCCAGGTCATGCAACTGTTGAGTGGTTTTCATGGTTTCTGGCTTAAACCCAGGAGTCGTGGTTGCCGTCCATTGTTGTTCTTCATCAATATTCCCATTTGACTAAGTGACGGGCGTTACGTTCACCGGCGGCTGGCGATGACCGCGGTTGCCGACACGTTACAGCAGATTCCGCCGTTTGACAACGGCGGTGACGTTGCTCCACCGGTGGGAGGGTCCATCTTGGAATTGTTCTTGGTAGGGACGGCACCTGCGCTGTCCGCGCCGCGTCCAGCGGCGCAACTCCCCGCGTGAGGGTTGCCACGCTCGTTCCGCCTGCTCTGCGCGGGCGGGGACATCGCAGCGCGATGTTTCCAGCCAAAATCAAAAACAGTGTCAAAATACGCCCCCGGGGCCTAAGGGCCGGGTTCGCCGGTAAACGACGGAGGCGCGTCGGAAAGATCGCTGCCCCAGTTGGTGTTCGGCGTGGTGGCAAGCGTATAGGTGAGCGTGCCGCGCGCAATGTCGGAGAGTCGCAGCCATGGCTTGTTCCAAGGCTGGCCGTTCACAGTCAAGCTTTGGACGTAAGGCGCGTTGGCAGCGGCGCCCTGGCCCAGGATGGTGATGTCGCCGGTTTGCAGGTGGAGCACGGCTTTGGGGAACAACGGGCTGTCCAGCACGAGCACGTCGGAGCCGGGCAGTTCGGGATACATGCCGAGGGCGGCAAAGACATACCAGGACGACATTTCGCCGAGGTCATCGTTGCCGGGATAACCGAGCGGAGCGGCGGAAAAGAGTTGCGTCAACGCCTGGCGCACGACGTTCTGGGTTTTGTACGGCTGTCCCAGAAAGCAGTATTCCCAGGGCGTTTCGAGGCACGGTTCGTTGCCCAGATACGCATAGACGGAATTCACACCGGCGTTCAACCCGGTGAAAAATTGGTCCAGGCGCGCGCTGGCCTTCTGCGGGCCGCCCATCAGTTCAAAAAGCGTCTTCAAGTTGAATGGCACCATCCAGAGATATTGCGCGGCGGTGCCTTCCACGTAGGCCTGATTGTCGTCATATCCTTCAACGTCGGGCCGGAACCCGGGCGCCCAGGAACCGTCCCGCCGGCGCATTTCCAGGTAGCCGGATTGCGGATTGAAGTGATTGGTCCAGTTCTGCGCGTGGCGCAGGAGCATGGCGCTGTCGGCGTCGTCGCCGAGCGCCTGCGCGAATTGCGACAGCGCGAAATCGGCGGAGACATATTCCAGGGTCATGGAAACGTTGCCGTAACCGCCGCGCTGATGTTCCGGCACGTAGCCGAGCTTGAGGTAATCCGCCAGAGCATCGCGCTCGTAGGTGCGGGTACGCGGGGCGCGGACCGAGGGATCGGTCGCAGCGCGGACCAGGCCGGCCAGCGCGGCCGGGGCATCAAAGTTTGTCGCCTCGAAAGCATAAAAGTCGGCGATGATGGGTGCGGCGGGGTCGCCCATCATGACACCGCTGTCTTCATTCGGCACACCCCAGCGGGGGAACGCGCCGCCTTGCTGATAATCCAGCAACAGCGATTGCGCCATGTCACTGGCACGTTGCGGGTCCAGCATGGCCAGCAACTGGCTTTCGCTGCGGTAAATGTCCCAACCCGAAAAATTGGCGTATTGCGTGCGGTGACCTGCCGAGTGATGCACCTGGCCGTCGTAGCCCATGTAGTCGCCATTGGCATCCGAACAAATGGTGGGACCGAGCAGGACGCGATAGAGCATGGAATAAAAGGTTTCCATCTCCGCCGTTGTGCCACCGCTGACTTGAATCTTGTTCAGAAACGAATTCCAAATCTGACCGGCCCTGGCCGCCGCCTGGTCAAAATCCTTCGATGAAAAAGCGGACAACGGATTTTCCGCCTCCAGGTTGGCCTGCGCATTGGCGATGCTGACATAGGAGATTCCCACTTTGACCAGCACCATCCGATCTCCCGTTGGATTGAAACTCAGGATTGCACCAGCGGCCCGGCCTTCACTGTTCGTGCCGCCGTTGTTCAGGGTGGCATCGCCCCACGTGCCATAACCGGCGAAGGGCTGGTTGAAAATGGCGCAGAAATAAGTCCGCCCTTCGTCCGGCCCGCCGCAGAAATGCCCGCCGATTGCCCAGCCGGCAATTTCATGTTGGGCAGGGTTGATTTGAATGGCCGATGCTCTGACGCCGTTGACTGCACTGGCGGCGTTAATGACCATGGTGGCGGTGTTGCCGGCCGGGTAAGTAAACCGGCCAAAACCGCTCCGCTCCGTCGCCGTCAACTCCACCTTGATACCATTTTCCAGCGTGACGGCGTAGAAGCCGGGCGCGGTTTTCTCGGTGTCATGGGAAAACGCGGCGACGAAAGCCGTATGGCTGGCGCCGGGCGAATCGGTCGGCGCGCTCGGGACCGGCATGAAGGCGAAATTGCCACCGTAAGTGCAGCCCGCACCGCTGAGGTGATCCAGGCTGAACCCGCAGATGCTTGAATCTTCATACGTGTAACCGCCGCAATGCCGGCCCGACCCCGTGTCCGGACTCCATTGAACCATCCCGAAAGGCGCTGAGACACCGGGATAGAGGTCTCCGTCCGCAGCGGTGCCGCACAAGGGCCTGACGTACTGCACTAAATCTTCAACGGGATACGCGGGTGCGGGTGACGTTGTCTTAGCCATAACAGGACCACCCGACTTAATAGTTGGCTGTTTCGTACATGAAGTGGCGCCGCCGACGAGCAAGGCAGTCAGGCACAACATCAAAGGCAGAAGTTTTAAAACATTTTCCGGCCGACGTTGAAGGCGCTTGAAACCGGTCGCGGAATCGGAACGAATTTTGAGATTCATAATGATTATCCGCACGATGTCGAAATTTGCATCGTTGTCACGCCCATTTTTCCGGCGAACCGGCAGGCCTCTCTGCGGTTTTCCCTGTGGCCGTGGAATCAGGCGCCCGCCGGCCCCGACGGAGTCCGGAAGCTTCTCCACATCCCGGTTGGCAACATTCCGAGCAGGATCAACGCAATCTGGCTCACGACGAAGGCGAGCAGCCACCAGAATGCGGCGGCCATGAAACCGTAACTGTGGAGGCCGATGCCGAGCATGTTTACACCGAACCACGACCAGCTCGTCACGATGTTGCCGAAAATCACCATGTTCATCAGGCCACGTTCACGAATCATGCCGCCCCAGCGGGCGTGCAGAATGGCTGCATTCCACAACACGATAATAAGCGCGCCGTTTTCCTTCGGGTCCCAGCCCCAAAACCGGCCCCACGACTGGTCGGCCCAGATGCCGCCGAGGACCGTGCCGGTGAAGCTGAACAGCGCGGCGAAACAGACAATGCCGTAAGCCATTTTCACCAGTACCTTGCCCAGTTCCAGGTCGCCCGCTTTGTATTTCAGCAACGGCGTGAACAGGCCGAGCAGCACGTACGTAACGCCGAGCAAGCCGGCCATGAACGTCGAAGCGTAGCCGAGCGTGACGACCACGACGTGGGTCGCCAGCCAGAAATTTGTGTCCAACACGGCGCGGAGCATTTCCATCGTGTCCCCGTCCATCGAAAGGTTGTGGGCAATGACCAATGTGACAAAACCGGCGAACGACGCCACGGCGCTGCCCAGGCCGACGGCAAAAACACGCTCCAAAATGATACCCAGGATCACGCAGCCCCAGCCGATGAAAATGGCCGACGAATACAAGTTCGTCACCGGCGGCCGGCCTTCGAGCCACATGCGAAATACCAATCCGAACGTGTGAATGACGCCACCGAGCACCACCAGCCAGAACGCCGAGCGCCGCAGGACTTCCGACCATTTGGGCGCCACCGCGAAGGTCAGCAGCGCAATGACTGCCAGCAGGAATGCCGTCACGTAAATCACGATTGCCTTGTAGAACGGCTCGAATTCATTGAAGAAAAATTCCTGCACGCCCTGACGCTTTTCCGGTACAAACCATTCGCCGAGCCAGCGGCGGTAATCATCGAGCGCCTGGTTGAAGGCGGCAGGCTGGTCCTGGTTATAGGCGGTGGCCATGGCGGCGTAATCCGTCACCGCCGGGCTGAGGTCGTTGCCGTGAACGACGCTCATCAGGCTCTGGCCGATATTTTGCCAGTCGGCACGCGATTTGGCGTCCGTGGCCGGCGGTACCATGAGTGGATAGGCGTATTTCGACAGGTCGTTGTAGCTGGAAAGAAAATCCAGCAACCGGTTGAACGCCGCCTGATCATACTTTTTGCCGGCTTCGCGCGCCTGGGCCGCAGCCACGCCGGCGGGGATGGCCTGTTCATACGCCGCCAGTTGCCCCGCGAAATCCGTCGTGCCCGGCGGACAGAGGCTGAGCTTCAACCGTTGGTAAATGTCCAGTGCGTTCTCGAGCTTCAGCAATTGGCTCTCAAACGCCGTGCGGTTGGCATCCTCGACATTGTTGATGCGTTGCGCCTGCCGGGAAATGTCGTCGAGGTGCGGCTGAATTTGATTGAAAGAATAATACTTTTGCGACTCCGGCAACTGGAGCAGGTTGAGCAATTCCAGATTATCAATGCGAAAGACATCCAGCTTGTCCGCCGCCTCGGGCTTCATCATCGTTTCCATCAGCCAGGCCGTGGCACTCAGGTCGCCGACGCTCTGCCGCTCGCGGATTTGCAGCAGGGTATTGCGCGCCACGGAATCCAGCGGCTGGACGCGCCCGTTCAGCAATGCCGGCAGGCGGCCAAAATCGCGCATGTGAAAGCTGGTTTCGGGTGGGTAATGCAGCGTGGACAAAACCCACGCGGCGAATATCGCCACCACGATCCATGGAATGATTTTTTTCATAGCATCGAGCGCGAGGAGGAGGACGAGAACGAGGATGATTTTCGCCGTGGAAATGCTTTGCCTAATCGTAAATCGTAAATCGTAAATCGTAAATTCATTGCCTCCTCCTTCTCAAAAAGGGAACCAGATGCGACAGGAATTGCACGACCATTCCGGTCGCAATCAAAATACATGCCAGATACGGCGTGAGCCAGCCGGGATTTTTCACGACCTGGAGAACGGTGCCCTGGTTGTCCGTGTCGAAGCTCGCCTGATAAAAAGTCCGGCCGTCGTAGCGCAGCGGATTGTTCATATAAATCAGCACATTACGGCGCTCGCCGGTGTCCGGGCGGTTCAGCAGCAACTGGCTCGAAAAATTTTTGGGGATGTCTGTGCCTTCATAGACATCGTGGTGAAATTGAAGCAAACGCAGGCTGAACGGCAGGTAAAAGCGTTCCGGCCGCAATTGCAACTGATAGGTGCGCCCTTTGGCGGTGAACTTCTGCGGTTGCTCCAGCCAATCCGACACCAGCCAGGTGCCGAGCGAATCCTGGGGCGTCACGATTTCCACGAGCGCCGACGGCACGTCGCGGCGGTCCATGGCCGTCTCCCGCGGCACCTGCTGCCACCATAAGGCGAAACCCAGACCGGAACCCGCGTTCACCCGCACGAAGCCGGGTGCGGCGTTGGTGGACAACAATGAGTTGGCGTAAAACTCCTTTACGCGCACTATGAACGGCAGTTGGTCATTGCGAACGTCGCCCTTTTTGGCCAGCAACCGTTCGGGAATGGCCACGACGGTTTCGAGCTTTGGGTCCGTGACGTCGCTGATGGCCAGTTCATCCAGGCGGTCGGACTCGGAATAATTTTTCATCTGGCCCTGGCGCAGATGCATCTGGCTTTCCACCGCGAACATGTCCGTGGCGAGCTGGCCAAGAATCAGCAAGATCAATCCGGCGTGAATGATCCAGAGGCCGATTTTGTCGCGGGTCAATTTGAATCGGCTGATGTGCGCGGCAACGAGATTAAAGAGCAGAAGCCCGCCGAGCAGATAACCGCCGGGGAAAACCGGAATTTTCCAGGCCGCATTCGCCGGATGCCAATAGATGAAGAAACTGCGGAAAAATTCCGTCTGCGCCTTGTAAAGCCCCAGATGCACCTCGCCGAGCGTGCCGGCGAAGACGAGCACCAGGGACAACACCAGAAGGACAACCGTCAGCCGCAGCGACGTGAAAAATTTGATGAGCCGGTCAAGGAGCATTGGAATACCTCGCCGTCTGCACGAATTTGGTGAAGGCGTCCTTTTGGCCGGCCACCACTTGCGCGTCGCCCGCCAATTTATAGAACCACGTTTGATCGTCCATCGGCACGATAGCAGCGACGAGCCGGGTGGACTGGCCGGACATGTCGTTACCCGTCATGTCCACCAATGTCGCCTGGCCACCGGCCACGTTCAGGGTTGTTGTTACTTTGGCCAAGCCGGTTTCATCCACCGGATCCAGACCGATTTGCCCGCGCCAGCGGTTGACGTTGGCCAGCACGCCGCCGCCACTCCCGTTCAACTCAGCCACATTCACCTCCGCTTTGGTGCCGTTCGCACCGGCAATGGAATACTCGGCCAGGAGAAACTGTGACGCGGGCACGGCCTGCCAGGCGGTCGGCACCGTCCAGGCTGGTTTACCGGCGCCGGTGGAGTCCGCCGGCATCATTGGCGCATTCTGGTCCGCACCACCAATGTCCGGGTGTCCGGGTGGCAAGGCCGCCGATTGCGACGCTGCTGTGAATGTCAGTGATTTGAGAAAGGCTGTGAACTGCGGTTTCTGTTGCTCCACAAGCGTCGCGTCACCGGTCATTTTGAAAAACCACGTCGTACCGCTGCGCTGTTGGATCACGCCCAGGATGCGTTTGGCGTTGTCGCTGCCGACGAGGTCGTACAGCGTCGCTGATTGGTCGCCAACCTGGACCGCTTCGGCCATTTTTTGCAGTTCATCCGCCGTCGCTGCTGCCAAACCCATCTGCCCGCGCCAGCGATTGACATTGGCGGTGTCCCCGCCGGCCATACCGGGCAACGGCACCACACTCACGTCGGCCTCCGCACCATTCGGGCCGGACACTTTGAACGAAGCAATGCTCATTTCGCCGGGCGCAACTTGCGTCCAACCCGCCGGCAGCGTCCACTGCAACTGCGGTTGCGCCGCGTTGTTTCCACTTTGATCAGGAACGGCCGTGGCGGTCGCATTGGGCGGCGGGGCAGCCGAGGAAGAATCGTCATTGGAGAGACGATAGACTTTGACATTATCACGGCCGCAACCGGCGAGCGTCGCGGCGATCAGCAGCAGCGGCCACGTCCGGTTCCTGCGCCGTGCACCGTAGGAAGACAAAATTAACCGACTCATCTTAAAAATTTATGCACGGCCCAATGGAATGGCAAGAGCAACGTGCAAAATGAACGGGAAAAACGCCCAACGACGAGGTTAATCATTTCATCCCGCCGGTGAATCGTCCGGGTTGCCCACGCCGGCTACAACGTACCATCGTGACATTCATTGCAGGTGTTGTCGGAATCGCCGCCCGGATGTTTGAATGGTTGGCCCTCGGGCGTTAATTGCTGCAGCTCCGGCCCGCTGCCCTGCGCCAGGATGACGTGGCAGGCATTGCAATTATCCGTGATGACGCCGCCGGCTGGGGATTTGTGATTGCCGTCATGGCAGCGGAAGCAGCCGGACCACATCAGGTGGTCGATGTTGTCCGGATAAGCCTTCCAATTAGATTTCATTTCCGGGAAGAAATTGTTGTCATAAATCCGTTGCACGACGGGAATCACCTGATGGATGCGCGGGTCATCGGGATAACGTCCGGCCAGGAAAGTGGCGATGCCTTCCCGGGCTTCCACGTCGGTATGGTATGGGCGGGTCAGGACATAAACGACGTTGGTTTTAATCCAGGGCAGCGTGCGGTCTATCTGGCCGAGGGAAAGCGCGAGGTCAATCGCGCCGTCGGGAGACATAAACCGGTGGGAAGGACGATTGTGGCAGTCTATGCAATCCATGGTGCGAACTTGGTCCTGGCTGACGTTGTTGGTGAAGCTGGGCGTGCGATAGACGGTCACCACGCCCTCCGCATCCGTCATCCGCACCCAGGGGATGATCTGCCGCGCCGGATCGGTCGCGACATAATCCACCCGGTTGCTGGTTGACGTGTGCCAGTGAATGCCGCCCACCAGGCCGGACAAGGGATCGCTCCCGCCAACTTTGAGCACCATGCGCACCGCATAAGGCGTATTTGAGGCATCACTCATAAAATAATGAAAGGTTTGATCCAGGTTCCCGATGAATTGCCTTGGCCAATGGCATTGCTCGCAGGTTTCACGGGCGGGACGCAAATTTTTAATCGGCGTGGGAATGGGACGCGGATATTTGGCGAAGGCGGTCGCGTAAATCTGGTAGGAGCCGGAAAGTTTGGAACGGACAAACCAGCTTGCGCCTGGCCCGATATGACATTCCGCACAGGCCACCCGTGCGTGCGGCCCCAGCGCGTGGGCGGTTAATTCCGGCTTCATCACCGTGTGGCAGGTTTCCCCGCAGAACTCCACCGATTCGGTGAACTGATAGGAGTTGTAGCTGCCCACGGCCGAAAGGAGAAGAAACAGCACGGCCCCGACAAGGAAGATCGCCATGTTGCGCCGGTCGCGCGGACGGGAGAGGTCAACTTGAACCATGGAAATCAAGGAAGCGGCTCCCTTCCGCCGGCGTCGCTCGCGCAACTCCCCAATCACCGTTAGAAACAATCCAAGAACCAGAAAGGCGGGCACCACCATCCAGGTCAAGATGCTGATGTAGGGGTTCGAAAAGTGCGCCACCGTATCCAGAATGAACAACTGAAAAAACGAGAAGAGCGCGCCGACGACCATCACCAATCCGCTCAGGCTTAGCCAGTTGCGCAGCAAAGACCGCTGCGGAACCTTTGATTCCTGGTTTTCTTTGTTCATATCCAATACGCGATCAAAATCGTGTTGCTTCTTTCATGCCGCAGGGTTCACCGATTCACACTTTCTCTTTCACTGCCGGATGTTTCCAGGCCGGCTGTCACCACCATCATTTTTGTGAGCAGGAGAAAGGATGGACATTCCCATCCTTCACACCAGGAATTTCATAGGTTTCATTGGAACTGGCGCGGCTTATCTTGCCAAAAGAACAACATTTTTGGCAAACCTGAACGCTGGGGAGTTCCCTGACCTGCTACGGGCGGGCGACGCGGCTGCCGGCGGTTACGCCGCGCTGCTACCGTGCGCTGGAGGCTCGCTGGAGGGCAGACGTTCGGACAGAAACAGTTTCACCAGCACCGTCAGAATGACGAACGGCAGGCACATAATGACGGCACTGATAAGCCAGCCTTCCTGTCCGGCAAACTCCATTTTGTAACTCATCACGCCGCGCAGGCTCTTGGAGAAAAACTGGCCGCCCATGACCACGTTCCAGCGCATGGCCAGCACGCCGATCAGGATCATCGCTCCGCTGCCGAAAATCATGCGCCGCCGGACCAGCTCCGGCACGCGCCGGCGCAGAAGTTGGAGCGACCCCAGCAGCAACAGCGGCACCAACGTGCCGATGATAACCTGGCCGAGGTTCAGCGTGTAAAAAAGTTTCTCGCGGATCATGGTCTGCAAAACCGCGAACCCTTCCTCCGCCGCGAAACCACGATGCAGCACGTCCAAAGTTTCAACGACCGCATCCACCACCAGCGCGTAGAAGAGAAACATCGCCATCGTGTCCAGGCAGCGCATGTCCACGGTCTTGCGGCGAATCCAGGTCAGGACCAGGTAATTGAACACGCACAGGGCGATGCCTGACACGATGGCGGACAGAATAAACATGATCGGCATCAGCACATTGCCCCACCAGGGATTGGCCTTGATGGAGCCGAAAATGAAACCGACATAGCCGTGCAACAAAAAGGCTGATGGAATTCCGACAATCGAAAGGATCCACTCCATCTTCATGTCCAGCCGCACACTTTGCTCCGACACATCGGTCACACCCAGGGTCAGCGCCCGATAGAGGACGCCCTGAAAGCCGGAAGTGACTTCTGACCATTTCACCAGGTCCTGCCGGAAATCAAACCACAGTTCCAGCAGCAGGACCGCCATCAAATACCAGGCATAAACAAAGCCGAAAACCGCCATGGGCGAAGTCAGGTGCGGTGTCATCATGATTTCGTAGTTGCGCTCGGGATGCCCCAGGTGGAACAAAAGTGGCAATGGCGCGCAGAGCAGAAAGGCAAAGGCGGTCAACATCGAAAGCCGATACACCGGCGCCAGCGCCTTGACATTGAACACGCGCACCAACGAAGCCATGATGAAGGCGCCCGCCACCAGTCCGGTGATGTAGGGATAAATGACAATCAGCGTGCTCCAGACCGGGTGCAGGGTGGCTTCATTGGGATACACATAACCTTGAAAGGTGGGGATCGCTTCCGCCACGCTATTCGTCAATTCGGTTGTCATCTTACCTCCTCATCCAGCCCGGCGTACAGGACGCGCGGACCGGTTCCCAAATGCGGCTTGAGCACTTGCGTCCGGTTGCTTTCATAAAATTTCCGAAGCGGATCGTCCGGCGCGAGATTTTTCAGGTCGCCGAAAATGCGCGCCTCCGCCGGACAAATTTCCACACAAGCCGGCTTCAAGCCCCGGGTGGTGCGATGGTAGCACAGCGTGCATTTTTCGGCCGTGTGGGTGACCGGGCTTAAGAACCGCGCGCCATACGGGCAGGCTTGAACACAAAATGCACAGCCAATGCAGTAATTCTTGTCAATCAAAACCGCCCCGTCCGGCGCCTTGAACGTGGCGCCCACCGGGCACACCTGGACGCAGGGCGGGTGTTCGCACAGGTTGCACAACTTGGGCACAAAGAACGATTGCTCGATCTGGTCAGGCGGCACCGGACACTCCGGAAAGCCGTGCATGCCACCCTCGGGCGAGTCCACCAGCGTTTCGCCGCGCGTTTCCGCCGAACCGGGTTTCGGCTTGGTGATGATGTAACGCTCGACCCAGGTGCGATAATAAGGACCCATCGGAACGTCGTTTTCCTTTTTGCACGCCTCGGCGCACAAACCGCAACCGATGCATTTGGTGGCGTCAAGACAGATCAGCCATTTGTGTTCGGTCGGGTCGTATCCCTTGGGCGCGCCGGAAGAGGTGAAGAAATTTTGCACCGCCGCCTTGGCGGTGCGCGCCACGGGAAGCGCCAGCACGCCCGCCAGGACCGCGCCCATGCGGGCGAGCGCGCCGCGCCGATTGAACAGGGTTTTCATGGGCTTTGGCTGGGTTGATGCGGCAGGTGGCAATCGGTGCACTTGTCGCCGTAGTGATTTTTCACGACGATTTGCTTGAACCAGGCGGGCCGCGACGGATTGGCCTCGTGACAGCGCAGGCAGAGACTGCCCGCCACTTTCATCGGCACCACGTCGTGATTGAGCGCGTGCTCGCGATTCGCGCCATGACAGGCTTCGCAGGAAAGGGTCTTGTGTTCGAATTGGTCGAGCTTGTGCTGGATGTCGGCGTGACATTCATCGCACGCCTTTTTTCCGGCAAAGACCGGTGTGCGCGAGGCGATTTCCTCCAGCGCCGCTCCGCGATACCATCCGTATTCTCCGAAGGACTGGGGCACGAGCAGTGTGCGCGCGAACAGATAGGTTCCCACGATGCCCAGGGTCAATAACACCAGCCGGAGAATCTGCGGTGGCAATCTGAAGCGGCGCATGGTTTGGGCGGTCCTAAACCCGCGTTACGGTTTTAAACTGCGCACGTGAGCGATCAGAGCCTTGATTTCGTCGTCGCTCAATTTGTCGCCAAAGGCCTTCATCTTGAGCTGGCCGTCCTGGGTGATGCCTTCCTTGACGGCCTTGGTGGCCTGGTCGTCCGTGAAGGAGGCCTGGGCTTTGGGGTCGGTAAAGTCCTTGATCTGCAGCTTGCGGCCTATCGTGGTTTGTCCCTTGCCGTCCTTGCCATGGCACATGGCGCAATTTTTGTCCCAGTTTTGCTGAGCATCACCCGCAACCGCGGTCCAGCCAGCCGCACCCACCAACAGGGACGCGACCACTATCATTTTTATTGGAGTCTTCATAGCACTAATGTTTCACTAATATTTTTATTCAGCTTTTTTAGCGACTTTTGTTGTTCGAAAATCAGCGCGCCCGGTCTCATTCTCACCCACGGGAGCATTTGAGCCGTTTACCGACCATCGCTGACCTGACTCAGTTTTCATGTGTAAAACAGTCCTCCAAAAGGATGAAGAATGCTTACCTTCCCTTGTTCTTTACTATGCAAAAATTGATTTACATATAACAATAAAAAGTGATTAATATACGTCACTCTATCAGTCAAGATTATTATAAAAGACACCGGCACATTTTCCTGGGTTGGCGTGCCCCGCAATGATTTCCCCGGGGCAACGTGATATTTGGGTTCTGTGAAAGTCCATCCTGCCCGGTCCGGGGCGACGACTTGCCGGTACGTCGGTGTGAGGTGACTGAAGTCAAGCGGTGTGTTCGAACTCCACAGATTTGAAGCACGACAACACTTCACAAAGGAACCAGCCCACGCCTGCTTTGCTTTGGCGTCTCGGTTTGCTTCTGGCGTCCGATGAGCGGAACTAAAAGGCGTTCTATTGCGCCGATTTGAACGACCGGACGTGCGCGACCAGGGCCTTGACGTCGTCGTCGCTGAGCTTGTCGGCGAACGCCTTCATTTTGGTCTGGCCGTTTTCAGTGACGCCTTCCTTGATGTCTTTGATGGCCTGGTCATCGGTCAGGGCAGCCTGGACTTTGGCGTCGGTCAAATCCTTGATCCCGAACTTGCGCCCCATCGGCGTCTGGCCCTTGCCATCCTTGCCGTGGCAGGCGGCGCAATTCATGTTCCAGGTTGCGGTGACATCGCCGGCCGCGGCGGGCCAGCACAACGCGCCGGCGAACAGGCAGGCCAAGGCGGTTGCTTTTACCAGAGGTCTAACTTTCATTTTCATAATCTCTTTACTAAAGAAGCCTTGCACGGTTTTGTCAAACTAAACGTCAGCCTCAGCCGGCCACCCATTGTCCGTCGGGACTTTGATTTGCCGACCAACCGCGGGTATTTCCTACAGCTTCATCGCCCTTACAATCTAGAGATGAACTCAAACCGTGCCACCCCTCGATTGCCCTTTACTACCCGGAAATTGGTTCAGACTAAACAATGAAAGTTTATTATTCAATCAAATCAAATCAACCTAAGTAATCGTATTATCGGACAAGGTGTTTGTCGGGCTGAGCAATCGCTTGCGCTGGACGCGAAAAAATGACTTTCTGTAAGCCGACACGGTTCGCGCTGGCAGCCGGTTTTATATGAAAGAGCAACCTGTCCGGACTAAAGTGGCGAACCGCCGAAGCACGGTCGGAAGGATTTTGCTGGAAGCCATGCTTGTGGCGGTGATCGGCGGCATCTTCGCGTTGGCCGCCAATCGAATTTCTCCGCGGGGCTTGGCGCTCACCCGAAACTATTTTCCAGCCGAAACCAATAGCGTGGTTCAGGTGGCTGTCAACCTCACTTCTCTGCGCACCGCGTCCGGCCAGAATCCAGCCCCGCCGATGCCTGGGGACATGCTTGCCGCGCAGATGAAGCAGCAGGGGTTGCAATTGGTGGATGGCCCGCAATCGGTGCAACTCTTCCACGACTCCCATTTAAAACCAGGTGTCATATTCGTTGATGCCCGTGACGACCTGCAGTATCGCCAGGGGCACATCCCCGGGGCTTATCAATTCGATCCGTATCGTCCGGAAGGTTATTTTCCCACGGTGCTTCCGGTTTGCCAGGCGGCGGAACGAATCGTGGTTTACTGTAACGGCGGCAATTGCGGCGACAGCGAGACGGCGGCCCTTTTGCTGAAAGACGTCGGGATTTCGAACCGGAAAATTTTCGTCTATGCTGGCGGAATCACGGATTGGACCAACAACCACCAGCAGGTCGAAATCGGTGAGCGAAACAGCGGTAACTTGAGCATCGCCATTCCATGACAAACGATCACCCCATCCGAACTACTGCTGCCGTCATCAACCTTTTCACCGTGCTGGCCCGATGGTTGCTGGGTGCGGCTTTCCTCTATCTGGGCCTGACCAAGGCGTTGCACCCCGTCGATTTTTTGAAACTCATGCACCAGTACGACCTGACACAGAACGCGCTGCTTTTAAACTTCATCGCCGCATTATTGCCGTGGTTCGAAATCTTTTGCGGGTTGTTTTTGCTGGCCGGTGTTGCGGTGCGCGGGACGGCCCTGACCCTGGCGGCCATGCTGGTGCCGTTCACCTTGTTGGTGTTCCATCGCGCCCAGCTGCTGCACGCGGCCCAAAACATCCCCTTCTGTGCGGTGAAGTTCGATTGCGGCTGCGGCACCGGTGAAGAATTTATTTGCCGCAAGCTCCTGGAGAATTTCCTCCTGACCGCATTGTCAATCTGGTTGTTGGTGGGACGGGGACGACAATTTTGTGCCTGTTACAGCCTTTTCGGTCGTTGAAGAGTTAAAACGTTCAAGCGTTGAAGCGAAAAATTCACGCGCCGTTTCCACACTCCAACCCTTTTACTTTTCGAGGCGACAATTAAAACCGGTATTGCAGGCTGGCGAAGATCAGGAACGTGTCAAAGTTGTTGTTCCCGCCGGATGTGTCGTCGGTGTAGTGGTAATAGCCGGATTTTAACGTCAGGCGAAGTTTCTCGGTGAGTCGTCTCACAATTTCCGCGGTGACGGCGTGTTCCTTCGCTCCGACGCCATAAGGGACTCCCACGGTGGCGTTGTTGTCGTAGTTGTCGGCTTGATAATAGTAATAGCCCACATTGAGGTCGGTCTTGTCGTCCACGACGAAATCCGAGGTAAAGTTCACCATCCAATAATTGTTCTGCGCGGCAAGGATTGGTGCAGCGTTGTAACCGTTCGGAATATAGTCCGACGCGGGAGTGGTGGTTTTGCTCAGAACATAATTAAAACCGGCGGTCAGGGACAACCGGGACCATGGCGACCAACTGGCATCCGCGCCGATGATATGGCTGACCATTCTTGAAGATTCCGTCTCGCCCAGGCCTGAAATCGGATCCGGTTCCGTATGGATAGTGGACAACTGATACTCATAACGGCCAACGATGGAGACATTCTGCCACGGCCTCAGCGTCAATCTCGTGTTCCCGTCATACGTCTCAAAGTTTTGCATGGCGAGAAAGCCGGGGTAACTATAGGAAAGGCTATTGTTCGGCGTGCTATTATAGTTGTAGTCGTGGACTTGATAGTAACCGCCAACGTCCAGGCTGACGCGGTAAAGCGGATACCATCGGACACCGGCGCTGTATTTTTGGAAGAGCCGGTTGTCATCAATCCGGCTCAGGACGGATTGGAATTCGGTGTTGCCATTGATCGGAATCAGCCCTCCGTTCTGGGTCAAATTTCCGTTTCCTTCGGTCCATTCACCGCGCGCATAAAGGACCCAGTTCGTAATGCCGGTGTAGGTCAGGTCCAGACGTTCGCTCACCTCCAGATCGTTTTGATCACTGCTGCCGTTGGGAGGGGTGGCCGTCGTTCCCTGGAAGGTTTCAAGCTCGCTGGCAGTCACGTCTGAGTCTTCCTTTTGAATGCGCAACGAAGGAACGAGGGAAAGGTTCTTCATGAGCTTGGCGTAGAGATTCAGGTCAACCACGTGGTCTTGCACCCAGGAGTCGCCGGCCAGATTGTTGTAACCAAATCCGTTGAGCACACCCAGGTCGGGCTGATAGGCATAACTGCCGGTAAAATCATTGTTCAAGTGCGAGTATGAATAAGCCGCGGAAAACATCAGGTTGTCCCTGAGCCAGGTTTCGCTGAAGGCGTGCGCGTTGAACAGGTCATAGGAGACGCTCGATTGATCGCTTGCACTTTGGTTGAAAGGCTGCCCGGGCCATTGAGAACTGTTCAAAGTGTCATTCAGATTGCCGGTCTCATAACGCAGTCCCGCGCCAAAATCAGTGGCTTTGATGTGTTCGGTCGCGTCCAGTTGGAAAATGTCCCTGTGCTCATCAATGGCGTAAAACGAAGGATTCAATCCGCGCACAACATTAAGGTTGCCCGGATCCGGTTGGGCGTAGCCCCAACTGGTGGAAGGTTCCTCGCCGTTCCGGTAGGTGTGCGTGTATTTGAACGTGATTTGCGGCACATTCGGTGAATTCTGCAATCGAAGACCACCTGTAAAAGAGATGGTCCCGATATCCAGTGCCAGCGCATCATCCGCCAGCGGAAACCACGTGCCTGCGGGCGGGTAGAATCCGCCGTCACCATTTTCCCAGGTGCGGAACTGGTCATAGTCGAAGCGCAAGAAACCGATGTTTTGCCGCTCCAAATCAAGGCTCAACTTGTAATCGCGGTTGTTGAACAAGGCATGTCCATCCGCGGCCAGCGTCGTGTTGGTTCCCAGACCGGTAAGATAATGAAAATCCTCGATGCCGCCGAACGGGCCGTTCCAACTTTGTTGATTTTGTTCTGCCTGAGCCTTGCTGCCTGACGTGATAAATCCGCCCGCGCCCAGTTCAATCCAGTTGGTGTAAGTATTGGCTCCACCCTCGAACATCTGTTCCGGAGTCAATGGGGGCGGAGTTGCTGCCGGTGTATTTGTGTCTGCGGCATGAAGTGCATACATGCTCCCGCAGACGCCGAGCCATGCCGTGGAGTGCCCCAGAATCCATTGCCTGAAGCGTCTGCTTTTTATTTTCATCGGGGTTCGCACGCTGATTAAAACCTCAAGGACGGGCTTACCTGGGAACCGTGAACGCCTTCATGACAACCCGCCGTCCAGCAGGTGCCTTGTTGCAGGCGCAACGTATGATCAGAACCTCCGATCAGGATTTCGCCATTGCTTATTTGTTGGAAATGACAACGCAGGCAAAGATTCGAGTCCCGAACTTTCAACAGCTTGGCATTGATGGAACCGTGGGGATTGTGACACGTAACGCAGCCTTCCCGCATGGCTTCGTGTTCGAACACATGAGGTCCTTGTTCGGCAGGATGGCAGCGCAGACACATCTCGTTTTCCGAAAGCTGCGCGGTCCCGCCGCCCAGGAAAATGGAGCCTTTGTGCGGGTCATGGCAATCGGTGCAATCCATGTGGCCTTCGGGCACCGGATGGTGAATGGGTAATTGAAACTGGGCGCGCACATCGCCATGGCATTGATAACAAATCGTCTCCTCTGAGCGCGCCGGTTCAACGGCCAGGCGTGCGCCGTAACTGCTGGTCTCGGCCCGGCCGGAAGTGAAAGTATAGGGAGGTTTCACATCACCGCCGGATTCCACGTGCTGGCTGCATGGGCCGTGACAGGATTCGCATCCGGCGTCCAACGCGTTGGTGCCGGAGGCCATCAGCCGGGCATGATCGGCGGTGACAAAGTCCTTATTAAGATTGTCATGGCACATGTCGCACTGGTCGGAGCCGACGTAGGTGGCGCCCGGAACCTTTGGAAGCTGCACGACCGAGCGATGCACGGTGCTGCAGGAAATCACGGCCAGCAGCAGAATCACCACGCCACCCGCCGGCGCCAGCCATTGGTTCCGAATGGCTGGCCGCCTTTGGACTCTTTCAAAAATGCGCTGCAAAATGATTTCCGGTTTCATTGAAACAGTTGGCCGTCCACAAAGTTTTGGGCTGCCTGCAAAAGTTCGATGTCGTAGGGCCCATTGTGGACACCGTAACTGCCGTCGTAATACACCAGGTACAAATCAAACCGGGCCATCTGGATGACATTGGTGATCATCGCCTGCTGCATCGCGTTCGTCGGACCCACTCCACCGGGGGACAAATCACCCGGCGTCGAGTATTCCCACGCGAAGGTTCCGTAGTTCGTCCGCAATACCGCCGGCGAATTGTTGGTGGCCCACAGGTCCAACAAAGCCTTGGTCTGCTGGATTTGATTTGAAATGTCGCTGGTCACAAACTGAACCAGCCCGGCCGGGTCGGGGTGGCAGTTGTAACAGAGGTTATACGTGGCGACCTGGAAGGTGTGGCCGCTGGCATTATTCGTGGCCATCTGCAGGTGGCATTCGGCGCACTGCATTTCGAGTTGCGAATGCGCAGCAGGGTAGCCGGGGGAGGGACCGGTCGCCAGTTGGCCGACGGTGCCCAGCAGCATGTTGTACTGCGGCGAGTGATGAGGCGACCGGCTGGTGTCGGTCCAGGCCGAGCCGCGGTCGTTGTGGCACTGGGCGCAAACATTGATGGTGGGATTGTATTTGTTCGAAAACACGTCCGACGTCGTGAGGTAGAAATCGTTGGTTGAAGCATAAGGGTTGCGAAGCTGGTTGGTATAAACTGCCCCCAGCACATTGTTGGTGACGATGGCAACGTTCCCGGTCAGTTGGTTGGTAAAGGTGATGACACCGTTCAAATCGTTCGTCCAGACGTAAGTCTGATGCGGGTCGTGGCACACGGCGCAGGTGATGGCGACATCATAATCGTTGGTGAGAGTAACGCTGGGGTTTTCGCCTTCCAAAAGGGCTTCACGGGCGGAACCCGAATGGCACCGGCCGCAACTGCTGATGTTGTTCGTTGAAGCTGCCATGGATTGAAGTACATCCGGCACCACGGCGCTGTGTGGCGATTCGCTCCAATCCTCAAAGGAAAAAGCCACCGGATCATGAGCAACGACTTCTGCGGGGGCCAGTTGGGCACTGTGGCAGCCGCCGCAGACCTGTGCGGCCAATTCCACGCGCGGGACCGTTGAGGGAAACTCCGGATTGGCCGCGTGATTGCCAGCCGGCCCGTGGCAGTTCTCGCATTGCACATTTTCAAGCTGCGGAGTCTGGAGGGCGTTCGTGAAGCCGGTCATTAATCCATAACCGACCGTATGGCAGGGCAGGCAAGTCGGATTAGTGTCCTGATGGATTTGCTGGAGCCCCACAAACGCTTGAGCGTGCGGCGTGTTCGTCTGAGATCTGTAAATTCCCTGGTGACATCCGGCGCAGGCTTGAACGCCGGCAAATTGGGGACCAGGGCCGGACACCCGGAAAAAATCATTGCTGTTGAGGGTCGTGATGGTGGCGGTCCGGTTCAGGTTAGTCTGGCCCCCAAGGGCGATCCATTTTGGATCCGTCAGATGAATTTTATGCAAGACCTCGTAATAACCCGACGGCCCGTCCCACGTCAGCATGATGCCGTTGGTGGTTTGTTGGATGCCCGTCATCACAGGCAGTCCGGGCATCCCACCCGGCTGCGTGATGCTCAGATGCTGCACGCCCTGCGCCCGGCCGGACCCGCTGGTCAGAACCAAAACGGCCGCCGCCAGAACCAGAACGGCTGCGTGCCTGACCAACAAAGCTTGGGTGCGATTCATAAATTGCAAATGTTTTTGTCTTGGCAATTCACGCATAACGGCATAACTGACCACCCTTGGAAGCCCGGTAATAATCGTCCTACCGCAGACCGGCCAGCCTGCTGAATCAGAGCGAGTTGCGAATTGAAATCGGGCGTCCATTTACTCCATCGCAGCCTCGCACGGTGATGAGTGGGAAGCTATTCCGATATTGCCGTTTACTCACCTCGATTTGCTCTGTGTCTGCCAAAAAACTGGTGGTAGGCGTGTCTCGAGGACAAATTTCCCTCGCCTCACTCATCGAACTTTGGCAGGCTGAAATGGTCTGATGAAATGCACAAGTACAAAAGACACGCCATGATACTGACACCACCAAACAAAATTGCTTTCCCGGGAAAATCACAAGCAAAAGAGCAAGCCCAGGTTCGGATTGTCATTCTCGTACTGGTGTCCTTTCTCCTGGGTGCGGCGGCGACCGCTCTTTGGTTTCACGTCGCTCCAGATCGCAACGTGGAAAATTCAAGCACCCAGGTGAACGGGCAGGAGGGCCAAGCGGATAACCCGCCACCCGACGAACCAGCCGTCAAGGCGAATCCGCCGGCCCGGCCGTTTGTCGCGAGCCATCCGCCGGTGGATGCCGCGACCATTGAAGAAGTAAAACAGGCGATTCCCAACTTTGCTTCCGTGTCCCTGGCGGATGGGACGCAGATTCTCCGCGAAGCCACACTGAAGCAGTTCGCCGCGGCGGCAAAGGAAATGGACGTTCAGGTCAAGCAAGCCCAGGAACAACTCGTTCAGGCTCAAAACGGTCAGTCTGCGGCCGAACAACAGGCCGCCATGAAACACCTTCAACAAACACAGGCGGAACAAACAGAAAAACTTCAGCAAATTGCCGCGCAACTTCAGACCCAAATCGCGGCGTTAAAGCAACTCAAGGGAGTGACTCCATAAAAATTACGATTGGCGATTTACGAATGAATTGAAAGGCGTGCTCGCCAATCATCAATCGTAACGATCAGAGTTTCGCAACAAAACCCCCTCCCCGATAATGGGGAGGGGCATGAAACGTTCCGCTGGCTCTTTGCGGTTACGGATTCGGGTTGGTTATGACCCGGAAGAACATTTGCGTATTGGTCCGCGTGGGGGTCAGGTAACTGATCGAGTTGCCCGTGCCCAGGATGGGATTGCCGATGTTTTGCCAGCCGCCGCTCAGTGACGCGATGCCCTGAATCTGATACGTATTGTTCAGCGTCGTGTTAAAGGCGATCTCGGCGGCCGTGTAGATGGCAATGGTATTGGTGACTCCCGAATTAACCAGGGTCTTGCCATCCATCCAGACCACGCCGCCGGGGACGCTGATGCCGGACTGGGTCGGATTAAGGCCCAAGGCATACATCATCCAGTTGGGAATGCCGTTGGTGTTGTTGATGGCGTTGGGCGCACCCAGGGGATTGCCGACGAAGCCAAAGTAATTGGTCACCCAGGAATCCGGCAGACCGCCGGGCACGGACACGCCGGTCAGGTTGGCAATGGACGCCTTGAGCAAGCCGGCGGCGAAGGGAGCGTTGTGAATGCCCAAGCTGCCGTCGTTGTTGACAAACTGCCAGTTGTAAGCGGCCTCCAAAAACTGCGCCGGCCAGTTCGTCTTGACCGATATGCTCGTCTTCACCAAACCATCCCCGACGTAATTCCCGCTGGCCACGTAATTTGTAGGAGGCAGCAGCGTGGAAAGCTGGTTGAGCAGTTGCTGAACTTGCTCCTGGACGCCTTCGGTGCCACCGTCGCCGTTGTAATCCTCCACCACCATGTCGAATGAAGTTATGGGACCGTGGCATTGCTGGCAGGTGGCCAGCATCTCAACATTCGTCCCGCTGCTGTTGATGCCGCTCATCTTAAAGGTGTGACCGCCCGCTACGAGAAACCCGGGACTGCCATTGGTGTTCGCGGTGTTCTCCTGCATGTGGCACGCGACACAGAGATTCGTGATGGCATCGCGGTGAGCGGAACTGGGGATCGTCTGGCCGTAGGTGATGGCGTTGATGCCCAGAACCATATCGCCTTGCGGACCGTCATGCGGACCAAAGCTGGATCCGCCCCAATAAGTGGGCAGCCCAAGCTGATAGTTTACAATGTTGGTGATCGCCGATCCGTTGCGGCTGTGATGACACTGCAAGCACAATAGTCCTTCGCCGGCATTGCTGACAACGGTGCCGTCGCCCATGGTTACAGAGGCCAGGCTCCGGATCAGGTATGGATTTGGAGCATTGGTGCTGGGAAAGGTTGCACCATGTGGCTCGTGACAGGTCTGGCAGATAATCGACGCGAACGGCGCATTGGTACCAAGGGATGACCCTCCCATCCGGGTAATGAAGCCATAGGCCGAGTGACAGGGTGTGCAGTTGGCGCTCGTCGGGCCGGTTTCCATGGCATGGAGCGAATTCGTCCATTCCGCATATTTAATGTGGCCGGTGGGACTATCATGGCATTGGGCGCAATCGCCCGCGCGAAAGCTGACCGAGATGTAATTGGTGTTGCCGAGTGAGTAGGCGTGCTGGCTGCCGGGGCCGTGGCAGTTTTCACATTGGATGTTGGCCAGATTGGCGAGGGTCGGATAATTGGCTTCCATGTTGGTCCAATTGCTGGCAACCAAGTTGGTCGGAAAGGTCCAACCGAGCTGCGCCGCCACGTCGTCAAAGCCGCCGTTGACGGCGTTGGTATTGGTGTCGTAACCGACCGTGTGACACTTGATGCAACTGACGCTGTAGTGGCTGCCCAGTACGCCGTCAATTCCGTTGGCAAACATTGTGGAGTGGGCGGTCAGGGACCACGGCTGCACCATGTCCGGCGCACCTTGTCCGCCGCTGTGGCAAAGGGTGCAAGTATTGATTCCCATGTACGTGCCGGCCGTGATGGTCAAGGTCACGTTGGTTGTCCCTGCGTTGGTGGTACCGATCACGGCTGTAACCGTGTATTGTCCCACAAGGTCGGGGCGCAAGAGCTTGCGTCCAGCCGATTGATAAAGCAGCTGGTCAGAAGGATCAAAAACCGGCACATTGGTTCCCAGCGGACTGTTCGTCAGCCCGGCTGCGGAACCGCCCGGCTTGGCGGTCAAAAACCATGAGACATTGGTGATGGCCGAAGCGGGAAGGGCGATGTTCACATCAGCTTCCAGATAGACCGGCTGACCCACGCCCACCGTGGTCAAGCCGCCCGAGTACTCGGTGCTCGCGGGAAGCGCGTAATTTGTAGTCCCAACCATACCCGGCGTGACCGGGCTGGCGATAAGCCGGCCGTTGAGGCTGGTGGCGGCTTTCGCGGTCGTCACGGCGACCATGGCCGTCACCACCACCACCATCAGACACGCTGGTAGAATTCTAATTGAAGATTTCATTTTCATATTTGTGGTTCCATTTTTGGAGGTCTCGGTCATGCAAATTGGGTTTCGGACTGGAAAACCGCCGGAGTCAAAACGGCTTTGATGGGGCAGAAAGACCGCTTGCCGGCTTCATAAATTTTTTCAGCAGTTGGCGTGATCCTGGCCATCACTGTCGCCGTTCGTTCGGCGATGATCGCCTGACAACGCGTCAGTTCCTGTTCGCGGCATTTGGCGTTCTCGCGCACGATGGCTTCCAGATCGTCAATGTCGTACAGGAACACGTTGTTTAATTGCTGCACCGCCGGGTCAATGTCTCGCGGCACGGCAATGTCCACGAGGAACAGCGGACGATTGCGCCGCGCGGAAAGGACGGAGGCGACATCTTCTCGATGCAGAACGGTGTGGGGTGAACCGGTGGAGCTGACCACGATGTCCGCCATCGCCAGCGCCTGCCGGCATTCATCAAAGTTGACGGCGCGCCCGCCAAATTCCGCCGCCAGATTCTGCGCACGTTCGAAGGAGCGATTGGACACCAGCACGGTCTTCGCGCCCCGCTTGGCGAGATGGCGGACACAGGCTTCGCCCATTTTGCCCGCGCCAATGATCATCACGACCTTTTCGCTCAGGTCCCGGTCAAAAATCCGTTCAGCCAGCTCCACCGCCACGCTGCCCACGGAAGTGGCGCCACGACCAATGCCCGTCCTGGTCCGGATTTCCTTGGCCACTTGCAGCGCCGTCTGAAAGACGCGATTCAAAATCTTTCCAGCGAGTTTCGCCTCTTGTGCCGCAAGATAGGCCTGCTTGACCTGGCCGGTGATTTCCGTTTCGCCCAGCACCATCGAATCCAATCCACTCGTCACCGAAAACAGATGGCTTAACGCCTCCTCGCCTTCCTTGACATAGAGATAAGGTGAAAAATCAAAGGTGCCGCCGGCCAATTCCTGGAACAGCCGCTGCACGTTGCCATTCAGTTCCGGACTAACGCCGTAAATTTCCACGCGATTGCAGGTGGAGAGCAATACGACTTCGGAAAGATTGCCGCGCAGCTTCAGCCGGCAACCGCAGCAGGACAATCGCGAGCGATGCACCGCCAGACGCTCACGCACTTCCACCGGCGTCGTCTTGTAGCTCAAACCGGCAACAAAAATTTTCATGGCCTTCTCCTCCGAAAGACGGTGACTCTGGCGGGAACCGGTACAAGCCGGAACAGGGACAAACGATACAGAAAGCGGCGGGCCAACCCTTCCGTTCTGGCCTTCAGGGCAACCCATTTCATAATGCGCAGCCGGCTGCTTTCTTTCATTGTGATTACCCTAGACCTTTACCCCGTAACCGCTCGCCGCCCGTTGCCAAACACTTTACTTTTATTGTCTTAATGAAATGAAGAAATGTTAATACAATAGCTATATAAAGATTAGTTTTTATTAGTATTCTATGGCATGAAAGACAGGATTGTTATCGATAAATCAAAAGAGTTTTAAGTTTGCCCCATCCGAGGGAGGAATTGCGTTGTCCGCCGGGTCGTTACCAGCAGACACACTTTTCTTGCCGCTGGTTATTGAAGGATGACTAATTCGACGGCAATGAATTGATTAGGCGATTATCTGTTGTGGGCGGCCGGGCCGCCAGGTTGGTCTGCGCTTCAACGTGATACAGCCCCGGCGCCCGGCCATCAACTCACGGCGGCCATGCTCAGGAGAAATTCAATATTGCTCTTGGTTTTCTTGAGTTTGCCCAGAAGCAGTTCCATCGCCTCCACCGGCGGCACCCCGGTCAGCGCGCGGCGCAACAGGACGATGCGGTTCAGTTCGTCCGGGTGATAAAGCAATTCCTCCTTGCGCGTGCCGGAACGTTCGACGTTGATCGATGGGAAAATGCGGCGATCCACCAGAGCGCGATCCAGATGCACTTCCATGTTGCCGGTGCCTTTGAACTCTTCAAAAATCACTTCGTCCATGCGGCTGCCGGTGTCCACCAGCGCGGTGGCCATGATGGTGAGCGAGCCGCCCTCCTCAATGTTGCGCGCCGCGCCGAAGAAGCGCTTCGGTTTGTGCAATGCGTTGGCGTCCACCCCGCCGGACAGAATCTTGCCCGAGTGCGGCTGAATCGTGTTGTAGGCGCGCGCCAGACGCGTGATGGAGTCGAGCAGAATCACCACGTCACGCTTGTGCTCAATCATGCGGCGCGCTTTTTCGATGACCATCTCGGCCACCTGCACGTGGCGTTCCGGCGGCTCGTCGAACGTGGAGCTGATGACTTCCGCGCCTTTGCAGGTGCGCTCCATGTCGGTGACTTCCTCGGGCCGCTCGTCAATGAGCAGAATGAACAGGTAGGTTTCCGGATTGTTTTTCAAAATCGCGTTGGCGATTTTCTGCATGAGCACCGTTTTGCCCGTGCGCGGCGGCGCGACGATCAGGCCGCGCGTGCCTTTGCCAATCGGGCAGACCAGGTCCAGCACCCGCGTGTTGACCTCGTCCGGCACGGTTTCGAGCAGGAACCGCTTGTCCGGAAACAAGGGCGTGAGATTGTCGAAATGCGTTTTTTCCTTGGCTTTGTCCGGATCTTCACCGTCCACGGCCTCGACCTTGAGCAATGCAAAAAACTTCTCCTTTTCCTTGGGCGGCCGGATCTGGCCGGCGATGAGGTTGCCGGTCTGCAGATCGAACCGCCGGATTTGTGAAGGCGACACATAAATGTCTTCCGGGCACGGCAGGTAATTGAAGCTCTGCGAGCGGAGAAAGCCGAAACCTTCCGGCAGGATTTCCAGCACGCCCTCGGAAAACAGCACGCCCGCGCGTTCGGCGTTTTTCTGGAGAATGTGGAAAATGACCTCGTGCTTGCGCATCGTGCCGAAATTTTCCACGCCCAGCTCCTTGGCCATGTGGTTCAACTCGCTCATCTGCATCGCCTGCAATTTGGCGATGTTCAACGATGCGGCAATCTTGTCGCGCTGCGGCCCGCGGCGTTCCTCCAGTTTCGGTTCTTCGGCGGTGGGTTCGACCGGCGTTGAGGGCGGCTGCAATTCCGGTTCGGGCGCAGGCGGCGGTTCGATGACGGCGGTTTCCGGCGCCGTGCCACCGTTCAAATCCGGTGATACCACGGCGGCAGTTTCCTCCGTTTTCACTTTGGTTTTTCTGGTTGAGACTCTTGGCATAAATCAAATTGGTGAATTGGCCATGGTTTCGATTGCCGACGGTCCTTGGCGCGTCGTAAAGAGCAGTCACGCATTGGACGGCCCGCGACCGGAAAAGTTCAAAATGGATTTCTCAATCAGGCATTTAAGGCCATTTGGCCCTCAATACGGCAAGGGAAACTTTACAGTCAACTCACCGACACAATGACGTAATTCAGCCTCCGTGTCAAATCCGTTTTTTAGACACGAATTTCACGAATTAACACGAATTTGTGGTTGGTTTGAATGGGTGCAAATCCGTGTAATCCGTGTCTTTTTTTCTTGTGCGATTTCCGCCCCGACGGGTGCTATAAGTTGAACATGATACCGGACTCAGAGTTGCTGGGCCGTTACGCCGGAACCCGTTCCGAAGACGCCTTTGCCGAATTGGTGCGACGGCACGTCAATCTCGTTTATTCGGCGGCACTGCGGCAGGTCAACGGCGACGCGCACCTGGCGCGGGACGTGGCGCAGACGGTTTTCACCGATCTGGCGCGGAAGGCTGGTTCGCTGTCCCGCCGCGAATCGCTGACCGGTTGGCTTTACACCAGCACGCATTTCGCTGCCGCGAAAATGGTTCGGAGGGAAAGTCGCCGCCGCCAGCGCGAGGATAAATTTATGCGCGAACCCATCCCGGAAAACGAGGTAGGGCGCGTCACTCCGTGCGCGCCGGATTGGGGGGAAATCCGGCCGGTGTTGGACGATGCCATGCACGAACTCAAGGAAACCGACCGCGAAGCAATTTTATTACGTTATTTCGAGAACCGAGCTTTTGCCGAAGTCGGCGCAAAACTCGGCCTGAACGAGAACGCCGCGCGGATGCGCGTAGAACGCGCATTGGAAAAACTCCGTGCCATATTTGCCAAACGCGGCATCACCACGGCGGCGGCGCTGGCGTCTGTCATTTCCGCCAACGCCGTTCAAGTGGCGCCCGCAGGTCTGGCGGCAACCCTAGCGACCACATCCATCGCAGCGGCGGGAACTGGAACTGCCTTCGCCATTTTGAAAATTATGACTGCGACCCAATTGAAACTCGGCATCGGCGCATTGGTCGTGGCTGGTGCAGCCACGGCGCTGGTGTTGCAACACCAAACCCAAACCCGCCTGCGCGATGAAGGTGAATCATTACGCCAGCAAATTGCGCAATTGGAAACGGAGAACCAAAGCCTTTCCAATCGCCTCGCAGCGATTGGCGAAGCCAACTCACTTACGGACGAGCAAATGAATGAGTTGCTGCGACTTCGCAGCGAAGTAGGAATGCTGCGCCAGCAAACGAATGAACTCGGAAAGCTGCGGGAAAGATTGGATAATTTAAAACAAAGCCTGCAATCGTCAGCGGAGAATATTTCACCGGAGGAACAACAACGGCAGATGGCGATACGCAAAATGAACGACGCCAAACAAGCCGATCTGCTATTGCGTGTGTATGTAGACGACAACACTGGCCAATTCCCGACAAACTTCGACCAAGCTGCCCGTTATCTTACGGACACAAATCTCGCACAGATCTTTAGCAATGAATTTGAAATCGTCTATCAGGGGCAATTGACCAACATTGCCACCCCTTCATCCGCTATCGTCGTGCAGGAACATCAAGCCTGGCTAACCTATGACGGCAAATGGGCAAAGGTTTATGGTTTTGCTGACGGTCATTCGCAGCTGATAATCGAACCGGACGGCAACTTCACCGGCTTCGAACAACAGCACATGGCGCAGCCGACCCGGAATCAATAAGGCAACGGAAACTTCGCCGTCAACTCGCGCAAGTGTTTAATCCAATGCCAACGTGTGTTTTAAGGCCGCATCTACGGCGTTCATTTGTGGCAGACGACCGAGGACGGAATCCATCTCCGATTCCAAAATCGTCGCCAGATTGTCGGTCATGATCACGGAATCAAGCCGCAGGCCGGCGGCTTTGCCTTCCGTGGAGTCGCGGCCCACAAAAACCCGACTGGCGTGGCCGCGTCGCGCGAGGTTGCTGGAAATCATGGCAACGATGGTCTGAGCAAGGCCGTTGCTCAATTCGTTGCGTTGCAGAACCAGCGCCGGGCGGCGTTTGGCTGTGCGCAAATTGGAATTCGGAAACAACACCAGAACCACGTCACCGCGCCAGGTCTTCCTCGTAGATGGTAGCTTCGGGACGTTCCCAATCCTCGGCGAAAGTTTTCAGGCGGGAACGCAAATCGGCAGCTTGTGCTTCGTCAATGCCGCGATCGTGCAGCGCAATGACGGAATTTTCTGCGGCGATTTCGGCCAGCTTTTTCTGCACGGCCAATCGCTCGGCGGAACTTAATTTCGGCAATTCCGCAATGATTTCACTGGCGCTCATGGTTAGAATTTAACGCCCCAAGGCCGAATTGCAAAGTGCAATTCCATTAATATGGCAGTGGAAATTTTACCGTCAATGGACTCGTTCGCCCCGCTCACTCGGCCTTACGGGCCTTTGGCTTCGCCAAATTCCTTTCGTCGCTTCCCTAGCGGCTCAAGTCACGCACACCTCAGTAAGGTAACGGAAATTTAGCGGTCAATTCCCGGACACGGGTGCGGACTTTGGCTGCCGCCTCGGTGTTTTTGATGTCCATCAACACTTCCGAAATCATGTCGGCAATGGCCGCCATTTCCGGCTCCTTCATGCCGCGCGTCGTCACCGCCGGCGTACCCAGCCGGATGCCGCTGGCCTGGAACGGCGAGCGGGTCTCAAATGGAATGGTGTTTTTGTTGACGGTGATACCGGCTTCGTCGAGCGCAATCTGGCACTCCTTGCCGGTCAGGTTTTTCACCCCCACATCCACCAGCATCAAATGATTGTCCGTTCCGCCACTGACCAGCCGGTAGCCGTTGTGCTTCATGCCTTCGGCCAGTGCCTTCGCGTTCTTCACAATTTGTTCCTGATACGCCTTGAATGCCGGCTGGAGGGCTTCGTAAAAACAAACCGCCTTGCCGGCGATGACATGTTCCAGCGGCCCCCCCTGGATGCCGGGGAAAACGGTGGAATCAATTTCCTTCGCAAATTTTTCACGGCACAAAATCAAACCGCCGCGCGGTCCGCGCAAGGTCTTGTGGGTGGTGGTGGTCACAAAATCCGCATGCGCCATCGGGCTGGGATGGATCCCCACCGCCACCATACCGGCAATGTGTGCGATGTCCGCCAGCAGATACGCGCCGACTTCGCGGGCAATTTCGCCCATGCGCGCAAAATCAATGACGCGCGGATACGCACTCGCGCCCACGGTGATCATGCGCGGTTTATGCTCGCGCGCCATGGCGGCGAGCTGGTCATAGTCAATCCGCTCGTCGTCCTTGCGAACACCGTAATGAACGATCTCGAAGAATTTGCCTGAGAAATTGGCCTTGTTGCCGTGGGTCAAATGCCCGCCGTGGCTCAAATCCATCGTGAGCATCTTGTCGCCGGGCTTGAGCACGGCGAAATAGACGGCCATGTTCGCCTGGCTGCCGGAATGCGGCTGGACGTTGACGTGTTCCGCGCCAAACAGTTTTTTCGCCCGGTCAATCGCCAGTTGCTCAATCGTATCAATGTTTTCACAGCCGCCGTACCAGCGTTTTTTTGGCAGGCCCTCGGCATATTTGTTGGTAAGCACCGAGCCTTGGGCTTCCAGCACCGCCGGGCTGACAAAATTTTCGCTGGCGATCAACTCGATATTTTCCTGCTGGCGCAAGCGTTCGTGTTCGATGGCTTCGGCCACGATGGAATCCACGGCACGCAAACGCAATTGCGGCGGTACCGAATCCGCCTCGAGTTTGAGGACGCGCCGCTCATGACGGCCACCTTCAAATTTCGCGTTCAGAAATGCGTCCAGGATTTTCCGGCCCAATTCCGGCGTCGTCGTTTTGCCAGCCAGGCAGAGGACATTCGCGCCATTGTGTTGTCGCGCCATGGCGGCGGACTGCTCGTCGGTCACCAACGCGGCGCGGACGCCGGGGACTTTGTTCGCCGCGATGCTCATGCCGACGCCGCTCGTGCACACCAGCAAGCCAAGTTCCGCCTGGCCCGCTGCCACGGCTTCCGCGACCGGCCGGGCAAAATCGGGATAATCATCACCCGGGTCCTTCGATTTGGCCCCGAAATCTGCGAGGCTCAGGCCGCGTTGCTGCAAATGCTGCTTCAGCGCCTCTTTTAATTCATAACCGCCGTGGTCCGCCCCCAGGGCGACTTTGACCGTCGCCACCGGCTTCGGGGCGTGCGCGGCCGACAAAATTTTGTGTTGTTCCATAAATTTCAACAAGGAAGCGACCCCCTGCTCGATTTGATTCCGGCAACTCTCGTAGACTTCGTAGGAACCGCCGATCGGGTCACTGATGTCCTTTTCAAATTCTTCAAGCGTTTCGTCAAATTCGCGCAACAGAAAGGTTTTGTCCGCCGCCTGCGGATATAACAGCATAATCGTGTCCACGTGACTGTGCGTCATGCCGAAAATATAATCCGCCTCCCGGACCAGTTCCGCCGTCAGTGCCCGGCTGCGGTGCGCGGAAATATCCACGCCCAGTTCGCGCATGGCTTGGACCGAATGCGGGGTGGGCGGCTGGTCGTTCATCGCGCCCAACCCGGCCGACAGCGTGCGAAATTCCCCGCGCCCATTCGTGGCCCGGCGAAAAAGCCCTTCGGCCATCGGGCTGCGGCAGACGTTTCCGGTGCAGACAAAAAGGACAGTTTTCATTCAGCGCGGCAGCTCAAAGTGAGTGGTGAAGGGCGGGTCGTCAACGCCGAAATCACAGCCGGGATTCATGTACTATGGCCAGTCCCTTGATTAAATCCACAGCGCGCGCCAGAACCGGGTCTTGAATCGTCAATACCGGTTTTGGCGTTGCATTGCCCGGCGCCGGTGCCGGCATGGCGCTGCCGGCGTCCTCGCCGTCCTTCAATTTCTCCCGCACCAGATCCGCTTCGCTGGTGTGATCCACAAACGTTAGAAAATCATTGGTGGCAACCGTGGGGGAAGTGTCGTTCTGCGCCAGCGTCACATAGGGATTTTTCAAGTACGCGCGTTCGTCGTCCGGACTCACCGTTACCACGATGTCCGGCGACACGTGTGAAAGTACCGTGCCATTACCCAGTTTGACGGGGTTGGTCGCGATGCGAAGGTATTCGCCGTTTTTCAAGGGAAAATCCATGGTCGTCATGGCCAGACCCGCCGTGGGGTTTCCGATGATCAATCCCGCATCCGCCTCGCGCAAGGCCGCCGCCAGCGCCTCGGCGGCGCCGGTGGTCTCGCTGTTGACCAGCACCATTAAGGGGCCGGGAATCGGTTCCCTGGCGGGTTGCGATGATTCGATGCCATCGCTCCATTTCAGCAGCGGCATCTTTTTCGTCACGAACAGGTCCGCCGTCGCGACTGCCGCCGCGTAATCGTTGCCGTCGGCAAAACGCAAATCGAGCGCCATCCCGACGACTTTGTTGGTGGCGGTCAGGGCGCGATAAGCCGTGTTCAATTGGCTCGCCAGATCATCTCCCACCTGCCCCACGTGCAGATACGCTACGTTGCTTTCGAGGGCTGCCGATTTGATCAGCACCGATGCGTTTGGTGAAATGGGGGTTTCCCCTCGTCCGCCGCCGAGGGTTGCCCGGCCATGCAATTGGGACAACAAGCCTCTTACCGCAGCCGAGTTCAACCCGGCGTCCGTTACGCCCGGAAGATTTGCGCGCAGCAATTCATAAACCTGTTTGAAATCCGGAGTCGAGTTGGTCGTTTCCGCGCGCAACCAGCCGCAGGCAGCCAGCAAAGCCGCCAACGTCAGCGTTAGTTGCCTTAAAAAACGTCGTATCATGACCGCCCAAAATGGTTCACAACTGACGGGAAGTAAAGCGACAACCGATTTGATTTGGGAGCGCCGGCATCCCTGCCGGCAAATTCGAGACAAGGACTCGCCGGCAAGATGCCGGCGCTCCCGGCGCTTCACTGAACGATTTTTTGTCGGATTTCGGCTGTTGGCGGCGATATACTTTTAAAAGCATGACAAGCGACTTGGATTTGCTGCGGCAGTTCGCGCGCGAAAATTCGCAGGGCGCTTTCGCCGAAATCGTCCAGCGGCATTTGAATTTGGTGTATTCGGCGGCGTTGCGCCAGGTCCGCTCGCCGCAATTAGCTGAAGAAGTCGCGCAATCCGCCTTCGCCGACCTTTCGCGCAACGCCGGCAAGCTGAGTGGCACCGGTGTCTCGCCCGTCGGTTCTCTGACTCCGTGGCTCTACGCGGTGACCCGCCGGATTGCCATTGATGTCATCCGCAAGGAATCGCGCCGCCAATTGCGCGAACAGATCGCCCTGGAGATGAACAACATGAACGCGACCGCAAATGACTGGACGCAAATTGAGCCGCTGCTCGACGACGCGATGGCTGCGCTCGACGAAAATGACCGCAGCGCGGTTTTGCTGCGCTATTTTGAAAATAAAAACCTGCGCGAGGTTGGCGAAGCTTTGGGCGCGTCCGAAGACGCCGCACAAAAGCGCGTGAGCCGCGCCGTGGAGCGACTGCGGGAGTTTTTCTCCAAACGAAAAGTGACGATTGGTGCGAGTGGACTGGCCGTTTTGATTTCCGCCAACGCCGTCCAATCCGCACCGGTTGGTTTGGCCGCTGCCATTTCAACTGCCGCCGTTATGGCCGGGATATCCGTTTCAACTTCAACTGTTATCGCCGCAACCAAAAGCATCGCCATGACCACATTGCAAAAAAATCTTGTCACCGCCACCGTCGCCGTGCTGGCCGGGGCGGGAATTTATGAAGCGCACCAGGTCACCCGGTTGCGCGAACAAAACACGATGTTCCAGCAAGAGCAGGCGCCGCTGGCTGAACAAGTCAGGCAATTGCAACGCGAGCGCGACGATGCGACGAACCGGCTGGCTGGATTTAAGGCCGAAAATGATCGATTGCGATCGGATCAGAGTGAAACGGAGATCCTGAAATTGCGAGGCGAGGTCGGGCGGCTCCAAAGCGATTCACAAGAATTGACGCGGCTGAAGGCAGAACAGGAAGAGCTTGTCAGGAGGATCCAGCAAGGGGCGTTTGTTACCACGACCAACAAAGTCAGGGATGATGTTCCGGGCGAGCTTATGGCTCAAGTGAGAACGAAGTTTATTCGCAATTGGGGGTATGCCGTTCGTGCTTACGCCAATGCCCATGCTGGACAATTCCCCACAAGCCTGACCAATGCCGTCGCCTATCTGCGCGACGGTGACACCATGCGGGCTGAAGCTTCGGTTTACGGCATTGATTTCGATGGTTTTGACTTGCTTTGTCAAGGTAGGCTTTCGTCTGTGAAAGACCCGTCTCATACGATCCTACTCAGAGAGAAACAGCCTTGGCGTTATAAAAATGTTCATCCGGTATGGGCCTTGACCTATTTGCTGGTGGACGACCACAGCTGGACGGCAACAAGCCTGACTGGGGATTTTTCTGAATTTGAAAGAGAACATTCGTTTTCGGCTGGCTACCAGATTGCCCAATAGGTTGCTGACAATGCTGCAGTGCAACATTTTCGTATGATTCACAAGTTTCCTACCCGAAACGCCTTCGCCGCGATGTCGCGGCGGAAGTGCGCGCCGTCAAAATGGATTTTCTTCACGGCGGCGTAGGCGACGGACTTGACAGAAAACACTTTTGTCTTAATTTGTCTTACATGAGAGCGACGTTGACCATCAGCCTGCCGCCGTTGCTGCGCCGCGATGTTTCCCGCGCTGCCAAAAAAGAGCGCGTGAGCGAAAGCGAGTTCATCCGCCGCGCCGTCAAACGCCAGCTTTGGGTCGAGGCGTTCGAGGAGACGCGCCGCAAAGCCATTCCCCAGGCGCGCGCTGCCGGCATCTACACGGACGAGGACGTTTTCAAAATCGTCTCGTGAGAGTCGTCGTTGACACCAATGTCATAGTGTCGGGCGTGGTGGCCGAGGGCGTCTGCCGGGACATCGTGAAGCGATACCTGCCAGCCTGTGACCTCATCACGTCCCCCGCGCTGCTGGACGAACTCGCCGAAACGATGCGGGACAAGTTCGGCCTGAATCCGGCTGATTTGCCTTTGCTGAAAATCTACGCCGACACCGCAACCATCGTGAAACCAAAGCCGTTACCCCGTCCGGTCTGCCGCGACAAAGATGATGATGAGTTGCTCGCCACCGCCATTGCTGGTGAAGCCGAAACCATTCTCTCCGGCGATAAAGACCTGCTCACTCTCAAAGAATTCCAGGGAATCAAAATCTTCTCGCCGCGCCGGTTCATCGAATGGATGGACACTCGAAGGTGATTTATTTCAAGGCCTTCGCCGCGATGTCGCGGCGGAAGTGCGCGCCGTCGAAATGGATTTCCCGTCCCGGCAGGGACAACTGGAAATTAGCCAGCCACAATGTGGCTGGATTCCCGCACGAAAATAAAATCCGTCCTGAAGGGACGGTGGAAAATGACATCCGTTCCATCGTCGCTCCGCGACGAAAATACATTTCCAATCCAAAAGCAGCCACTTCGTAACTGGCTAATTTCCTTTGCCGCTTCGCGGCTTCGCGGTTTTGCGTTAAAACGCCTTCGCCGCGATGTCGCGCCGGAACTGCGCGCCGTCGAAATGGGTTTTTTCAACGGCGGCGTAGGCGGCGGCCTGCGCGGTTTTCAAATCCCTGCCCACCGCCGTCACGCCAAGCACGCGGCCGCCGTTCGTCACGACTTGGCAGTCTTTCAACGCCGTGCCGGCGTGGAAAACTTTGGTGTTTGGCAATTTTGCCGCTGCGTCGAGGCCGGAAATGACTTTCCCTTTCGCGTAATTTCCCGGATAACCGCCGCTGGCCATCACGACGCAAACACTCGCTTCCGGTTTCCATTTCATTTCAATCTTGTTCAAGGTGCCGCTCACGCTCGCGTCCAGCAGTTCCACCAAATCATTTTCCAGACGTGTGAGATAAACCTGCGTTTCCGGGTCGCCAAACCGCGCGTTGAATTCCAGAACCCGGGGGCCGGATTTTGTCAGCATGATTCCCGGATACAAAATCCCGTGAAAATCAATTTTCTCCTCCGCGCAACCGCGCAGCCACGGATTCAAAATCGCGTCGCCAACCTTTTTCAATTCATTGTTGCTCAAAAACGGCGTCGGTGAATACGTTCCCATTCCGCCGGTGTTCAATCCTTGGTCCCCGTCAAGGGCTCGCTTGTGGTCCTGCGACGTCGGAAACAGTTTGGCCGTCTTGCCGTCGCAAAGTGCGTGCAGCGAAATCTCCATGCCCTCCAGAAATTCCTGGATGACAATCTTCGCGCCCGCTGCCCCGAAGGCTTTGCTGACCAGGATTTCGTCAATGGCCTTGTTCGCTTCGGCGACGTTTGAGCAAATCAAAACTCCTTTGCCGAGGGCGAGGCCGTCGGCTTTCACGGCGCATTTACCGTCGAGTGACGCCGCAAAGGCCTTTGCAGGCCTTGCCATAGAAAATGTCCCCGCCTTGGCGGTAGGTATATCGTATTTCTCCATGAAGTTTTGGGAGAACACCTTGGACGATTCGAATTGTGCCGCTTTTTGATTCGGCCCCCAGATCCGCAGGCCGCTTTTCAGAAACAGATCCACGATGCCCAGCGCCAGCGGATTGTCCGGCCCAACGACAGTGAGTTCGATTTTCTTCTCCTGAACAAAGGCCAGCAGCTTCGGCAAATCTTCCGCGCCGAGGTTGACACATTCAACGAGTTTTCCTGTCTTCTCCGTTCGCTCCTGTTGAATTCCGGCATTGCCTGGCGCGCACCATAGCTGCGTGACGTGCGGCGATTGCGCGAGTTTCCAGACCAGCGCGTGTTCGCGCCCGCCTGAACCGATGACGAGCAGTTTCATTTGAACCGCAGATTACGCGGATGACGCGGATTGAAAAATAAAAAAGCCTCGAATTCAGCAGATTGCCGTTGGATCGGATGCGTTCACACACATGTGATGCGGTTCCGAAAACCAGCTTAAACATTTTACAAGGTGTGATAATACCTTTTCTTGCCCGGTTGACAGCCAGTTCGGTTCAGCGCAACCTCCGGGGCGTATGGATGTTCTAACTCTGGCGCGCATCCAGTTCGGGGCTACGGTCGCATTTCATTATCTTTATCCGCCTTTAAGCATCGGGCTGGGCATCCTGCTGGTCTGCATGGAAGGGTTGTGGCTCAAAACCAAAAACCCCGTCTATCACCAGATGGCGCGGTTTTGGACGAGGGTCTTCGCGCTCACCTTCGCCATTGGCGTGGCGACCGGCATCGTGATGGAATTCGAGTTTGGCACGAATTGGGCCACCTACTCGCGTTTCGTCGGCGACGTGTTCGGCAGCGCCCTGGCGGCGGAAGGCATATTCGCGTTCTTTCTCGAATCCGGTTTTCTGGCGGTGCTGCTGTTCGGGTGGGACAAGGTGAGCCGCAAAACCCATTTCTTTTCCACGTGCATGGTCTGCCTGGGCGCGCATTTCAGCGCCGTGTGGATTGTCGTCGCCAATTCCTGGATGCAGACGCCGGCGGGCTTTCACAAGGTGATTCATAATGGAATTGAACGTGCGGAAGTCACGGATTTTTGGGCCGTGGTTTTCAATCCGTCCATGGTGGACCGGCTGTTTCACGTGTTGTGCGGCGCATGGCAGGCGGGCGCGTTTCTCGTCGTGAGCGTCAGCGCCTGGTATCTGTTGAAGCAGCGGCATCTGCATTTTGCCCGCGCATCGCTCCGGGTCGGCTTGGCCGTCGGTTTGATTGCTTCGCTGCTGCAACTGGTCAGCGGCGACAGCAGCGCGCGCGGCGTGGCAAAGAATCAACCGGCCAAATTGGCCGCCTTTGAGGGGCTTTACGAAACCACCTCCAACGCGCCGCTGACGCTCGTCGGTTACGTGGATGAAAAAGACCAAAAGGTCGTCGGCCTGCAATGGCCGGGCATGTTGAGCTGGCTGGTGGCCCACAACACGCAGGCCACGGTGACCGGTCTTGACGCTTTTCCACCGCAAGACCGTCCGCCGGTGGAAGCTTCGTTTATTTTCTTTCACGGCATGGTCGGCATCGGTTTTGCGATGATTGTGATTGCGGCGCTGGGCTTTCTTTATTTCCGGCACGGCTCGCTGCACGAACGACGCTGGCTGCTGTGGCTCCTGGTGTTTTCTGTCCTCGGTCCACAGATCGCCAATCAACTTGGCTGGTTCGCCGCTGAAGTCGGCCGCCAGCCATGGATTGTTTATGGCCTGATGCGCACGCCCGCGGGATTGTCGGCGGTGGTCAAGGCGAACACCGTTCTCACCTCGCTGATTTTATTCACGTTGATTTATTTCCTGCTGTTCGCGGTGTTCATTTATCTGCTCAACGACAAAATCCAGCACGGCCCGGATGACCAGGATTTGATTCCGTCGGGCAAACTGGCGTTGCCAGCCGAATTAACCCATCACCCCAGGACATGAATCTCGATCTCAACACGATTTGGTTCATTCTCGTCGGGGTGCTGTTCACCGGCTACGCGATGCTCGACGGTTTCGACCTCGGCATCGGCGCGCTGCATCTGTGTACGAAGGATGATACGGAGCGCCGCACGCTGATTAACGCCATCGGTCCGGTCTGGGACGGTAACGAAGTCTGGCTCGTGACCGGCGGTGGCGCGTTGTTTGCCGCGTTTCCGAACGTTTATGCGACCATCTTTTCCGGCTTTTACCTTGCCTTTGTTCTGTTGCTCGTCTGCCTGATTTTTCGGGCGGTGGCCATTGAGTTCCGCAGCAAACAGCCGATGCACTGGTGGCGGCAGATGTGGGACATCGGTTTTTCCGCCGGCAGCCTGGTGTCGGGCCTGCTCATGGGTGTGGCGCTGGGCAACCTTGCCTGGGGCGTGCCGGTCGGCCCGGACGGTGAATTTGCCGGGACGTTTCTCGGTTTGCTGAAACCGTATCCGCTGCTAGTCGGTATCACCACCGTGGCATTGTTCATGATGCACGGCGCGATTTACGGCGTGATGAAAACCGAGGGCGCGCTCCACGACAAATTGCGTGTCTGGGCCATGCGCTGCATCATCTTCTTTGTGATTTGTGCCGTGACGCTCACGATGGCCACGCTGCTTTACGTGCCGCACATGGCCGAGCGCGTGCGTGGAAACCCGTGGCTGTTCACCGTCGCGCTGGCGAACATGCTGGCCATCGCCAATATTCCGCGCGAATTCCATCACGGACGCGACTGGCTGGCGTTCCTCTCGTCGTGCGCGGCGATGATCACGCTGATGATGCTGTTCGGTCTGAACATGTACCCGAACCTTGTTTACAGCCTGCCCGATGCGGCCAACAGCCTGACGATTTACAACGCGTCGTCCTCGCCGAAAACGCTCGGCATCATGCTCGTCATCGCGTGCATCGGCGTGCCGCTGGTCATCGCCTACACCGTCTGCATCTACTGGATCTTCCGCGGCAAGGTGAAGCTCGACCGGATGAGCTATTAGGAATTTCCGATTTCCGATGGACGATTGATGATTTGGTTTATTCAACCGTCCTGCCATAGCTGGCGCGCAAAATATCTTGCGGTGCAGCGTTTCTTTGCCGATGCTGGTGCCTTTCACGGAGTAAATTTGCCCGGTTGTTCAAACCCGGGTGATTAAAACCGGTCGGGAGGGCTGTCCGGTAATTTCGAAAGAGCCATTTGAAAAAAATCACAGCTCGTTCCGCAGTCAAGAGCGTTGCCCGGCGCGCGTTGATGCCCCGCAACTGGGGGCCTTTCCTACAATGCCTCAGTCGCCACAACAACGGTCACAAGGCGGCCGACGACGCCCAACTGAAACTCTACAGCCAGATTTTGCCCGGTGGGTTTCTCAACTACGGCTACCACGAGGACACCTCCCTGTCGCCGGAAAAAATGAGTCTGGATGCGATTCAGCGGGCGCAGACCCGATATGGCGAACGGCTGGTGGATTTGGTAGGAGAGGCAACCGGCCCGGTGCTCGATGCGGGATGCGGCATGGGTGGGCTGGTGCAACTGCTGTTGCAGCGTGGCTTCGCGCCTACGGCGCTGACGCCCAATCGCGCCCAAATCCGTCACATGCAGACGACGTTCCCGGCCGTGCCGCTCATTGAAGGCCGGCTGGAACAAATACCGCTGGATACCTTCCAGGGCTGTTTCCAGACGGTCATCACGTCGGAATCATTCCAATACATGGACCTGCGCGCCACTCCCGGCATCATTGATAAAATTTTGCGTCCGTCCGGCCGTTGGATTCTATGTGACTATTTTCGCATCGGTCCCACCCCGCGCCCCTCCGGCCATGCTTGGTCCGATTTTACAAGTGAACTCGACCGGCAAGGGTGGCGCATCGTCTCGGCTGAGGACATCACACCTCATGTATTGCCGACGATTGCCTATGTCAGCATGTGGGGACAACGGTTGGCCGTGCCGCTGGCCGGTTTTGTCTCCGACCGGCTCGAACGCAAACATCCGGCGGTCCATTTCCTGTTCCAGGATTTGCTGGCGGATTTGCACAAGTACATGCAGGAACATCTCGATATGTCGGACCCGGCCATTTTCGCCCAGGGAAAAAAATACATGCAACTGGTGATCGAACGCAGAGCTCTTGGTCTGGCGCAAAACGGAATCGGCCACGGGTGAAAATCTAAAGAAATTCCAGCCTCAAACCACCCGCGTTTCACCACTGCCTTTTACGACTTCGCCAATCAGCCATGCCTTGTGTTTCTGCGCGCGGATGAATTTCAAAATTGCGTCCGCCTGATCCGCCGACACGATGACCACCATACCAAGGCCCATATTGAACACTTGATATAGCTCGGCCTCGGGCACCCCACTCCGCTTTGCAATCATCTGGAAAATGGGCAACATGTCCCATGAACCTTTGCGGATGACCACATCGCACGTCCTCGGCAATACGCGGGGAATGTTGTCCACAAACCCGCCGCCGGTGATATGGGCAAAAGCCTTAATTGGAAGTTGAGCGTTGAATGTTGAATGTTGAATGTTGAATTTTTTCAACATTTTTTGCACCAGCGGACCGTAGCTGACATGGACTTTCAACAGTTCGTTGCCAATTGAGCCTTTAAGTCCCGGCACGCGGCTGGCCGGTTTTAGCTTCAGTTGCTCGAAGAAGATTTTCCGCGCGAGCGAATAGCCGTTGGTGTGCAGGCCGCTGGAGGCGATGCCAATGACCGCGTCGCCGCGCGTCACTGTTTTCTGGCCGTTGAGCATTTTAGATTTTTCCACCACGCCGACAATCGTGCCGCTCACATCGTATTCACCGGGTTGATAAAAGCCCGGCATCTGGGCGGTCTCGCCGCCGATAAGCGCACAACGGTTTTCCGCGCAGGCGCGGGCGAAACCCTTGATGATTTCGGTGAAAACATGCGGTTCGAGTTTTCCTGTACCGAGGTAATCGAGAAAGAACAGGGGCTCCGCGCCGAGGACGGCGATGTCGTTGACGCAATGGTTCACGAGGTCGGCGCCGATGGTGTCGTGGCGGTCCATCGCAAAGGCAATTTTGAGCTTGGTGCCGACGCCATCCACGGACGACACCAAGACCGGCTCGCGGTATTTTTTCAGGTCGAGCGCGAACAAACCGCCAAAGGCGCCGACTTTGCCGAGCACCTCGCGCCGGTGTGTGGACGCGAGCAATTGCGGCAAGGTAGATTTGACCCGGTTACCCAGATCAATATCCACGCCGGCACGAGTGTAAGCCTTCTGTTTCATCTGCGAAGATTAAATCCGTAAAACGATTTGCGGGCGAGAAAATTTCGCAAAACGCCAGGGTTGAGAAATCGCTTCGGAGCGCGGACAGCTTGTCCGCGCTCGTGCTAAAACGGCAACTCTACAATTTTCGCGGTGCTTTCGCCCGTGCCTTGCAACTTCAGTTCGGTTCCGATTTGATTGGCTTCGCGGCGGACGTAGCCGAGCGCGATGTTTCCGAACGCTGGCGATTTGACGGCGCTGGTCACGTAACCCACTTCCTTGCCGTTATGGAAAAGTTTATCGCTGCGTTGTGGTAATGGCAGCCCCGCGCTTGCGGGGTCGGTCAGTCGCAGACCGCGCAGTTCCCGGTTGACGTGGCCGAAGCTGTGGATGCGGTTGATGACCTCTTGTCCGATGTAGCAACCTTTATTGTAACTCACGGCGTCCCGCAATGCGGGACCGCATTCCAGCGGCAGGTTCGTTTCGTCCATGTCCACACCAAAACGCGGAATGCCTGCTTCGATGCGCGCAGTTTCAAACGCTTGCCAGCCGCAGGCCCGTCCGCCAATTTGTTTCGCTGCCGCAATGAGTTTGTCCGCCACCGCGCCAAGTGAATTATTGGGAACGAAAAGGTCGTAGCCGCCCTTACCGGGAGCGCCGGCATCCTGCCGGCGAGTCGCAATGCTTTCATCTCCTGAATTCGCCGGCAGGATGCCGGCGCTCCCAGCCAAGCGTGCATGGTTCACCAGATAAATCTCACCCAGGGTCACATCCGAAACTTTCACGGAATCAAGTGGCGAGGTTGGGAGTTCCGCGTTTACGCGGCCTGCAGGCGTGTCAGCCGGACCGCCTGAAGGCGGGACTCCAAACAATCCCAATGCACGGACAACTTCTTCCGCCTTCGGTCCCTGCACGCTCAACAAACCGTAATGGGGTGCGACGTCCACGATTTGCACGTCGTCGGCGACGATGAATTTTTCCAGTCGCTGCGAAACTTTCTCTGTCAAACCCGGTTCGAAATCCAGAAGCAATTCGTCCGCCAGACGGAAAATATTAAGGTCGCTTTCCACCTTGCCCTTGTTGGTCGTGACCGCGGCGTAACAACCTTCGCCGACGCGCAGTTTTTTTGCGTCGTTCGTCACCTGGCCGTGCAGAAATCGGACGCGGTCACCGCCGGTCAGACAAATCCGGCTGCGGAAACTGAAATCCAGAACGCCGGCGCTTTGGTGCAAGGCGGCGTGTTCAGCGAGCCAATCGCCATAATCATTCACGATTTCCGCGCTGCTCAGTCCGGCGAATCGCGCGCCGAGGCGGTGGTGAAATTCGTGCAGTGGGAGTAGAGTCACTTTGCAAATCGTACGGTGGCGTTGGCGAAGTTCAATTTTGCGATGGCGATTTTTCGATGGAAAGGCCGGCTTTGGCGATTTCGTCTTTGAATTTCTCCCGGCAACTGGGGCAGATGCTGTGCGAGAAACTGGCGTCGGAACGTGAATGGACGTACTGCTCGACCGATTGCCAGTAGCCCTGGTCGTTGCGGACGCTTTTGCACCAGGCGCAAATCGGGATAAGGCCGGACAGGGTTTTGACCTGCGCCAGGGTCTGCTGGAGTTCGCCGATGAGTTTTTCGCGTTCGATTTCCACGCGGTGGCGGCGGGCCATTTCCCGGCCGACTATGAGGTTGGCCAGTACCAGCAAGGCGGCGGCTAACGCGCTGGCGACGATGAGCAGGCGTTCGGCGTTGTAATAATCCGACTGTTCCGCCGCATCGCGCGCGCCCAGCAGTTTTTGTTCTTCATCAGAGAACGCCTTCAAAATATCGCGCGCCCGGCCGGTAATGATTCGGCCTTCTCCGGTCTGTTCCGTCCGCAACACCGCCTCGGCACCACGCTGTTTGTAGGTGACAATCAACCGCCCGTCATAGTCGAAGACGTCCTTCATCGCCACGGAAAGGGCCTGCAATCTTTGTTGTTGCGCCGGGTTGTCCCGCGTCAGGCTGACGAGTTGATCGAACAGTTGCGGTTCCAGTTTGATGCTGCGCTGGCATGAGGCCAGCGCTGCCGGGTCGCCCAGGGTCACGAAATCCCGCATGCTGTTCTGGATGTTCATGACATTTTCCTCATACGCCTGTGCGGCCAGAATTTCCTGGAAAGTGTGCTGGCGCCAATAAATCGCGTTCTTCAATTCCGACATTGTCCGGGCGGAAATGAACGCGACCATCACCATCAACACCACCGCTGCAACAACGGGCAGCCAACGGAGAAAATCGAGACTTTTCCGCCGCGTGGTTTGTTCCGGCGCGGGACTCATTTGAACGGGCCAAAAATTAACACAAATAACACAACTGAAAAGCGTAACTTTGCAATTCCATTCTGGAATCGCATTGCGCTGGAGCGCGCCTGGCCGCAAACTCAGGCGCATGAATTTGGACGCGCTTTATTCCGAACTGACACTGAAAACCAAAGCCAAACTCGCGCTGGTCGTGCTCGACGGGCTGGGCGATCTGGCCACCAAAGAGCAACTTTATCTGACGCCGCTGGAAGCCGCCGCCACGCCGAACCTCGACAAGCTGTGCAAAGATTCCGCTCAGGGCCGCATGATTCCCGCCGCCCCGGGCATCACGCCCGGCAGCGGGCCGGGACATCTCGGGCTGTTCGGCTACGACCCGCTGGAATTCCAGGTGGGCCGCGGCGTCATTGAAGCGCTGGGGCTGGGAATGGAACTGAGGCACGGCGACGTGGCCGCGCGCGCGAATTTCTGCACGCTCGACAAAAAGGGCATTGTCACCGACCGCCGCGCCGGCCGCATCCCGACGGAAACCTGTGAGAAACTCTGCGCGCTGCTCGCGGCAAAAATCAAGAAACTCGGCGACACGGAGGTCATCATCAAGGCCGGCAAGGAACATCGCTTTGTGGTGGTCTTTCGCGGCAGCGGACTCGAAGGCCCGCTCACAGACGCCGACCCGAATCGCGAAGGTTTTGCCATTCCGACGGTTCATCCGCGCGATGTAAACAACGCCGGCCAGAAGAAAATGGCCGCGCTCATTGCCGATTTTTACAAGGCCGCGCTGCCGCTTTTGGCCAATGAAAAACCGGCGAATGGCTTTCTGATGCGCGGCATCGCGCATCAACCGCACATTCCGCTGTTCGAGGAGCGCTACAAATTGAAAGCGGCCGCGCTGGCGGTTTATCCGATGTACAAAGGCCTGGCGCAACTCGTCGGTATGAAAAAGATCGAGGGTCCGGCGACGATTGCCGAGCAGTTCGAGCGATACCTCAAGGAACACGACCACTTTGACTTCTTCTTCATCCATTACAAATACACGGACAAGGCGGGCGAGGACGGCAACTTCAGCGCAAAGAAGAAGGCGATTGAAGATTTCGACGCGGCGTTGCCGATTTTGCTGAAGAAAAGGCCGGACGTGCTCGCCATCACCGGCGATCATTCGACGCCCGTGGCGGTCAAGGGGCACTCGTGGCACCCGCAGCCGGTATTGCTGCATTCGGCGTTCAGCGGTTCGGACAAACTGGAGCGTTTTACCGAAACCGGCGCGAACCTCGGCTCGCTCGGCGTGTTTGAGGCGAAGTATTTGATCCGGCTCATGCAGGCCAACGCGCGGATGTTCGACAAATTCGGCGCGTAACCGAAGCAGCTGGAGTGAGGGATGAATGGATTGGTGGAGAAATGAAAATTGCATGCCTGACAATCCATAAATCCAATAATCCAATAATCCATTTCTTGTGAACCTGCCGAACAAATTGACCGTCGGACGATTCGTTCTGACGGCGCTCTTTATTTGGGCGCTGTTCTCGCCGATCCCATTCAACCACACCCTGGCGCTGTTTTTCTTCTGTCTGGCGGGTATTTCTGATTATCTCGACGGCCGGATCGCGCGCACCCGCAAACTCATCACCAATTTCGGCATTTTAATGGATCCGCTGGCGGATAAAATCATGACCTGCTCGGCGTTTATCGCGTTTGTGGAAAGCACGCATCAAACTCCCCACCCGCCAGTGACGGTCGAGGCGTGGATGGTCATCATCATCGTCGCGCGCGAACTGGCCATTACCGGGTTACGGCTGCTGGCGGCGTCGAAACACGTGGTGCTGGCGGCGGAAGGCTACGGGAAGCACAAGACCGTTTCACAAATCGTGGCCATCATTGCGCTGCTCATCGTGGACGCCTGCCATGAATGGCCGGCCTGGCTGCAACCCTTGCTCCAGGGATGGGTCCCGGCGTTTGCGGAAATTGCGTTGTGGGTGACGGTCGTGCTGACCATGAGTTCCGGCGTGCTTTATCTGTGGCGCAACCGGAGGCTTTATTTAAGCGACATGTGAGCAAAAGGCAGAAGGAAGAAGCAAGAATGCAGCAAGAAAACGGACAAACCGGTGTTTCTTAATTTTTCATTCTGCCTTCTGCATTCATTTTTTGGTCAGCGGCAACGTCTCGCCCGCGTTGGCTGATTGGTACATCGCCGGTTTCATGCCGGCCAGCGGATTAGTGCGCGCATGATGCCGCCAGGCCGAACCGGCAAAAAGAACGACCAACAACAGAGCCAACACCCCGCCCGCAATCGCTCCGACCCGCCAGTTCAGTTTGGAAAGCCAGAACATGGCGTGGTCGAGCAGGGTATTCGACTCTTCCATCAGCGGCGGCGGCTCCTTGAATTTATCCGACCGCTTCAACTCGGCATCGAGCACGGACATGATTTGTGACGTGTTCAATTTGAGTTGTGCGGCATAGATGCGGACAAAACCCCGGATGTAAACGGGCGCGGAAAACACTTCATACTGTCCTTCCTCGAGGGCGCGGATGTGATCGGTGCGGATTTTCGTGACATCCGCGATCTGCTGGACCGTGAGCTTCAAGGCCTCACGCGCGGCATGAAGTTGTTCGCCTACTTCGGACATGGTCATAGTTTTCAGCATTTTTAAGCAGTTTTGCAATCTAAATAGCATGAAAAAGGCCAACTTCCGGCAGTACTGTATGAAAAATTGACCCCGTCAGCAGGCCGGCTAATGCGCTGGAATCCATTGAACCTTTGCTCGCGTTGCGCATTCCTCTTTGTGTAAATGCTGGTAGTGGCTGAACGCGAACAACTGCCCGTGTTGCAGGCCCGGGCCGGAGAACCGGCGGCTTGGGACACTCTCTTTCGGCGCTACCAATTGCCTCTTTACGTTTATGTTTTTGAATTGGTCCATGAAGAACAGGCCAGCCTCGACCTCGTGCAGGAAACCTTCATTGCCGCGGTCCGGCACATCGCCAGCCTGCGGGACGACGGGAAATTCGGAAGCTGGCTCTTCGGCATCGCGCACCAGAAATGCATCCAACGCTGGCGGAAACAGAATCGTGAGGAGATTTTGCGCGAGGAAACCGCGGATGCGCCGGATGAATTTGAAAACCGCCCGGACGAATTGCTTATCCGGCAGGAACAGGAGGCGGAGTTCATGAGCCGGCTGAACCAATTGCCATTGCCGCAGCGCGCCGTGTTGCTGCTGCATTTCATCGAGAATTTTTCGCTCGAAGAAATCGCCCGCATCACGAATACACCGCTGGGCACGGTAAAATCACGATTGTTCCACGCCAAGCGCGCGCTCCGGAAATTGGTTTTTGAAAATGAAGGCAAATGAGGCGGAAATGCAGAGGGCGCGGAATGCCGCAGAAGAAATAAATACTCTGCGCTTCTCGGCGGACTTTGCGTCTCGGCGCTGAATATGAAACATGAAAACGCCACGTGAAATTTTGTTCAAACGGCATCAAGCCGCCGAGCCAAAGCTCGATGCGATTCGAAAAACGGTTGTTCGGGAGGGACAGCGTGCCGCCGTTCCCAAATCCAGGGCTGCCGACACGGCGACCCTCCCGGCAGCGCGCTGGCTTGAATTCTTTCTTTCATTGCGCTGGCATCTGGCGGGAATGGGGGCGGCCTGGCTGGTGATTGTGCTTTTGAACCTGAACGTCGGCCAGGCGACAAATCTGGCGTCAGCCATCCCCCGGGCGAAGATTCCACCGGCGCAAATCATTCTGGCTACGCTGCGCGAAAATCGCCGCGAACTTCTGGAGATGATTCAACCCTCCGAATCACGGGATGTCCGGCCAACGAAGTTATTTCCACGAAGCGAACGGTCTTATGAAACCCTGACGGCTTGATTTAAAATGAACCCGAACCCTGATCCCAAGACGCTCTGGCCTGGCAAACGCGCGGCGTGGCGCTGGCTCCTGTTGATCACGCTCATTGTGCTCCCGTTGGTCCTGGTGATTCTGGCGTTGTCCGACGAGTCACGACGACATCTCCTGGCGTGGGCCATGGTTTTACCCGCAACGGTCGTCGTGATTTTTCTGATAAGCATACTGCCGATGGTTCAACGATTTTTTGGCTGGCTGTTCAGCGGGCGCGTCATTCGTAAAATGTTGATCGGCATGGCCTGGCTGGTGACTCTGGTCGTGTTTTTTTATGCCGAAGAGGACTGGCGCGGCTGGCACGCGTGGAACTTGTATCGCCAGCAACTCGAAGCCAGTGGCGCGCAACTTGACCTGGCGGCGTTCACACCCAAACCCGTTCCCGACGACCAAAACTTTGCCGCCATACCGCTCATCGAAACCTGGTTCACGCAGAGAACCAATTTCGACAGAAAGTGGGCGGACAATTATTCGCTGGCGAGCACCATGCTTGGCTCGGAGACTAATCCGCCCGCGCCCGAGGGCAATTCTCATCAAGGCGGCATACGTTATTTCCTGGATCTCGTTGCTTGGAAAGAGGCCTTTGGCGAGGTGCAGGCGGGCCAGACGAACTCATCTCAGCAGTTCACCTCCGGAAAACTTGATTTGGCATCGCGCGCGGCTGCTGCCCCGGCGGTTCTGGCCGATTTGGCATCCAGCGAAACCGAATTGGATCAGCTTCGCGCCGCGAGCAACCGGCCTTATGCGCGTTATCCGGTGGTCTATGACATGGAAAATCCGTGGGGCATCCTGTTGCCGCATCTCGGCAATATCAAGAGGACTGTCCAGCGTATGCAGCTCCGAGCCTGCGCCGAGCTGGCGGCCGGCCGGAGCGATGACGCCCTGGCGGACGTAAAGCTGATGCTTTATCTGGCCGATTCGGTGAAAACCGAGCCGTTTTTGATTTCGTACCTGGTTCGCCTGGCTTGTGTACACTTGGCGATTCAATCAGTCTGGGAAGGGTTGGCCGAACACGCGTGGTCCGACGCCCAGCTTCAGGAACTGCAGGCAAGTCTCCAGCAATATGATTTCTTTGCCCCCATGGAACAGTCCCTCGCCGGAGAACGCGCGGCGGGAATTCTTACTGCCGATCTGCTGGCCCGGGGAAAATACAATTTAAACATTCTGACGATGGATCCTTCGCAATCCGGTTCGGGGGCGGCCAATCTGTTTGGCCGGATTGTTCCGCACGGCTGGTATTATCTTGAGCAGTTGAATTATTGCCGGCTCTTCCAATTGCAATTGAACGGAGCCTTTGACGTGGAAGAAAGACAGGTTTTCCCGGCGCAGATTGAGTCCAACACCACTGCCTTGGAGCAGGCGTTTGCCGGGCGCAATCCTTTCACCACCATTTGCACTCGTCATCAGCTCCTGGCGGTAATCATGTTGCCGGCGTTGCACAAAATACCCATGAGAGCGGCTGCGGCTCAAACCGCTGCCGATGAAGCCGCCATCGCCTGCGCCCTCGAACGCTACCGGCTGGCCAACGGACAATTCCCCGAAACCCTGGAGGCGCTGGCACCGCGATTCATCTCCCAATTGCCCCATGACGTGATTTCCGGCGAGCCTTACAAATATCACCGCACGACCGGCGGACAATTCGTCCTCTACTCCATTGGCTGGAATGAAAAAGATGACGGCGGCGCGCCGGGACAAACTTTGTTCCACGACAAACAAGGTGATTGGGTCTGGCAGTATCCGGCGAAGTAACCATAGAAAGCATTCAACATTTAACGCTCAACGTCGAACATTCAACACCCGCGCCATGCCGGCGTCACCTTCGGCGTTGAGAGTCAAATGTTGAGCGTTGAATGTCCCCCCCATCAGACTGCCCTCGGCGCGCGAGTGGCAAAAATACTTTGAACCTTTTCGTCGTCGTCGGGGATTGATAAAGAGATGGTCATCACTGACGACCGCCTTACGCCGCCGGCTGCACCCGAACTTCTCGCACGCGCACGCGCCGGGGACGCAGACGGTTTTTGCCTTTTGATTGAACCGCTGCAAGCGCGTTTGTTGCGCCAGGCCGCCGCCTTGACCGGCGACTTGAACCTGGCCGAAGACATCGTTTCCGAAACGCTGATTGAAGCGTGGAAAAGTTTCCCGCGTTATAACGAATCCTGTCAGCTCTCGACCTGGCTCTACGCCATCCTGCTGCATCGCTATCAGAAATCCGTGCGTCGGGCGCGCTCGCGCCCCATCGCCCTGGCCTGGCTGTCGCTGTTTGAAACGCGGGATTTAAGCCAAAAGCAGGAAAACATCCCGGCGCCGGAACTTTCACCCGCCGAGGCCACGGCCCGAAATGAAACCTTCACTCAATTACGTCAATGCATTGAGCGGCTCTCCAAAAAGCATGCCCGCGTCATTCTACTGCGGTTTTTTGAAGACGCCCCACTGCCGGACATGGCAGCGGTCCTGGGATGCTCCGTCGGCACGGTGAAATCCCGGCTGCATCACGCCCTGGAAAAATTGCGCAAAATGAAAATGAACCTTCCGGATTTGAAAGGGGATACACAGGTATGAAATGGTTTCTGAACTGCTGCGAACGTCATCGCCGGAGCATTTGTATCCTGGCCGGCAGCGCGTTGTCGGAGCCGGAAATGAACGAACTCAGGGTACATCTGGCGAATTGCGCGGATTGCCGGAAATACCACGACGAAATGGTCTCACTGGCAAAGCCGCTGGCCGATTGGGAAACAAACTTTGCGCGCGTTGAACCAAGTCCGGAAACCCAGATCCGCTGGGCAAAAGCAATTCAGGTAGCCGCCGATGTCAATCGGCGGGAACAACCTGTCCGTGAATGGACATTTACAGTTACGCTCGCGAATGTCGTTCGGCTTTCGTTTCTGGAACTCATCTGGCCTTGCCGCCGGATTTGGGGAGGTCTGGCGGCGGTCTGGATTCTAATTCTGGTTGCCAACGTTTCCATGCAAGACCGCTCCCAGGCCACCATGGCAAAAACTGCACCGTCGGCAGAGATGATCATGACATGGCGGCAACAGGAACGGTTGCTGGCCGAGCTGATGAATCCGAACGAATCGCGCGCTGCCGTACCACCAAAACCGTTTTCGCCGCGACCGAGCAGCGAACGGCATTTTGAAACTTTGACGACATGACGTAGCAGCGGACGTGAGTCCGCTCAATCTAGGAATAAATGAGCCGACTCACGTCGGCTGCTACAATAAATTATGAATTCAACCCTTGGAAACAAACGTGGCTGGCGGATTCTGCGCCGGATTTTGATCGGGCTGGTGGTTCTCGCCACCCTAGTGGCGGCTTTTTACACCGAGGAGGACTGGCGCGGCAAACGCGCCTGGGAAAACTGCAAACGTGAACTCGAAGCCAAAGGCGCAGTGCTGGATTGGTATAAATATATCCCACCACCCGTGCCTGATGATCAGAATTTTTTCAAGGCGCCAAATATGACGGAATGGTTTGTGGGTAGACACCAGTCCGAACTGAATAAACGCCTTGCCAGTGCTCACTCAGATGTAACAGCCTCGGTCGGCCCGGCTACAAATCTGATCGTTACCGCGAAAGACGCACAAGGTTATCTGGACTGGAGCGACCAATTTGAACCCGATTTTAATTCGATTCACGAAGCTCTCCAGCGTCCTTATGCGCGCATTGACGGTGACTATTCCGAGCCCTATGCCATGCCCATTCCCAATTTCCTGACCATGCGGGTGGTCGCGCAGATGCTTTCTCAGCGAGCGCATTCGGATCTGTTGTTGAATCGACCGCAGGCGGCCTTGCAGGAGCTGACGCTGATGCATGACACCTGCCGCCTGCTCGAGGGCGCGCCCACCGGCAAACCGATGACCATAGTCGCTGCCATGATTAATGTGGCGGTCCACGGTCTTTATTTGAACAAAATCGAAGAAGGGTGCCGGCTTAACGCATGGCAGGAACCACAATTGGTGGAACTGCAAAGACAACTTGACCAAATCCATCTGCCGGTACTTGTGGTTCAGGGGTTTGCAACTGAACCGGCAGCTACAACGCACGCGCTCGAAACCACTCCTCCGTCAAAAATGCAGGAATGGTTTTCCATGGGCGGCAAAACGAGTCGATGGCAAGAAATGAAATGGTCACTTTTTCCGCGCGGGTGGATCTACCAGAACATGGCGACAGACGCTAGGCTGGTCCTTAAACAAACCGACGGTTTTGATCCTGCCAACGATATCATTCAGCCGGACAAATTCGGGGATTTGACGCGGGAAATGACCACCATTGCCCGGCCCTATAAAATTCTTGTCAGCCGGGCGTTACCGAATTTCACCAGAGCATGGCAAACCACGGCACACTACCAAGCCATGGTAAACGAGGCCCAAATCGCCTGCGCCTTGGAACGGTATCATCTCATACACGGCGAATATCCCGAAACGCTCGCCGTACTCGTACCGCAGTTCATTCAAAAACTTCCGCACGATATCATCGGTGGCCAGCCATTGCATTATCAACGGACTGATAACGGAAAGTTTCTTCTTTACTCCATCGGCTGGAATGAAACCGATGACGGCGGCCTGGCATCGCCCATGGATCAATATGGCACCATTGATTACAACCGGGGTGATTGGGTCTGGAAAAACTAGCCACCGATGAAAATAGATTGGCAGAGATGATTTTAATCATTGTCTCTCTATGAGAATCTGTGGCCTAAACCGCCTGTTGTCCGTCTTCATTTAGCGCGGTTGACGCGAGATAGGCATTCAGGTAAAACGGTGATCTGTGAGAACCGTTATGAAGTGGACCCTCTTCGTTTTGGTTGGTTTGTTCATACTGGTAATGTTCTTCTATGTCGAGGAAGACTGGCGCGGCAAACGCGCCTGGGAAAATTACAAACGTGTGTGGGAGGCCAAAGGCGAGAAATTCGACTGGCAGGCATTCGTCCCGCCGTCCGTGCCGAATGATCAGAATTTTTTCACTGCACCGATTTTCACAAATATGCTGGACGGCAAAGTCGTAATGTCGCCGTACGGCAACGACGGTGGGCCCGTTCCTCGGCCTGGCGCGAGCGGGAGCGGTTATGCCGTTGATCGGATGTATCCAACCGATTTGCAGGCTTGGCAAACCTACTATCGCAATCCGACTACCCACGCTGTTGTTGAAATGTTCATGACCAATGGCGCGATGGTAGTGCAAACGAATTCTCTGAAGCCTCATGCTATCGGCGAATTTCCGACCGCGCCACAGCCGCAAACTCCGGCGAAAGATGTGTTGCTGGCTTTGAGCAAATACGATTCGGCAGTCGAAGAGCTGCGTCAAGCCAGCCAGCGTCCTTACGCCAATGTTCCTCTGAACTATGAAGAAGGTTTCAACACCGGAGGGACGTTGCTTCCCTATCTGGCGACCTTGAAGCGATGCACCCAACTGCTGCAATTACGCGCCGCTGCTGAATTGACCGACGGTCAAAGCCAAAATGCGCTGGAAGATGTAAAACTGACATTATATTTGAGCGATTCCCTGCGCCATTCGCCATTTTTAATTTCGTATCTGGTGCGAGTTGCAATTGTGGCGATTGATTTGCAACCGATCTGGGAAGGATTGGCCGAACATCAATGGTCTGATGAACAACTCGTCGCACTCGATGCGGAACTGGCGAAAATGGATTTCCTCGGAGATTACGAATTTATCATGCGCGGTGAACGGGCTTTCGCCATTGCCGCAATTGATGATGAGCGGCGCACGCGGGAACTGGTTTCGTTCACCGGGACTGGTTATGCCACCAATAAACTGACTCTCGCGCCTAGCGCTTTCTTCTATCAAAACGAACTGGCCTTTGCCCGGATGAGCCAGCAATGGATTCTGCCGCTGGTGGATACCAATTCACGCGTCGTCTCGCCAGAAGCTTTGCAGCACGTGGATGCCGCGGTTCACGCGGAAATGAAACATTATTCGCCTTACAAGGCCTTGGCGTTGATGACAATCCCAGCGGTTGAGAGCGCGGTCAAGATATTTGCCAGAGCCCAAGCCACCGTTGATTTGGCCAGAGTCGCCTGCGCGCTGGAACGTTACCGGCTGGCTCATGGCCAATATCCCGAAACACTGGATGCGCTCTCGCCGCAATTCATCGAAAAGCGCCCGCACGACATCATCAACGGCCAACCACTGCATTATCGCCGTACGGATGACGGACAATTCATTCTTTATTCCGTCGGCTGGAACGAAAAAGACGACGGCGGCACGGTCGTTCTCACCAAGGGCGGCAATGTGGACCGCGATAATGGCGACTGGGTCTGGCAGTTTCCAGCGAAGTGAAAATGGAAAACATCCAACGCCCAACATCGAACATCCAACACACATTGTTTCAGGGTATGCGAACCCGAAGTCATTGGATGTTCAGTGTTGGATGTTCGATGTTCGGTGTTTTCCCTGAATAACTTTTCCCGACCACGGTCCCGATGGCCGAGCCAATGATTGCCCCGGCCACGAAATCCGAGAACCAATGGATGGTCATGGAAACACCAATGCCGACATAAAACGCATAGAGAATCGCCACCAAACCCACCCACCGTTGTTTTGGATACAGTGTAAACACTGTCACAGCCATCGCGAAAGCGATGGTGGTGTGCGACGATGGCCAGCCCCAGAAGACGCCACCGCGCAAAAAGCCGAAGTGGAAAACATGACTGATGTCCTGGCCGACGCTGTGCATGGGATGGGCACGGCCCGTAAACGCTTTGTAGGCGATCACAATCAATGCGCCGAGAAGTTCAGCTTCAGCGACAGCCCAACCGGTCAGAATGGTCCTGGCATTTCGCGTAATGTACCCGGCTGCAAGCAAAGCCAAGGGCAGGTAGAAGGGCAACAGCCCGCCGATGATAACGGCAGGAAACATCCAGGAACGAAGCTCAGGACTGCGGGTGGCCAGGAAATAACGCCAGTCGAAGCCGGACATGACGAGGATGAACGTGAGCAGAATGGCGACGAGATGCCAGACGAGCTTCCAGCCTTTGAAGCAACCAACGAGGTTGCGCGGCAACGTTAAAAAAAATCGTTTCACGCAAAGAACATTCAACGCTCAATATTCAACATTCAACTTCCAATTTTTCGGAGACGTGCCATGGGCAAACATTGGATGTTCGGCGTCGGGCGTTGAATGTTGAATATTTCCTCCCTGAACACGCCCGGTCGGAGACCGGCGCTCCATCATACCGCCTGCTGACCCGCGCCATCGGCGCCGGTGCCGTCCAGATCGATCAAAGTACCCTTCAGGCTGGCACGGCCTCTCGCATGGGGCGGGTGACCGGTTCAGGCAGGGGCTTGCCGGCGCGGGTCAATTCCTCAACTTCCGCGCGCACAAGTTCAACCAGTTGCAGATAGGTTTCCTTTTCCGATTTTCCGTGGCAGACACCACCCCACGGAAACAGGTCGGGACAGTATCCCACATACAATCCGTCGTCGTCACTCCAACGGACATATTTCAGATAACGGTCGGTGGCATTCATCGCTTCGTCTCACGTATGGCGTTGCGGACTTGTTTTTCCTGATAATGATGCGCGTCGTCACCATCCTGTCCGCTTAGGATGACCGAACCCGCGTACTTGGGGTGGCGAAATTTCCGATGGGACCCTTTGCCACCCGGTACTCTTACAAATCCGACAACTTCAAGGTCCGCAATCAATTGTCGGATTTTACGCGGCATAATTTAACACAAGAATCATCGGTTTGCACGTGGCTGGCGTCGACTTATTTGAAATTTCACACCGCCTGCTGTCCCGCGCCATCGGCGCCGGTGCCGTCCAGATCTATCAATATGTCACGCGGTTCGGCGCCTTTGCTGGGACCGACGATGCCGCGGTTCTCCAGTTCATCCATGATGCGCGCGGCGCGGGTGTAGCCGAGGCGCAACCGGCGTTGCAAGAGCGATACGCTTGCCTTTTGCTCACTGCGGATGACTTCGATGCACTGCTGAATCAGTTCCTCGTCTTCGTCAATGCCGTTTTCATTCCCAAAGTCAGCCGTAGGTTTGGAAAGTTGCTGGTGAATTTCCATCTCGTAACTCGGCTTGGCCTGCTTGGCGATGAACCCGACAATGTTCTGGATTTCCTGGTCGGTGATAAGCGCGCCCTGGGCGCGAATCAGCTTGGCTGAACCGGGCGGCAGATAAAGCATGTCGCCTTTGCCCAGCAATTTATCCGCGCCCATCGCGTCGAGAATCGTCCGCGAATCCACGCGCGAAGCGCACTGGAACGCAATGCGCGCGGTGATGTTCGCCTTGATGACACCGGTGATGACGTCCACGCTCGGTCGTTGCGTGGCGACGATGCAATGAATGCCCGCCGCGCGCGCCATTTGCGTGATGCGTGCGATGGCCATTTCCACGTCGGCGGGCGCCACGAGCATCAGGTCGGCCAGCTCGTCTATGATGACCACGATGTAACTCAGCTTTTCGGGAATGACGATGTCCTCCTCGCGCGGCACGACAATTTCCTCGTCCACTTCAACGGCGAATCCTTCCGCGCCCGGCTCGACTTTTTCCTTTTTGGCCTTGAGGGGCAGTTCCAGTTCCTGCTGCGGCAACGGCTTGTTCTTGGGACGCGAATTGAACGTGCCGATGTTGCGGACGCCGACCCGGGCGAAAATCTGGTAGCGCTTTTCCATCTCACTCACAACCCAGCGCAGCGCCAGAATGACTTTCTTAGGGTCGGTCACGACGGGCACCACGAGATGAGGGAGCACATTGTATTGTTGCAGCTCAACCACTTTCGGATCAATCATCACGAACCGGAGCTGGTCCGGAGAAAATTTATAGAGCAGCGAGGTGATGATGGCGTTGATGCAAACGGATTTGCCGGAGCCGGTGCTGCCGGCGATGAGCAGATGCGGCATTTCCGAGAGGTCGGCGACAATCGGATGGCCGTAAACGTCCTTGCCCAGCGCGATGGGAATCTTCGCCCGGCTGTTGCGCCATTCCTCGGCTTCGAACAAATCGCGCACGATGACCTTGGTCTTGACCGGGTTTGGCACTTCGATGCCGACGGAGCTTTTGCCGGGCACCGGCGCGAGGATGTGAATGCGCTCGGCCTTGAGCGCGGCGGCGATGTTGTTGGAGAGCGCGGTGATTTTTTCCAGTTTCACGCCGGGCGCCGGATGCAATTCGTAGCGCGTGATGGTCGGGCCTTTGGTGATATCGCCGAGTGAAACTTCGATGTCGAATTGCGCCAGCGTCTGCTGCATGAGGCGCGCGTTGGCCATCAATTCCTCCTTCGACTCGGTCGGCTTGACGGTTGTGTCGGGGTATTGCAGAAAATCCAGGGAGGGCAACTGGTAATTGCCGATGATGGGTGTGGCAGCGACAGTGAGCGGCTTCGGTTTTTTGGGTTTGATTTTGGGCTTGGCTGGCACGGAACCGTCCGCAATGTGAATCGCCGGTTCAGTGGTTTTCTCCGGCTCAATTCTTTCCGGTTCCACAGTCCTGGGTTCATCGGTTTTTTCCGGTTCCGATTTTCGGCCGAGAACGTCTTCCGTGGTCGCCGCGGGAATCTCACGCGGAGAAATCGCTTCCTCCTCGCCGGCGGCCACGGGCTTTCGTCCTGACACCGGCGCCGGGATTTCTTCCGCGCTGACAACTTCCTTGACCACGCCGCCGGGCAGGGTGGTTTTGCGGATGCGCGCGGTCGTGGGTTTGGCCTGCGGCACACTTAAATCGCGGACGGTGGGTTCGGGCACCGGCTGCATGTCTGCGCCCAGGCCGGTGCGCGCGACTTCTTCCTGCAATTTTTTGGCCTGTTTTTCCAGTTCGCGCGCCCGGCGTTCCAGCGCACTGTTCTCAGGAGATTCCGATTCCGGCTCGGTTTTCGCAGTGGGCACTTTTTCCAGAAAACCACGAATCCATTCGCCGAGCCGGAAATTGGTCAGAAACAGCAGGCTGATGAGGGCAAGGGTCGCGTAAACAATCGTCGCCCCCGCCGTGCCCAACAGGCAAAAGCCGTATTCATAGCGCGGCGTCTGGCCGAAGGTCAAAAAGCCGAGCCAGCCGCCGGCGCTCAGCGAGCCGATGGCTTCGCGGACCCTGCCAAACCATCCGGCGTTGTCCATGATGTAAAGCAACCCGGTCAGCGACGCGACCAACCCGGCCGACCAGATCAACGACCAGCGCAGGCGCTCGCGCAAGTGACTGGGAAAATTCAGCAGGTAAGCCAGACCAAACAGGGCGAGCAGCCCGGGCAGAAGATACGCCACCAAACCAAACGGGATAAACGAAGCCCAAGCCAGATAGGCGCCGAATGGACCAATCCAGTTATGCTCCGTGGTCTTTTTTTCCGGCAAATTGACTAGAAATCCAATGTCCCGATGGTCAAAAGACCATTGCGCCACCAGCAGCAGCAGCGCGGCAGCGAGCAGCGCGACGCCGATGATGTCGCCAAAACCGTGCGCGGAATTCGATGACGTCTTGCGTGACATGGGCGCAGCGTAACAACTCAACGCGGCGACTTCAAAGTTGAAATTGCCTGCTCCCCTGCGCTCAGGGGATGGAACGTTTGGGCTTGGCTGCGATTTGCAGGCGCAACTGTTTCGTCCTTTTTTGAGCGTCGGTGAACTGTTGAGGCGTCAATCCCTTCCGCAGCAGGTCGCGGCTCTCGGCCGCATCCGGGTCGGCCTTGGCTGCGATACTGAACCACGCATAGGCCTCCGCGATATCCTTTTCCACGCCCTGGCCATTGGCGTAGCAGTAGCCCAGATTGGATTGGGCTTCGGGGTGGCCCTGTTCGGCGGCCTTGCGATACCAATTCGTCGCCTCCTCCGCATCCTGTTGCACGCCCCGGCCATTGTCATAGCAGTAGCCCAGATTGGATTGAGCGGGCGCGTAATTCTGTTCGGCGGCCTTGCGAAACCACTTCACCGCTTCCGTTTTATCTTTTCCCACCCCCTGGCCATTGGCGTAGCAGTAGCCCAGATTGAATTGGGCGGGGGCGTAATTCTGCTCGGCGGCTTTGCGATACCATTTCACCGCCTCCCTCGCGTTCTTCGCCACGCCCCGGCCATCGTCGTAGCAGTAGCCCAGATTGAATTGGGCCTCGGCATCTCCCTGCTCGGCTTTGGCTTTATATTCCAGAAATTTGCCCGGGACCGCGGGGCCTTTCGGCGCCGTGGCTCGGGTCGAAAACAGACCGGTGATGAAATTGGAAACAGCGGTCCGAAATCTTTTCATTAATCTGAAACCTACGCCTTAACCGTCAAGAACTGCAAGTCGAATCCCATCGTCCGCTCATCACTTCGCGCTTGCCAACGCGCGAAGGGATTGTCAGGCTCTTAGCTCCGCAAGTGCGCGGTTAGCTCAGTGGTAGAGCACTACATTGACACTGTAGGGGTCACAGGTTCGAACCCTGTATCGCGCACCAGTCCGCCACTCGTGAACACACGCGCCGATGTTGTGAAATCTGTTTCAGGTTGATTTGCCTATAATAGGGTCGGTTTACCTATAGCAGATCCAACGACTTAGGAATATCCAGCCATTCCATTTCACAAAATCAACCTGCCGGAGGGGCCACGCTTTTTGTGAAACGAAGCCGTCATCGAAAAAGGACAATGTTTACAGGGGGAATCTGAGTTTTGACAGCTCAGAGTTGGTTTTCACAAAATCAAAGTTTAGGGGTGACGTGTGACACGCTTTTGGGAATTTAAGGCGACCAGCAGCGGCCCGGCAGCGCCGATTTTTTCAAGCACCACTCGCCGCGTGAAAATAACGCAATGCTTGTTTTTGGCGGTCTAAAACAGCCTGGAAAGGGCATCTGCAATCTGCTTGCAGTGGCGGTGAAACCAGGTTTCCGAGATCAATCCACGAAGCCAAACGCCGGCCAAGTTGACCTGGCCGGCGTAAAGGTGGTCTTAGGAACAAAACTCCCTATAGACCATGTCCTCATTATCCTTCCATGAAATTTTCGCTCCTTCTACAAGACCAGACTCATCAATCGCCCTTCTGACGGCTTTGAGGGCACCGGGCAGTTCTGATGTCTTTAAATCGAGATAAAGCGTGCAATAACCATTGAACACGCCTCCTCCATCACACCGCCCAATCCTCATTTTTAAAAGTTCGGCGCCGACAACCTCAGCAACCCTATCACGCATGGAGTCCGCTTCTTCTTTGTCAAAATTCGAGGGCACATTGAACTGGAGAAGTGCGCAGGTAAATCCACGCTTTGCATCAAACGCCGCTGATTTGGCCCACTGTTTCTTTTCAAACTGTCTCTGCTTTTCTTCGCGCTGCCGCTGGAGATGCCCCTTTTTTGCCGTCCATTTCATAATTCAGTTTTGGTTTTGCGCCGGCCTCAGGGCCGTTTTAGCTGGTGCTCTTGCTGCTCGACCCAGCGAAGCATTTTGAGAGTGATCTCGCCGCCTGGCTCACGTTTGCCTGAAAGCCAGCGCGAAACACTAGCCAGGGGAACGCCTAAATACTTTGCCAGCGCGGACATCTTCCCGGTCTCACCTGTCGCCCGGTTGAGCCGACCCAGCAAACTTGGCAAATGCAGCTTCACGTCCATGAGTTTTTCAGATGTTTCCGAATCCGTCAAGTCTAATTTCGCGCGATTGACCCTGACGCGCTTCGCAGCTCCAGCGCGGCGATGTACCAGCAACACGCTTTCAGCATGGTCACTGATAGCGCGCGCAAACTGCTCCGCTAACAGAGGAGTGGCGAACTTGCTTTCCTGGAACCACTCCTTGATTTTTTTCAACAGGAAATCTTTTGGATCAAAGCCGGGAGTTGGCGCTGAAACGATTAATGGATATTGAGACCCGTACGAGCGGAAGGACACGGGCGATTCGCGGTAAACTTCGCTGAAGAGCCTATGTGCAAAAACGTCCGAGTCATATCTTGTTGACCTTAAAGGCAATGAATTGCCAAACATTTCTCCAATTCCCGTTGCCAACCATTCTCCATCAACCAGCAACCTCCGGCACATTTGCAATCCAACTCCGAAATGCAGCGGGGTCCAGCCGTACTCGATGCCGGATAGCTGGTTTCGGGTAATGCCAATATCTGACGCAAAGGCCGGCTGCGGCCACTTTATGAACTTACGAAACTCTCTCACGCGCGAGCAGATTGCCCGCTCGGTTTCATTCATTTTGCCGCTTCGCCTGGGCATCGGATAATTGTAACAGGCTGATACACAAACGAAAACATTTGTTGCCATGTCCAACGAAATCGTTGATTCTTAATGTGGTGATAACCGACAACAAAATCCAAGCGCGGACGAAAATCAAAAATCGGCCAATGACACTAACGCGCGCTGCGGCTATTTTGAGGGTTTCACGTGAACATTTGACGAAGGTTTGCAATGGCCGACTTAAAAGCCCCATGCTGCTCGCGAATTTCAACGCTTTAGTTTCCCAAAAATCCACCCCAAAAGGCAAATTATGATGACACGCACTCAACGCCGGAAAATCCAGGAATCCATCGCCGCTCTTTCTTTGGCCCAGGCGCAGGCTCGGATCGTGGACTTGCGAAGCATTGTGGGGTCAGAACGTAGCCGCGCCGCGATAGCGCGGGAAATTTCCGAAATCCAGCGGTCCCCCTTATGGCAAGAGCCTGAGGCAATCAAGGTCAAAAATATCGCACCCCATGCCATCACGATCGGGAAACTCGTTATGAAACCTGGCGAAGTAAAAAAATTTACGAATTCCAGTTTGCCGGGCTGCGCCGATTCCTGGAACTGGCCCCCAATGATCCCGTCACTCCCGAAGCTCCACAAACACGGTAAGCGCGATTACTACCACCAAATCCAACCCCACCTATAAACATGAAATCAATCACCGAATTATTGGAGGAAATCGCTTCAGTAGCGCGCGAACAGCACGCGGCCTATGGCGATCCCGTGGTGCGCTATCTGGACGCCAAACCCGAGCGCCGCTTTTTCTGGAATGCGGTCGCGCGTCTGCTCGGCGGCGGATTCAGAGCCGACTCGCCGGAAGCGAAAGTTTGGCAACGCGCAGTCAGCGGGATTAATCTCCAGGACACGTTTGGCCCAGGGCTTTTGGAGTCAATGCCGGTTGCCGACGAGATTTGGAATTTAATTTTGCAGTTCGGCCAATACAAATATCTCGGCCTACGAAAGATGATTGGGGCGTACACTCGGTATGCTCAAGTTACCCAATACCCGAATGCAATTTTCATCACGCCCAGCGGGCAGGGCCAAACGACAATCCCGGAAGATACCAGCCTGCTAGGCAGTGCCCTGACTCCGCTGGCCAATACGATTGCCTGCCTGATCACTTGCAGCCTGGCATGGCTCCAAGACGAGAAAGTTGACCTGTCAGAAGTCCTCTTGTCGAAGTTCGTCCAAGGGCTTGCGGCCCGGATTGATTATGGATGCTTCCAGGGTAACGGCCAGGACGACCAGACCAACGGCATGTGCACCGGGCTTTTTGTGGACCCGACAATTCCGGCCTACGTCGCGCCGGCAGGCGAACCGACGATTGCCGGTTTGCAACGCAACGATTTCATCAACACCATCGCTCAGGTTGCGCCAGCGGCTTTACAGCGCATGGACAGCCAGCCACCGCGTTGGTTCATATCTCCGGTTTTAATTCCGCAACTGCTGCTTTTGTGGGATGGAACGGCCAAAAACTACCTGCTCAAGACGCCGGCAGAAACACGCGGGGAATGGCTCCTGGTTGGATTTCCTGTGACTTTTTGTGCGCAAGCGCCGAGTGTCAACGCCGCAAACGCCAAGGTTGCCGTATTCGGCAACGGGGACGCCATGTTAGTTGCGTTGCAGGAAAAGTTTGAGATCGCGAAATCGGACAAAGGTGCGGCATTCGGCAGCGCCAATGTGTCGTTTCGCGCGACCGGCCGTGGCCGCAACTCGTTGCGTGTTGCCAATGGCTTTGCCTCACTGAAACTCGCCGCCGGGTAAAACATTTTTACGCCGTCAATCGGCCTATGTCTGGCGAACTCAAAAGCAAATCTCAAATCGGACCAGCCGGCGCCGGTCCGGCCCGGCACCGTTTCAGGCGGCGCATGACCCGGCGCGAGCGGACAGCCCGGCGTTTGGAGTGGGAAGCCAGGCACCCGATTCTCAGTGGCAGGATAAAAATTACAGATTACATACCGCCGCCTGGGACGTACAAGGCGGCCTAAGCACCAAACCAAACCACGCATCGCAAAATGAAAAACGCCCCAAGAAAATCAACTAAATCCAACCCCGCACCCATCATCAATATTCGGCTTAAAAAACGGACATTCATGAAACTTGATACCATCGCTCGTCAATGTGGGTTGACCTTCGATGAACTCGTTCTAAAGATCGTCGAACGACAACTGCCGCGATTCGAGGGCGGTAAATTTCCAACGCAAGGCGGCCGTCAAGTCTTTAAAGGACGGGTTTGAAAATCATTGCTCACCGATTTTTGAATGAGCGATAAAACCAAAATCTGCCGCAAGCCAGCGGACGCTGTGAATTTTTGGCGCGCGCACGTTGCGCTACCTGATGCTTTCGATTCAGCCGAGGGTTTCTGGATCGTCACGCTCAACCAGGGGCGCGAGATGCAGAAAGTCTTTGCGCCAGCTACCCGCGCATTTGGTGACGCCCAGCGTTTTGCCGATGAAGTATTCGGGGAAGTCTTTCTGCGCTACGCCAAGCACTTCGTATTGATCCATTACCGGCCCGGCATTTCGCCCGCACCAACCGCTGACGATGTTCAGCGCGTTCGCGCTTTGATCCTGGCTGGCCGGGAAAAGGGAACTGCCCTCCTGGACGCGATTATCGTCGGGCAGGTAAGCGACGAGCACACCTCTGGCTGCTATTCATTTCATCAACTAGCCAACTTCTCCGCGCCTGTTCCATTTGAGGAAAAGCCCAAAAGCACCGTGACACATTCAAAGTATGCCTGACCTGGAATATAAAATCACCACTTCCGCCGAGCTATCCGGCGCGCAGGCCGCACTTGAAGCCCTGGACCGCCAAATCGGTAGAGCGAAGGCGTTGAAACAGGATTACGCCGAGCTCCAGGCGCAGCGCGACACAGTTGCGCAGTCACTCAAAGAGAATGTCGCCATCACAAATGACGCGGCAGATGCTGAGGATGCGTTGGGAAAAAAGACCGAGGAATTCAACGTCCACGGGCGATCACAATTTTTGCTATTTTCTGAAATCAACCGGATTATGCCGGGGCTGGGAGAATCAATGCACGCCGCATTTGCCGGCCCGCTCGGGCCGATAATTTTGGCGGGTATCGCCATTGCCGCCGCCAAAAAAGCCCTCGACGGTTACAACGCAGCGTTGGATGCAATGGGCGAAAGCGCCGCAAAACCTTTTGGAGAAAGTGTTCAAGACCTGCAAACCATGTGGGATACTGCAACCCAAAGTTTAGGTAAATACGAAGCCGCGCTGGATGCCGCAGGCACAGATAGAGACCCCACCAGCACCATGATCCAGCGCCAAAAGGAGCTGGATGAAGCAAGACTGGAAGGCATCAAAACAGCCATCATAGCCGAAGGAAAACTCGAAGAAGCAACATTGCGCGCCTCTATGGCTGGCCAGGATCCAAAAAAAATAACAGCAGCCGTTGAGGCTGCTAAAGAGCGAAACCAGGCTGTGGTTGACTCCCTCGATGCTGGCAAAAAAGCGGCTGAATTGCAAAAGGAACTCGATGAGAGTTTGGCTAAACAGCCTGAGCTGCACAAGGCGGCTCAAGCAGCAGAGCAACCCGCACAGACGGCCGCTGCTAAAGCCAAAAATCTTGAAGACACCCTCAAACATTTGCGGGCGGCAAATGCCCCCGGAGCCAAAGCGGCCGATGAAGCGGCGGGGGGGCTTACCACTATTGGCGATCTGAACAAGTTGATGCAATTGCGCCAGGACATGGAGGATTTGCGCGCTGGAAAACTGGCTGCCCCTCAAGAAATGGCGCGTCGCGTCGCAAATATTGATTTTTCAGGCATGACGCGCGACCAGGTCGATAATGCGATTCGAAACGCGAGTCACGCCTTGGATTTGCAACGGAGCGAACAAATAAAACTTGAGAAGAACGCCGAGGACATTTTTGAAGCACAGGCCACCGCAGATGAAGCGCTCGCCACCGCCAGGGAGGCGGAGAAAAAAAACCAGCAGAGGATCGGCGCTTTACCTGGTGAAATTTCCCAGGCGAAATCAGTTGAATCTCAAAAGGATATTGGCGAGGAAATCGGCGGCGCCTACTACGCTGCCCAAGATTACGTTGCTGGAAAAGCATTAACGAAATCCCAAAACGAAACCATTGCGAGTTTGAAAACCATGCTTGATCAGGCTCACGAAAATTCCCAGGCAATTTTGCAGCTAATCCTTGACGGGGTGAAAAAACACGAATCCCTTGCGCAAGTCGTACATGACCTCCAAAGCCGCCATCAATCCAGCTTTCTCCAGTGATCATGCCAAAAACTTTCTCCAAATTATTTTTTACAGCTCGCGTGATCGCGGACGCTCTGCGTGTGAGTCAAAAGACGGTCCACCGCCGCGCAAGGCGGGAAAACTGGCCGGCGCGTAGCAACGGCTACCGTATCGAATATCGCGTGCCGCGCAGTGTGCTGCGTTTATGCCAAGCGTCGGCGTCATCACCAATCCCCTCGATCCTTTACCAGCCAGCCAGGATCAGGGAACTCAAACGCGCTGCCGCCGTGTTGGGATTCGTTTTGGAAATGCAGCGCGATCCGCAACGCGGCATTGAATGGACGTTACAGGCCACCGTGAAGCGGTTTAAACACCTGATGCGTTTTTCGGTTGGCATATTGCGTCGGTGGGTCTCTGGAGTGGAAGGCGGCGGCGTAGCCGCCCTGGCGGAGCACAAGGCCGGCCGCGTCGGCAGGAAGGCCGCGCGCCTGGACAAAATACTGAGATGAACCAAAACTTTACAAACCGCTCTAAAAACGTCCGTGGCGCGCCGAGGCACAATAGCGCCCCATACCCCGCGGGGGCGGCGCGGCGCGTTTTGCAACGGGTTGCCGGCGTTTTGCAAAGGCGAATTTTTCGCAGTCCGGAGAAAAACAGGAATTCGCACTTTTTTGGGCGGCCCGGTGGTAAAAAATGGGGCTGCTGGGCTTCCGCTATGCAAGGCGGGAGTCCGGACCGCTGGGCTGCCTGTTGTCTTTCACCCTAAAACACGTATGAGGCCCCAATCATCGCTTGCACGACCCGCCAATCCCGCCGAATTAACTGCGGCGCAAATCGCCAATGCCGGCCGCATGGCCAAACGAACCGTCCTCCGCGCCCTGGCTAACACACCGCCGGCCGGCGGCATCATCGTCCAGGGCAATGATGCGGCCGTCTGGACGTTTGACACCTTAACCGCCGGGATTCAATCAGCCATCACAAGCCAATCTGCCGCGTGCGGGCTGACCATCGCTGACTATTTGGAAACTTTTGTCAGGCCGTGGAAACCGGCGCTGCCGCTTGCCGAAATTGCCGACGCTTGCCTTGACGACGCCAGGAAGTTGCGCGCCGCGTTGCTCCCGTCGTTGCAACGGATGGACGCCACGACGCTGCTGCCGGCGGATCGCGTCCGGCTCGGCCTGGAAGATTACAGGCGCGCCTTCGGCCATGAAATCAGTGAGCGCCACTGGCAACGATTGCTAACGCGCACGTTACGGCGTGACGGCGGCGCAGAGGATTGGAACCGGCTGGAAATATATTTGCCGGACCGTTTGAAACAGAAATCCGCGCCGGCTGCCGTCGTATTGGAGGCGCTGGCGGCTGATTTTGCTGAGCTTGAACAGTTCATCAGCGCTTGTAGCAATCCGCACGCGCCAAATAAAATCGAGTGTGTCGGCGTTTGGGCTTTGGCGCTCCAAAAAAACGCCGCGCTGGTGAATGCCGGAACTTCTGAAAAAACCGCCGCCGGGCGCGTGCGGCAATTTCTAATTTCTCGCGCTACATTCCTGGCCGCGTCACCCCATGCTTTGCGCGTGGCTTTTGACCGGAAGCTAGCGCGGTGGAAAGAGAGCGGCGGCGATTTGAAGGTACTCCGCGATGGCCGCGCCAATAATGGCGACCGTGTTGAAATTCCGAGTGCCGACATTGATCGGTTAAGGGCATCGTCGGCGTTCAAAAACGGTGGCCGGATTGATTCGGCGTGGCGCGAAGAGTATCCGTTTTTAAGTAAGACAACCCGTGCTCGTTATCCCAATCGGCGTAATTGCCCTGCCAAGATACACCATCTACTGAACCGTAAAATTGTGGATGCGTTGACATTAAGGCACCAAGGCAAAAGAACTTTGCGGCGCGCGTGCGGCAGCGTTGAACGCGATTGGACCAACATTCCTTCAATGCACCTTTGGGTTGTGGACGACATGACGGCCAACCTGGAACTGGCCATATCAAACCGAGACGGCTCAACCTCATTGATAACGCCACAGGTTATAGCGGTGATGGACAGTGCCAGCCGTAAATGGGTTGGGTGGGCAATATCCGACGACAAGGCACCAACCGCCGAACTGGTTTGCGGCGCGGTCCTGGACGCAATAAGAACGCACGGAGTGCCCAAGAAGCTTGGCATTGAAAACGGTTTTGTCTTTGGAAAATCGCTCAACGTCAACGGCAAGGAAGACGAACAGGGCCGGACAATAGTTGCGGGTTTGGCGCAGTATGGATGCGCAATCAGCCACTTCGACAAGATGAATCCTACCAGCAAGGCTGAGCTGGAAAAATCTTTTGATTTGATTCAGCGCCGGATGGAACGGCATCCAGGTTACACTGGCCGGCTGCAAATGGTAGATGCGCCGGAAGATTTCAAACTCACGCAACGTCTGATCCGATCCGGCAATATTGATGCCAAGCAATGCCGCTACACTTTTGAAGAGGGAATCAAGGTTATCAGTCGGCTGGTTCACGAATATAACTCCGCGCCGCAGGACGGCCATCTAAATGGCTTATCGCCAAACGAAGCCTTTGCCGTGCGAACAAATCAGAACGATCCACCGATAGAATTTACTCCCGAACTCGAATGGCTGCTTGCCAATGAACGTTACCGCGTGACAGTGGAAACCAACGGCGTCCGCTTCTCGCATTACGGGAGAAAGATTCAAGTACGCGGCGGCAGGCTGGCGGAATTACTCGGCCGGGAACTTTGGGTGTTGGTGGACCGGCGCGACGATTCGCTGGTTACATTTATGAACCTTGACTATACCAACCCATTTACGATGGAAGTCTGTCAAAAGGCGTCCCCTGATGAATCGCGGCTTGCCCCCGGAAGTGGTGTTTTGGCGTCCGAGCGTGCAAAAATCCGAGAGCATGAACGCGCCCAAAATCTGGAATACAATCGTCTCCTGAATCAGTTTGGTAATCCTCGCCAGGAATTGTTGAGGGCGATCCGCAATGAATCACAAGAGGCCGGCCCAAAAAACGTTCGCCGGCACACGATTATTCATCCGCGAATGGCGGCGGCAGCCGCGCAGATGAATCAGCAACGTGGCGAAATCTGTGAGGCGAAAAATCAAAAAGCGCGCCGCACAACGGCGAACAAAAACAAGGCTCGCAGGCTGGATATTCCGACAGTGCTTATTGACGACGACGAGCAGACCAGCCGCGCGCTTGAGCTGCTCGGCGCCGCTCCGGGCCGGCCGGAAAATGAAATCTCAATCACGGAAGGGAGTGAACCATGAGCACGCGCCACGAACAAATGGCAGGACCGCTTTCGCAAGAGCGATACATGAGCAGCAATGAGTTTGCCGAATTGCGGGGAATCAGCGGCGTGGCCGTCTCAGCGCGGGCTGCGGTGTTGATTAGCGCGGCTAAACGCGATCTGGTGTGGTCAATCCAGGGATGGAGTTTGGCTGGAGGTGGACTGAAACGTGTATCGAGAGAGCTGGTTAAACTATTTCCAAAACGGTGTTGTGAGGACTCGGTACTGCGAGACCTAAGCCCTACTTTGGAAGAGTTTCTTGTTGATCTCTGTATCAACCCGCGAATTCAATTTACTGTGCCTGGTGATGACGTTGACATTTCAGACATCGAATCCGATTCAGTCATTGAGCAAAATCCCCGACTTTCTAGGAGTGATTTCAAACAGGCAGAGTTGTTTTATTTTCGGGACATCATTGGTGCGCTCTTTGAATACAAGGCCCGGCGGCAGGCCAAAATCAGGGATAATTTCCAGCTCACCAGCATCGGCAAAAAGATTTGGGAAACGCTGGATTATGCGCTAGCCAGTCATGGCATGGTGGTTTTAGATGGCCTGGAGGGCCGGGGGAAAACCGAAGCCGTGAAAGCGTGGTGCGAGTTACACCTTGGACAGGCACGTTTCGTGAGCCTCAAGGGAATCACGAACAAGACGACGGCGTTTCGGGAAATTGCCAAGGCGCTCGGCATCGCTTCCAGTTACACGCGCACAGCTCCCGAAATGCAGGCGCGCATCGAGGACGTTTTGAAGCGGTCAAGACTGCTTTTGTGCCTGGACGAAAGTCATTTTCTTTTCAACCAGAGCCGCCGCATGTATTCGCGCCCGGAATTGATTGATTGGATTGATACCGCGTTAGTGAATTGCGGAGTAGGCTGCGCGCTCTGTACTACTCCACAGTTCATCGTTTGCATGACGCGCGCGGCGGACCAAGTTGAGTGGAATTTCCGGCAGTTCCGCCGCCGTGTGAAACGCTGGGTCAAGTTGCCGGCCGCAAACACGGAAGATGACATCAAAGCAGTTGTCAGGAGCGTTTTCCAAAAAGCGCCAGCGGCCGCATTGGATGAAATTGTCGGTTACGCGCTGTTGAGCAAACGCGATCTGTCAGCGGTGGGCGATGTGGCGACGGAAGTCCGAGCAATGCTCGGCACGGACGATTTGAGCAAGGCATCGGTGAACCACGTCCACCGGGCGATCTACGATTTTCTTTTGCCGAGTGACAAGACGTTCCTGGAGGGCATGGAGACTGCCCGACAAATGGGGCGTAAATCGCATCGCAAGCCCGCGCCGGCGCTACTCGAAGAGGGTGGCAGCAGAGGATTTGCAGGGCAGTTGCAGCCCGACTTCCGGCGCGCTGAAACTGCGCTTCCAGCGCGCGGCGATCTGAACGCGCAGCGGTTAGGCGTGAGAGAATTTGCGGAACCTGTTTCCGCCAGCTTGACAAGCAAAACCTGATTTCGATGCCACTTGGCATCGTCGGTTTGATTGGATTTGCAACCGCGAATTTTCGCGGCCTTACCATTTATACTATCCCTTGAGACAAGACCGAGCCGAATTCGTCACAAAATCACCGTCGCTATACACTCGACTTTTCGGGCGGCTTTCTTTACTCACGCAGCCGATAAAAGGAGTTGGAACCACTAACCGTGTTGGTCAGCACAAAATTGTTGCCCGACGTCATCACGCCGTTGGTCAGCGGTGTCCAGGTTGCGCCGGGAGCGATGGTGCTGCTGATTTGCAGCCCAAAGCCGTATGCCCAGGTTGGCCAGGAAACGATGACTTGATTGTTGGCCGCAGGCGCGATTTGCAATGAAGGAACGATGGCGCGTCCGAATCGAATCGTGCTGTTGTGCGTGTCAGCCACGTAGAGATTGCCGGCGCCATCGAACGCGAGGCTTTGGGCATAGTTGAACAGCGCATTGGTGCCGATGCCGTCGGTGCTGCCCGTGACGCCGACCTGTCCGGCCACCGTGGTCACCGCCCAGTTGGTTCCCACTAACGTCATCTTCCGGATGGTTTGATTGTAAGTGTCCATCACGTAGAGATGGCCCGCCGTGTCGAAAGTCACATCATCCGGAAAGAAAAAGTGGGCGTTGGTGCCGGTGCCGTCGTCATTGGCGCGGATGCTGGCCACGCCCGCCACGGTGCTCACCAGCCAGTTGGTTCCCACCGGCGACAATTTGCGGATGCTGTTGTTCTCACTGTCGGCCACATAAACGTTGGACGCATTGTCGACGGCCAAGCCGCGCGGAAAATAGAACAGGGCATTGGTGCCGATGCCATTGGAGGAACCCTCGGTGTAAGGCAACCCCGCGATCGTCGTCACCGTCCAGTTGGTTGCCACGGGCGAGACCTTGCGGATGACCATGCCGTAATTGTCCGATACGAAAATGTTGGTGTTCGCATCCACGGCAATCCCGGCGGGCACATAGAAAAACGCGTTGCTGCCTACACCATCCACCTCGCCAGCCTGGGTTTGTCCGGCAATGGTGCTGGTCACCCAGTTGGTTCCCACCGGCGTGATTCTGCGGATGGTGTTGTTATTGGCATCCGCGACATAGAGGCTGCCGCCGCGGTCCAGGGCGATGTCCGAGGGATAATAAAAGCGCGCGTCGTTGTTAGTGCCGTCGGCACTGCCAATGTTGCCGGCCAGACCGGCAATGGTGCTCACCACACCGTTGGTCGCGATTTTTCGAATGGTACAGTTGTAATAATCGGCCACGTAAACGTTGCCTTGGACATCCAAAGCGACGGCAGCGGTTGACCAGAACAAGGCGTTGGTGCCCGGGCCGTCAGTACTGCCGGTGCTGATGCCGGCAAACGTGCCCACCGTCCCGCCCGTGGTAATCTTTCGGATCTCGTTGTTGTTCGCATCCGCCACATAAATGTTGCCCGCGCTGTCCACGGTCACGCCAATCGGTGAATGGAAGCGCGCGTTGTTGGTCGCGCCATCGGCATCGCCATAAACTCCCACCTGTCCCGCGAGCGTGCTTACGGTCCAGTTGGTTCCCGTCAACGTCAGCTTTCGGATCGTGTTGTTGTTATCGTCGCCTACATAGAGGGTACTTCCACCGCTGATCGCAATGCCGGCCGGGCCGTTGAATTGAGCGTTGGTGCCGACGCCATCGGCGCTGCCGGAAACCAATACCTGTCCGGCAATCGTGCTGACCGCCCAACCGGTGGCCACCGGGACCAGTTTCCGGACGGTCTCATTGACGCCATCGGTCACATAGAGATTGGTTGCGGCATCCACGGTGATGCCAAAAGGCATATAGAACTGGGCGCCATTGTTCGTGCCATTGCTGCTGCCGGGATGATGCGGCTGCCCGGCAATCGTGCTGACGAACCCCGCCGGACTGATCTCCCGAATCACGTCATTGGCCACGTCGGCCACGTAAACATTGCCGGCACCGTCCACCGCCACGCCGGTTGGTGTGGAAAATTGTGCGTTGGTGCCCATCGCATCGATCAGACCGGCATTTGTCACCTGGCCGGCCAAAGTGCTCACCACCCAATTCGTTCCCACCGGGGTGATTTTTCGGATGGTGTCGTTGAATTCATCTGCCACATAAAGATTTCCACTGGTATCCACCGCGATGCCGGTCGGCAGATTGAACGAGGCGTTGGTGCCCATGGCATCCGTGCTGCCTTTGACACCGATTTGACCAGCGATGGTCGTCACGGTGCCACCCGGCGTGATTTTACGAATCGTATTGTTGCCCGAGTCGGTCACGTAAATGTTGCCCTGGCTGTCGGCAGCGACGCCGGAGGGGCCGGCAAACCGTGCGGCGGCGCCCGTGCCATCCGTGCTGCCAATACTGACGGATCCCGCCAGAGTGGTGAAGGAGAAGGCTTGTGAATACAACCGGGGAGCGGCCATTAACCCAAGACCCGATACCAAACAAAAAAACAGTGTCTTCATAAACGTCATGCGGACACGATGGGTCGGTGAAAGCACCCGCTGTGCCGCGTCCACAAGCGCGAAAGTTATCCGTTAAAGTTCCCGCTGGCGGGCCGGGGCCGGGTGACGTGTGTCCGAAAATCGGCGCCGAATATTTCACTGCTTGTCCACTTGCGGAGCAGGCCAGGAGGCCTATGTTAAATTATGAAAACCAAAGTTTCAAAATTACTGGAACAACCCAAACCGTTCACGCCGGGTGTCACCCGGGGTATGGTCCGGGAACATGCGTATCACCTCTATCGCGACAAACTGCCGGAGCATCCGCTGACGCTCGAAGATTGGGTGCTGGCCGAGAAAGACCTGGTGGCGACGATGGAAGCGGAAGGTGTGGAAGGCTGAATTTTTCCAGTCCTGACACCGCGTATCGCGGACAAACGCTTGACCGCAAAGTCCGCAGCGTTGTGGTGTAATCAGACTTTCGGTCGCAATTTCTTCCAAAGCCAGCCGAGCGGATCGTAGAAGTCATCCACCACGCGTTCCTTGAGCGGAATGATGGCGTTGTCGGTGATGGTGATGCTTTCCGGACAGACCTTGGTGCAACACTTGGTGATGTTGCACAAACCGACGCCGTGCGCCTGCTTCAATTCCGGCAGCCGATCCTCGGTGTCCAACGGGTGCATCTCCAGCGCGGCGGTATAAACCAGAAAACGCGGGCCAATGAATTCCTCATGCTTGTGGTGGTCGCGCAAAACGTGGCAGACGTCCTGGCAGAGGAAACATTCGATGCACTTGCGGAATTCCTGCACGCGATCCACGTCCGCCTGCTGCATCCGCCAGGTGCCGTCCGGCGCATCGGGTTGGCGCGGCTTGAACTTCTTGATCCGGGTCTTGACGCGAAAATTCCAGGAAACGTCCGTGGCCAGGTCGCGAATGCTCGGAAACGCCCGCATGGGTTCAATGGTGATGGGCTTGTTCACCGGCAGGGTGTTCATGCGCGTCATGCACATGAGTTTCGGGATGCCGTTGATTTCCGCCGAACAGGAGCCGCATTTGCCGGCCTTGCAATTCCAGCGGCAGGCGAGGTCGTTGGCCTGTGTGGCCTGAATCTTGTGAACGGCGTCGAGCACGACCATGCCCTCGGTGATTTCCGTGGTGTAATCCGCAAATTTTCCGCCGTTGGCGTCACCCCGCCAGATTTTGAACGTGGCCGTTTTCATTTTATCTCCTCGATGACCTGTTTCAATTCCGCCGGCATTTCGGGAATCGGTTCGCGGCGAACCTGCATCGAGCCGTCCGCACCCTTGCGAATCACGACGTTCACCTTGCCGGCGGCGGCGTCCTTGTTGGGAAAATCGTCGCGGAAATGTCCGCCGCGGCTTTCCTTGCGTTCGATGGCCGAGCGGGTGATGGCTTCGGAGACCGTGAGCAGATTTTTCAAATCCAGCGCCGTGTTCCAGCCCGGATTGTATTCGCGATGGCCATAGACGGCGACGTGTTTGGCGCGCTCTGAAAGTTTTTTGATTCCGTCCAACGCCCGAACCATTTCCTCTTCACGGCGCACAATGCCGACCAGGCTTTGCATCATCTCCTGCAAATCGTGCTGCACCTGGTACGGCCCTTCGGCGCTGCCGCCCGACTTCGCACCGCGATCAAAGGGTTCCAGCGCCTGCCGCGCAAGGGCTTCCATCTGATTTTCGTAGAAAATACCCGCGCTGTGCCCCTTCGCAAATTTGGCCGCGAACTCGCCGGCGCGCTTGCCGAACACAATCAAATCCGAAAGTGAATTGCCGCCCAGCCGGTTCGCGCCGTGCAAGCCGGCGGCGACCTCGCCCGCGGCGAACAGTCCCGGCACGGTGGACATCTGCGTGTCGCCATTCACGCGCACGCCGCCCATCATGTAATGCGTCGTCGGACCGATTTCCATCGGCTCGGTGGTGATATCAAGGTCGGCGAGCTGTTTGAACTGATGGTACATGCTCGGCAGTTTCTTTTTGATATGCTCCGGCGCATTCGGGATTTTTTCCTTGATCCACGCGATGTCAAGGAACACGCCGCCGTGCGGGCTGCCGCGGCCCGCCTTGACTTCGCGCATGATGCAGCGCGCCACATGGTCGCGCGTGAGCAGCTCGGGCGGACGGCGCGCGCTTTTGTCGCCCTGGCAATAACGCCAGCCTTCCTCCGGGTCGGTGGAAGTTTGCGATTTGTAATTGTCGGGAATGTCATCGAACATGAACCGCTCGCCCTGCTTGTTCTTCAGCACCCCGCCTTCGCCACGCACGGCCTCGGTCACGAGCAGGCCCATCACGCTCGGCGGCCAGATCATGCCGGTCGGATGAAATTGCACGAACTCCATGTCCATTAATTCCGCGCCGGCGTGATATGCAAGCGACTGGCCGTCGCCGGTGTATTCCCAGGAATTGCTGGTGATTTTGTAGGCACGGCCGATGCCGCCGGTGGCGAGCACGATGGCCTTGGCCTTGAAAATTTTAAACCGCCCGCGCTCGCGGTCGTAGCCAAACGCACCGGCTACACGGTCGCCGTCCTTGAGCAGCGTGACAATCGTGTGCTCCATGTGGACGGCGATGCCCTGGTGGATGCCGTGGTCCTGCAAGGTGCGAATCAGTTCCAATCCAGTGCGGTCGCCGACGTGGGCGAGGCGCGGATAGCGGTGGCCGCCGAAATTGCGCTGAAGAATCCTGCCGTCCGGCGTGCGGTCAAAAACCGCGCCCCAGGCTTCGAGTTCCTTGACGCGGTCAGGCGCTTCCTTTGCATGCAGCTCCGCCATGCGCCAGTTGTTGACATATTGTCCGCCGCGCATCGTGTCGGAGAAATGGACGCGCCAATTGTCGCGGTCGTCCACGTTGGCCAGTGCCGCCGCCAGGCCGCCTTCGGCCATGACGGTGTGCGCCTTGCCGAGCAGCGATTTGCAGACCAGCCCGACTTTCACGCCCGCCGCCGAGGCTTCAATGGCCGCGCGCAAACCCGCGCCGCCCGCGCCGATGACGAGCACGTCGTATTCAAATGTTTCGTAATTGGTGGCCACAGCGGAATTCCAGGTTGCGGTTTAGAAAAATCTGAAGTCATGCCAGATACCCATCGCACAAAGCCGGACGTAAACGTCCGTGAAGCCGACCCAGAACAGGCTGAGCCACGCCCACATCATGTGACGGCGGTTGAGGCAACTGACGCAGGCAAAGCCTTTCGCGCACACGGGTTTTTTTGATGGCTCGTCCAGGAACCCGCCGATTAAATGCCGCAGCGAATGGCAGCCAAAAGTGTAACTGGCCAGAAGGATGACGTTCAACGTGAGCACGATGGTTCCGACGCCGATGCCGAAATGTTGCACCCCGTTCTCCGTAAACCACATCGCTTTCCACGCGTCATATCCGAGAATGAAAATGAAAATCACCGCCAGAACCATGAAGTAGCGGTGAACGTTTTGGATGACGAGTGGAAACGAGCGTTCGCCGAGATAAACCTGGCGCGGCTCGCCAACGGCGCAGTTCGGCGGATCGGCCCAGAATGCCTTGTAATAGGCGCCACGATAATAATAACAAGTAAAGCGGAAACCCGCCGGCGCCCACAGCACCAGAAACGCGGGCGAGAAAATCAGCCACGCCGGCCACCATCCCGGCTGAATTCCCAACCAGGCGTGGCTGGCCAGCCCGGGACACTGTGCTGGATAAAAAATTTCCGGCGAGAAAAAGGGCGACAAATAGTCGGCGCCATTTCCATTGAACCAGTAGGCGCAATTTCCCTGGTACAACGGATGAAACGCCGCCCAGGTGGAATAGACAATAAAAGCGGTGAAGCCGAGGAAAACTGCCACCGGCTGTATCCACCACGCGTCCGGCCGGGCCGTCTCTCCAAAACGGCGTTGCGGCATCGAAACATCTGCGTAAGCCATAAAAGATCAACTTTAACTAACTTGTCTTCGGCAGGTCAATAGAAGGTGAGCAAATATAAGGGCGGCTTCGTATTAAGTTTGTGTAAACTTATCCATGAAGCAGGACCGGAGGTGTGTGCGTCCATTCGTTCAAGCCGCGTTCCGCGTTAGCCGCCGGGGAAAGGCCCAGTAATTCCAGCGCCTCGCCGACGAGGTAAAGCGATCCGGTGATGATCACGAACCCGTCGCCCGCCGATTTGTCCAGCGCGTTGCCCAGGGAATTGCAGGCGGCAATTTCAGCCGAAGGATTAATTTTTTGGCACGCTTCCGCCAGTTCATTCGGATTGGCCGAACGTTCGCTGAAAACCGGGACGGTGAAGATCTGCGCGGCCAGCGGCGCCAGCGTTTCGCAGATGTGCTGCCAGTCCTTGTCCTGCAGCACGCCCAGCACCAGCGTTCGTTTGGTCATGGGGAAATTTGTTTCCAACGCTTCACGCAGGGCTTTTGCGCCGGCCGGATTATGCGCGCCGTCGAGCAGAATTTTCCGGCCGGATTCACGCGTGACCAACTGCAATCGCCCCGGCCAAATGACGTTCGCCAATCCGGCGCAGATTTCTTTTTCGGCAACCCGAATCTGGTTTTGCAAAACTTCGACCGTGGCCAGTGCGAGCGCCGCGTTGAGTTTTTGATGTTCGCCCAGAAGTGGCAACTCCGAACTCCGAACTCCGAACTCCCAACTCCGAACTCGTGTGAGCGGCGCATTTTTCTCCCGCGCCATCTTTTCGATCACGGCCAGAGCATCGGGTTCATCCGTGGCGGTGATGACCGGCACGCCTGGCTTGATGATGCCGGCCTTTTCGGCGGCAATTTGGCCAAGCGTATCGCCGAGCCATTGCTGGTGGTCGAGCTGGATGTTGGTGATGACGCTCGCCAGCGGCATGACGATGTTCGTCGCGTCGAGCCGCCCGCCCAGACCCGTTTCCCAGATCACCAGATCGCAGTTTTGTTCAGCGAAAAACTTTAACGCCATCACCGTGACGACCTCAAAAAACGTCGGATGATGACCATCCGGAAATTGTTTAAACCACGGTCGCATTTCTTCGACCAACCGGACGATGTCACCTTCGCCAATCAAGCGGCGGTTGACTTGAATCCGTTCGCGGAACGAGACCAGATGCGGTGAGGTGAACAGCCCGACCCGCCGGCCGGCTGCGCGGTAAATGCTTTCGAGCATGGCGCAGGTCGAACCCTTGCCATTGGTGCCGGCGACATGGATGAAACGAAGCCGGTTCTGGGGATTGCCCGCGAGCGTGGCGAGCTGGAACGTGTTTTCCAGCCCGAACTTCGCGCCGAACAAACGCAAATCGTAAAGAAATTGGATGGCTTCCGGATAAAACATGTAACTCCGACAAACTACAGCGGTTTCTGGTGGATGTGCGCGTGGGCGGCGGCGATGAACCCTTTGAACAGCGGATGCGGCTGGTGCGGTTTGCTCAAAAATTCCGGGTGAAACTGGCTGGCGACGAAGAACGGATGATTCGCCAGCTCAATGATTTCCACGAGCTTGCCGTCCGGTGACAGGCCGCTGAAGACGAAACCCGCCTTCTCGAATTTGTCGCGGTAGGCATTATTGAACTCGTAACGGTGCCGGTGGCGTTCGTTGACGACAAACGAGCCGTAGAGCTGCGCGGCCCGGGTGCCGAGCGCTAACTGGCAGGGCTGTGCGCCCAGCCGCATCGTGCCGCCCTTTTTCGTTACGCGCTTCTGTTCGTCGAGCATCGCGATGACCGGGTGCGGCGTGTTCGGCTCGAACTCGGTCGAGTGCGCCTTGGCCAGCTTCAACACGTTCCGGGCGAATTCAATCGTGGCGATTTGCATGCCCAGGCAAAGGCCGAGGTAGGGAATTTTGTTTTCGCGCGCGTATTGCGCGGCGAGGATTTTGCCTTCGATGCCGCGTTCGCCGAACCCGCCCGGCACGAGGATGCCGCCCAGGCCTTTCAACATTTTTTCCGCGCCATTCTTTTCAATCTCCTCGGAGTCCACCTGGACGATTTCCACGCCGCAATCGTTGCCGACGCCGCCGTGGATGATGGCCTCGTACACCGATTTGTAAGCGTCCTGGAGACCGATGTACTTGCCGACGACGCCGACGCGCACGCGGTGTTGCGGCGCGATCAGCTTGCGGATGATCTCCTGCCAATGCGTCATGTTGGCGGGCGGCGCATCGAGATGCAACTGGCTGCAGACGAGGTCGTCAGCGCGCTCGCGCTGGAGCATCAACGGCACTTCGTAGATGGAATGGTCCACGTCCTTTTCCTCGATGACCGCCTCGACGGGCACGTTGCAAAACATGGAAATTTTCTGGCGCAGTTCCTTGTCCAGCGGTTTTTCGCAGCGGCAGACCAGCAAATGCGGCGTGATGCCGATTTCGCGCAGCTTGGCGACGGATTGCTGCGTGGGCTTGGTCTTCAATTCGCCGGCGGCCTTGATGAAAGGCACGTAGGTCACGTGCATGAAAGCCGCATTGTGGAAACCGACTTCGAGCGCGAATTCGCGGATGGCTTCCAGAAACGGCAATCCCTCAATGTCGCCGGTTGTGCCGCCGATTTCCGTGATGATGACGTCTGCCTTGCTTTGCTCGGCCAGCAAGTGAATGCGATTTTTGATTTCGTCAGTGACATGCGGGATTACCTGGACGGTTTTGCCAAGGTAACGGCCCTCGCGTTCGTTGTTCAGGACCGTCTGATACACCTGGCCGCTCGTCAGGTTGTTCATCCGGGTGAGCTTGCAATTGGTGAACCGCTCGTAATGGCCGAGGTCGAGGTCGGTCTCCGCGCCGTCGTCGAGCACATAGACCTCGCCGTGTTGATAGGGGTTCATCGTCCCGGGGTCCACGTTGAGATAAGGATCGAACTTTTGGAGCACGACCTTGAGGCCGCGGTTTTCGAGCAACGTGCCGAGCGCGGCGGCCGTCAGGCCTTTGCCCAACGAACTCACCACGCCGCCGGTTACGAATATGAATTTCATTTCAAAATCTTTCTAGCTAAAGATTGAACCCAGATGAAACATAGGTAAGCGCGATGAAAATTTTCATAGCTTCATAATCTGTTTTCAATCCGTGTTTCATCTGTGGCCAAGAACTTTCTCCACTTTCGCCACATCCTCCGGCGTGTCCACACCTGCGCTGTCGTAATCCACTTTCACGACCGCGATCGGGATGCCGTTTTCCAGCGCGCGCAATTGTTCCAGTTTCTCCGCGTTTTCGAGCGGTGACACCGGGAATTTCACCAGCCGCAACAGCGTTTCGCGCCGGTAACCGTAAATGCCGAGGTGCTTCAAAAAAGGAAACGCCGCCAACTGTCCCCGAACGCCTTCGGGGCTGGCGGCCTCGCGCAGATACGGAATCGTGCGCCTCGAAAAATATAACGCCTGCCCGGCGGCATTGACAACGACTTTTACAACATTGGGATTGTCGTATTCTGCGGGATTCTTGATGGGCGTGGCGGCGGTGGACATTTCATTTTGCACCAGTGCGTTGGCGACAGCGTCAATCACCGCCGGGTCAATCAAGGGCTCGTCGCCTTGAATGTTAACGACCGCATTGCATTGGTAACGCCCGGCAACCTCGGCGATACGGTCCGTGCCGCTGGCATGATCGGGGCGCGTCATTTCCACCCGGCAAAACTTTTTGGTGGCGTCGGCGATTCGGGAATCATCAGTGGCGACGATGACTTCGCTGAGTGCCTTCGCTTTTTGGCATCGCTCGACGACGTGTTGAATCAACGGCTTGCCGGCGATGAGGGCGAGGGGTTTGCCGGGGAACCGTGTCGAGGCGTACCGGGCGGGAACGATGCCAACGATATTCACGGGCCTTGATTAAGCCACAGATTGCCGTTCGAAGGCAAGAATCGAAAAAGTGAAAGCACAATGGTCTGAATACGGCGCCTGGGAAACCAAAACTAAAAAGGCAGCCATCGGCTGCCGCTGCAAAGAATGAAGAGGGCCTTTTTGGAAAGCTTCAACGGCTTTCCGCGCGGAAAGTCAGAAAGGCAAAAACCAACGCCACGACAAACGGCAACGCAAATAATAAAACGCTCATGTGGTGAGTATAGCACGTGATTTGCCAAATGTGACGCTGGTGTTACAAATAAGTTACACGGGCATGACCAAGGCGGCCGGTAAAATTTTAACTTATTATTGGCGAGCTGCTTATAGATAGACACGTCGAAATGGAATACAGCCATTTACCGCGCATTTTATGGAGTTTTTTGGCTAATTCCCGTTGTCATTTGCCCGGCGGCGGACGAGTTCAAAGTTGCAGAGGCGCACTTCGGGTTTGCCGGCGGAATCCAGCACCAGCTTTTGCTCGGGGTCGAACGAAATCAACAGGTGGTCCGGTTTGAGATTGAGGTCCTCCAGACCGCACTGGGCCAGTCGGCCTGCTTTCGACTGCATCAACTCCTCCATCACTTTTTCGGAAATCAACTTGTTGGCACAGGCATACTTCGCGTTCATCGCCGTGTAATGACGGTCATCCTGCGCCGCCAGCAGTTCGTCAGGCCCATTCCAATAACCCCAAATGGTGATGTAATTGCGGCCTTTTTGGAGGATGGGCTCGCCATCCGGGGTGAGCAGATTGGCCAGCGCCATAAAGCGACGTTCATCGGCCGCCTGGCCGGATTCGCGATTACTCCCGGTCATGTAAATGGCGCGGGGATAAATCGTCTTGATGCCGCGGCGGCTCAATCCGAGCGCGAAGGCAAATTCCTCGAACGGACTGTTAAACCCATGTTCGTGAACCGCCCTCTGGTTCATTTCGGGATGAGTCAGCCACGGCGGTTCGCCCATGCGCGACACCCGCCAGACCAGGTTGATATTGTCCTTGGTAGAGGTTCGGAAAACCTGGTTGTGCGAGGACAATTTCTTCTTCGGCGTGCGGCGCCAGCGCTCGGGCAGGAAATAATTGAACAAATCCGGGTCCTTGCCCACGACCCACAACAGGCCGCCGGTGCTTTCAGCGCGGCCGAAAATATAATCCACGCCCAGGATATTGGTGGCCTGGAGATGGGCGGGCAACGGCTTGGCGGTGTCCGCCTCGAACCGTCGTGCCATGTGCTTGAGATAAATCTGGCGATTGGCGCTGCGCACCGATTGTTCATGCTCCGGCGTGCGTTCGAGCAATTCATAATCCACCAGCGCGTAAACCAGTTGGCCGTTCCGGTCGCGCAACAGCGACTGATCATGTCCCGACCGCAAAATGACGTGGGCAGGTTTCATGTCAATGACCCGGTAACCCTTCTGCCACAATTCGTGCGTGGCCAGGCAGGTGACCCGGGCGAGAAATTCGGCGCGCTCCTGGTCGTGCAGTTTGAGATACTCCGCCGACTCCACCGCGTCCAGGCCCTTGACCCAGCCGTACAGCACGACGTATTGCCGGAGAATGTCAATTTCCACGCCCGGATGGCGGACGACCTTCGCGCGGATTTTGTCCTCGGACCGGCCCGTCTGCCAGAGTTGCAGCCGTTCGGATGGCATGTAAATCGCCATCGGTTTTTGTGTCCGGATGCGGATGCCCGGCGGGCCGGCCTCACCCTTGCGCAGTTCCATGAGCAGTGAAAATTCCTCGAACGGGCTGTTGAACTCGGCGTGGATAAACTTATTGAAGGTGAACGTGTCGAGCGGCACGCCCTCGCCGACGCGCGACCATTTGACGACCAGCGACAGGGTTACGCCATTCACCCGGCGCGTGGGGACCTTGTAAACCGTGCTGGTGCCTTCCAGCCGTTTGCGCTTGGTTTCAAACCATTCCTGTGCGTACCAGTTCTCCGGCAGCAAATTCTGCCAGAACGGCAACCCCAGGTGCGTCAAGTAAAGGTCGCCCCCGTCCCGGGTCTTCATGTGCACGTAATCCACGCCCAGCAATGAAATGGCGCTGCCGGGAACATCTGCGGGGACCGGAGGAACGGCAGGTGCAGCGGCGGCCGGATTTGAAGCTGCAGCTTCACTGGACATGGCACCAAGCTAATCTTTCTGCCAACCGCCGCTAACCGTGGCTTACCAGAAATGCACCAAAAATTGGCCTCAGATGAACACAGATGAAACGCAGATTTTGCCGAAAAAGTTGCGATAACAACTTCGTCTTGAGCGCGAGTGTTTTTCGTGTATCGTGGAGTCATGACTGCGTTGCTGGAAAGGGCGATTGCAAAAGCTTCCGCGCTGCCGGAAAAAGAACAGGAGGCCATTGGCGCGTTGATTCTCGAAGAGATTGCAGACATCCATGCTTACGACGCTTTGCATGACCGTGCCCATTCAGAAATCGCCGCCGGCCATTTCTCAACTCTGAAAAGTTATCGCTCGCGCCGTGGACGCAAGGCGAAATGAAATTTCAAGTCATCCTGCCCAAATCAGTTCAAAAGGAACTGGATCGGCTGCCGGATGAAATCGCAAACCGGATTCTCGCACGGTTGTCCGGGCTGGAAACCAATCCGCGCCCATCTGATGTCAAGAAACTCAAAGGCCGCGACGCTTGGAGAATTCGCGTGGGCGATTACCGGGTCATTTACGAAATCCACGACCGCGTTTCACAAATCATCGTCATCACCGTCGGACATCGCCGGGAAGTTTATCGCTGACGATCACGGCAAAACATGCGGCGGGTAAACGTTTGTGCCGAGAGAGCAAGTCGGCGGCTCGCCAACTTTGCCAATCGTGTAAATGCCGCCAGAAGGACATTTAGGAAGATTACCTTTGGCATCGAGCTTGATGTAAGAGTTTACACGTTCCTGTTCAATATAAGGCCTGATGTCGTTTATCGTGACAACATCGTTAGAGCATTTTAAATAAAACTATAGCCACACGAGGCAAACCAGTTCCTGGCGTCCTGAGGGGTGACGGTTTGGAGGGCCAGCCCGATGGCCTCAATCAAGGCCGCCTGGGTTCTGGCCTGGACGCCGCGCAGGAAGGTTT
>DATNHM010000040.1:0-29325 GCA_035604955.1 Candidatus Limnocylindrales bacterium | reverse complement strand
GAACGCGTCAGCCCGCCGGACATTGACATTGATTTTGCCGACGACCGGCGCGCCGACGTCATTGAATACGTCCGCGAGAAATACGGGCGCGATTCCGTCGCGCAAATCATCACCTTTGGCACGATGGGGGCAAAATCGGTTGTGCGCGACGTGGGCCGCGTGATGGGTCTGAGCTACGGCGAGTGCGACCGGCTGGCCAAAATGATTCCGTTCGATTTGAAGATGACGCTCGAAAGGGCGCTCAAGCAATCGCCGGAACTCAAGGAAGCCTATGGGACTGAGGAGGTCACGCACGAACTCATTGACACGGCGCTCGTGCTCGAAGACATCGCGCGTAACGCCTCTGTCCACGCGGCGGGCGTGGTCATCGGCGACCAGCCGCTCGTGAATCTGCTCCCGCTCAAACAGGACGAAAGCGGCACGCTGGTCACGCAATACGCCATGAACCCCGTTGGCGACCTCGGCCTGTTGAAGATGGATTTTCTCGGTTTGAAAACGCTCACGGTCATCCGCAACACCTGCGAAATGGTCAAACGCACGCACGGCCTCGAGGTGCCCATTGACGATTTGCCGCTCGACGACGCGAAGACCTACGACCTGTTGAACAAGGCCGAAACGCTTGGCGTGTTCCAGTTGGAATCCGGCGGGATGCGCGATTTGTGCCGGAAATTCCAGATCAGTTCCATCGAACACATCACGGCGCTGGTGGCGCTTTACCGGCCCGGCCCGATGGAACTGATTCCCGAATTCATCCGGCGCCGGCAGGGCGAGGTGAAGATCGAATACGAGCATCCGTTGCTCGAACCGATCGCCCGCGAGACTTACGGCATTTTGATTTACCAGGAGCAGGTGATGCAGGCGGCGCAGGTGCTGGCCGGATTCACGCTGGGCAGCGCAGATGTGCTCCGCCGCGCCATGGGCAAGAAGAAGCCGGAGGAAATGGCCAAGCAACGCGCCGTTTTCGTCAAGGGCTGCAAGCAAAAAAATCAAATTCCCGAACGACAGGCGAACGAGATTTTTGATTTGCTGGAAAAATTCGCCGGTTACGGCTTTAACAAATCTCACGCCGCCGCTTATGCCGTCGTCGCTTATCAGACCGCGTATCTGAAGGCAAACTACCCGGTCGAATTTTTCTGCGCGATGATGACCAATGACATGGCGGATACCGCCAAGCTGAGCCAGTACATCAACGAAGCGCGGAACTTTGGTATCGAAGTCCTCGGCCCCGATGTGAACGAGAGCCAGATTCATTTTGCGCCGGCACGTGAGGGCAAGGCCATTCGGTTTGGTTTGGCCGCCATCAAAGGCGTCGGCGAAACAGCTGTGGAAACGATTTTGAAAGCGCGGAACGAAGGTGGCAAGTTCACCTCCCTTTCGGATTTGTGTGAGCGGGTGGATGGCCGGACGGTAAACCGGAAAATTCTCGAAGCACTCATCAAATCCGGCGCTTGCGATGGTTTCGGCCAGACACGGGCAACGTTGTTCGCCCAAATCGAACGCACTTTGGCGCGCGCCGCTAGTATTTTGTCCGACAAGCAGAAGGGACAAAGCTCGCTTTTCGGCGCGTTGGAGGAAAAAGCATCACCGATGCCGGAAACCATCAGCAACCTGGCTGAATGGCCGCAACACGAACTGCTCGCGCACGAAAAGGAGCTGCTCGGTTTCTACGTCACCGGCCATCCACTGACGCCGTTCGCGCCCATTCTGGAGCAATATGCGCTGACGAACACCGCCAAACTGGCCGAATTATCCAACCGTTCACTGACCCGCATCGGCGGATTGATTGCGGCGGTGCAAAACGGCGTGTCGAAGAAGAGCGGCAAGCCATATTCGATGGTCACGCTCGAAGACCTCGAAGGCTCCGTGCAAGTGCTCTGCATGAACGAGAATTACGAGAAATACCGCGAGTTGTTGAAACCGAACATGGCGATTCTCGTCGTAGGCGAGGTCAATACCGGCGACGAACGGCCAAAGATTTTCCCGCAGGAAATCATGCCGTTGGCGGACGCGCCGAAAAAATTCACCCGGCAGGTTCATTTGCGACTGCACACCGCGCACTTGAAGGCGGAACATCTGGACGCCGTGCGCGAACTGGTCGCCGCGCATCCGGGTAAATGTCCGCTGCTGTTGTGTTTCATGCAACCCGGCGGCGGAGTTGTATTCATGGACACCAACGAGCGGTTCGGTGTCACGCCGTCGCTGGAACTGCAGCAGGAAGCAGACGCGCGGTTCGGCGAGGAAACCTATTACGCCAAGGTGGACACTTCCCCGCCCGAACGCGCGCCGCGCCGCTGGGAACGCAGGAATGGCAATAACGGCGGCGCAAGTGCATTTTAACGCAACATCGATATGCTGAATCCCGACTCAATCAAGGCGCACTGAGGGTGATCGCTTGATTTATGACAATGCCTTTCGCTCAGCTCCCGGAAATTTCCTTTTATGTTGCCGCTGAGATTTCATTAAATACAATCGAATTCATTATAAAATCGAATGCCTGCTTCCATTGAAAAACCCGGAACATTGAATGGTTCAGGGTGGGTACCAAAGCTGGTGGCAATGGGATTGTCCCTGGGCGCGGCGGCCATAATTTTGCAGGCCGGGACGCTGCGCGCGGCGGATTGGGAGCGAACCGGCACCAACACCGGCTGGTCGTCGTTGGGAGCGATGCCGGCTCCGGTTTGGGACGGGAAGACGCTGCAATTTCATAACGACCAGGGCACGTTGGCCATCACCGCTTTGTCGGATGACATTGTGCGGGTGCATTTCACCAGGGCAAAATCGTTCGGACGCGATCATTCGTACGCCGTCATCAATCGTGATTTCGGGCCAACGCAGGCCAAAGTCAAAATTGGCGCCGAGGCAACCGCTTTGCAGACGGCTACGCTCACGGTGCTGATCCGGCAAAATCCGTTGCGAATCTCCTTCGCCAACGCCGCGGGTGAGAGTCTGGATGCCGATGATCCTTTGCAAGGCACTGTTTTCGTCGGGGATGCCTTCCGGGTCGCCAAGCGCCTGCGCGACGACGAACACGTTTATGGTTTTGGTGAAAAGGCCGGCCAGCTTGACAAGCGCGGCTGGAAACTCGGCGGTTACAGTCTGGTCATGTGGAACTCGGATACCTACGCCCACGATGCCAGCACGGACCCGATGTATGTTTCGGTGCCGTTTGGCCTTATAACCCGCCGGGGAGAGGCGCATGGAATATTTCTCGACAACACCTGGCGCAGTTTTTTTGACGTCGGCCATGAAGATGAGGGATTGCTGACTTTCGGCGCGGCGGGCGGCGACTTGGATTATTATTTCATCAACGGCCCGGACCCGAAAAAGGTCATTGAGCGCTACACCGCGCTGACCGGGCGGATGCCGTTGCCGCCGCTCTGGTCTCTGGGCTATAACCAATGCCGTTACAGTTATTATCCGGAGTCCCGCGTACGGCTGGTGGCCAACACGTTCCGGGAGGAGAAAATTCCCGCCGACGTCATCTGGCTGGATATTGATTACCTGGACAACTACAAGCCGTTCACCTGGGATCACGAGCGTTTTCCCGACCCGAAGAAAATGATTTCGGATCTGCGCGCACAACATTTTCGCGTGGTCTCCATCCTGGATCCGCATCCCAAAGTGGAGAAGGGTTACGCGCCCTATGATGAAGGCATCGCGGGAAATTTTTTCGTGAAAAACCCCGATGGTTCGGTGTACGAAGCCCCGGTCTGGCCGTCGCTCGCGAAGGAAAATCCCGGCCCGAGCGCCTTTCCGGATTTCAGCAAGCGGGCGGCCCGCCAATGGTGGGGCTCGCTTTACAGCGGGTTGCTCGACGTTGGCATCGCCGGCATCTGGAACGACATGGACGAACCGGCGGTATTCGAGACGGCGAATGGAACCATGCCGTCAGACGTGGCTTTTGACAACGAAGGCCAACCAACGACCCATCGCGAAATTCACAACGTTTATGGCCAGTTGATGAGCCGGGCGACGTTCGAAGGACTGGCGCGGCTGCGCCCGAACGAACGGCCCTTCGTGCTGACCCGGGCGAGCTTCGCCGGCGGCCAGCGCTACGCCGCCATTTGGACCGGCGACAGCACGTCCGACTGGTCATCGTTGCGGCAATCCGTCGCCACCTTGCTGGGTCTTGGCCTTTCCGGTTTTCCGTTTGTCGGGTCGGACATCGGCGGTTTTGCCGGCGCGCCGTCCGGCGAGCTTTACACGCGCTGGCTGCAATTCGGCGTGTTTTCCCCATTCATGCGGGCGCACAGCGATTCGAAGTCGCCGGGAAAAGAGCCGTGGGCGTTTGGTTATCGCGACGAAGCCATCAACACACGCGCCATTGAATTACGCTACGAACTGCTGCCTTACATTTACAACGTGATGGAACAGGCCGGTGAAACCGGCGTGCCTGCGATGCGCCCGCTGTTTCTTGAATTTCCCGACGACGAACACGTTACCGGCATGGACGATGAATTTTTGTTTGGCGCCGACCTGCTGGTGGCGCCGGTGCTACACGAAGGGGCAACCGCGCGCGACGTTTATCTGCCGGCGGGCGACTGGTTTGATTACTGGACGGGCCGCCGGTTCGTGGGGCATCGGACCATTCACATGCCGGTCACGCTCGATTCGATCCCCATGTTTGTGCGCGGTGGCGGCTTTATTTTCCGTCAGCCGGTTATTCAATCCACCGACGAAATGCCGGGAAACACGTTGGAAGTTCTGGTGGCCCCGGCCAAAGAATCCGAATCCACGCTTTACGAGGACGATGGCGGAACGCCCGCTTACCGAAACGGCGACTTCATGAAACGCCGGTTCCACCAGCTTCGGAATGGCGGGCGAACAACCATTGAAATTTCCGCGCCGGAAGGCTCTTTTCGCCCGGCGGCGCGCAGTCTGGCTCTGGAACTATGGAGCGGCAACGAACCGAAAGGTGTCTCGCTCGAGATTGGCGACAATCCGTCTCAAAAAATTGAGTTGCCCCGCTTGACCCCGGACGCAATGGCTGGTTCAACCTCCGGTTGGTCCTTCGCCAATGGCCAGTTGACCGTGAAAGAGGCGGACCACTTTCAGCCAATGCGGTTCTTCATTGGGAATTGAAGCCACGAGGTTAACCAACAAACTGACTTGCTGGATAATTTGATTATGGAGATGCCACCTCCTCGGTGGCGAGGCCAACTTTGGTGATGTCCAGTTGGCGGAGCACATCCAGCACATAAATCATGTTCTGGTAATCCACCGCATCCGCGCCTTTGACTACGACGCTCAGGTCCGGATTGTCCGCCTGTAATTGTTCCAGTTTGTCCTTGAGCTGCGGGATGGTGACAAATTGGTCGTTTATAAACGTCTGCCCCTGTGCGTCCACCACAATCCGGTTGATCTTGGGCTTGGGCTGGTTGGTCTTGGGCGGCGGCTTGCCCGAAGGCAGCGTCATTTCCAGATTGTTCATCATCTGCGGCGTCGTGATGATGAAAATGACCAGCAGCACAAACACCAGGTCCAGCAGCGGCGTGATATTCAACTCGCTGAGCGAACTGTGATGGCTGTGGGACGTTTTTTTCACAAAATCACTGGAGGACGGGTTCCGTTTCCTGTTGCACGTAAAAGCGAATGACGACGTTGGGCGGGAAATTGGTGGGCGGCGGCTGGTCCATTTTCGTCACCGCGGAAACCGCCTGATGCACCGAATCGTCCCAGTGTGTGTTGCCCGAGCCTTTAAGCCACTCCACATTGCTGATGTGCCCCTTGCGATCCACCGTCACCCGCACCTCCGCCACGTAATCGTCGTCGTGCAGGTTCTGCGGACGGTCCCATCTTGAACGGAAGGTGTATTCGAGCAATCCTTTGTACAACTGCACGGGATCGGAGCTGGTTTCCACCGTCTTGCCGCCTTCGAAAACAAAGGATGGCAGTTCGGCCGGCGGCGGCGCGACCGTTGGCTGACTCTCCGCCGGGGGCGGCGCTTCCTTGAGCGGTTCAACCTTGGGCGCGACCGCCACTTTGGGTTGTTCGACCTTCGGTTTCTCGGGCGGCTTGGGCCTTTCCGGCGGTTTTTCCTTCACCATTTGGACGGAGATTTTCTGCAACTGCTTGCCGAGGAATCCCTGGCGCGCGGCGAAATAGAACGCCGCCGCCACAATCACCGTGTGAACGATGAACGAGATGAGCAGGTTCACCTTGGACGAGTTGCGCTTTTTGCGCGGCTGGGTGTGCGGCAGCATTTTTTATCAAGGCTGAAGGCTGAAGGCTGAAGGCTGAACCCAAACAGCGCACATTGTGCGCCAGGTCAGACTCTTCATTCGGCCTTCGACCTTTTTCATTTTGCGTTCAGTGCCTCGGTGGCCAGGTCCACCTTGGGCACGTTGGCCTGCTGGCAAACATCGAGCACGGCGCGAATCTGTTGGTACTTGGTGTGGCTATCACCGCGAATGATGATATTCAGGTCCGGGTCTTTGGTGCGCAGACCAATGAGGGTTTGCAGCATGTCGGAGACATTGGCGATTTCTTTTTGGTTCAAATACATCGCGCCGTCGGCCTGGACTTCGATGTAATTGGCCTTGCGCGGCGCGTCTTTGAGATGCTTGACTGCGGTGGGCAGCTCCAAATCCAGATTATGGACCGGCGGAATGGTCGTAATGATGAAGATCACCAGCAACACGAACGCTAAATCCAGCAGCGGCGTGATGTTCAACTGCGTCAACGAATCATGCGCCGATTTCGAACATTTCTTCATGATTCAACCAACGCGGTCCTTTCATTGTTCCGCAACGCGCCGACGATGCGCCCGGCCAGAACTTCGTTGGCGCTCCGAATTTCCTCGGCCAGCGGGCGGTGATCCACATAGACGTGTTCAATCTGGTTGGCATAACGGCTGGCAAACCCGTCCAGTTCCTGGGTAAGATTGCGGATGGTGGTGACCATGAAATTGTAGGCGAACATGGCCGGGATGGCGACCAACAGGCCGGTGACCGTGGCGACCAGGGCGGCGGCCACACCGGGCGCCATGGCGTTCAGCGTGGCGGCATGGCTTTCGGCAATCCCCGAAAACGTAGCCATGACGCCCCAGACCGTGCCCAGCAACCCGATAAACGGCCCGCCCGCCACTGCGGTGGACAACACAATCATCCCCTTCTCCAACGCCATCGCCTCCCCACCGGCCGCTTCCTCCAGGATCACCTTGACGGCATCAAATGACGCCATGCTGACCTTCACCTCCATGGACCGGGCGAGAAAATCGGTGTTGGTGTGTTCAACGCCTTCCACTGGATTTTGGGGCGCAACACCTTCGACCTGCACCGGATTATTTTTCAACTGATATGCCAGTTCATCCGCGCCCCGAATGTAAAGCTGGTAGGCGGGCGCACCGTCAAATTCCTCGCCCCGGCGCTGGATGTCCAGCGGATCGCGCGTGGAATTGTAGGCGACAAGAAACCTTTTGGTCGCCTTCTGCGCGATGAACAACTGGCGGAACTTGGTGATGATGATCGTCCAACTCAACATCGACAAGAGGACCAAGACGACGACCGTGATGAGACCTTCTGTCGTCGCGTTCTTGATGGCGAACACGAAGGAGTTGGCGGCAAACAGGGGTTGAACAAACATGGTGGTTAGAATGGTTTGGTTGCGGTTTGGTTCAAGAACAATTCCCGGTTGTTACACTTCCGGTCAAGATTGCGGATGGACCTACCCATGGGAAGCAGACCCGAATCACCGGATTCCGGCGACGGTTTACAAAGCCCGATGTTGAGTTGGCCCGCACACATAACATTGCTCCCGCAGTTTATCCCAACGATTGTTGGACGCAGGTTACAAATAGGTGACATTCAAATTGGTGCGGAGGGCAACTGTGCATCTGCACCGGCAGGTTCCGTTGAAGGGGAGAAATGGCTTTGTTGGGCGGGTGGAAGGCTTTTACGGGAGTTCTGTCGGCGCCATTCGACCGGGGTCAGGCCGAAGCGCTTCTTGAACGTGGCATTAAACAAACCAAGGTGCCGGTAGCCGCTGATGCAGGCGATGTTGATGATTTTGGCATTGGAATCAACGAGCAACTGGCGGGCGCGCTGGAGGCGCAATTCAATCTGACGTGCGTGAAACGGCACGCCGAATTCCTCGCGGAACAGGCGGCTGAAATGGCGTTCACTGCAATGCAACTGTCGGGCCAGTTCCATCAGGGAACGTTCGGAAAGCTCGGCTTCAGTCATTTGTCCGACCCGTTCCCGGATATGATCACGAAGTTTATTGCCGCCGGCGGATGGAGGCGGCGCCGGCAACAGACCGGCGACGGCGCTGGCCCACAATTGCAGCAAGGCGCAACGCATCGGGAGCCGGTTACTGTACGCCTGATCGGTCAGCCGGGTAAATTTTTGGCCAAGGGGTTCTCCGGCGGCAAAGACGGACACGGGGGACCAGGGACGATGGGGTGCGACTTCGAGCTGGTGCCATTCCGCCACCGTTAGCAGGCCGTTGAGATATTGCGGCTGGACAATAAACAATTGCAGTTTCAGCAGGCCCAGCTGGCTGGCGCGAAGGACCCCGTTGGCGGTGCGAATCACAATCAGACCGTCGCCGGGGTTCAATTGGCGATGAGCCGCCTGGTGTTGCAACCAATAACCGGTGCCCTCGGCCACGCGCACGATCAACCACCCGCCGCAACGGGGAAGCCATTCGGCGGAGGACGGCAGTGTCAACTCCTGCAGGATGAGATGTCGCTCACCAATCATCACCTTGAAAATTAAGGGCGGGGTGTGACTGACATGTGTCGGAATTGCGACAATTTTGAAACAACCTGATGAATTGATTGGAAAGGATATTCTCCGGCGGGCTACCTTCATCGAGCAGGGGCCGCCGGCACTCCAGCCGCCTGTCGGCGGATTCAGGCAGCTTGACTTGAAAAACCGGCCGGCCGTTCCTTCCAGGCTGCAAAGGGCTGGACTCTTTTGCTCCGAAGGCCTTTGCTCTCTCCGTTGTTCTGATGTTTCTGCCGCCACCGGCCGGGACTGGTTCCAAAGTGGCGTGTGAACATCAGGTTGAACAAACTAAGAGATTTGTAGCCGCTCTCCAGGGCCACTTCCACGACTTTGGACCTGCTCGTGGCCAGCAGGTCACGGGCCCGCGTCAATCGGAGTTCGGCGCGCTTGTCGCGAAAGGACATGCCGACCAACTCACTAAACAGGCGGCTCAGGTGCCGTGAAGTACAATGAGTCTGCCGCGCCAATTCGCCGAAGCTCATCTCCAGCAACTCCGCCGACGGCGTCCGTTCCAGCAACACGCGCAGCCGCTCCCTCGCATCGGCCGTCTCCCAATGGGAAGCGGCCTGCTCCAATTCGTTGCCAAAAGCTTCGACAAAGAATTGCAGCAGACGCAACCGGAACAGCAACCCGCTGAAGTTTCCACCGGCGCACAGCTCCCTCATTTTCAAGGCCACCGGATTGTCCGGGGGAAGAATGCGGAGCGGAAAATCTTTCCGGGACGCCGCTTGCTCGAGAAAATCCTGCTCCCCCAGCGTAATCAATCCGGTCAGACGCGCCGGAATCACGCTGAAGATGTACAGGGACAACCCGCCTAACTGGCTGGCACGAATAGTCCCGGGCGCGGGGCCAGCGAGCAAAAGCGCTGTTCCGGTTTCCAGTTCCAGGCTCGATTGCGGTTGCAGGAAATAACCGGTGCCTTGTTCGATTCGAATCAATGACCAGCCGGGTGAGCGCGGCTTCCACTCGCCTCCCGGCGGCACGGAAAATTCCCGAACGGTCAGATGAGGTTCGTAGATACGTTCCGGCTTCATCATATTTTCACCATCTCCCAAAATTCTTTGCCGACTCAAATTGTATTTTTGGCGGGTTCCCGGCATCCCGCGGTGCCAGCGCGGTTTTGCCTGTCCCGACGCCTGCTTCAGGTGCGGGGCGGCCTCGCGGCGACGACTGACTATAGGAAGTAAATGTTACAAACCGGTGTCGGTTGTGAAAAATGACTGAAAACTGATTTCCCCAATTCCTTGATCCAGGCAATCGTCGCCGGAAGTTTTTCGGTGACGGGATAAACCACAGCCCGTTCATTTTCAGACTCTCTCGCAATTTCCGGCACGCCTGTTTGTTTCCGGATTGTCACAATTCCGACAACGACCTGTAATATAAATGGCCCAGCTTTCTCCGACGTGAATTTCAAACACCCGCCTTCCGGCTGCTCGCGGCTGGCGTGGCGTCAGGGAATTTTGCCGGGTGGTTCAATCACCATGATGCCGGCTTTACAAAAGAGCAAAGTACGGGAGAACCATGTGACAACGGGTTGTTGTAAACCATGAATTTAATTGTCTTGTCCACCAACGGCTCCGCCCAAAGTCCCTGCGGGCGGCATCCACTGTAATCGTCGGCGCAACGGTTCGGGCAGCTCAATAACCAGCAACCTACCATGAAACACGCCTCCGTCCTGACACTGCGGATTATGGGTCCGAACGAGCGCATATGACCAACCGGCATCCCCTTTTTTTCATGATGCCCGGACGCAGCCGCGCCGCTTTGCTGCCTTTGATTTTTTGCTGCTGGATATGCGGAACGGCGTTGACAGTGTCGGCAAATGAATCCGTTGTCTCCCCGGATCCTCCAACCGCCAACGTCACTCCGCACTTTTATGTCCGGGGCTACACCGTCGAGGGCATACTGCTTTCCACGAACATTCTGACTCCTTTGTTTTCCAAATACACCGGCACGAACGTCAGCCTGGAGGAAATTATAAAAGCGGCCTCGGACCTGCAATCGGCCTATCGCGACCAGGGTTATCCGGCGATGACCGTCGCCTTCGTGCCGGAGCAAATCTCCGACGGCATCGTCACATTCAACGTTGCGCAAACGGCGATTCCCCAGATTGTGGTGGCGGGCGAGCGTTGCCTCAGTTTCAGCAACGGCCTGGAAATTGTCTCCCGGCCGAAGGTCGCCGCCCCAAAACCGCCCGCTGTGCCGGGCACCAATGTTGTTTCCCTGACCCCCATGAACACTGTTCCGCTGGCGGCCAATTTGGCGACGAGGCGAGCCACCTACCAGGAGATGGTTGATGCGATGACCGCCTTGCACCTGAAGATGGACGAACTGGAAATCCAGACCCGTGACACGCGGGTTCACGTGGTTTCCACGAACACCGGACCCCGGTTCGAGGTGAAGAAATATCAGGTCAACGGGAACACCATCCTGCCATCGGCGGCCGTCGGCCAAGCGATTACCAACATTGACGGCGCGTTCGGCACCAACGTCGGCTTTGACGGGATTGAAACGGTAGTGACCGAACTGGGCAAGGCATATCACGAACGCGGTTACGTGACGGTGGCCGTGAACGTGCCGCAGCAGAAACTCACCAATGCGACCGTGAAATTGCAGGTGCTGGAAGGCCGGTTGGCGGACATCAAAGTGGCCGGCAACCGTTACTTCAGCTCCAATAACGTGATGCGTTCGTTGCCGAGCCTGCACACGAACATGGTGCTCAACGGCCCGATCTTCAACGCCGAACTGAACCGGGCCAACGCGAATCAGGACCGGCAAATCTATCCCGTCATCGGCCCCGGTCCCGCACCAGGCACCAGTGAACTCACCCTCAACGTCAAGGACCGCCTGCCGTTCCACTTCAAGCTCGAATTCAACAACCAGAATTCGCCGGGCACGCCTGACATGCGCGTGAACACCTCAGCCGTCTATGACAATCTTTGGCAGTTGGAACACTCACTGGGCGTGCAATATGGCTTTGCACCCGAGGTTTACAAGAAGGGAAACCAGTGGAATTCTTACGACCAGCCGATTGTGGCCTACTACAGCGGGTTTTACCGTCTGCCGCTGGGCAATCCGGAACCGATTGAGAACGTCGTGGCGAACAACCCCGGGAGCTTTGGTTACAGCGAAGCCACGCGCCAATTCCGTCTGCCGCCGCCTTCCGGACAGCCGGAACTGACTCTGTACGCCAGCCGCGCCACCATTGACACCGGTCTGGAAAATCTCTCCAGTTCAACCATCTTCGCCGCTCCCAATAACATTTTTACCATCAGCCAGCAGGAGGTTCAGCAGGGTATTACGGTTAACGAAGCGGCTGGATTCCGCCTGACCAAACCGCTGCCGGAAACTGATAATGTCCGCTCCACCCTGTCCGGTGGGCTGGATCTCAAACGATATTCTCAAAACAATTACAAAACGAATTCTTTCATCACCAGCGAAGTTACATTCGATCAAAACGGCAATCCCCTTCCGCCGTTAGTTACCACGGTGCCTTCTCCGATAACAACGTTATCGACCCTGGACTATCTGCCTTTGCAACTGGAGTACGATGCGAGCGTGCAAGACGCTTTTGGACCTGCCACCTGGGGTTTGGGCCTCAGCGCCAATCTCTGGTATTCCAGCGCCTACTCTTCCGCCACCGGCAGCACTAACGTTCCCACGCTTCATGACCTTGCGGGTCTTACCAACATTACCGGCTCAGCCCAATCCACCGGCCATTGGGTGATTCTACGGCCCAGCTTCTCGCAGCAGTTTCAGATTTACACCAACTGGATAACGAGTTTCCGCGCGGATGGCCAATGGGCGAGCGAACCGGTCATCAGCCCCGAACAGTTTGGCGCGGGCGGCGTGAACAGCGTCCGAGGTTACCATGAAGGCGAGGTTTTCGGTGACACCGGCTGGCATCTCTCGCTGGAGCAACAGACGCCACCGTATGTCGTGGGCATGATTCGCGACAACACGCCGCTGACTGTCCGTGGCTCGATCTACATGGATTATGCCCGTGTTTATTTGATTGATCCGGAAGGGCGTCAGGGGAGCACGCCACTTTGCGGCACGGGGTTTGGGATGGCCGCCTCGGCCGGGTCGCACTGGCAGGCGCAATTTCTTTTCTCCTGGCCATTGTTGAGTGCCGGCAGCACGACGGCTTACCAGCCATTTTTCAATTTCTCACTGACGGCACAATTCTGATTTGTCACCTGAATGTCACAAAAAACAAATTTATTCCAATCGCTCCGGCCATATATTGGCGGATAAAGGACGAGTTGCCATGAAGCGTGTTTTTCTTCATTACCGCAGTTGCATCGGCATGGGCATTCTCCTGCTGATGTGGTGCGGGAATGCTCCCCGCCTCCAGGCCAATCCGACGGGCGGCACGGTGACTCAAGGTGCAGCCACCTTCAGCAGCTCTGGTTCGCAATTTATCATCAATCAAACATCCCCCAATGCCTTCCTTAACTGGCAAACCTTCAATATCGCCGGCGGGGAAACCACAACTTTTAATCAACCCTCGGCCTCTTCCGTAGCTTGGAATCAAATCAACGATGCAAACCCGTCGCAAATTCTCGGCAACCTCACCGCCAACGGCTACGTGATTTTGCAAAACCCCAACGGCTTCAGCGTGGGTGGCCAGGCTTCCATCACAGCCCATGGTTTGGTCATGACCACAGCTTCCACTCCGGCCCTCAACCTTTCCAGCGGTGGCCCGTGGTCCTTTAATGCGCCGCCGCCCACCGCCCAGATCATCAATTATGGCCAGATCAACATTGCCGGCGGCGGTTCGGCTTTTCTGATCGCCAATGATATTGAAAATCACGGCACCATTTCAGCGCCGAGAGGAAACATTGGCCTCTATGCCGGTCAAACGGTTCTCGTCTCCACTTCGCCCGATGGCCGCGGCTTAAGCGCGCAAGTCACATTACCGCAAGGTTCGGTGGACAACGAAGGCAATTTGATTGCCGACGCGGGCAGCATTGTCGCCCACGCCCAGATCATTAATCAAAACGGGTTGGTTCAGGCTAATTCCGCCCAAAGCATCAACGGCACCATTGAACTGGTGGCCAGCGGCGGCCAAAGCAGCATGACTTTGGGCAACAATTCCGTCATTTCCGCCCAGGGAGTCCCGTCAAGTCCCGGCCCCGGCGGGTTTGCCAATCCCAGTCCCGGCGGGTTTGTCGTATTGAAATCAGACAACACTTTAACCGAGGCCGCCAATTCAACCATTAACGTTGCCGGTGGAACGGGGACAAGCGGAGGACAAAACGGCATCGTCGAAATTTTGTGTCCTTCGGCAAACGTTCTGCCCAGCGGCAGTTACTACGCCTATTTAATCAATCCCGAAGACATTTACCTCTCCTCCGGTGCCACCACAGCAACCACTCAGCCCGCCGATAATTTGCACTTGAATCCCTACGCCAATCTTAATGTGGGCGATTTATCCGCATATTCACAAATTGATTTGCAGGCGTTGAACAATATTGAATTGAGTTCGTTGTTGAATTTGGCTCCTGACAGCGGCCTGTTTAATCCCAGCAGTGGCGTGTTTAACACGGTCGCGTTGTCGGCAGGAAACACGATTACAGTTGATCCCGGTTCAGGAATCACAGTGGACGCCGGGGCAATTGCTCTGAATGCGGCAACGGTGAATCTGAACGGAACGCTCCAGGCGAATTCAGTCCTGAATACCGGCGGTACCATTGCAATTGACGCAATCAACGCGGTCAATTTGGGCGCCAACTCCGTCATTATGGCAAATGGAGATGCTGCGGATGCCGCTGCCGGCGGCTCAGTGACGATTCAATCCGGCACACTCACTTTCGACAATGGTTCGAAAATCACGGCAGATGCCGGAAAGATCGCCCTCAACGCGGCAACGGTGAATCTGAACGGAACGCTCCAGGCCAATCCGATTCAGAATGCCAGCGGCACTATTGAAGTTGACGCCAGTGACACAGTTAATCTGAACAGCGGTTCTCTACTTGAAGCGAACGCCGGAAAGATCGCCTTGACCGCAACCACCGTAAATCAAAATGGAACCCTTCAGGCCAATTCAGTCGGAGCGGCTAACGGCACCGTCGAAATTGATGGAAGCGACGCCGTCAATCTCGGCGCCAGTTCAACGATTTCAGCCAACGGCGATTCAACGGCCTCCATTGCCAGTTCTGGCGGCTCGGTGACAGTCCAAGCGGGCAACAGCTTCTCGGATCAATCCGGTTCGACCATCAACGTTTCCGGCGCAACCCAAGGCGGCAGCGGCGGACAGGTCACAATTTCGGCTCCACAGATGAGCGCCATTAATTCGATCATCAACGGTCAGGCAAGCGCCAATTATGCGAACGCCAGTCTTTCCATAAACACGGCAGATATTACGTTAAACGCTGACGGCAGCCCGGTGGCTGGCCAGCTCGCTCTCAATGTCAATTCTCTGTCTTCGGGATTTTCGCAAATCAATCTCCAGGCAGCCAATAACATCGAAGTGAGTTCGCTATGGAATCTCGCTTCCGAGACCGGCATCTACGGTGTGCTGTCACTGCTTGCCGGAAGCACCATCACGGTGGACAACGGCGCTGGGATTGAAGCGGATGCCGGGCGGATTGCCATAAGGGCAGCCACGGTGAATTTGAACGGAACCCTTCAGGCCAATTCAGTCGGAGCCGCCAATGGAGCCATTGAAGTTGAGGCCGGCAGCAGCTTGAATTTGGGCGCCAGTTCGGCCATTTCAGCCATTGGTCAACCGGGTTTAAGCACTCCAAGTTCGGGAGGGTTTGTGGTTTTGAAGGCGGACAATGCGTTCAGTGACACACTTGGTTCGCAGATTAACGTTGCCGGCGGAACGGGTGCGGGTGGAGGACAAAACGGAGTCATTGAAATTTTTGGCAATGGCATTACTCAAGGCAGCATTCAATCAAGCTACGGCAACCCATTCGCTCTTTTTATCAATCCCAACAATTTGACGCTGTCAACCAGCAGCACTTCCGCTTCAAGCCAAAACTTGAATGTGAGCGACCTCCTGGCCTATTCGCAAATCTGTCTTTATAACATCGTGCTGAATGCTCAATGGAATTTAGACACCGCGAACGTGAACCTGGTTGCCGGCAATAACATCACCCTGAAGAATTCGTTGATCGCCAGCGGCAATTGGAACATCAATATGACCGCCGGCACCCTTCCTTCAAGTTCAGCGCCAACTCCCAACAACGACGGAATTTATTTGAGTGGCAGTGCTTCCATTCAAAGTCAGTACGGCGACATCAATCTTTACGCCGCCAACGAAGTTATTGTTAATAGTGGCGCCATCCGGACCGTTGGCGGCGGAAACGTTAGCGGCGGAAATATTGATGTGACGGCCCAATATGGAGACGTCAAAGCCGGAACGAGCGCCAACGGGTTTAATTATTTGAAAACGGCGCCCTGGTACACTCCTCTCTCGTCTCTCGGTGGCATCAGCACGGTAGCGGGTGGAAACGTGACCATTAATGCCGGTGGCGACGTCATCAGCTTTCCCACCACCACAGTCGCGGCGGGTGATCCCGGAACGGGCGCTTTTGGGTCGCAACTGGGAAATGTAACGATCAACGCCAGCGGCAATGTTTATGGTTGTTATGTGGTGATGGACGGCACGGGCACCATCAACGCCCAAAACATCGGTGCGCTGCCCTCTCCCGGCGCAATATTTGATAATGTGACGTTGAGCCTGGCCAAAGGCAGTTGGAACTTGAATGCGCAGGACAATATCTATTTGCAGGAAGTGCGGAATCCCAATGGTGTCTTCAATAATATAAGGTCCGGTTCCGGCAACGTTACCCCTGGAGATCATCTTTTTGACTACAGCTCACAGGCTTCGGTTTCGCTCACGGCCGGCAACGGTGTTTATATAACCGGCAATGAACTTCCGCGGTTCGATAACCCCGCTGTCCCCATGCTTTTGCCTCCAATCGTAATTATTAGTGCCGGTCATGGGGGGGTTGTTTTACAAACTCCAACCGCGACTGACGGTAATCCAAACGACATTGTTACTTTGTCAGACTCCGACATCACGTTGTTTCCTTCGGCCTACCAAAATCTTCAAATTACCACCACCGATGGGGGCGGGTTTAATACCGACAACGCCGATGGTTCCTCGACCACGTTGCTGATGTCCGATAGCGGCCAAACACACTGGTCCAATTCCGGCACACTGCCATTCAGTGAAACGGACCACGCCAGCGGCAACCCGGCCGAGATGAACAACACCGACCCCGTTCTTCTGAACATCTCCGGCAGCATCGAAAACCTCACCCTGCAGGTTTCCAAATTTGCCCAGATCAACATCGGCAGCGACACGGTCGGATTTACTTTTTGTGGTGAGAATCTGCAAGCTACCGGCCCGGCTTCGACAACCTCCATCACCGTGGGCGGCCAGATTTTCGATGCGGGTTCCTTTAATTTTGTCACCCTGGACACAGCGTTTCCGACCCTGCCGGCGGCGGATTTTCAACCCGTCAGCGCGCTTCCCCCGGGCATTTCGTTAGGTAGCTGGTATTTGCCGTTGGGAGTGGCTATTGATACGTCCAAACTGCCCACTGGGTCGCTCATAGGTGTGTCACAGGCGCAGTTGGCTACGGATATCAACAACGCTCGTTTGTTTACCGACATTAGCAGCATCGGTGGAAACCTGGTTTACGATCCCAATACAAAAATGCTGACTGCCATCGGCTCCTTGGCGGGGACGGATTTCCTGGCCGCCTTGACATCTCCGACTCTCACGGTGGTCCTTTACGGTGCAAATGGCCAGCCTTTGCTGGACCTGAACCCAACGATCAACGTCAACGGCCAATCCCAACCGAATCCCAATTACGGTCACCTCTTGACGGATACCATCCCTTGGACACAGGCCAACAGCGCCAATTACGCCGAAATCGCAAACCTCAACACTGAAAGTCTGGGAGCAACCTCGTTGACGAGTAACAACGGCGGCCTCATCGTTGGCGGCACGGGCACATTTAATGTTAACGCGAATTCCATCTCACTTGGCAATTCCTTTGGAATTCTCTCCGTCGGCAGTGGTTCTGTCGCGGGCCTAGGCAGGGATTATTCCTTTCTGGCTCCTTACATCACCTCCGGCGCCAGCATCAATGTCACGGCCGCTTATTTGGAAACGCCCAGCTCCGTTATCGCGGCCCTTGGCGGCGGCAACGTCAACGTGACCGGCACCGGCGAGATTCCAAACAGTCCCCTGAACAGTCACGGCGTCGGCGTTTCCATGGATTTGGGTTCCCAGGAATTGGCGCCCTTTCTAGCCTCAGTCATGCACCAGACGGGATTTGCGCTGGGCATTTACACCACGGGCGGTGGCGATGTGAATGTGACCGGCCTTGGCACGATCAACGTTGACAGTTCCCGGATTGGCACCTTCAACGGCGGAGACGTCTTTGCTGAATCTGACACCGGCGATGTGAACGCTGGCAGCGGCGGCTCCACCTTTGTCATTCCGATCAATGTTTTCTCCCCTGATGGCTCCAGCGTTGTCGAGCAGGTTTATGCCAATGGGATTGTGGCTGAAACCTTGAGAAATCCCTCCGCTGTTCCCGGTAGTGCAACGACCCCGGGCAACATTACGGTATTCACTCCCCAGGGAGACATTAACGCCAATCAGGGCGGCATCAAGCAGGAGGCGCTCAACGGAACCACCTCCACCACCCCCGTGGTCACGCTGACGGCCGGCACGCCCCTTGTGCCGGGTGATTATCTTAACCTGGCTGGGCCGCCGATTTTTGTCGGCAACATTTCACTGGGGACCGTCGGTGTGATTGGTGAAACGGTCATTGCCCAGGCTACCGGCACCATAACCGGTCTGGCGGTTTCCAAGCATAACGCCAGCATCACGAGCCAAACCGTCGGCAGCCTGACGGTGCTGGCTGGCGGCTCTGCCAATGTCTCCGCCCAAAGCTCCGGCAACGGCAGCGGCATCACTATCATTGGTGGCGCGGGTGTGAATGCCAGCGGCATCGGGGCCGGCGCCACGCTGCTGGGCCAGAACGTCTCCGTCAACGGCGGCGCGGCCACCTCGACGTTGGGAACCTCCGCCACGGCCACGGCCGCCAGCCAAAGTGCCGCCGGGCAGGCCAGCAGCCAGACCCAGCAACAGGTCGCCGGCAATGACAACGGAAATGATGACGACAAGAAAAAGAAAAAGACCGGGTTGGCTCGAACCGTCGGCCGAGTCACAGTTATTCTGCCCAAGGCGAGTTAAAGTGAGTGTGCGGCCGCGTTTGCCGTTATTGTCAATATCCTTCGGTAATGGTACCAGATAATTTCAATCCCGCTTAGATTATGAGGCTAAACATCCGCAAATTTTCGGTCACTCGGTTTGTGTCAATACTTCAGATTCTGGCCATCGGCGGCTGTGTCTCCTCGCCGTACGCCCGTCTGCAATCCATCCAATCGGCGGCGGAGAAAGGGGACATCCGGGAGCAGTATGAGCTGGCCCTGCGCTACGCGAATGGAAATGGAGTTCCGCAGGATTATGCCAAAGCAGCGGAATACTTCCGCAAATCTGCCGAACAAGGGTACGCTCCCGCCCAAACCGGCCTCGGCGCTTATTACGCGCGGGGTCTGGGTGTTCCACAGGATTATTCGGAAGCACTTAAGTGGTATCAGCAAGCGGCAGCCCAGGGAAATTCGCTGGCCCAATACTCTTTGGGTTACGCCTACGCCCATGGAATCGGCACGGCAACCAATTTTGATATGGCCATTGCGTGGTGGCAAAAATCCGCCGAACAGGGCCAGGTCTATGCGCAAAATGCGTTAGGCCAATATTATTTGCGTGGTGAATATCCCGGTGACACAAATCATGTCAACCTCACTGAGGCAACCAAATGGTTTCGCCGGGCCGCGGAGGAGGGTTATGCGCCAGCCATGAGCACCTTGGGGTATATGTATCAATATAGCATCGGCGTGGGGCATGATTGGTCGCAAGCGCTTCAATGGAATCGCCGGGCGGCGGAAAAAGGAGATGCGGCCGGTCAGGACAACCTGGGTCAGATGTATGAGAATGCGAATGCCGGACTTCCCCGCGATTTGGTACAGGCCTACAAATGGTTCTGGCTGAGCGAACAACAGGGAGACGCAGGAGGGCGGCACGATGCCATGGAAATTGAGTTAAACCATGCACTCACGCCCGAACAAATCGCCGAGGCCAAACGCATGGCGGGCGAATTTCAACTCAAACACACACCGACCGGCCCGCCAGCCCGCCGAAGCTTCAAAACTGAATCCAATCTCTGAGAAGACTGCGCCCTTTTTGAATGCGCACCACTCGTTTTCCCTATTCAATCAAACGGGCGGACAGTTTCCTGTCCGCCCTGGCCATTTTGTTGGATTTTGAAGAGGGATGTTACTGTGCCTGGACCCGATAGAACCGCGGTGAGGTTGTCGCGGTGGCATCGGTATTCGTCACCATCGCGCTGCCGGCCACGACCGAACTGCCCACATTGCCCCAGTTGGTGGGATTCAGGCTGGCGGTGTATTGCAATTGATACATGTGGGTGGGCGCGGCGTTGCTGGAAATCACGGTAACCGTGCTCCCCGTCTTGGCGACTGACACGATGACCGGGTTTGTGAGCGGCGCGGGAGCATTGGTCGGCGTGAAAGTCAGACTCGGGCTGCCGCCGGTAAGATTCAGCGTGAAGTAACCCACATAGGTGAAAGGTATCTTCGTGGATGATGAATTGTTGCTCACATACCAGAGGTCCTCATAAAGGACAGTGGAAGGGCCGACTGGAGAATCCGGACTGAAGCCCATATCCCCGTAGAAAGTGCCGTTGGCATTAGCCGGCTCAACATAATTCTCCCATGACTTGGAGGTGTCCAGAACACCGGCGCCCGCGGCGGGCAAATGATAAAGTTGCCCGACATCGCTGTAGCCAAGCAGTATATCGCCTTTGTAAAAAGTTCCCGGGGAAGTTGAACCGGGCACTGATGGGATTCCTGCGCCGCCGCTGCGCAACTGGGTGGCATATAGATTCGGTGGGTTGCCATTGGAGGCAGCCACCACACCGCCAAACATGCTGGAGGAAGCGCCCAAAACGGAGTTAAAGCTGCTGAGGGAAAAGTCGCTGCTGAGATTGACCACGGAGGAACTGCCGACAATACCGGACGCGGGTCCGAGGTTGATGATGTAATCTGCAGTCCCGCCGCCAGCCTGATTTTCGAAACCCATATACAGGTCGTCCGAAATTAAAGACACCTGCGCGAATGCGGATGGTGACGCCATGAGGGCTCCGCCGATAACGATTGCTGCTGGAATCAAATTTTTCACGGCTTTTTTCATAATTTCATTTTGTTTTGTATTTATGTTTGGCTTTTGTTTTTCTACAAAAATGGTTGGCGTGCTAAATGCCCCGTGGGTCAACCTCGTTTACAACGCCATTGTTTTGCGTTTTATCTCACTCCGAAATCGAGTTACGAAATTCTATCATGAGCCAACAGGGCCTTGCTGCCAGATATAGGACATGACTTGTCTGTTTCAAGACCTGGAAATCAATGTCGTAAGACCCTGTCAACAATTAGCTTAACGCAGCTGTTTCCATTAAAAGCGGCGGCTGTCGGGCTTTGTCACTGAAAGGTAACTTGTTCAACCCAAAACCCCCCTGGCAGCGAATCTTTCGCATCGGAATCTTATTCATTTCAATGAAAATGCATGAGGATCGATGCTCAGATTCCCGCCGCCCGCATTGGCCAACACCTGGGGCTGGTACCACGCATAATATTGCTGCTGCTGGTAAGCAGCATAACCTTGGGCCCCGAGCAGCGCCGGCAACAGATTCTCGGGATCGGAATTCACCGGGGAACTATTCTCATCCGTCGGATTTGAATTTTGGCTGGCTGATCCGGGATTCTGATTTGCCGCGCTGCTGAGATCCGGGTTTGCGTGACTTGTCTGGCTCAAGTATTGCTGTCGTACCTGGGCAATGGCGGCCTGCTGGTCAGCTGTGAATCCCAACCCGCTCCAGTTCACGTTTTGGAGGAACAAGGGATAAGCAGGTGCTGCCGCCCCCTCGTTTTGTGGCGGTCCGGAGGCTTGGGCCACTTCGCTGTCATGGCTCCCTTGCCCGGGATTCTCCGTGCTTTGCGCCGAGGCCCCGGTTTCAGTTGATGACTGACCGCTCAACAGGCTGGCCACGAGTTGCGCTTCCCGCGCCTGCGACCAGGGACCGTGGCCGGTACCGTCCAGACTCAGTTGATTGCGCTCCCAAGCGAACGCCCGCTCGGTGTCACCTCGGACAATGTCCTCGATCGTTGCTTCCGGACAGCCGGCGGCGTGCAGGTTCGCTATGTACACCCGGTAATCCTTCCCCGACATCAGTTGGCTCCAACGAAATGGCGCCGGCTCCACGCTTGCCGGCACTGGCACAACGGAAGTGGCCATTGTCTCCGCCGGTGGTTTGGACTCGGACAAAACCGGCGCAGCAGCGGATCTTTTCTCCCGCTGATTTGCCAGGATAAAAATCATTCCGCCGAGCAAGACCAGGTTCAGCGAAATGGAAACTTTCAATGTCGCTTTCATAACGTTTCCAACCGACCGCCAAATCCAAAAGCCAGCGCGGAGAACATCCGCGCTGGCCGTGACAAGGATCCGCCTTTCAATTACTGACCAGGCAACGGGAAACCAGTATCTCCGTTTTTGTGGACACGCATAAGCGAGTTTTGAATCGCAGGATCATGGCCACCGGGAACGGCTCCGAAATTTTGACTTTGCAGAGTCAGTTCGCCCGCCTGAAAGAGCAGATTCCCCACAGTAAGGGGCGTACCGCTGATCTGATATTTGCCCAACAGATGTTCATGGCCCCAATACCACCACTGGCCATTTTCAATTGTGCCGTTGTTGGACGGAACACCATCCACCGTCACCCAACAATTGGTCGGCTCACCACCGAAATTTCCGGAAAAGTTAAGAGCATCGGAAGGCCCAAGATAGCCGATGGCAAACCAGCCCACGCCGCTGTTGAACGGATCCGCTTGTTGGCAGCTGCCTTCCGGCGTAATAATGCCCAAGGCTTTGGCCACGTCACCGCCGCTTTCATAACCGCCGTTGCCCTCGTTGGTGAGGATGAGCGCATTTTGATGCGGTGTTTCTTCAATGCCATAGCCGATGGAGTATTGCTGCACCGGCCGATGGGCGCCGTAAGCACTGTCACCCAGCATGTTCATGCGCGTGCCGGAACCCAAATTGCGGCCAACGCAATAAACGCTAAAGTCGTTGTCATTCGTATTGCCGCTGATAAAGCCGGCCGGCACTTCACCCAGAGAAAGCAACGTATTCATCTGAGGCAGGGTGATGTTCCCGCAATCCACCCATTCGTTCGAAGCCCCGGTCGGGATCCCCGAACCGCTGTTTCCGCTTTGGTTATTTCGGGTGATGGTGAACGTAACAATGCCTTCCACGCCGTAGTCCTTCAGGGCTGTCGAAGTGTTGGCCACAAACGGGGTCCAGGAAATCGCCTGGGACGTGTCTGCCTGGGCCAAATCCGCTCCGTGGGAACTGCTTTCCATCACACTGGCAGGCGGATTGGTGGAGATGGCGGCGCCGTTCAACGTGACATTGCTCACATTAAGCCAGGTTTCCGGCGAACCGGCCAAGGGGATGGAGTTGCCGTTTCGGTCCTGATTTTGCAGCGACGTGTTGCACGCCGAGGCTATGCCCGCTTCGGAACCGCTCCAGGCGCAATCCAGATAGACCGGACTGCCGTTGATGTTGCCATGGACCGCCGCGAAGTTGCAACTGGTGGGAACGGAGTTGCCATACGTCACATAGGTAACTGTGCCGGTATCAAAAACACCGCCGTTGTTGGTGCCGGTATTATTTAAAATCGCCGTCATGATCGTCGAACGGAAGGCCGTCGAACCGGTCAGATAAACGACCGGATCCGCGCCGGCCTGGGAGACAATTCCCAAGGCGAGCAGCGCAGCACTGAGTTGGGTGATTATTTTCATATTCTTGTTGGTCTGGTTGTTTTTTGTTTTGTTTGTTTATTCTTTGGTTTGGTGAACTCGAAACCGGATCAGGCTTTTTTCCCACCCAACCGGCGGCGGAACGAAAGGAGTAAAAGACTTGCACCGCCGAGCAAACCAAGAACGGTCGGCTCAGGCACGGCGGACGGAGTAAAGGTCAGACTCGGACTGCTGCCGGTGAGGTCGAGTGTGAAATAGCCCTTGTAGGTGAAAGGTATCTTCGTAGTGGATGAGCTGTTGCTGTTATACCAGAGGTCCTCGTAAAGGACAGTGGAAGGGCCGACCGGGGCATCTGGATTGATGCCCATGTCCCCCAGAAAAGTGCCGTTGGCGTTTTTTGGCTCAACATAATTTTCCCATGACCTGGAGGTGTCCAGAACACCGGCGCCCGCAGCGGGAGCAACCAATGCAAGTTGCCCGATATCGCTGTAGCCAAGAAAAAGATCGCCTTTATAGAAAGTTCCGGGGGAAGATGAACCGGGCACCGATGGGATTCCCGCGCCGCCACTGCGGAACTGGGTGGCATAAAGATCCGGCGCCTGGTTGTTATTTGAGCCGGCCACCACGCCACCGAGCAGACTGGTTGAAGTGCCCAGAACCCCGTTAAAGTCGCTCAAGGAAAAATCGCTGCTGAGATCAACCACTGAAGAACTGCCAACGATGCCGGATGCCGCTCCAAGGTTGATCATGTAATCTTCGGTCCCGCCGCCGGCTTGATTTTGGAAACCCATGTACAAGTCGTTATTCACGAACTGCCCGAGCGCAGGTTGGGAAACCAAAATGGCCCCGCCAAATAGTAATGCTGCTGTTGTCAGTTTTTTCATAAAATTGCGTCCGATTTTTTGTTTCTGTTTTTGAACTCTTGCTCTTGGCCTCCCACACAAAAGTGGTTTGACGGCCCCCACTCTATCATGGGTCAATTGAAAACCGCTTCATGTCCGAGGACATGACTTGTCTATTTTGAGACTTGGATTATGAAGTTGTAACCTGTTTTAGGAAAATCAGTTAAAACCGCAACACCCCCTGGACATGGGATTTTGCCGGCCTTGTCTCGAAAAGGTAACTTTGGCTGGTTCAAAAGCCTGGTTCCGTCACCTACTTGTAACATGGAACGCTGCTCCATGCATTTGACAGAGCCGAGTCGCGACAATTATAGGTATGAATGATGGCCACGATGAGCGACCGCCGGCGCCTGCACGGGAACAACGGCAGACAGTTTTTCATTCTGCCGGTTTTGCTGCTGGCGCTGTTTCGTTTCACCCCGAACACTAATGCCGGTCCCAACGTGGCCGCGTGGGGTGCGGGAATGATCTACAATTCGGCGGACACCAATGACTACGGCCAATCCATCATTCCGACCGATCTGACGAACGCCGTGATGGTGGCGGGCGGCTGGTGGCACAGCCTGGCAGTCAAGGCTGACGGTACATTGGAGGGCTGGGGTGACGATTCGCAAGGACAGACGGATTTTTATCCGGCGGGCGCCAGTAATTATCTGGCCATCGCCTGCGGCTGGTGGCACAGCCTGGCCCTGAAATCGGACGGCACCGTGGCGGCGGCGGGATTCAGCCTCGGCGACATTTATGGCCAGACGGATGTTCCGAACAATCTTAGCAACGTGGTGGCCATTGCGTGTGGATTTTTCCACTCTCTGGCGTTGAAGTCCGACGGCACGGTGGTCGCCTGGGGCGCGACAGGTTCCGCCAATTACGGTCAGACGACCATTCCCATCGGATTAAGCAACGTGGTTGCGATTGCCGGCGGCGGCTGGCACAGCCTGGCATTGAAGGCTGACGGAACCTTGCTTGCTTGGGGACGGAATGACAGCGGCCAGACGAATATCCCTGCCGGTTTAAGCGACGTCGTGGCCATTGCGGCTGGGGCTGCCCATAACCTGGTTCTCAAAGCCGACGGAACTGTGGTCGCTTGGGGGCTGAACACCTATGGTGAAACCAATGTTCCCGCAGGTCTGAGTAATGTCGTGGCCATCGCGGCGGGCGGCTGGCACAACCTTGCGCTCAAAAGCGATGGAACCGTGGTGGCGTGGGGCGCCGGCGCGGGAACCAATACTTATGTGGATTGCGGGCAAACCAACGTGCCGGTCAACCTAAGCAATGTGGTGCAGATTGCCGCCGGGAAGGTGCATAGTCTGGCCCTGGTGGGGAGCGGCCCGCTGGTGACACGGGCCTTGCTCGTTCAGCCAAATTTCGGGACAAACGGTTTCAACGTGTCCCTGCCGACGCAAAACGGAAGGGTCTATGAATTGGAATACAATAATTCCCTCTCGGACAGTGTCTGGCAATCCCTGCCGCTGTGGGCCGGCACCGGCGGCACACTGCAATTGATGGATCCCGCCGTTGCATCTCAACGATACTATCGCGTTCTGCGCTGGTGACCTGCTCGGTGCGATTGGCCCCCTGGGAAGGGGTGGCTTCCGGATGCGAAGCCGGTTTGTAACCGATTTGTAACCGGCGCGCCACAAAATCGCCGCATTGAACCGGCAGTATTCCCGCCTCATGCGATTCGTCAAAGCAGGGTGCCGGACAACTTGGGCAGCGGGGATCATCCTGATGGTAACCGTAGGCACGGCGACTTCGGGCTGGTGCGCGGATTCGTCCATCACCAATAATAATACCACCGACCCCCTGCTGGACTTGTTCATCAAGAAGGGCTTTGTGACGCAGCAGGAGGCCGAACAGGTCGAGACCGAGGCAGCCGCGCTCCGCACCAATGGAGCACAAATGCCGTCGGCGCCGCCGTCGAAATGGAAAATCGGCCAAGGCATCAAGAACGTGGAATTGTTTGGTGACATTCGGCTGCGCTACGAGGATCGTTCGGCGACGGACCCCTCAGGCAACAGCATTGATGAGCAGCGTTTTCGTTACGCGGTAAGGCTGGGTTTGCGCGGCAGCTTGTTTGATGACTTTTATTATGGTGTTCGGCTGGACACCGGCCAAAATCCACGTTCCCCTTCAGTCACCTTTGGCACGTCTTCGAGCAGCGGGCCGTACCAGGGACCCTTTGGCAGGGCCAACGCGGGCATCAATATTGGCCAGGTCTATCTGGGCTGGCGACCGTGGGACTGGGTGGATTTGACGGCCGGCAAGATGCCCAATCCGCTCTACACCACCCCCATGGTCTGGAGCCCGAATATCAGTCCCGAAGGCTTTGCGGAGCGCCTCAAATACACCGTGGGCCCGGCGGACTTCTTTGCCACGTTCGGACAATTTCTTTACGCGGATTTCAACCCTGACTCCGCCTCTGCCGGATTGGGAATCAACTCGGGGCTCGGCCAGAAAACCGACAATATTTTCCTATTCACCTGGCAAGGCGGTTTCAACTATCACATTACCACCAATATTTCTGTAAAAATTGCAGCCACGTATTACAATTACATTGGACTACAACGAAGTTCCATCAACACCTTGGGTTCGTTGGCACCATACTTTGGCGATCCCTATATTGGTGAAGGTGCTTCTTATTTGGGCGGCGGCTTGAACAATGGCAACCCTCCGAACCCGGCCGTCGGCAGCAGCGGCTACAACCCGGGCCAGCAGTTCAACAGTCTGCCAGGTTATGCCAGCCTCAGTTATCCTTTGAATCAGGTCGGCCTCAACGACCTGCGGGTGGTGGAAATCCCTTTTGAATTCAATTTCAAAATCAGCCGGCTCGATGCGCAGATATTTGGCGACGCAGCCTATAACTTGGACGGCTCTCAACGCGCACAGCAGGCCGCTGCCGCCTATCAAGTCGTCCTGCAGGCTCAAATCAATCCTGCATCGCTGGCCCATTCTTTTCCCGCCCAAACGCATGACGTGAAGGCCTATCAAATCGGCCTCGATCTGGCGAGCGAAGGCGGTCGAGGATTGGTCTCAGGCACGACTTCGCAAAGACATGCCTGGGAGGTCAGGACCTACTGGCAGCACGTCGAACAATACGCGTTGGACCCCAATCTGCCGGATATAGACTTTTTTGAAGGCGCCCAGAATTTGCAGGGGGTTTACGTGGCGCTGGCCTATGCTGTCACCGGCAACTCCATTGTAACCTTTCGCTACGGCCACGCCAGCCGGATCAACAGCCTGCTGGGCACCGGCGGCAGCGATACGGGAGACATCCCCCAAATAAATCCCATCAACGACTTCGACATTTACCAGTTTGATCTGACGTTCAGATTTTGAAGCATAACCCCGACAAAACTGGCGCGTCCGGCAGGACTTGAACCTGCAACCTTCTGATCCGAAGTCCCAAAAAACTCGATAAAAACCTTCATTTTATTGGGTATTTGACGCCCACGCACAACCAAAAACTTCCAGATACGTAACAAAAACTGGAACAGCAAAAAGTCGACAATTTTGTGCCACATTGTCCCTACAGGGGTCGTGTCCGAATTCTTCTGACCTTTTGTTCGAAGGACCCCGATCAATCCAATGGATCAAATTAATACCCGAAAATCAGCCGGAAATACTGTTCCGGTTTCTGTTACGTTGGGTATGGATCGATTAATATCTTTAGCTTGAAGGGGCTGGTCGGAAGGTTTCACCCGCAGAATATCATTGCGATAGATCTGAACTTTGTCTCCCATCTAATGCGACCAAGACCTTTACGACACCTGACAGGTTCTGCTTCAATATAGGGTTAGCGGAAAACAGGAGAAACTAAAGCCCCCTCACACACCGAAACCCATTGTAAGCGTCGCCGTTCGACGGGTAGTCGCCGAGGCTGCGATCGGCGCACCGCAAGTAGATGGCGAGGTAGCCCCAATAGCCGCCGCGCAAAACACGGAAGGTCCCTGTTGCCGGTCCGCGGGGGTCATTGCCTCCCAAATAAGGGCTGCCGGTCGGATACGGCGTCCCCTCAGACCAATCCCAACACCACTCATCCACGTTCCCAGCCATGTCGTAAAGCCCATACCCGTTCGCCGCAAAATAGCCCACCGGACTCGTGTAGGGGTACGCGGCATCGAAGAGGGCGTTGTAGCCGTTCGGCCCCAAATCATAGCTAATGGCGGTGTCTCCGTCGTAGTTCGCCTGGGTTTCAGAGATTGTGAGACCCCACGGAAACCGTTGCCCGCTCAAGCCACCCCGCGCCGCCTTCTCCCACTCCGCTTCCGTCGGCAACCGATACCCGTTGGCCTCCCAATTCACATAGACCGCATCCACATCCCCATTCGTATAAACCTGCGTCAACCCCGCATCCGTGTAATACACCGGGGTCAAACCCGCCTGCTGCGAGCGCGCATTGCTCCACTTCACCACGTCATACCAATTGACCGTCTGCACCGGATGATTCGCCGCCTTGCCCGCACCGGCATCGTCGAAACCATATCCATGGCTTGTGGCATAAGAATAGACCGCCTGCCATTGACTGTAGCTCACCAGGTTCGTGTCCATGTAGAAGGCCGACACCGTCACGCTGATGGGGATGGCGTCGCTCTCCCCATCCAGAGTGTCCCCCATCGTGAATGACCCCGCCGGAATGAGCGCCATGCCGCCGGACGTGGTGCCTGGCTGAGATTGTAGCTCCAGCATGTAAAACCGTCGCGGGGTGCCGCGAGTGAAGGTGTTGGTGACGGTAATGGTGAAATTTCCACTGGCGCTCAAAACAT
>DATNHM010000039.1:0-102788 GCA_035604955.1 Candidatus Limnocylindrales bacterium | reverse complement strand
ACCGTGGATTTTGGCTAAATACTCCCGTTTGCTGGGCAGACTCATGTTCGTTGTTTGGGTAACCACGATCTTGAGTCAACGAAGAGCCAAACCCCTCGTCCAGCTCCCCGCCCCGGTAACATTTATCCTGAGTCAACACGCGAACACGGGGGTCACCCTGCTTTTTATTTGCATTGTTAGAAGCAAAGCGTATAAACGGAATTATTAGGGCCAGATACTTTCAATTTAGATAAACTAAACTCCAATCTGTTATGAGGACCAAATTTCACTATCTATTCATCGCGCTGGTTCTGCCGCTGGGTCTTTATTGCCAGGCCATAACGTTGCCGGAACGCTTCGGCGTGGTGGACGTGATCCCGAACAATCAAAGCGGCGAAACGGACCAAAATTCCGAGCCCAGCCTGGGTGTTGGTGTTGATGGCAACTACGGTAAATTTGTCCTACACGCTTTTATGCCAGGTTGGAACAATCCCTTCTTTGCATCTGCGGACTCCGGGATCCATTGGATGCTGGTTGAGCACGCCTCCAGCAGTGATGTTACACTGGACTGGAACTCAGGCAGCAACGCGTACGCGTCGATTATGCCCCTGATGGGAGACCGTATATCGGTTCTGACTTCCTCGGACCCGAGTACTGGCGCGATCTTTTCATCTGTTCATGATTTGTTTGGTTCTGTGGACCAGCCTTGGCTGAAAGTCGTGAATGTGAGCGGTGTAGACCATATTTATGTCGGCCTTGGCGACTTTGACTACTACCCTGGGAACGCCACAGTTGCCTTCTCGCTGGACGGGGGCTCAAAATGGACCATCGAGAGTGTTGAAAAGACAACCCCTGGGCTGGGTGATGGCACTTCGGCGCGGTTGGCCATATCTTCGGACGGAAAGACCGTCTATGCTCTTTTCGAGCGCTATCAAACCAACGCGAGCAACCCGAATCTGGATTACGCAGGAGACATGGTGCTGGTGCGTGATGACAACAGTGGTTTGAACGGTTTTACGGACTTGCCCGGCAACGGCACTGTCGTGACGCAAAATATCGTCCTCCCGTGCACAACCTGCACCGGCCCCTATAACGGAACGTCGCTCGGGAGCGAGAGAGTGCGTTTCAACTGCGACGTAGCGATCAATCCAAGCAAGCCAAACCAGGTTTATGCCGCCTACACCGAGGTGCTTGGCACCACACCCGTTATCCGGTTGCAGTATTCAAGCGACAGTGGCAAAACCTTTAGCCTCGTGCATACTACAAGCATCGCCGCCGCCAACCCCGCGCTGGCGGTCGCCTCGGATGGCACCGTGGGCCTGCTGTTCGCCGCGGAGGTCGGCAACAACCTCGAAATTCATTTTTTCAAAGCCGATTATGGCGACTTTACCAAAACCAACGAACGCGTGTTGGCAAGGTTTCCGGACAACAACCCGGTCCTGCAGTACACTCCCTATATTGGAGATTACTTCCAGTTGAAGGCCGCCGGCGACAACTTTTACGGCACATTTTGTGCCTCGGGCGACCCTCAGCCCAGCCATTTCCCGAGCGGAGTTTTCTACCAGCGCAACGTCGAAGTGAGCGGCATCGTTACGAATGGCATCTGGCTGCTCTCGCCCGGCACGCTGATCGACCTCGCCAGCCAGCCGGTGGCTCCCTCCATCGATCCCTTCTTCTTTTACGACATCGCTCCTGCGTTCATCAATCTGCCGATTCTGGAGTATGTGCCACAATGGTTCATTGACCCAAGCGACCCTCTCTCAGGGGTCGCCCACCTCACCTGGCCGGTCTTGCCTCCGGGTTATCCCCAATTCCAGCTTGAATCCACGCCGGAACTTGGGCCTTCGGCAAGTTGGGCCGGGGCTGGTGTGGGTGGAACCATTCAAGCCAACGGCAGGTTCGAGACACCCATACAACCATCGCAGCAGCAACAGTTTTTCCGCCTCAGCCAGAACGTGGCCGCCGGCGCCTTCAACCTGTTTGCGTCGGCCGACAGTCACGGATCGCTGATTCCTGGAGGCATTTTGGCGGTGGACGGCACCGGAAGCCAGATGTTCACGGCAACGCCCAGCAACCAGTATGCGATCGGCAATTGGTACGTCGATGGGATCGTTGTCCAATCCGGCAGCCCAACCCTGACCCTCAGCAACATCAGCGCCGAACATACCCTAATGGTAACCTTTGTTGCTTCCAATGATCTTGCCGTGGCCTTGGAGGAGTTGCCGAGTCCCGTTTTGGTGGGCAGTAATCTGCTTTATGTCGCCAAGGTCCAGAACACGGGCCTCAACCCCGTGACGGGCGTCACGTTGACCAACACACTGCCGCTGACTCTGTCTTTTGTCTCGGTTGTCTCCAGTCAAGGCAGTGTCACCAATTCCTCCAACCTCGTCACTGCCAGCCTTGGTGTGCTCAGCCCGGGGGCCTTGGCCACGGTTACCATAACGGCCACAGCGAACTCGGAGGGACCAATCACAGACACGGTGACTGTGGCCTGCAGTCAGTTCGAGCCGAATTTGACAAACAATACCGCCACCGATTACAGGACCGTCATGTCGCTCGTGGCGATAACGAACCAGCCGTCACCACAGTCCGTGCCGGTCGGCGGCACCGCGAACTTCACCGTCGGGGCTTCCGGTACGCCGCCCCTCACCTATCAATGGAGTATCAATGGCACGGCCATCGGCGGCGCCACCAACGCCACGCTCATGTTGACGAACGTCACGGCAACAGAAGCCGGTTCCTATGGTGTGGCTGTTTTTCAGATACCCGAGCCTGAGGATCCGTTTGAAGCGGATAGCATCCCTGCCACCCTGACTGTTTTGCCAGTCGGTGCAGTTCAACAAAGTCGCGCCTCCGTCTCCAATGCTGCTGGCTTCGGTAATTAGCCGATGGATGACTTTTCAAGCGCCATCCGTGACGCAAGTGGCGTTGCCGGGCGGATGGACCATCGGAACTCTCCCGCGTCGGTTGTGTCACGATCTCGTGGTAGTGACGTGTGGGTCTTGTCTGCGCAATTTTATTTCAACCGTGCGACAAAGGTTGTCCAAGCTCTCTGGTGCGTTGGCGATTGGCATGCCATCTTTGGCTATTGGTAACCCGCTGCCGTCCAGTTTGGCCCGCGCAAAGCAGCGGGTGCTTGTGGTCCAAGTTCGTGAAGAAATTGGCAAGCAATCGTATTGCCGTGTTGAGCATTTCCGCCTCGCAGCACCGTCCCAATCCGAAAAGCCAAAGCACGGGGGATGCTTGCGACAGAGGACACAACCAAGACTTCCTTTGCTCGCGTGAGTGCGACATAAAACAGTCGCCGCTGTTCCTGAAGGTGCGCGGGTCTTTCGGCTGGCGGTAGATCATTATCCACAAAAGGAATCAGGCCGTGGATACAGCCCACAATGATAGTTGCTCGGCTAGTCAATCCTTTTGACTTGTGAAGGCTCATTATCCTTACGAAGTCTCCTTCGGTGGGCATTTCTGGTTGAGTGATCTCAGTCCGCAGTAAATCAAGCAAACCTTGAGCATCCTCAACTTCGTCGATTTTACCGGTCACTAAATCGCGTATTGGGTCAGCCCACGCGCCACCGGCAGGGAATAGGTCGCCAAACAAATTAGCGACACTTAGTTGGTTGAGGCGGTTCACCTCGGCCAGCAATTCTTGGTATCGTATTGTGAGTTGATTTACACCAGCCAACTGAATCTGCCCTGCTACTGCTTGAGCCAACACCTCGGCCGGCGCTAGTTCGTTCTGCTCACAGTAATCACGCAAGGACGCATACTGTCCGCGACGCCACGAGGGGCTTCCAATACCAAGCCAGAATCGCAAGGCCACGCGATCCTCAGGGTCGCTCAAGAGCTGAAGTTTGGTTATCGCAACTTGAGCTTCTTCAGGCTCAAGAAGCTTGTCCTTGTAGAAGCTATGGGCCGTAATGCCGAAACCCGGAGCTGCCAAACGGTGCTTGATTTCGTTGGCGATTAGCCGTCGTGGCGACAATACGAGAATTTCACCGGCAGCGAATCCCCGCTGAGTAACCAGATGGCGAATGAACCCGGCTATTCCATCAGCCTCTGCGTTCAACGTTGGCCACTGAACAACACGAACCGTGGCCGGACCGGGTTGTGGTTGCAAAGGGACTAGCCGATGGTCTGTTCCGGGAGGGTAGTTTCCTCGGATCACGTTGTCCGACACGGTAACGATGAGTTCCCGACACCGCCGGCACTCATCGAGTTCGTGGTCTTCCACGTTTTGGTGACGATTGCTGAAATCTGTAATTCCTTCAGGGTGAGCGTAACGGAAGCGGTAGATCGATTGGTCAACATCTCCAACAATGGATAGATTTTCCCCTGCTGCCACGACATCGATGAGTTCCTGCTCTGCTCGATTCAAGTCCTGATACTCATCTACCACGATGTGATCGTATTGCTGCAAAGCGGGACTCGCAGGGTTGTCTCGTAGATACCGCAAAGCTTCTGGTACAAGCTCGCCGATGAGCATCCCCTTGTGAAATCGCAACCAGGCGGTGAGCACGATGTGAAATTGCTGGTCAATCGGGTCAAGTGGCCAACCTGGTTGCTGATGCTGCATCCGCTCCCAGTCGGCTTCAAACGCGCGGATTCGCCGAGTCATCTCTCTTCTCGCGCCGAAGTTCCCAAGCGGTTGAATGTCGGCTAGCAATGGCTCAACTTCAAACCCGTTGACTCCTTTGTTATTGAAAGTGATTAAACCGCGTGGAACACGTCCAAGGAAAGCGAACACGTCGTTTCTCAGCAAAAGTTTAAAGCAAAAAGAATGCACTGTTCCCGCCGAAATGTCTTCGCACCCAGGAACCCCTAGATTTTGAAGTTCGCGTTCGAGGTCGCGGGCTGCTGTGCGCGTAAACGTGACGGCGAGAATTCGTTCGGGGTCAGCGTTGTCTACTTCGATTAAGCGGGCAATACGGCGCTTCATCGCGAAGCTTTTCCCCGTCCCTGGCCCAGCCATCACGCGGATGCGCGGTGCTGTGGATGCCGCGATGTTTAGATGCTCTCCAGTAAGGTCTGTGTTCCAGCTCATGGTTAAAAGGTGTGCGCTGGTCAGGTTTGCGGAAGAATCACTGTCCGTGTCCGCCCGTATGCGATCAAGTCGTCATACGTGAGCAGTTTAACCTGCTGTAGGAACCCTGCTGGCATGGTTTCGAGTGTGCGCCGATGTTTTATCCGCGTCAATTCCGCGTTATCTGCGCAATCTGCGGTTGAAAGAAAAAGGGCGTCCAACTTTCGTCAGACGCCCGGCGTTAATTGATTTCAATGGCGTTCAGGCTATCGCGGCCTTGCGTTTGCGGGCAAACCCGCCACGCGCGGCGAGTGGGACAAGGGCGAGACCGAGCAACGCATACAGTGACGGCTCCGGAACGCCAACGGCGGCGACCTGAGCGTTAATCAATGCCGTCATGCTGTTGAACGGACCGCCTCCAACCGCGTAGGCCAGCGTGTCGCCAAAATTAAGAAGAAACGGTCCGGATGCAAGTGGGACATCGCTTCCTGGCCCAAAACCCAATACGCTGCCGCTGGCCACCACAACGTTGTTATGCAAAAGATACACAGTGCTCGCTGTGCCACCGGTATCGATACCCTCGAACGTTCCCTGAATCGTGTAGATCCCATTAGCCGGAGCGCTGAACTGCACCATGCCGTACTCATCGTTGGGCCCGGCATGCATCGCCAGCATGCCTGAATTGAATAGCGAGGTTTCCGGTCCGACGGTCAAGCTTTGGGCAGCCGCCGTTCCATTATGGAAGACGCCCACCGCGCCGAACGCCGGCGACTGCCAGGAATCAACGACCGGGCCGGGCACTGAGGGAAGCGGAATGGGAAGTGTCAAAAGATTAAACGGGGAACCGATGGGAACGGATTCATAGCCATAGGTCCAAACGCCGTTCGGATTGGCGGTGGGAGAGAACTGCGCCGACGGGTCAAACTGGGCCGAGGCCAGCCACGCTGTGCCGAGCACCAATCCCAGAAGAACTGCGATGGCGCCATTGTTTCTGATGGGAATCTGCCCTTTGATGCACCGTCCTTTAATTGACGTTGCGCGGATGAACAGCGATAGCGCTGCGACTGAATACGAAACCAGTCTGGTTTTACCATGGGTTTTCATTTAGATCCTTGTTTTTGTGGTTCAGGGTTGAAGTTACGTCGCGAGAAAGTGAGCAAGCTTGGAGCCGACCGAGATGAAGCTTGAACCTCGAGACAGGGTTGGAACGGCGAGACCGAAAACTGTCGTTGCCACCTTTTTGCGTCCAAGGCTTATGTTAAACATAAGATTAACCTATCTCTGACGCTTAAATTGTATAGCAAATCAGGTAATGGCAGTCAATTTGTTTCTGAACGTTTTTTCAGGTTCCCCAACCGCTAAACAACGGCCGTTAATCCGTTGGTTGAAAGAAAAAGGGCGTCCAACTCTCGTCAGACGCCCACGTCAATTGATTTCTGCGGCGCTCAGGCCAGCAACGGATTTTCAGCCGCGACCGCTGCCGCCGGTTGCTCCGGCTCGGGTTCATCGCTGGCTTCCACCAATATCTTGAGATGCACCTTGCGATGGTGGTCAAAGCCGGTGCCCGCCGGAATGATGTGACCCATGATGACGTTTTCCTTGAAACCGCGCAGGCTGTCGATCTTGGATCGTGTAGCGGCTTCGGTCAGCACGCGGGTCGTGTCCTGGAAGGACGCGGCGCTGAGGAAGCTGTCGGTTTCGAGCGACGCCTTGGTGATGCCCAGCAACACCGGCGTGGCTTCGGCTGGTTTGCCGCCCATCTTCTCCACCCGCTCGTTCTCTTCTTCAAAGTCGAGCTTGTCAATCTGTTCGCCCCAGAGGAACGTCGTGTCGCCCGGTTCGGTGATGCGCACCTTGCGGAGCATCTGGCGCACGATGATTTCGATGTGCTTGTCGTTGATGGTGACGCCCTGCAGGCGATAGACCTCCTGCACTTCGCTGACGAGGTGTTCCTGCAATTCCTGCGGGCCGCACACCTCGAGGATTTCGTGCGGGTCGATCGGGCCTTCGGTCAATTGCTGGCCTTTCTTCACCATGTCGCCTTTGAAAACGATGACGTGCTTGCCAATCGGAATGAGGTGTTCCTCCTCCACCTGGGTCTGCGGGTCTTTGATGACGATACAGCGTTTGCCGCGCACGCTGGCGCCAAAGTCCACCAGGCCGTCAATCTTGGAGATTTCCGAAGCGTCCTTCGACCGGCGGGCCTCGAACAATTCGGCCACGCGCGGCAAACCGCCAGTGATGTCCTTGGTCTTGGCCATCTTGCGCGGCGTCTTGGCCAGCAACGTGCCGGGGAAAATTTCATCGCGTTCCTTCACCACAATGTGCGCGCCAGAAGGAATTGGATAGTTCGCCGCCACTTCGCCGTCGGCGCCGCTGATAATGATTTGCGGGTGCAAATCCTCCTTGTGCTCGATGACAACCATGGCCTCCTGGCCCGTGGTTTCGTCCATCTCCTGCTTCATCGTCACGCCTTCGATGATGTCATGGAACTTCACCTTGCCGGCCTTCTCGGAAAGAATCGGCACGTTGTACGGATCCCACTGCACGAAGGTTTCACCTTTCTTCACCTGACCGTGGTCCGGAACAGAAATGACTGAGCCGACCACGATGTTATGGTTTTCCAGTTCGCGGCCATCGCCGGCGAGAATGGACACCGAGCCGTTCTTGTTCAGAACGATGTTGTTGCCGTCTTCGAGCTGCACAAGGCGCAGTTCGTTGTAACGGACGGTGCCTTCGTACTTCGCCTTGATTTGCGGAATCTTGAACACGCCGGCCGCGGTGCCGCCGATGTGGAACGTCCGCATCGTCAATTGCGTGCCCGGCTCGCCGATGGATTGCGCGGCGATGATGCCGACGGCCTCGCCGAGTTTCACCAGGCCGCCGGTCGCGAGGTTGCGGCCGTAACAATTGACGCAGACGCCGTGCTTGCTTTCGCAGGTCAGCACGGAGCGGATGCGCAGGCGTTCAATGCCCGCCGCTTCGATGCGTTTGGCCTTTTCCTCGTCAATCTCCTCGTTGGCGCGGATGAGAAATTCCTTCGGGTTGGTCGGGTTCACCGTATCGTCGCACGCGAACCGGCCAATCAGGCGATCGCCCAATTTCACCACTTCGTCCTCGCCTTCGTACACGGCCGAAACCCAGATGCCGTTCGACGTGCCGCAATCCGCCTCCTGGATGATGACATCCTGGGCCACGTCCACCAGCTTGCGCGTCATGTAACCGGAATCGGCGGTCTTGAGCGCGGTGTCGGCCAGACCCTTGCGGGCGCCGTGCGTGGAGATGAAGTATTCCAGCACCGAGAGGCCCTCGCGGAAATTCGCAAGAATGGGTTTCTCGATGATGTCGCCGCTGGGCTTGGCCATGAGGCCGCGTAACCCGGCGAGCTGGCGCACCTGCTGTTTGTTGCCGCGGGCGCCGGAATCCACCATCAGGTAAACCGGATTATACTCCTTCTTGCCCTGGTTGGCTTCCAGTGTGCGGAACATGACGCCGGAAATCTGGTCGGTGCAATGCGTCCAGATGTCCACGATTTTGTTGTAGCGTTCGCCCGGCGTAATGACGCCCTTGCGATACTGTTTCTCGACTTCCTTGATCTGTTTCTGGGCGGCGTCAATCTGCTCGTCGCGTTCCTTGGGCACGATCATGTCGTCGATGCCGATGGACACGCCGGACTTGGTGGCTTCGCGGAAGCCCAGTTCCTTGAGTTTGTCGAGCATGGTCACGGTCTTCTCGTGGCCGGCAAACTTGTAGCATTTCCAGATGAGATCGCCGAGCTGGCTCTTGCCGGCGGCCTTGTTGTAAAAGCCGAGTTCCGGCGGCCAGATTTCGCTGAAGAGCACACGCCCGATGGTGGTCTCGATCAGTTTCTTTTTCGCGTCGCCAAAAACGGTCTGGCGGCCCAGATCGGGATTGGCCAGGCGGACGCGGTCGTGCGTCTTCAACGCGCCGTCACTGTAGGCAAACAAGGCTTCCTCTTTCGAGCCGAACAGCGGGAGCTTGTTCACGTCGGAGGGCATCGGCGTGCGCGGTTCGGCCGTGAGATAATAACAGCCGAGCGTGATATCCTGCGTCGGGGTGATGATGGGTTTGCCGGACGACGGGCTGAAGATGTTGTTTGTCGCCATCATCAGCAGGCGCGCCTCCATCTGCGCTTCGACCGACAGCGGCACGTGCACGGCCATCTGGTCACCGTCGAAGTCCGCGTTGTACGCGGTGCATACCAGCGGATGAATGCGGATGGCCTCGCCTTCGATGAGTTGCGGCTCGAACGCCTGCACGGACAACCGGTGCAACGTCGGCGCGCGGTTTAGCAGCACCGGATGGCCTTTCGTTACTTCTTCGAGCACGTCCCAGACTTCCTTGGTCTGGCGCTCGATCATCTTCTTGGCCGAACGAACGGTGTGAACGTAGCCGAGTTCCTTCAAGCGGCGGATGATGAACGGTTCGAACAACACGAGTGCCATCTTCTTCGGCAGACCGCATTGGTTGAGCTTGAGTTCGGGACCGATGACGATGACCGAACGGCCGGAATAATCCACGCGCTTGCCCAGCAGATTCTGGCGGAAGCGACCGCCCTTGCCCTTGAGCATGTCACTCAGGGATTTCAGCGAGCGGTTGCCCGCGCCGGTGACCGGGCGGCCATGACGGCCGTTGTCGAACAGCGCGTCCACTGCTTCCTGCAACATGCGCTTTTCGTTGCGGATAATGACCTCGGGCGTCTTGAGCTGGAGCAGCGTCTTGAGCCGGTTGTTCCGGTTGATGACGCGGCGATACAAGTCGTTCAAGTCGGAGGTGGCAAACCGGCCGCCTTCGAGCGGCACGAGCGGGCGCAAATCCGGCGGAATCACCGGCAGCACCGTCAGAATCATCCATTCCGGACGGCTCTTGGAAATTTGCAGACCCTGGAGCAGTTTGATCCGTTTCGCGAGCTTCTTGCGGATTTGCTTGCTCTTGGTCTCGGTCATGGCCTGCTGCAGATGGTCCACGCCCTTGGCCAGATCCACCTTGGCCAGCGCGTCGCGCACGGCTTCGGCGCCCATTTTGGCCTGGAACGCGTCGGCGCCGTAGGTTTCGCGCGCTTCGCGGTATTCGTGCTCATTGAGCAACTGGTTTTGTTTCAACGCCGTGTTGCCTGGATCAATCACGAGATAATCCTCGTAATAAATCACGCGCTCCAGATTGCGCGCCGTCATGTCGAGCACGAGGCCGATGCGCGACGGCATGCATTTAAAGAACCAGATATGGCAGACGGGCACGGCCAGCTCGATGTGGCCCATGCGCTCGCGCCGGACGCGGGCGAGCGTCACCTCGACACCGCAACGGTCGCAGACGATGCCGCGGTGCTTGATGCGCTTGTACTTGCCACAGGAACATTCCCAGTCCTTGACCGGGCCGAAAATTCGTTCGCAGAACAGGCCGCCCTTTTCCGGCTTGAACGTGCGATAATTGATGGTTTCGGGGTTCTTGACCTCCCCTTTGGACCAGGAACGGATGGCTTCCGGCGACGCGACGGAAATCGCGACGTAATCCACCTGGTTCACCTTGTCCAGCCCGAGCAATTCACGGGCGCTTTCTTTGGTGCTGATCATACAAAAATAATTTTTAGACTGCTGTCAATGCTGCGGCCGCTTCACCATTTCCGCTGGCGGCATGTTCAATGGGATTGGAATAACCGACCTTGACGTCAAGACCGAGCGACTGCATTTCCTTGACGAGCACGTTGAAGGATTCCGGAATGCCCGCCTCCAGCGAGTTGTCGCCCTTGACGATGCTTTCGTAAATACGCGTGCGGCCCTGCACGTCGTCGGACTTGACCGTGAGCAGTTCCTGCAGCGTGTAGGCGGCGCCGTAGGCTTCCATCGCCCACACTTCCATTTCGCCGAAGCGCTGGCCGCCGTACTGCGCCTTGCCGCCCAGCGGCTGCTGGGTGACGAGCGAATACGGCCCGACCGCGCGGGCGTGAATCTTGTCGGCCACCAGGTGGCCCAGCTTCATCATGTAAATGTAACCGACCACGATTTCCTGGTCGAACGGCTCGCCGGTGCGCCCATCAATCAAATGTGTCTTGCCGTGTTCCGGCAGCGACGCGTCCTTGAGATAGCTGCGAATTTGCTTCTCTTTGATGCCGTCAAAGACCGGCGTCGCAAACTTCATCCCGAGGATTTTTGCCGCCCAACCCAGGTGCGTCTCCAGCACCTGGCCGACGTTCATGCGCGAGGGCACGCCCAGCGGGTTCAACACGATGTCCACCGGCGTACCGTCCGCGAGGAACGGCATGTCCTCTTCCTTCACGATGCGTGCGACCACGCCCTTGTTCCCGTGACGGCCGGCCATCTTGTCACCGACGGACAGCTTGCGTTTGGAAGCGATGTAAACTTTCACCGACTTGACGATGCCGGCTTCCACGCCCTCGCCCGCCTCGGCGCGTTCCATTTCCTCGTCGTACTGCATCTGTAAATCATCGAACTTCTTTTTGAACTGCCCGATGATTTCATTGATCTTGTTGCGGATGGGCGACGGATCAATTTCGATGCGGTCATAAACCGTCGCGAGTTTGCGCAACAGCGTCTTGGTGATCTTGCGGTTGGCCGGGATGATGATTTCGCCGGTCTCGCTGTTGACCACGTCGAGCGGGATCTTTTCACCGAGCAGAATATTGCTCAACGCCTCGGTCAACTGGTCGCGCAATTCCTCGGTCTTCTTCCGATGGTCTTCCTCAATCTGTTTCGCGTGGCGGCGTTCGTCGCTGGAACTGGCCGCCTTGACCCGGTCACTGTCCTTTTTGGACGAAACCTTCACATCCATGACGATGCCGTAGGTGCCGGACGGGACCTTGAGCGACGTGTCTTTCACGTCGGCGGCCTTTTCTCCGAAAATGGCGCGCAGCAGGCGCTCTTCCGGCGCGAGTTCCGTCTCGGATTTCGGCGTGATTTTGCCGACGAGAATGTCGCCGGGTTTCACCTCCGCGCCGACGCGGATGACGCCGTCGGTGCCGAGATTTTTCAGCGCCTCGTCGCCGAGGTTCGGAATGTCGCGCGTGATTTCCTCGGGCCCGAGCTTGGTGTCGCGGGCGCTGACCTCGAATTCGTCAATGTGAATGCTCGTGAAGATGTCCTCCTTCACGATCCGTTCACTGATGAGAATAGCGTCCTCAAAGTTGTAGCCATTCCAAGGCATGAACGCGACCAGCACGTTGCGCCCCAGCGCAAGCTCACCATCATGCGTGCACGGGCCGTCGGCAATCACCTGGCCCTTTTTCACATGCTCGCCCTTGTGCACCAGGATCTTCTGGTTGATGCACGTCGCGGCGTTTGACCGCATGAATTTGCGCACAGGATAAACCCAGACGCCATGTTCGGGGTCGTGTTTAATCTTCTTCTTGCCTTCAGGCAATTTGCCGTCGTCGGTGATGATGATCTGGTTGCCATTGACGGACGCGACCTTGCCACTTTCCTCGGCCACCACCACGGCCCGCGAATCGCGGGCGACGCGGTCTTCGAGGCCAGTCGCGACCAGCGGAGCCTCGGTCACGAGCAGCGGCACGGCCTGGCGTTGCATGTTCGAACCCATCAACGCACGGTTCGCGTCGTCGTGTTCCAGAAACGGAATCAATGAGGCGGCGACCGAGACCAGTTGCTTGGGTGACACGTCCATGCAATTCACCCGCGCGGGTTCGACGTCAAGGAAATCACCGTTGCGGGCGCGGCAAACGACGCGATCGCTCAGGAAGTGGCCCTTGTCGTCAATCAAGGTGTTCGCCTGCGCCACAATGAATTGTTCCTCGCGGTCGGCGGTGAGATATTCGATTTTCTCGGTGACGCGGCCGTTTTCCACCTTGCGATAAGGTGTTTCCAAAAAGCCGAATTCGTTGATGCGCGCGAAGGTGGCCAGCGACGCAATCAAACCAATGTTCGGGCCTTCCGGTGTTTCAATCGGACAAATGCGGCCATAGTGCGACGGATGCACGTCGCGGACCTCGAAGCCCGCGCGGTCGCGGCTCAAACCACCCGGCCCCAGTGCGCTGAGACGGCGTTTGTGGGTCAATTCCGCCAGCGGATTGATTTGATCCATGAACTGGCTCAATTGCGAGCGGCCAAAGAAATCGCGAATGACCGCCGAAAGCGCCTTGGGATTGATGAGCTTTTGTGGCGTCATCGCCTCGACGCTCTGGTCGAACAACGTCATGCGCTCCTTGACCAGGCGTTCGGTGCGGGCCAGGCCGACGCGGCACTGGTTGGCCAGCAATTCACCGACGGTGCGGATGCGGCGGCTGCCGAGGTGGTCAATGTCGTCCAGCGAACCCTCGCCCTTCTTGAGCCGGAGCAGGTACTTCGTTGCCGCCACCAGATCGTCCTTGCTTAAAATGCGCGAATCTTCGTCATCGCGGTTTTTGAGGCCAAGTTTCTGGCAAATTTTGTAACGCCCAACGCGCCCCAAATCATATCTCTTCTTGTCAAAGAACAGGCGTTTGAGCAAGGCACGGGCGTTCGCCGCGGTCGGCGGATCCCCCGGACGCAAACGCCGGTAGATATCCTTGAGTGCCTCCTCCTCGTTTTTGGCCGGGTCCTTCTTGAGGCATTTGATCATGACGCCCTCGTCCAGGGAAGTGTCCACCATCTTGATTTTGTGGGCGCCCAGCTCGGCGATTTGTTTGACGATGGCCTTTGACAGCGGCTCGAACGCACGCGCCACGACGAGGCCTTTCTCTTCATCCACAGCATCTTGAATTAAAACGCGGTTCGACAAATCCTCGAGCTTCTCGGCCTCTTTGACCGTGAGCTCCTCAATTTCATAGAACAACTTGATGATTTCCTCATCGGTGCCGCGCGTTTTTTCGCCATTATCCTTGCCCTTGCCGATGCCGCCTTCCACGTCCAGAAAACTCAGCGCGCGGAAAAACGTCGTTGTCAAAAATTTCCGGCGGCGTTTCTTGCGGTCCAGATAGACGTACAACAGGTCACTGGTGTCAAACTGCGCCTCGTACCACGAGCCACGGTCGGGAATGACGCGAAAACTGTGCAGGATTTTGCCGTTCGGATGCTGCGTGGCTTCGAAGGCGATGCCGGGCGAACGATGCAACTGGCTGACGACCACGCGCTCCGCGCCGTTGATGACGAACGTGCCCTGCGGGGTCATCAGCGGGAGCTCGCCCATGAAAACCTTTTCCTCCTTCGCGCCTTTGCCCTCCTCCATCAGCTTGAAAGTGACATAAAGCGGCGCGCCGTAGGTTAAACCTTCGCGCAGACATTCCAGCCAATCCACCTTCGGCTCGCCGACTTCGTAGGAATCGTAAGCCAGCTTGCACTTGCCGTCGTAGCTCTCAATGGGAAACACTTCCTGAAAAACCGCTTCGAGACCGGCGTGCTTCTGGCGGCGCTTGGGCGCGGCGTCCGCTTGCAGGAATTCCTTGTAGGAATTGGTCTGCAATTCAATCATGTTCGGCGGCACGACAATCTCTTTGATCTTGCCGAAGTTGATTCGTTCTGTGGTTCGCGATGGCATTTTTTTCTTTCTCGTCCTCGTTCTCGTCCCTCGTCCTCGATTACGAGGACGACGACGAGGACGAACTTGTTGTTTTATTCAACGACACAAGGCAGGCGCGCCGCGTTCAACCCCGACATTCCGCTGCCGGGGTCAACGGCCTGCCTGCCCAACCAAACTGCTGTTTGCTCCAGTTCGTAATTCTTTAAATCCTTTACCCGCAAAAACGCGGGCAAGAGGCGGCAACCCCTGATGGGCTGCCGCCCAATATAATTCAACTTTACTTGACTTCCACTTTGGCGCCCGCTTCTTCGAGTTTCTTTTTGGCGGCGTCCGAATCCGCCTTGTTGGCGCCTTCGAGCACCGGCTTGGGCGCGCCTTCCACCAGTGCCTTGGCTTCCGCCAGACCCAGTCCGGCCTTCACTTCGCGGACGGCCTTGATGGTGGCAATCTTCTTGTCCGCCGGGGCAGACACGAGAATCACGTCAAAGGTGTCCTTGGCAGCGGCCGGCGCGGCGGCGCCTCCGGCAGCCGGAGCCGCAGCCACCGCCACGGGCGCGGCGGCGGTAACGCCCCATTTTTCTTCCAGTTTCTTCACCAGGTCGGCGGCTTCGATCACCGTCAACTTGCTCAATTCCTCTACGAGGTTTCCAATGTCAGGCATTTTTCTAACTTCTACCTTTCTTTCGTCTCGTCGTTTGCCCAAGGTACAACGGGCTTCCAGCCCGTCTCTCTTCCGCTTGAGCGGTTTTCCACGACGGCTTCGCCGTCGCGGGCAGGCAAGATGCCTGCCCTACTTTGTTGCAATTTTAAGTTCTCGCGAACCGACGATTTACGTTGTTGTTTCTTGTTTGTCCGCCGGCACCCGCCGGTGGAAATTGTTCAAATCATCACGCCGTTTTCTCCGACTTCGCCTTGATGACCCGCGCGAGCTGAGTTGCGGGCGTGTTGATCAAGGTCACCAGTTTCGTCGCCGGCAGGTTCACCAGGCCGAGCAACGTGGCGCGCAAAACGTCCAGGCTCGGCAAATCGGCCAGCGCCTTGATGGCTGCCTCTTCGAGCCGCTGATTGTTCAAATAGCCGAATTTGAACTTCGGCCTGTCAAACTCCGCGTTAAAATTCTTCAGCGCCTTCGCGGCGGCGGAGATGTCCTTCTGCCCGGTGACCACGGCAATCTGTCCGGCCAGCGCTCCGTTCAGTTCCCCGACGCCGGTTTCCCGGGCCGCAATCTGGAAGAGGGAATTTTTAACCACGTGAAATTCCGCTCCTGCCTGCGCCAGGCGTTTTCGCAACTCGGTCAGATGGGTGACCTTCAGCCCACGATAATCCACCACGATGAAGAACGGCGAGCCGTTCAGCCGCTTCACGTATTCCTTCGTCAAAATTTGTTTTTCAGCACGCATGGTTCAAATCCTCGTTAATTGTTGGAAAATTCCCGCACGTCCACCCGCACCGGCGGACTCATCGTCGCCGAAATCGTGCAGGAATGGATGTAGACGCCCTTGACACTGTGCGGACGCGCCTTGGTCACAGCTTCAATAACCGCGCGGGCGTTTTCCTCAATCTGGTTCGCTGCAAACGACAGCTTGCCGACCGGCACGTGCACGTTGCCGGCCTTGTCAATTTTGAACTCGACGCGACCGGCTTTGACTTCCTTCACCGCCCTGGCCGTGTCATCCGTCACCGTGCCGGTCTTCGGATTCGGCATAAGACCGCGCGGTCCCAGCACCTTGCCGAGTTTGCGGACCTCGACCATGGCTTCGGGCGTGGCCACCGCCACATCAAAATCCGCCCAGCCTTCCTGGCATTTTTTTATCATGTCTTCAAAGCCGACATATTCCGCGCCGGCGGCCTTGGCCGCGTCGGCGGCCGCGCCACTCTTGGCGAACACGAGCACGCGGACGGTTTTGCCGCTGCCGTGCGGCAAGGGTACCGTCCCGCGGACCATCTGGTCGGATTGTTTGGGATCCACCCCGAGGCGGAACGCGAGATCAATCGTTTCGTTGAATTTGGCTTTGGGGAATTTGGCTAAAACGCCGACCGCTTCCTTGAGCGGATAGGCTTTCTTCCCATCCACGACTTCTTTCGCCTTTTTGTATCTTTTGCTGGGCATTTTGTTGAGTGCGGTGCAAACGAGTTTTTGGCTCTCCCGCGGTTTTCTAGTTTGGATTAAGTTTGAAATTAAGATTAAGAATCGAAACTGGCCAATCCGACGGCTGCATTATAATTCCGATTTTCATCTTATCCGTGTTGTTAATTATTCGACGACTTCAATTCCCATGCTGCGCGCCGTGCCGGCAACGACCCGGAACGCCGCCTCGGGCGAAGTCGCGTTCAAATCCTTTGACTTCATTTTGACGATGTCCAAAACCTGTTTGCGCGTCACCTTCCCGACCTTTTCCTTGTTCGGTTCCTTGGAACCGGCGGTGATGCCCGCGGCTTTTTTCAACAGCACGGACGCCGGCGGCGATTTGGTGATGAACGTGAACGATTTGTCCTGGAAAACCGTGATGACCACGGGAATCACCAGACCCGCGTCCGCCTTGGTCGCCGCATTAAATTCCTTGCAGAAACCCATGATGTTGACGCCGTGCTGGCCGAGCGCCGGGCCGACCGGCGGCGCCGGATTCGCCTGCCCCGCCGGAATCTGCAACTTGATGATGCCTGTGACTTTCTTTGCCATAAAACTTCTACGCTTTCTCCACCTGCCAATATTCCAACTCCACGGGCGTGTTGCGCCCGAAAATATTCACGGTCACTTTCAACTTGCCGCGTTCGGGATCAATTTCCTCGATGACCCCGCTGAAATTCAGGAATGGCCCGTTGTTGATCTTGATCGTCTCACCGACTTCAAAATTGACCTTGGGCTTCTCCGTTTCTTCGGACGCGGAAATCTGCGCCTTGATCTGCTCCACTTCCGCCGCCGGCGTCGGCGTCGGCGGTTCACCGCCGACAAACCCGATCACTCCCTGCGTTTCCTTGATGAAATACCACGGCTCTTCGATAATGCGGTTGTTTTCATCCAGCAACACCATGTCCACAAACACATAGCCCGGCCACAGCTTGCGGCTCGACACGGTCTTTTTCTGATTACGCACTTCGACGACCTTTTCCATCGGGACCATGACTTCCTTGATGAAGTCCTGCATCTCGTCGGTCTTGACGCGCTTCTCGATGCTTTCCTTGACCTTCTGTTCCTGGCCGGAAAGCGTATGTATGACAAACCACTGGCTGCGCATGTTGCTTAGAGTTGAAATAAAATTGCAAAAAAGACCTTGTCCACGACGTAGACAAACCCGCCGAGCAAGGCGATGGAAATGGTGATGACCATCGTTGAACCTTTCAACTCATCCCACGTTGGCCACGAACATTTCTTCAATTCCTCGCGCGTTTCCAGCACATAGGCCGCCAGGCGCTTGATTTGTCCCTGCCACCATAAATAGGCAAAGAGCGCGCCGATCACCGCCGCCCAGATCAAAATTTTAGTCCAACTGTTCACAATAAATACAAGATCAGGAGTACGATTAAGATTAAGAACCACCAGGTTCTCCGATTTACCGTTTCTTAATCATCATCTTAATCATCATCTTTCCATTCTGGCGGAGAGGGAGGGATTCGAACCCCCGTTGGGCTTTCACCCAAAGCGGTTTTCAAGACCGCCGCGATAGACCACTCTGCCACCTCTCCACGAGTGACGAGGGCCGCGTGACGCGGGACGAGACTTCACGTCACTCGTCACTCGTCACCCGCCACCGGTTGGCACGGCAGGAGGGACTTGAACCCCCAACCAACGGTTTTGGAGACCGCTACTCTACCAATTGAGCTACTGCCGTATCCACCAACCGATGCGGCAGGTGACAGGTGACAAGTGACAAGACATCGCACAACCGTTTCGTGTCACCTGTCACCTGCCACCTGCCACAATCGAAATCAGGCGATGACTTCCGTCACCCGACCGGCGCCAATGGTACGACCGCCTTCACGGATGGCGAAGCGCTGGCCCTTTTCCATCGCAACCGGCGCGATGACCTTGACTTCTACGGAAACATTGTCGCCCGGCATCACCATTTCGATGCCCTGGGCCAACGTTACCGTGCCCGTCACGTCCGTCGTGCGGAAATAGAATTGCGGACGATAGTTTGTAAAGAACGGCGTGTGGCGCCCGCCTTCATCCTTGGACAACACATAAACTTCCGCTTTGAAATGCGTGTGCGGGGTAATGCTCCCCGGCTTGGCCAGGACCATCCCCCGTTCGACTTCTTCCTTCTTGGTGCCGCGCAACAGCACGCCAACGTTGTCGCCGCACTGCGCCGAATCCAGCAATTTGCGGAACATTTCAATGTCCGTCGCCACCGTCTTGCGCGTTTCACGCAATCCCACGATCTCCACATCCTCCATGCGCTTGAGCTGGCCGCGCTCGACACGGCCGGTCACGACCGTGCCGCGACCTTCAATGTTGAACACGTCCTCAATGCACATCAGGAACGGCTTGTCCACCTCGCGCGTCGGCAGCGGAATAAACGCATCAATCGCGTCCATCAATTCCTGAATGGACTTGGAAGCTTCGGGATCGTGCGCCATCGCCTTCTTTGCGCTGCCGCGGATAATTGGCGTCTTGTCGCCCGGAAATTCATATTTGGTCAGCAAATCCCGAACTTCCATTTCCACCAAATCCAACAGTTCCTTGTCGTCCACGAGGTCAACCTTGTTGAGATAAACGACAATGGCGGGCACGCCGACCTGGCGCGCCAACAGCACGTGTTCCTTGGTTTGGGGCATCGGCCCTTCCGAGGCATCCACCACGAGGATGGCCCCGTCCATTTGCGCCGCCCCGGTAATCATGTTCTTGATGAAATCAGCATGACCCGGGCAGTCAATGTGCGCATAGTGGCGTTTGTCGCTCTGGTATTCCACGTGCGAAACGGCGATGGTCACCGTTTTGGTTTCGTCACGCACCGTGCCGCCCTTGGTGATGTCCGCGTACGAAATGGGCGTCGCCAGGCCTTTCTTCGACTGCACCTCGACGATTGCCGCCGTCAAGGTGGATTTGCCGTGGTCAATGTGTCCAATGGTCCCGACGTTGACGTGCGGTTTTGTTCGTTGAAATTGCGCTTTAGCCATTTTTATCTCCTGCGTTGGTTACGTTATTTTTTTATCAACAAATTGTCTGGAGCCCATGATCAGGATTGAACTGATGACCTCATCCTTACCAAGGATGCGCTCTACCAACTGAGCTACATGGGCACGCTGAAATCACTCGTTCAATCAAAATCCGCCAAACGACAAAAAACCGCTTCCCCTCACTTCTTTTCTTTCGAAAATCGAGGGGCAACCGGCTCTTTATCTATTTTCGGCTCCGACGCCCGGTAAATTAACAATCCCACCCACCCTGTCAACACCATTTTTAACGAATTTTTACTTGCTGATTCCCCGTTCGCTGGAGCGCACGAATTGCACCAAATGCCGGATTTCCGGCAGCTTTGGCAGCTTCTTCTCCACCTTGGCCACCGCATTTCGAACGGTCAGGCCTTCCCGGAACAGAATCTTGTAGGCCTGGCGCAATGCGCTCTGGGCTTTTTCGGAAACGCCGTTCCGTTCCATGCCGATTTTATTGATGGTGCGAGTCTCCGCCGGATTGCCATCGGCCATCATGAACGGCGGCACGTCCTGCACCACCTTTGAGCATCCTCCGATCATCGCCATTCTGCCAATCCGGCAAAACTGGTGGATGGCCGCCAGCCCGCCGATTACCGCGTAATCTTCCACGGTCACGTGCCCCGCCAGTGTCGCCACGTTCGACATGATGATATGGTCGCCCAGCGTGCAATTGTGCGCGATGTGGCAGTAGGCCAGTATGTGATTGTGCGACCCGACGCATGTGACCTCGCCGTCGCCCGTCGCGCTGTGAATCGTGACGTACTCCCGGAACGTGTTGTCATCGCCGATTTCCACCCGCGTCACCCCGCCCTTCCATTTCAAGTCCTGCGTCTTCAAACCGATGCTGGCGAACGGGAAGATTTCATTCCCCTTGCCCAATTTGGTGTGACCGTCAACGACAACATGCGAATGCAGCATGCATTTCTCACCCAACGTAACGTGTTCGCCGATGACGCAATACGGACCAATGTCGCAACCGGCGCCGATCCGCGCCTTGGGATGGATAATAGCAGAAGAATGAATCATGATTCGCGCAACACGAAGGTGACTTCCGCTTCGCTTACAATTTCATTGCCCACCTTGCAAACGCCCTTGGCCTTGCCGATTTTCCCCCGCACCTTCGTCATTTCCACCTCAATAATCAGCAGGTCGCCGGGCACGACTGGTTTGCGCCATTTCACATCCTCGGCAGACATGAAATACGCGACCTGATTCGCTGCCTCGATCTGTTTGAGCAACAACACCCCCGCCACTTGGGCCATGGCTTCGAGTTGCATTACGCCCGGCATGATGGGATGCCCGGGAAAGTGCCCCCGAAAAAAATCCTCATTGATGGTGACGTTCTTGAAACCAACGATTTTGTTGCCGTCAATCTTCAAAATCCGGTCAATCATCAGGAACGGCGGACGGTGCGGCAGCAATTTCATGATCTGCTCCACGTCCATGGCGCCTCCTTCGGGAATCAACGGCACCGGCGCCGACACTTGCTCCGGCGGCGGCGCGAACGTCTGCGCCGCCCGCAGCGGCCTGGTCATCTGTGCGAAAATCTGGCGGACCATCTCGCAATTCGCCGCGTGGCTGGGCCGGACGGCAATCAGATGCCCGCGCACCGGACGCCCAAGCAGCGAGAGATCGCCCACAATATCGAGCATCTTGTGCCGGACAAATTCCTCGGGATATCGCAGCGGCTCGGTCGTCAGCACCGCGTCGTCGCGGATGACCACCGCGTTTTCCAGACTGCCGCCCTTGATGAGATTGTTTTTAATGAGATGCTCAATCTCTTCATAGAAACAAAACGTCCGGGCGTGTGACAATTCCGTCTCCCAGGTTTTGGGTGTCACTTCCGTGCTGTAAAACTGGGTGAACCGGCCGCGCTTGTCGGCGCTGGTGCAGGTGATCTTGAAACCTTCGTCGGGAAACAGCGTCATCACCGTCTCACCGGTTTCCAATTCAATCGGTGCGGTGGGCGAATAGGGCTCGCGCTTCTCCGCCTGTGGCACGATGCCGGCAGCCTGGATGATTTTGCAGAACTCACGCGAACTCCCGTCGGCTATCGGCGGCTCGTTGGCGTCAAGTTCAATGACGGCATTGTCAATGCCGTAACCCGCCAGCGCAGCCAGCACGTGTTCGACGGTGTGAATCTTCACGTTGCCCTTGGCCAGCGTCGTCGAACGGGTCGTTTCGGCCACATTTTCCACGCGCGCCTCGATTTCCGGGTTGCCTTCCAGGTCCACCCGGCGGAACCGCACGCCGCTGTTGGCGGGCGCGGGCAGAATGGTCATGTTCACCCGGTTGCCGCTATGGAGGCCGATGCCGGAAAAACTGGCGGGACGGTTGAGCGTCTGCTGATTGAGCACGGACTGATTGAACAAAACACCAATGCGCTTGGCAAGGGCATTACACTTGCCGCTTGCATCGTTCATTTCCGCGTTTAACCTGTTAACATGACCCTAAGACCACTTTACCATCGGCAAACAAGGGTGCCACTGGGGTTTAATTTTGATATCCGGACGGTGTCAATTGTGAATATGAAAACATCGCTCATTCTTCTGATGGCCGCCGCGGCGTTTCTTTGCGGCTGTAACACTATGAGTCCGACCACTTCCCAAGTACATCCCGACACAGCCCGGCCGGATGATATTGCGGCGATCAGAAAATTGTTTGCGGACAATGCTGCGGCACTGACTGCCGGCGACCTGGCCGCCCTGGCCAGGATTTATGAGGAGGACGCGATTCAGTTGCCGCCCAATTCCCCGGCTCTGACCGGCTGGGAGGCAATTCGGTCCACGCTTGAGAACGGATTCAAGGGTATCAAGGTGGCAGCCACGATTGAAGTGGTTGAGGTGGTTACCGCGAACAGTTGGGCATTTGCCCGCGGCACCTACCGGACGGTAACGAATCCCCAAGGCGGCGGCCAGCCGACCGTGGCGACCGGCAATTGGCTGGACATTCTCAGGCGACAGCCGGACGGCTCCTGGAAGATCGCCCGTTCGACCTGGAGCAGCCAAGAACAACCAGACGTTACTGCGTCACCGCCAACCCATACGCTGAAGAATCCATGAGGGGTTCGGCGGTGGATGGCGCGCCCTGTGGTTGTTTTCCTTTCTGCGCCTCCGCCCACCCGGCGTTTTAATGCATTTCGAATTGCCGCTTGCGCCGCTGGTTTCCGCGTTTAACCTGTCACTGTGGCCTGGTTCACTGACCGTCATTTCTTTCTGCTCGCCGTCGCGGTTTACGGGTTGAGCACGGTGTATTCGGTTTTCCTGTGGCGAAAAGGTTTCCGCCAGGACGACCATGTGAACTACTTCCTGTTGCTCGCGGCGTTTGGGCTGCATACCGTGGCGATGGTCCGGCGTGGCTTTTCCATCGCTCATTGCCCGGTCAACAACCTTTTCGAAGCGACTGTGTTCATCGCCTGGAGCGCCGTGGCGACCTACCTCGTCATCGGCCTGCTGCCCAAGCTGCGGTTTCTCGGCGCGTTTGTGTCGCCCGTGTTGTTTGCCATCGGCGTGTTTGCGTTGATGCCGGAACTGGACCCGCCGCACGGTCCCAGGCCACAATTTACCGGGGCCGTGACCAGCCTGCATGCAGCGACCATTTTGCTGGCGTACGGCGCGTTCGGCCTGGCGGCGGCGGCGGCGGGCATGTTTCTAACGGAACAACATGATTTGAAATTTCACAAACTTCGCGCCGTGTTGTCCTTGTTGCCACCGATTCAACGGCTGGATATTATTACCGGTCGCTTGGTTCTCGCCGGTTTCATTCTGTTCAGCATCGGTCTCGAAGCCGGTCGTTACCTGCCCCGCCCGGCGGACGCGGGTTACTGGTCGGACCCCAAAGTGGTCTGGTCCATTTTTATGTGGGTGGTGTATCTGGCACTGTTGGTGTCGCACCGGCTTTTTGCTCAATCCAGCCGCCGCTTTGCCTATGGCATCGTCGCCGCGTTTGTCTTCCTGCTCCTGACCTTCTGGGGCACCAACCTGCTTTCCCCGTTGCATCATCCATGAACAAAGTGGGTCGATTGTCGAGTGTCGAGTGTCGAAAGCGCCAAAAATCGGCGCCCGCCGGCAATTCGTCATCCCGTCACACGTCACATGTCATTTGCCACACTCCATGAACGTCGTCGTCATTGGCTTGAGTCATCACTCGTCACCCGTGGAATTGCGGGAGCGGTTCGCCTTTGCCGGGCCGAAAATCCCGGACGCTCTGAGGTCGTTGCGTGAGTCAGGTGTGGCCGGGGAAGCCGTGATTCTTTCGACATGCAATCGCGTGGAAATCTATGCCGCCACGGCGCAGGCACCTGCCAGGGCGTTTGCAGAACTGAAAAAGTTTCTTGCAAGGTGGGGCGAAAGTACCGGCGAATCCGAAATTTCTTCTCCCTCTCCTCAACGAGGAGAGGGCCGGGGAGAGGAGGCGGTTTCCTCAAGCTCAAATCCCCTCGCCCCGACCCTCTCCCCGCTTGGGCGGGGCGAGGGAGTTAAGTTGTCCGGCGATGAGCTTTACACGCTCGCTGAACCACAAAGCCTGCATCATCTTTTCAAAGTCGCGTGCGGGTTGGACTCCATGGTACTCGGGGAAACAGAAATTCTGGGCCAGCTCAAGGAAGCCTATGCGCTGGCGCAACAACATGGCCATACCGGGGCGCGGCTGAACAAGGCTTTTCAACGCGCTTTCCACGTCGCCAAGCACGTCCGGACCCACACCGACATTCAACGCGGCAGCGTCTCAGTGGCATCGGTGGCCGTGGAGCTGGCCGAGAAGATTTTCAGTTCGCTCAAAGGTTGCGATGTGTTGGTACTCGGCGCCGGCGACACGAGCGAGAAAACTGCCCGGGCCCTGCTCTCGCGCGGCGCGCGGAGCATTGTCGTGGCTGGCCGCACATTCGAACGCTCACAAACTCTGGCAAAGGAATTCGGCGGACGCGCCGTCCCGTTCGACCTTTGGACGGCGGAGTTCGAACAAATCGACATCGTGATCAGCAGCACGTCGGCGCCCCACCATATTCTGGATCGGGCCAGGCTCGAGCCGCTGATGAAGGCGCGCAAACAACGCCCGCTCCTGCTCATTGACATCGCGGTGCCGCGTGACGTGGATCCCGAAGTCAATTTTCTGGAGAACGTCTATCTCTATAACATTGATGATCTGCAGGCTGTCGCCGACGATTACCTGAAACAACGCAAGGACGAGATTGCGCGGTGCGAACAAATCATTGCCGAAAAGGTAAAACCGCTGCTTGATGTAAAACATTTTCAACCACGGATGGACACGGATGGACACGGATATGACGCGTATGAACCAACCTGAATACGATGACGACTATCCAACTTGCGCCGAAACATTCTCGACGTTACGGATATTTGCGGATGAAGTCAGTGCTGCTGAAATAACTGATGCACTTGGGGTTGCCCCGACAGAATCATTTCTAAAAGGAGAACCTCACAGCAAAGGACTTTTTCGAAAAGCCCATGGCTGGTTTTATTCGACGAAAAAGTTAAGTAGTTCAAAAGACACCCGCCGTCATATCGATTTGATACTTGAGTCTCTCGACGGCAAAGGCAATGCAATCAAAGCGCTTCATCAAAGAGGATGCAAATTGGACATTATGTCGTATTGGGTATCTTATGGACAGGGCGGACCAGCACTTTGGCCTTATCAAATGCTCAAACTCGGAAAACTTGGGATTCAAGTTTGGTGGGATATTTACTCCGCAGAGGAAGATGAAACGTAATTTCCATGATTAAAGACTATCTAGATTTCTTTTCATCTGTGTTTATCTGTGTTCATCTGTGGCTAAAGAATGGTTGCTGAACGCCCCATCATCATCGCCACGCGCGGCAGCGCGCTCGCACTGGCGCAGGCCAATCTGATTGCCGCCCAGTGCCGCGCGGCGTTTCCCAAACTGCGGTTCGAGCTGAAAATCATCAAGACCACCGGCGACAAATTACAGAAAGCCTCGATGGCAAAGGTCGAAGGCGGTTTGCCGAAAGGTTTGTTCACGAAAGAACTCGAGGTCGCGCTCGTTAAAGGCCAGGCCGATCTCGCCGTTCACAGCCTGAAGGATTTGCCGACGGATTTGCCCGCCGGCCTCGTGCTCGCCGCCACCCCCAAACGTGCCGACGTGCGTGACGTCTTGATTTACCGCGATGCCGAATTCATCAAGACCCGGGCGGCGGACACTGGCTCGACCGATTGGGTGCCGGGTCAGGACACATTGCGCGGTTTCCGGCCGCACGTAAAACTGAAGGATTTCCCGGCCAAGGCGACCATGGCCACCAGCAGCACGCGGCGCAAAGAACAATTGCGGGCGGCGAGACCGGATTTAAACGTGGTGGAAATCCGCGGCAACGTCACCACCCGGATGCAAAAAGTCGCCGAGCGCGCTGAACTGGACGCCACAGTACTTGCGCTCGCGGGCATCACGCGTTTGAATTTCGGAATCAAACCGGATGGCCGGCTCACTGGCGACGCGGTGCCGGATGGGTTGCTGGCAACGGTGCTGGACGTGGAGGTGATGCTGCCCTGCGTGGGACAGGGCGCGATTGGTATTGAAATCCGCGCGGATGACGAGCGCATCGCCAAGATCTGCGAGCGGTTGAATCATTACAACACCTTCCACTGCGTGACGGCGGAACGCGCGTTCCTGCACGCCATGGGCGGCGGTTGTCAAAGTCCGGTGGCGGCTTATGCGGAAGTCACCGGCGACAAAATTTTCATGCGCGCCGTTTCCTTCCACAATGGGCCGGCTCAACACGCGGAGGGAAAACGTCCCCTCGCCGAAGCAACGGTGTTGGGCAAAGAACTGGCGGCACAGTTGAAATGATCCTGCTTATTTTCCCAAAACAGCAAGCAGAGAATCCAGTTGTTTCCGTTCGATCTCAGTTGCTGTTCCGGCAACAATGTGCCCGGCTATACTCCGCAAAATGTGAGCTTTGTCAGCGGGCAGTTTTGGCGACAATTCCGTGATGAAATCGCGGGCGATGGCGGCAAAGGTGTTTCCGTTATAGAAGCAGAACGGCGCGAGCCGATGACATTTCAGGCAGATTTCGAGCGCCTCAGTCAGGTCAAGTTCCTTCGATTGATTTTTCTCCCACAGAGTTTTGGCCGGCAAGTGTCCGTCGGAGGTGGGCTTGTGGAGGGCGTGCTTCTGCTTGCAAAGTCCACGGTTGATTTCAGTGACAATCTCCCAATCGAATGAGGCGAGCCAAGGTTTGACAAGGCGCGACATAAGAAACCGGCGGCTTCAATGAGCCGCGGATTTCCTTAAGCCGGCTTTGATCCGTTGCAGGGTCGTAACGCCTTCGCTTCTAAGGTAGCCTTTTCCCGTCCGTGCCAGAACGGGTTCCGCAGCAAAACGATCCTGAATCCGAAGCGCATCTTTCATGATCCGCTTCAGTCGTTTGTGCTGTGTTTCGGTCATGGCTTAAACGTACCCAATAAATCCCATAATCGCAAATTGAAAAAACGGGTTCGTTGAAACAAAAGCGTATCCGGGCACTGCCTTCGGAGCGCGAGTTGTCTCAACTCGCAGCAGCCACTGCCGTGAACCGATATATAAAATTTCCCCGGCCGCTGATGTTTCGGAAGCGCTGCGGCTTGGGACAAGCCGCGCTCCGGGTTGAAACAAAACGGCGCGGACTTTCGTCCGCGCCGTTACTCCCCAGTTCCTCCGGAGCGTGTTTTACACGTCGTAGTACATGAAAAACTCGTACGGATGCGGACGCAGGCGGATGGCGTCGTGTTCCTTGCGCTTGCTGCTGATCCACATGTCAATGAAGTCTTCGGTGAAGACGTCGCCCTTGAGCAGGAACGCATGGTCCTTCTCCAGGCAATCGAGCGCTTCGCTGAGGCTGCCGGCCACGTTCGGAACCTTCTTCAGTTCCTCCGGTGGCAGTTCGTAGATGTTCTTGTCGAGTGGCGCGCCGGGTTTGATTTTGTTCTGAACGCCGTCGAGACCGGCCATGAGCAGCGCGGCGAACGCAAGATACGGATTCGCGGCCGGGTCCGGCGGACGATATTCGAGCCGTTTGGACTTGGGACTTTCGCTGTAGGTCGGGATGCGAACGGCGGCGCTGCGGTTGCGCGCGCTGTAAGCAAGGTTGACCGGCGCTTCATAACCGGGCACGAGACGCTTGTAGCTGTTCGTCGTCGGATTGCAAATGGCGCAAAGCGCTTTAGCATGTTTGAGCAATCCGCCGGCGTAGTAAAGTGCCATTTCGCTCAAGCCGCCGTATTCCTTGCCGGCGAAGAGCGGCTTGTCTTTCTTCCAGATACTCTGGTGCGTATGCATGCCGGAGCCGTTGTCACCGAAGAGCGGTTTGGGCATGAAACAGGCGGTTTTGCCGTGCTTGCGGGCGATGTTCTTCACCACGTATTTATAAATCATCATCCAGTCCGCCGCCGTCACCAGAGTGCTGAAACGATAATCGATCTCTGCCTGACCCGCCGTGGCGACTTCGTGATGCTGCTTCTCCACGTCCACGCCCAGTTGTTCCATCGTCAGCACCATTTCGGTGCGGATGTCTTGCTGGGTGTCGGCGGGGGCAACGGGAAAATAACCTTCCTTATGGCGGATTTTGTAGCCGAGGTTGGGCATTTCATCGCGACCGGTGTTCCAAATGGCTTCTTCGGAATCAATGGAGTAAAACGTGCCGTTGCTCTTGGAGTCGAACTGCACGTTATCGAAAATGAAGAATTCAGCTTCTGGACCGAAGAACGCCTGATCGCCCAGGCCGGTGGAGATGAGATATTTTTCAGCCTTCTGCGCAATGCCGCGCGGGTCGCGGCTGTAAGGTTCCAACGTGCCGGTCTCGGCGACGGTGCAGGTGAGGCTCAAGGTGGGGACGGCAAAAAACGGGTCGATAAACGCGGTCTCCGGATCGGGCATTGCCAGCATGTCGGACGCTTCGATGCTTTTCCAGCCGCGGATGGAGGAGCCGTCGAACCCGATGCCTTCGGCGAAAGTTTCCTCGGCCAATTCGCTGATGGGTGAAGTGAAGTGTTGCCAGGTGCCAAAGGTGTCCACGAACTTGATGTCCACCATTTTCGCCCCGGCTTTCTTTGCCATTTCAATGACGCTCTTGGGTGTAGCCATATTTAAATGTGAGATAGTAGATAGTTATTGTTGTCTTTCGGCGCGTTTAGAACGCTGCGCCGGCGGTGACTTTCGCCAACAACCGGCGCAGCGTCGAGACTTTTTTTAATTAGCCAACGTAACCCTCTTCACCATGTTCGTTGATGTCCAGGCCCTGGATTTCCACTTCCTCGGTCGGACGCAACCCAACCAGCGCCTTGGTGATGTAGGCGATTACAATGGTGCCGACAATAAACAGCACCAGTGAGACACCGATGGTCTTCAACTGCTCCCACAACTGCGGCTGGAAGATGCTGTCCGTCACATAAGCCGGAATCTTAGGATGTAACGATGCATTGTTCAGATTCAGGCTGAAGTTTGGATTTGCTGCCGTGCGGGCAAACATGCCGGTCATGATGGCGCCACACATGCCACCGATACCGTGAACGCTCCACGCATCCAGCGCGTCGTCCATGCCCAGCCAGGCTTTGACCTTGTAGCAGAAGAACCACGGAATGGTGCCGGCGGCAATGCCGATCCAGAGTGCTCCGGAAGGAAGAACATAACCGCAAGCCGGTGTAATCAGCACCAGGCCCGCCACCGCGCCGGAGCAGAAACCCAGCACCGTGGGTTTGCCTTTGACAATCCAATCCCACATCGGCCAGACAAAGGACCCTACCGCCGTGGCAATCGTTGTGGTGGTGAAGGCATTGGCCGCGATAATGTCACCTGCCACCGCGCTGCCAGAATTGAACCCATACCAGCCGACCCACAACATGGAAGCGCCGATATAGGTCAGCACAATGCTATGCGGCGTGAAGTTCTCCTTCCCGAAACCCAGGCGTTTGCCGAGGATGATGCACAATATCAGACCGGACCAGCCGGAAGACATGTGCACGACTGTGCCGCCGGCGAAGTCCAGACCTTTAATCGTCGCGTTGGGGTTCCACAAACCGTTCATCATGCCGTTGACGCCCCAAACCATGTGACCTTGCGTGTTGTACACGAGCAGGATCCACAAGGTCATGAACACACAGATGGCCGAGAACTTCATGCGTTCCGCAATGGACCCCACGATGAGCGCCGGCGTGATGATGGCGAACATCAATTGGAACATGGCATACACGTTTTCCGATACCCAATAAGAGTAACCCGGATTCGGGGCAGAAGTAACACCCTTGAACATCCAGCAAACACCGGGATTACCCATGATGCCCTTAATCCAATCATGGGTCATGCCCAACGCGCCGGTCGGGGTGCCATCGCCGCCGAAGATCATTCCGTAACTGCAAATCACCCACAGGATGGTGGTCAGACCGGTGATCAGGAAGCATTGAGCGAGCACGGAGAGCACGTTCTTCTTGCGGACAAGACCGCCGTAGAACAGCGCCAACCCAGGCAGCGTCATGAACAACACCAGCGCTGTGCTGGTCAGGAGCCAGGCATTGTGACCGGCACCGGGGTAGGACACATAATTGCCCTGGCTGTTAATAAGGTTCGTGTTGATAATGTTGCCCGCCAGACCGAAGTTCACCGTCCAGTTGCTATTGGTATCCTTGAAGGGAAGGGTTGGATCGCCGTTCTGAAAATACGCTTCGACGGACTCCATACGTTGTTCCATCGTTGGCGCGTTGGTGGTCCAGGCCGGCACCGCCGCGGCCGCCGCCGGCGCGTTGGTCGCCATGGTGTTGGTTTGCGCGCGCAGCGAACTCAGGCCGAATGCAGTCGTTGCAATTAAAGCGAGTGTCAGTAAATATCGTTTCATGTTTTTTATTCGAGTAGGGTTCAAGTTGTTGGTTGCTTAAACAGCCGCATCGCCTTTCTCTTCGGTCCGAATGCGCACGGCTTGTTCGATGCCCGCCACGAAGACCTTGCCGTCGCCAATCTTCCCGGTTTTGGCCGCCTTGATGATGGCGCCGACGGCGGCATCCGCCTGGTTGTCGGCCACCACCAGTTCGATTTTTATCTTCGGCAGAAAATCCACGGTGTATTCGCTGCCGCGATAGATTTCGGTGTGGCCCTTCTGACGGCCAAACCCCTTGACCTCGCTTACGGTCATGCCTTCGATGCCGATTTCGCCGAGGGCGTCCTTGACCTCTTCGAGTTTGAACGGTTTGATGATCGCTTCAATTTTCTTCATAGTTGGTTCATAGTATGTTTGAACTGCGCCTGTCCCAGCCAATCCGTGCGCCCATTTGCCCGGCGCCTCCCAGCTTCCGCCCGCAATTCACGAGCGCGTATAGTATGCTTCCATCCAAAGCTGCGATTGGCTCACGCGCGTTTAGCAACGGCGATGCCAGCCGGGAAAAATCGGGAATTGAAATCAAACAAACGCCGGGTTTACAAGGGGTTGGAAAGAAAATAAAAAAATACGCGGCCTTGGGCACGGCCGCAAATTCTGTTTCCTTTTGCGCACGGAACAAAATAATCGCCACCGAAACGGAAGGTGTTGTCCTGTTGGATTGCGCTTTTCGTTGATTAAATAATTTGGCTTGGTCGCTTCAAATTGCTTTCCTATGCAAACAAAAAAACACTCACCAACCCGTGCAAAAAAAGAATTTGCTGAATGGGCGTCATTGTTTGCTGGAACACTTTTTATGAAAGTTGTGGCTTATATTGACGAATCTGGAAGGCATGACAGAACCGGAAAACGAGAAGGCTCTGGACAAATCGTAATAGCTGGCTGGGTGGATTGGAAAGACAACTGGGTAAAATTTTGCGGTCAGTGGCAATCCATCCTGACAAAATACGACGCTGACTTTTTTCATTTCTATGAATGGGTTGAGGCGTCAAAGGTCGCTGGCGGAAGAAAGCCTCCATCTTCATTTTCAGAAAACCCGTATAAAGGTTGGAAATTAGAAAAATTGGATGGATTCTTATACGAACTGGCGGAACTTGCGGGTGCCGGTGATAAGATTTTCGTTGGCAGTTTCATTTCAACTCGGGATTTTGCTGAAGCCAAAAAGCATCCTGCATACAGCCGATTTGCCACGGCACAAGACCCATATCGGGCGTGTTTGAATGGATTATTTGAATCATTCGCCGTCGAGGTTCAGCAACAATGGCCGTATTGGAACGAGCCAGTGGCTTTCTTTTTTGACCACAACGATGACCCCGAATGGAATCACGCCGTTCACGATGCGTTTCATGCCTCAAAGAAGAACGAATCCAGAATGGCAGGAGCAGAGTTAAGCTTTGTGGATGGCAAAATTCCACCGCATTTGCCGCTTCAAGCGGCTGACATGATTGCATACAGGATGCGCCAAATTGCAGGAAAATTCACCGACCCCAAGATTTTTCCAAACCCCACAAAGCTGGATGATTTGCTGATTAAGCCGTCTTTTTTAAGAGCTACGCCCGCGTCTTTGCAGGGTGCGAGGATGGGTTATCCTTCTTTGTTGTCACTGCGATATGGCAATTATCCGTGGCGAAAATAATTACCGAGCGGCAGCTTCAATCAGCGCATTCCTCGCCCATTCGGGTTTTTTAAGCCCGGATTTCCTTATAGCCGTCTGGATTTTATTCGCTTCGTTCGCCGCTATCTTGACGGCAAATAATACGGTGTTGGCTGTGCCCTTTGGCAGTTTTGGCCTGCCCATCTTGGTTTTCATAAATTCTAACTTTTGGTTAACTTTTTATTTGACACCAATATACATTTCGGTTAACCTTTAGTCAAGTAGATAAACAAAGAAGCCGCCGTGTTAGTCGCACAGCGGCTTCGCAACCAAAGGCCAGTGACCTCAAGTTGCGTATCGTGAAGATACAATCGCAATTTAAGTCTTGGCCCTGAAAGGTCAAGTGAACTGTCATTGCTGTTCTGGAAATTGCAGAAAATCAGGCTCATATCGTAACCGAAACCGGATTGTCCAACGTTATGCTTGTGACCGCTGCGGGAAATCCTTTAGCGAATCGCAGCCGTTGGATGATTTAAGGATTGAACATGCCAAAGTCGTTCAAATCGTAAAACTGCTATGCGAAGGCATGGGCGTTCGTGCGGCGGCTCGCCTCACAGATTGCCACCGCGACACCGTGCTCGCCGTCTTGGAGACAACAGGACGCAAGTGTGCGGCGTTGCTGGACGCCAGAGTACGCTACGTGAAGGCCAAATTTGTGGAGACCGATGAAATTTACACCTACGTTGGCCGTCGCAAGCGTTGGAATCTGCCGGATGAGGATGACCGCGGGGAGTTTTTCACGTTCCTGTCGGTTGACGTGGATAGCAAGCTCGTCATTAACTGGAAAGTGGACAAGCGAACCTTTGAGACAACGGAAGAATTTCTGCATGATTTGAAGGCGCGGACGCTGGGCCGTTTCCAACTGACAACCGACGCCTTCAACGGCTATTGCCGCACCAAGACGGGTGGTGTCGGTGAAGTGTTCAAAGATTCTCAGATTGATTACGCGACGGAGAAAAAGATTTTCGGCCATGTCGCAATCGCTCCCTTTCGCTTCCTCACCAAAGTTAAGGAAATAAAGCGTAAGTCACGAATCGGCAATCCCGACATGGGACGCGCCACAACCTGCCATTGCGAGCGGATGAACCTTTCCGTGCGCCAGTTCACACGCCGGTTCAATCGCGCCACGCTTGGCTATTCCAAGACGCTCGCAAATCTGCGCCATGCCGTCGCTCTGTTCACGGCTCATTTCAATTATTGCCGGATTCATTCGGCGCACAAACAGACACCAGCGCAAGCTGCGATGCTGACAAAAGATGCGTGGACGGTTGAAAAATTATTGGAAGAATGTGGAAATTATTGAATCTCTTGACCTTTTAAGGAGGTTCAGGCCAATCTTCGTGATTCAATAAATATGATGGATGCAAACAGGCATGTTGTTGAATTTCAGGCCACGATTCTGGATTCGGATAACCAGCCTCTCTCCACCGGGCAAGCACGCCTTTACACCAAGCTATGTTGCGGGACGTTTTGGCCTCTAACGCAAGGAGATGTTCAGAAGATTCAAGGCCGTGCAGCCACCTTGCAAGCGAAAGATGGCTCTCGATACAAGCTGAAGAACTTTCACGCCTGTCCGCATCATCTCCCTGAAGTGGTGAACCACTGTGAGTTTGATTATTTGCCATAGCGCAATCTAACAGGACAACACCAAACGGAATGGTGAATGACTTTGCTGCAACCGGCGCCGGCGGGGGAATAAAAAGTTGGTCGGAGCGACAGGATTTGAACCTGCGACAGCCAGCTCCCAAAGCTGGTGCTCTACCAAGCTGAGCTACGCTCCGACGCGCGGTCGCAATATCCACGGATTGGGCCGACTCCGCAATGAGATTCCGTCGAAACGAACCACCGTTCTGAATAAATGGATAGTTGGATTTCTGGATATGGGAAGCGCGTCCAGGTTACGCCCGTTCACCCATTAATCCTTTTATCCAACAATCCATCACCCCATTCCCCTTCCGGCTTTCGCGCTAGACGATGCCCATCCGCGTGTTACACTTCTTTTGCTATGGCAACCGAAACGCCCGCAGTGCAGAAAAAGGTCAATCTCCGCCGGCCCGACATTCTTGAGGCCGTGCAGGCCCAGGTGCTCTCGCATTATCGCAGCGAACTGGTTGAACGCGTCCGCGCCGGCGGCTGCGTGCTTTCCGCCGACAGTCTCACCGTGAAGCTCGCAAAGGAATTCGGGTTCTGCTACGGCGTCGAGCGCGCGATTGACCTCGCCTACGCGGCGCGGAAATATTTTCCGCCGGAAAAACCCATTTACCTGCTCGGCGAAATCATTCACAACCCCGAGGTCAACGACCAGATCCGTAACATGGGCATCCAGATCATTTCCCCAAAACCGACCGAGGAGGAGATGACGCGCCTGCACGCCGGAGACGTTGTGATGATTCCCGCGTTTGGCACCGAAGTCGGCACGCGCAAACGGCTCGAAGAAAAGGGCTGCGTGCTCGTGGATACCACCTGCGGCGACGTGATGAGTGTCTGGAAGCGCGTCCGGCAATATTCCAAGGAAAGTGTCACCAGCATCATTCACGGCAAGGCATGGCACGAGGAAACCAAGGCCACCAGTTCGCAGGCGCGCGCCTACGGCAGCGGCCATTATCTGGTTGTCTTCAACCTGGTCGAAACGGATTACGTCTGCCATTACATCGTCCACGGAGGCGACAAGCAGGAATTTCTGGATAAGTTCAAAGGCTCGTATTCGCAGGGCTTTGATCCGGAGCTGCACTTGCAGGCGGTCGGCGTGGCGAACCAGACCACCATGTTGCGCGGTGAAACCGAGGAGGTGCAACGCCGCTTTAAAGCGGCCATGGAGAAGAAATACGGCACCGAAAGCGTTGCCGAACACTTCCGTTTCTTCGATACGATTTGCGGCGCGACGCAGGACCGCCAGGACGCACTTCAAAAACTGCTGCGTGAGCCGATGGATTTGCTCATCGTCATCGGTGGCTACAATTCGTCCAATACGTCGCATCTCGCTGAAATGGGCGAGGCCAAACTGCCAACCTATTTCATCAAGAACGCGGCCAAAATGGAGTCGGACAAGCTCATCCGCCATTACGACCAGCACGCCAAAAAGGAAACCGAGACCCGCGACTGGCTGCCGTCCGGCAAAATCACCGTCGGCATCACCGCCGGCGCCTCATGCCCGAACAACCTGATTGAAGATGTCATTCACCGGCTGTTCGAACTGCGTGGCATTTCCGTCCAAAAACTGCTTGCCGCGCCGTAGCCTCCGGGCGAAGGCTGGCTGGCAAACTGACTGACTTGTCTTTTCTGCATTTCGGCCAAACGGTCTCAACTATGGCCAGTCACGAACCACATGGGTCCGTGAACGGCCCTGAAAGGAGTTTGAAGCTCCCTTCGTTGCGGCTAATAGCACCGCAGACGATAGAACTTGTTAGTCGGTGACACCGAGTAGTCTGTGAAAGGCGATGTCGGGAAACCCGGCACATCAATGTAGGGCCCGGTAACATTGGTGGCCGACTGCAGATATCCCGCGCCCGGCCAGGTCACCACGACGTTAGTCGGTGGAAGCCAATGAATCATGACCGGGCCGCACATCGTGAGCTTGAATGCGAGATCCAGCGGAACCGGGGGTCCGCCGGCGGGCGGCTGGTAGCCAGTGGGCGTCCAGCCCGGATTAGCAATTGGCGGACTACCCGGCCAGGGAGCGTGAACACTGGTGTCTTTCAACACGTTAGTCGCGGTTTTCCAGCCGTAGCTGTAGGCGGTGCCAACCGGTAATTGCGCATACGCGGCCAGCCAGTAGGTTTTGGCATTATTGGTTGTTCCGGTTTGCTGAAAAGCGTTCGTGGGATAGAAACAATAATACCAGACCACGGAATCAGTGCCGAGAATGTTTGTCGGGCCGGGGTCGAGGAATTGTTCCTGGGCGTTCGCCGTCCAAATCGTTTCGGCGTATTGTCCCGGAGCAAACCACTGCTGCCACAGCAGGTTGGTGCCGGGGTGACTGTAGGTGTTCCCCGGGCCAACCGGCACGTCGTCATAAATTCCCAGCCAGAAGTTGATGCTGTTGGTTTGCGCCAGGTTGTTCAACCACGAGCCCCACAAATGAATGTCGCTGATGGGGCCGGTGTTGGTGCAGACGAAGTCATCAGCCAGCACATACGGAGTGTTCCACACATCAAAACCGCCAAGTGTATTCGGCCACTGGACATATTTTTCAAAGTCGCTTTCCACGCAAACCAGTGGCGGTGGAGTCACCGTTGTAATCTTGAAGGCCAAATCCAAAGCGCCGCCGGTTGAAGCCTGGAGCGTCGGTTGCCAGCCGGGGTTGCTCGGTGGCGGCGAACCGGGCCAAGGCGCATGAACGCTGACGTCGTTTTGCACGTTGGTCGTGGTCTTCCAGCCGTATTGGAAGGTGTTGCCCGATGGTGATTGGGCATAGACCATCAGCCAATAAATCTTAGACGCTGCCGCAGTGCCTTGCTGGATGAAGACATTGGTAGGATAGAAGCAATAATACCAGGCTTGCGAATCACTGCCGATGGTCTGAGGAGGTCCGGGATCCAGGAAGTTTTCCTGCCCCGAAGCCCAAAGAGACTCGACGTACTGCCCGGGCACGAATTTTTCCTGCCAGAGCAGGTTGCCCGGCTGACTGAAACTGTTGGTGGCGCTGACCGGGATGTTGTCGTATATCGCCAGCCAGAAGGTCAGGGAGTTGGTCGCGACCAGGTTGGTGTTCCAGGAGCCCCAGAGATGAATGTCCGAGATGGGACCGGTGACGTTGCAGACGAAATCGTCGGCCAGCACCCACGGGCCGTTGTTCCACACATCCAGACCGCCAAACAGATTTGGCCACTGGACATATTTAGCGGTGTTCTCCACACAGGCGGGTGGCGTGTTGGTGGGGGTCGTGAGTGCGAAGGCGAGATTAATCGGCTGACCGGTTTGGCTGTTGGTTATCGTCTGCCAGTCTCCGATGGGCTGGCCGCTGGTGGCCAGGTAATGTCCCCACACGGCACCGTCGTTGTAGGGAGTTAAAGTCGTCTTCCAGCCGTAGGTGGGAACGGTGGGGGCTCCGCCTGCGACCTGGGCATAAGCTACCAGCCAGTAGTTGGTGGGACTGGCGGCACTGCCTTGTTGCACAAACGGGTTGGTTGGATAAAAACAATAATAATAAGCCTGGGTGTCCGTGCCGATAAAACTGCGTGTGCTCGGGTCATAAAATAATTCACTCCCCGTTCCATAGATCGTCTCGACAAACTGTCCCAGGCCAAACGATTGCTGCCAGAGCAGAACGCCGGGATGGCTGGGGGTGATTTGGCCGCTGGAGAAATTGGTGACGGCCGGTACATCACTGTAAATGCCCAGCCAGAAATTGGTGATCGTGCCGTGGGCGTTGCTCAACCACGAACCCCAAATGTGAATATCCGAGACGGGACCGGCGCTGGTACACGGAAAATCGTCCGCCAAAACGATATTATTCTGGCTGTCCAGCACGTCCAGGCCGCCGTCCGTGTTTGGTGGAAACACTACCTTATAACCGTTCGTCTCCACGCATTGCGTTTGGCCAGACGCGCTCAACACCGCCAGTGATAACGTTGCCAGCGCCAATGTGACTTTGCGCCAGGGAATTGGTGAAAGTAATGGAGTGTTCATTTTGACCTCGCCATCAGAATACTTCTTTTTGTTGACTATTATTTCAACAACCACAATTAACCCTCCCGAGTCAGAGCCGGTCGCACTTCACAACTCAGATTCGTTTCATGCACCCGCGCACTCACACGTTCAACTTTCGCCGGCCGCAAAGATAAGATTCTGCCTGTGGCCCGCTTCGGCTGAACTAACCGCGGTTCTCTCATAAAGTATTCGAATAGTCAATAGAAATAACGCTACCCTTTGGGGTTGCGTGACCTGGTCGAAGAGGGAAAAACGGCGCCTGAAAAATTGCTTTTGTCCGTTCGTTCCCTATTCTTGAAGCGTTAAATTTATGCCGCGTACCCGCCAGGAACTGGAACAAATCGAACATCAGATTCTCGCGCCTTACGCCCAGTTCAGCGGCGACACCCGCGGGCGCAATTACCCGGAACCACCGCCCCAATGGCGCACGCATTACCAGCGCGACCGCGACCGCGTCATCCATTCGCGCGCCTTCCGCCGTCTCGAATATAAAACGCAAGTCTTCCTCAACGGCACCGGCGATCATCTCCGCACCCGCCTGACGCACACCATCGAAGTCGCCGCCGTTTCGCGCAACATCGCCAGTGCGCTGAAATTAAACGAAGACCTGGCTGAAAGCATCGCGCTGGCGCACGACCTTGGTCATTCCCCGTTTGGCCACAAGGGCGAGACGGTTTTGAATCGGTTGATGAGAAAACACGGCGGCTTCGAACACAACCGCCAAAGCCTGCGCATTGTCGAGGAATTGGAACAGAAGTATCCGGATTTCCCCGGCCTGAACCTGACCTGGGAAGTGCGCGAAGGTCTGGTGAAGCATTATACCGCCTACGACCATCCCGGCCGGCGCAAAGGATTCGACGCCAAAAATTCCTCGCTCGAAGCGCAAATTGCCAACCTCGCCGACGAAATCACCTATTACAGCCATGATCTCGACGACGGACTCGAATCCGGCTTGTTGTCCGAAAGTAATCTGCGTCGCGATGTCCGCATTTGGGCGCAAGCCGCGCGGCTGGTGAAAAAGGAACACGGCGACCTGCCCGACGAATGCCGCCGCTATTTCATCATTCGCACCATCATTGATCTGCAAATCCATGACGTCGTCGAAACCAGCGAGCGGCTGATGCTCGCGTCGGGTGTGCAATCCGCCGACGAAGTCCGGCTGTTCCCGAAGGCGCTCGTGCAGCACAGCACCGAACGCCGCGCGTTGAATCTCGAATTGCGTGATTACCTTTACAAAAATCTTTATTACAATCAGTCGCTCCGCTGGTTGAACCGGCGCTCTTTGAAGATGCTTGAACAGCTTTTCCGTTATTACCTGATGAATCCAAAGGAAATCGGTGCCGGCGCGCGGCGGCGCGTTCTAAAAAGCGGCCTGCATCGCGCCGTGTGCGATTACCTCGCCGGTATGACCGATCGTTATGTTGGGCTTGAATACAATCGGATTTTTGGATAAACAAAACGGGTTTAGCCGCAAAAATGCACAAGAGTCACACGAGGGGGAAATCTTTTGCGACTTTTCCAAAGCGCCAGAGGGCTGGCGCACTCCAAGACGCTTCGCGTTCGCCGGGCCGTCCCGAATTTCCGCCAGGTCTTGGACTGCGGTGGCCCTCCACCGCTTTTCATCGCGTTCAGCTGTTATTAAATTCGTTTGAGAATCTCGTCGGAAGAAAGTTCCGCCAGCAGTTGCCCAACTGTTTTACACTGCCCCGGCAAAATAAAATCCGGGGCGATTTCACTTAAGGGCTGAAGCACGAACCGCCGCAGATGCGCCCGCGGATGCGGTAAAACGAGTTCCGTTTTATTGCGAGTCTCTGAACCAAATGCAATTAAATCCAAATCAAGCGGCCGCGGCTCGTTCAATGCCTTTTTTGGCGGACGGCCAAATTCCCTTTCCAGCGCCCGCAATTTCTCCAGCAGCGATTCCGGCGTTTCCTCTTTTCGCGGCACCACGCCTACGACCGCATTTACGAACATCGGCGAACCCGGCGGACAATCCACCGGCGACGTTTGCCATAGTGAAGATTTAAGAATTGGCTCGTCGGAAAAACTTTGCAACCGCGCCGTCGAGTCGAGGATGATTTGCCACGGATTCCCCAAATTCGAGCCAAGAGCAATAAAAACCACTTCCGATCTCCGATTCTTGATCTCCGGTTTCGCGCGGCGGTTCATCCGTGCATTTGAAATTGTAAATTGTAAATCGTAAATCAAAAATTATTTAAGTCCCAGCACATCCTGCATGTCGTAAAGGCCGGGCTTTTGTTTGACCACCCAGAGCGCCGCGCGCAACGCGCCGTTGGCAAGTGTGTCGCGGCTGGAAGCCTTGTGCGTCAGCTCGACCCGCTCGCCGTTGGCCGCAAAAATCACGGTATGATCGCCCACGACGTCGCCGCCGCGCAACGAATGGATGCCAATTTCACCCGGCGCCCGCTCGCCAATGCCCAGCCGGCCGTGCCGCGCCACCTTCTCCAGATGCTGCCTGCGCACCTCAGCCAGGATCTGCGCCAACATTTTGGCCGTGCCACTCGGCGCGTCTATTTTCATGCGATGATGCATTTCGATGATTTCCAGATCGTAGTCCGGCCCCAAAATCTCCGCCGCCTTCCGCGTCAGCCAGAACAGCGTGTTCACGCCGGTCGAAAAGTTCGCGGTCCAAACCATCGGAATTTTCGTTTTGAACTTCAACACCTCGTTGCGCTCGGCGTTCGTATGCCCCGTGGTGCCGATGACCATGGCCTTTTTGTGCCGCGCGCACACCCCCGCAATGTCCGCCGTCGCCGTATGCGTACTGAAATCAACGACCACGTCGCCTTGCGCGGCCGCGGCGGGAAAATCGTCCCCCATGTCAATTTGTGCGCCGATTTGCACTTCGCGAAAATTCTTCGCGCACGCGACGAGCGCCTGGCCCATCCGGCCTTTGGCCCCGGTAATGATAATTCTTGTCATAGCAGTTGGGAGTTCGGAGACAGGAGATGGGGAATCGGATTCAACATTTGCTGCTTTGGCCAACTTCCATCTTCTATCTGCTATCTCCTATTTCAGGATTCCGCACGTCTTCATGGTGGCGCGCAATTTGGCGCGGTTGGCCGCGCTCATCGGCACCAGCGGCAGACGATATTCTTCCTCGATCAACCCCTTCATCGCCAGCGCGGCCTTGATGGGAACCGGGTTCGTCTCCATGAACAAATCCTTGAACAGCGGATAAAGCTTCGCATGGAGCTGCGACGCCTTCCGGATTTGGCCGCGCCGGAAGGCGGCCACCATTTGCGCCACCTCACGGGGAACAACATTGGACGCCACGCTGATGACGCCATCCGCGCCCACCGCCATGAATGGCAGCGTGAGCGAATCATCGCCGCTTTGAATCACAAACTTCGGACCCAGCGCCGCACGCAACTGTGAAACGCGGTCGCAACTGCCTCCGGCTTCCTTGATGCCGATGACGTTCTTGCATTCTCGCGCCAGACGCCGGACGGTCTCGACGCCGATTTCGACGCCGCAACGTCCCGGAATGCTGTAAAGCACAATGGGCAGCCTGGTTGTGCTTGCGATTTCCTGGAAATGCTGGAACAAACCTTCCTGGGTCGGCTTGTTGTAATACGGCGCGACTTGCAGCGAGCCGTCCACGCCGATTTTCTCAGCCTCGCGCGTCAGGTAAACCGCTTCACTCGTCGAATTCCCGCCGGTGCCGGCCAGCACTTTGACCCGGCCCGCGGAGTATTTTACGGTCAGCGCGATGATTTCGAGATGTTCCTCATAGTCCACCGTCGGCGATTCACCGGTGGTGCCTACGGGTACGATGCCGTCCACCCCGGCCTTGATTTGCATCCGGACGAGGCGTTCCAGGGCGGGCACGTCGAGCTGACCGTTTTTGAACGGCGTCACGATGGCGGTGTAAGTCCCGGTGAACATGATTTTATCGGCGCATACCATCGGCCAAAAACCCGCGTTTGACCAGCAGGAAATTATTATGTCACCGGCGCGATTTTCACTTCCACCTCCATTTGGCGATTGAGGGTGCCGCGGTAATTGCCCGCGACGGGCGGGACGTCGGCGTAATCGCGGCCCACGCCGATTTTCACATAGTTTTCGCCGATCTGGCAGTTGTGCGTGGGATCCAGCCCCACCCAGCCGACGGTGGGAATGAACACCTCGACCCAGGCGTGGGTGGCGCTGGCGGTTTCGGTGGCCAGGTAGCCGCTGACGTAACGCGCCGGAAGTTTCGCGCTGCGGCACAGGCCAATCATCAAATGCGCGTAATCCTGGCACACGCCGCGGCGCTGCGTGATTACGTCGTGCATGTGAGTGTGGACGTGGGTGACCTGCGGCTCATATTTCAAAAAATCGTGGACGAACCGCATGAGCGCCAGGGCAGATTGCCATACGTCAGTCCGGTCAGCTATTGCATCCACCGCCAGCCGCCAGGATTCCACCTCGATTTCCACGTAACGGCTGCTTTGCAAAAAATCGTGGCAATGTTCGATGTTCCCCACATGGCCCAGCTTTTCGAATGAATCGGGTTCGGCATCCTCCTCCAGCGGCGGGAGAGGATGGGTTTTCACGCGGGTCTGGCTTTCAATGAGCAAATAGCGATGGGGTTCAGGAATTTCAAAATGATGGATCCAATTGGCATAAAAATCGGAATAACGGTTCAACCGCCCGGCGGGCAGAATGCGCAATAAAAAGGATTCCACCGTCTGTCCGGCATTGGAAGGCGGTTCGAGCCGGACCTCGTTGAAACTGTCACGTACCGGCGTGGCGTACACGTAACGCGTACGATGAAAAATATCCCATCTCATGTGCTTAAAATCGAATTTCGCCTGACGCCACGGTGAAATTTCTGTTCCAGCTTTTTGTTACCTTCCCACTCCGGATGATTTCGACGGTCCATCATCCCCGGCGGCATTTTGCCGGTTCGTGACGAACCATGCTCGGTGCCCCACTGCTTGCTGTTGTTGTTCCTCCTGTTGGACCCTATGTTCGTCGTCAGGGCTCTGGAACGGTTGAAAAATGTAGGCGCGGAACAAGGCGTCGCCGATTTCGTTCAGTTTGATTTGCGCCTGGTCCAAAGACCGATGCAGGCCGAGGTCGAACATTTCGTCAATCGCGCTGAATTGCAATTCGGCCAGGAAACGGCCGGTCAGTTTCTCGGCGTCGTTGCAGAAACGGCCGTCTACCACGCCGGAGATACGCCGGACGGCGCGGTTCAGTTCATTCACGCAAAACCGCACCGAACGCGGGAAATTGTCGTTTAACAGAAGGAATTCCGCGACCAGCCGCGGATGCACGTCGGCGCCGTGAATTGTCCGGTAGGCGTCCCACGCGCTGCAGGACCGAAGCACGGCTGACCATTCGAACGCATTGGTCTGGGTGATGGCCGCCGGCGGGCCGTGTTCCGGCAGCGTCTGGGAGCGGACGTCGAGGATTCGCGTGGTCTTGTCAGCGCGTTCCAGGAACTGGCCGGTCTGCACGAACCACCAGCCTTCGTCATGGACCAGCGTGGCGTTGATGATGCCAATCAGGTGCAATGAGCCGGACTTGATTTCCTGAAAAAATTCGCCCGGGCTGCGCCGCCAGATTTCGCGCGCTTGCGACGAACGAGCAAACAGGTACAGCCGGTTCAATTCCTCCCACAACTCGAGTGTGACTTGGTCACGCACCATGCGCGCGTTCTCGCGCGCCCGGCAGATGCACTGCACGATGGCATTCGGGTTTTCCGGTTGGAACACCAGAAATTCCGTGACAGCCTGGCCGCTGGTCCGCGGGTGCAACTTAAAAAACGCCGTTTCATCACCCGTGGCCTGCACGATGGGCAGCCAGTATTCAGCCAGTTTCTGCTCATCCAGATCGCGCAAATCGAGCAGCAACTGCAGGTTCACGTCCACGATGCGCGCAATGTTTTCTGCGCGCTCGATGTAACGGGCCATCCAGTAGAGTGAGTTGGCAACGCGCGAGAGCATTTTCGATTTACGATTTACGATTTACGATTTCAAAAAATCAATGGCCGCCCCCTGGCGAAACCGGCGCGTAAATCGTATATCGTAAATTATGACCGTTCTCATTCGGTGTTCGGAGCTCAATGTTGGATGTGGTGGCTTCAGTTTACTCATCGCCATAAAGTACCCACGTGTCCTTGCTCCCGCCGCCCTGGGATGAGTTGACCACCAGCGATCCTTTGCGCAGCGCCACGCGCGTCAGTCCGCCAGGGATGATCGAAACGCGGTCACCCGACAAAATGAACGGCCGGAAATCCACGTGTCGGCCCTCGAACCTGCCGTCGCAATAGGTCGGGTGTTGCGACAAATAAACCATCGGTTGCGCAATGTAATTGCGCGGTTCGGCCATGATTTTTTCCCGGAACTGCCCGATTTCCTTCTTCGACGCCTTCGGCCCCATTAACATCCCGTAGCCGCCCGATTCATTCGCCGCCTTTACAACCAGCTCCGGCAAATGTTCCAGAATGTATTGCTGGTCGGACCCTTCGTTGGCGAGGTAGGTCGGCACGTTCGGCAGAATCGGTTCCTGATTCAGGTAGTATTTAATCATCCTCGGCACGAAATAATACATCACCTTGTCGTCGGCGATGCCGGTACCGATGGAATTGGCCAGCGACACGTTGCCCGTGCGGTAGGCGTGAACAAGGCCGGGCACGCCGAGCATTGAATCGCGCCGGAATACCGTCGGGTCCAGAAAATCATCGTCAATGCGCCGGTAAATGACGTGGACCGGTTGCAGTCCCTTCGTTGTGCGCATAAACACGCAGGAATCGCGCACAAACAAATCGCGGCCCTCGACGATTTCGATGCCCATCTGCCGCGCAAGGTACGTGTGCTCGAAATAGGCGCTGTTGTGAGCGCCCGGTGACAGCAGCACCACCATCGGCTCGGCCACTCTTGCGGGCGCAATATGCTTGAGACATTTCAGCAACTCCTGCGGATAATTTTCCACCGACCGCACGCCAATATTTTCGAACATCGCCGGAAACGCCCGCTTCATCGCGCGCCGATTTTCCAACACATAACTGACGCCCGACGGACAGCGCCCGTTATCTTCCAGCACGAGATATCGTCCATCGTGGTCCCGGATCAAATCCGTACCGCAAACGTGGATGTAAATTCCCTTGGGCACCTCGAAGTTAACGAACTCGCGCCGGAAATGCCGCGCGGACAAAACGTAAAACTCGGGGACGACGCCGTCTTTGACGATTTTCTGTTCGTGGTAAATGTCGTGCAGAAACAGGTTCAGCGCCGTAATGCGTTGGACCAGCCCGCGCTCCAAAAATTCCCATTCCGTGGATGGAATAATACGCGGCAGCAGGTCAAACGGAAAAATCTTTTCCGCACCTCGGGCATCGCCATAAACGTTAAACGTGATGCCCTGGCGCAGGAACGCCGTGTCCACCGCCTCCCGCCGGGCGGCGAATTCCGACGATTTGACGCCGCAAAACAACTTTCTGAATTTATGGTAATGCGACCGCACTCCGCCCTGCGCGTCGAGCATTTCGTCAAAACCGTCGTTGGCCTTGTATTTTTTCAACATGACTTCTGGTCGCTTTTTGAGCGGTGTGGCCAATTCCCGCCATCTTTAGCCAGCCCCTTATTGTTTTTAATTGTAACGTCGTTCCACCACCTCCGTACCGGTATCGCGCGGATTTCCGGGGCTTTTATAAAATTCACCTGTCGCGGCACCGGCCCCGAAACCCGGTCACTAACAAAGCATGGCCACGCTTTAGCAGTCTCCTTGCCGAATTTCACTATTCGTACTCTTGCTATTCAACATTCGTGTGATTAATTTCTGCGCGCCTTGAAGAAAAACAGCCCGGTCATACCGCGCAAGACGATCTATCGGCTCTCGATTTATCTCCGTTGCCTGGCGCGGCTGCGCGAGAACGGCATCGGGACTGTCTCCAGCGAGGCGCTCGCCCGGGCCGCCGGCGTCAAGCCCACGCAATTGCGCAAGGATCTCGCCTACTTCGGCACCTTCGGCACGCGCGGTCTCGGTTATGACGTGGCGGACCTGTCAAAAAAGATTGCCGATGAACTCGGCACCTCACGCCTGCAACCGGTCATTCTGGTCGGGGTCGGGCATCTCGGCCTCGCCTTGCTGTCTTATCGTGGTTTCGGAAAGGAAGGATTTGAAATCGTCGCCGGCTTTGATGCCGACCCACGCCGTCAGCGCGACAAAAAAGTCCGCCAGCCGATTTTGGGCATGATTAAACTTCCGGACTTTGTCCGTCAGAACGGCACCCGGATGGCCATTCTGACCGTGCCGGCGGCCGCCGCCCAGGAGGTTGCCAACCAGCTCGTCACTGCCGGCATCACGGGCATTTTGAATTTCGCACCGATTCCCCTTTCCGTGCCCGAGGAAGTCATGGTCAACAACGTCAATCTGGCCATCGAACTGGAAAACCTGAGCTACTTTATTCAGGAATAGCGGCGGCAAACTTCCCGGTGGACGATCAAACCGTTTGCATCGATTTCTTCGACTTGCGGGGTTTCCGGGCGGGTTTGGACTTGGCCGTTGGTTCCGCTGATTTTGCCGGTTCCGCTTCCGTCGCGGGCGGCAGATAAAGATACCGGCCGCAACTCTCGCAGAGCTGGATGTCCTCTCCGTGTTTCAGCGCCATGATGCCGCCGATGGGCACACGCATGTGGCAACCGGTGCAGACCTGATCGCGAACCAGGGTGATGCCCTTTTTCCCTTTGGCGACCAGGCGATCGTAATGGCCGAGAATTTGTGACGGAATTTTGGCGCGCAATTCCGCTATCGCGGCCCCGGTGCCCTTGTCTTCGACTTCGCTGAATTCGAGGGATTGAAGTTTAATCAGATTCTGAAGTAATTCATTCAATGCATTCATAAAACCGTGCGTGTCTAGTCATGACATAATGGGCGAAAATCAGCAAGCCGAATCCAGCCGCCCCAACAGGCGCAGCAATCCGTCCAAAATTGTAATGGGATGCGGTGGACAGCCGGCAATGTAAAGATTCACCGGCACAACACCTTCAGCGCCATTTCGTTGCTCGGCATGGCCAAGGTAAGGGCCGCCTGAAATGGCGCACGCGCCGACGGCAATCACCAGCCTGGGTGACGGCACCGCCTGGTAGGTCTGGCGCAAAGCCGATTCCATGTTTTGCGTGACCGGGCCGGTGATCAGGAGGCCATCGGCATGACGTGGCGATGCAACAAATTGAATGCCGAACCGGCCCAGATCAAACACGACCGTGTTCAGCACGTTTACATCCGCTTCACATCCGTTGCAGCCGCCGGCGCTGACCTGGCGCAGTTTCAGCGACCGGCCGAAAAGCCTCCGTGATTTTTCATCCAGTGCCTTCGCCAGTTGAAATTCCTTTTCACCCAGCACGAGTGCGTTGCGGCTGGAGGTGGCCAGGCGGTGTTCGGTGGTAAAACGAATGGCGCCCTCCGGACAGGCACGTTCGCATTCGGGACAAAAGAGGCACCGGCCCAGATCAAGCTCGACCTCCCTGCCCTTCACCGTGATGGCGTCGGTCGGGCAAATGTCAGCGCAGACGCGGCAGCGGGCCGGGCATTTGGCCGCGTCAATCTGCGGACGACCGCGCCATCGGTCCGGCAGCACCGGCGGCCGTTTCGGAAACCCGATTGTCCGGTGCTTTTGATGGGCGCGGGCCAGCAGGGCTTTCAACATAACTTCTCCCTTTCCGGTCGTAGCAGCCGACGTGAGTCGGCTCCATCTTCCTTCGCGCAAAGAATGAGCGGACTGATCCCGCTTCGCGGGACTGCTACCAAGATGGAATTTTTACAAATCATGGCCACAGTAGGACAGGTTGAAACTTTTGTTGCAAAGCGGGAAATCGGAAATCTGCTGGTCGCGCAACGCCAGCGCCAGTCCCATCCAGTTATGAAACGATGGGTCCACGACCTTATAATGTGCGAATTTTCCTGCCGCACTGGTCAACGCCACGTGGCAAATCTCGCCGCGCCAACCCTCGGTCAATGATACCACTGCGCGATTCGACGCCAGCGGACCCACTTCCGCGCGCACCGGGCCTTCCGGCAACGCCTTGAGTTGATCCAGGACAAATGCCAGCGAACGCTGTATTTCCATCCACCGCACATGCGCCCGCGCAAAGACCGTGCCGGTGTGGTACAACGACACGGGAATCTGGGCAAACCGGTAAAGGCCGGATGGAAATTGCGCCCGCACATCGCGCTCAATTCCGCTGGCCCGCGCCGCCACTCCCACCAGGCCAAGTTCCAGTGCGGTATCGCGCGAAACCGGGCCGGCGTTCTCAAAGCGCGAGCGCACCGACGGTGCGTCCCAAAGCAGATTCACCGCGTTGGTCACGTCCGACCGCGACTGCGTCAGACGTTCTGCCAGTTGTATTTGCCGGGCTTCGTCGAGATCGAACAAAACTCCGCCGGGTCGTACCAAACCGCGACCGAACCGGTTGCCACAAATCAACGCGGTCAAATTCAGGAAATCACCGCGAATGCGCCCGCAAAAACTCGCCGTGGGCAGATAGCCGACGTCGCCCGCCAGGGCGCCAAGGTCGCCGGTGTGGTTGGCCAGCCGCTCCAGTTCCAACGCAATGGCGCGCAAGGCCTGCGCCCGCGCCGGCACCCGGCAACCCGCCAATGACTCAACCCCTTCGCAATGGGCCAGCGTGTGGCCGATGGTCATGTCGCCGGCAAGCGTTTCCATGTAGGGAATTGTCCTCTTGTCCGGCCCACCGATGAGTGCGCGTTCGACACCCCGATGCTGGTAGCCGAGCGAAATTTCCAGGTGATAAACCTTTTCGCCGTGGCATTGGAAACGAAAATGTCCCGGTTCAATGATGCCGGCGTGAACGGGGCCGACCGCGACTTCATGGACTTCCTCACCTTCCATCCTGAAGAAGTCCGTGACGCCCGGCTGAATGGGAATTTCCGTGGAACGGTTCCAGGCATCGTGGCCCGGGCGACAGGAGTGATGAAACCGGATCGGCTTCAACCACGGATGGCCTTCAGGTTGGACACCCCATTGCTCGGCCATTTCGCGTTCAAACCAGTGCGCCTGCGGACAGGCCGGCGTTAACGCGGGATAACGGTCGGCCACTTCGGTCGAGCCGAGAGTCAATTGCCCTTCCGCGTCATTGGCCAGCACGGCAAACAACCTTACACCGTCAGCGCTGACCGGTTGCCCGAACAACGCCATGATGCGCCCGTTATTTTCGCAGGTTTGCAGGATTTGTTCACGGAAATCATCGAGGTCCAGCCCGGGAATTTCCGCAAGGGCCACGGTATCGCCATTGCGAATGGGACTGGCGGCGCCGATTTTCATTGGGTGCCTCCCAGGGTCAAGGCGATTTGATGCAACACGTTGCCCAGTTTTGCCGGGATCGTCAGGCCCAGGCACAGCACCAGGAAGCCGAGCACGGCCGGCGGCGTGATTTGCCACCAGCGGTCTTCACCGCGGTTTATGGTTTTCTCCGGTTCGCCCTGCGCCATGGCCAGAAACGCCGTTGTCATGCCGATAAAAATGACTGCGAGAAATGCGAGCAACAAGAGTGCAATCAAAATGTGCCCGCCGTCAAACGCGGCTTTCAGGATGGTGAATTTGCTGAGGAACAATCCGAACGGCGGTGTGCCGGTAATGGCCAGGAAACCTGCCAGCCATAGCAGGCCGGTCGCCGGCGCGGCCAGTAACAGCCCGCGAACCCGCGAAATGTTCTTACTCTGGTAACGGGCCAGGATGTTGCCGGAAAGCAGGAACAACATGGCCTTGGCGAGGGAATGGTTCACGGCTTGCAACATCGCGCCGAAAACGCCCACGCCGCCCAGCCCCACGCCGATCGCGATAATACCCATGTTCTCGACACTCGAATAGGCCAGCAACCGTTTGTAATCTGTCTGACCCAGGATGAACACGGCGCTCACCACCAGCGAAATCAGTCCCAACGCCATCCAGACATCCCGGCCAAAACCTCCCAGACCGGCCGCCACGCAGATTTGCTGCACGCGGACGAGTCCCAGGAACGCACAGTTCAACACCGCGCCGGACAGCAGCGCCGAAACCGCCGACGGCGCCTCGCTGTGCGCGTCCGGCAGCCAGGTATGCAATGGCGCCAGGCCCATTTTCGTGCCGTAGCCGACAAAGAACAAAAGACACGAAACCTTCAACCACGGTGTTTGCAAAATCGTGGCATGGGCCACAAGTTCAGACAGCACCATGGGGAAGGCGTCGCCTGACTTTTGTGTCTCCGCCACGCTCAAGAAGAAATTCGCCAGCAACGCCAGGGCGATGCCGACCGAGCAAATGAGCAGATATTTCCAGGTCGCCTCCAGTGAGCGATGATGCCGGTGAAAATAAATCAGCGGCGCGCTCGCCAGTGTGGTGGCTTCGATGGCCACCCAGAGCAGGCCAAAGTGCTGGCTGACCGTCACCAGGGTCATGGCCGCCAGAAACAAAAGCAGGCAGCCGATGAAAACCGCTTCCGGCGCGTTGTCGAAGAGAAATCCTTCCTCCGGGTCTGTGGCGCGCCGGTTGGCTTCCTGGCCGAGATAACCCGTAACATAAAAGGATACCACCAAAAACAGAAAGCTCGTGATGCTCAGAAACAGCAGCCCGGCCGCATCCAGCGCCAGCCAGCCACCCAGCGCCGGTGCCGGTGTTGCTGCCCAACAAATCGCGGTAACCGTCGCATGAATCAGCGCCGTGCCGACCAACAAGCCGCGACGGATGGCCGGCCGCGGGAGAACAAACGCCATCAGACCGGCTAGCAAAGGCATAATGACCAGGGCGAGAATCATGGAAAGTGCGGAATGCGGAACGGGGAACGCGGAATTGAAAATGTCCCTGCGCCGGGAAATTCATGTTTTCCGTACCCAATCGTAAATCGTAAATCGTAAATCATAAATCTTCTCAGTCTTTCAACGTGCTCAGCCGGTCGGTGTTGATATGATCGAACTCGCGGTTGATGTGGAAAATGGTGATGCCCATGACGAACACCGCCACAAACACGTCCAGCAGCACGCCCACCTCGACCAGGAACGGCGTCCGCACGGCCACGCCGACGCCGAACGTGTAAATGCCGTTCTCCAGAACCAGAAAACCCAGGACCTGGCTCACCGCGCGCTTGCGGCTGACGATGAGAAACAGGCCGGCGAAAATGGAAAAAAATGACACCGGCACCAGCCACGGCGAGGCGATGTTTTCGGGAATCGGCAATCGCGTGCACAGCCAGAAAGAGGCGCCCAACGCCACCGCGCCGGCCACCAGCGACGCAGCGTAACCGACGTAAGGCTCGATTTCGCGCGCGATTTCAGCCTCGCGGATCGCCCGGAAAAGCAGCCACGGGAACACAACGCCTTTGATGGCAATGGTGCCCGCCGCCAGCAGCCCGAAATGCACCGACAATTCCGGCCAGTGCGCCAGGATCGGCAGTAACCCGAGCGCCATGCCCTGCGCCGCCACGACCCGGATCGAAGCGCCCAGCCGGCTGGAACCCAGCAGCTTCAGATTGGTCAGCACCACCAGCGCGAGAATGAGGTTGGTGATAAACATAAGGATCAGGCCAGACTCAGCAAAAACGCCACGGCCACCAGCGCACCCGCGCCGACAAGCAATTGCGGCACAATCACCAGACGCAGCCGCGCCATGACCGATTCAATTACTCCGACCACCACGGCCACGACCAGCATCCCGGCCACCGCCAGCAGGAGATTCATCCACACGCTGCCCGTCGCCGGCAGCACCATCCCGACAATCAATGCCGCGAACAGCCACAGCTTGAGCGCCGCGCTGTAAAGAACGAACGCGAGGTCCGGTCCGCCATGGTCCAGCACCATCACTTCGTGAATCATGGTCAATTCGAGGTGCGTGTTCGGATCGTCCACGGGGATGCGCGCGTTTTCCGCCAGCAACAGAATCATTAACGCAATCACCACCAGCATCAGCACCGGGCCGGCCTGCAGCCAGTGCGCGCCGGACACCGGTCCAAACATGGTTGAGAGCGAAAGCGTGCCCGTCTGCCGCGCCAGCGTTGCCAGGGCCACGAGCAAGGCCGGTTCGGCCAGCGCGGAAAAGAAAACTTCGCGGCTGGCGCCCATGCCTTCAAAACTTGAACCCGTGTCCAGCGCCGCCACGACAATGAAAAACCGCGCCACGCCCAACAAGCCGGCGAACAGCAGAAAGTCCGCCGGAAACGCAATGAGCGCCGGGAAATTCCCCAGCGGCATCAGCATAACCGCGGTCAGTGTCGCGGCCAAGCCGATAATTGGCCCGGCGCGGAACAGCCACGTCGTCGTCCGGCTGTAAACCGCGCCCTTTTGCAGGAGCTTCCACAAATCAAAATAGGTTTGCAACAACGGCTGGCCGCGACGCCCGGCAAAGAGCGCCTTGGTGCGGTTGATGACGCCGGGCAACAACGGCGACAACACCAACGCCAGCAGCAGCGGGATGAAAGGAAGGGCGTTCATCCTGAAAAACCAAATTGAACCACGGATGTACACGGATCCACACGGATGAAATGCAAATCCACCATGGGCAAGGTAGGGCGCGTCACTCCGTGCGCGCCGTCATTGGCGATCGGCCGACCGGCGGGCAGAGGACTGCCCGCCCCACCAAAAAATCCGTGTCCATTCGTGTTTATCCGTGGTAGATGCTCTTGAGTTTTAGTCTTCGGTTTCATGTCAGCGGAATTTCCAGACCAGCAGCACCATCAACGTCGCCGCGATGTAAAGGACGTAAAGCTGGACGTTGCCGTGTTGCAACCAGCGCAACTGTGACAACCACATCTCGCCGCGCTCGAACATCGGCCGGTACATTTCCTCGCGGGAAAGGTCGGGAGTTTCGGTTTTCAATGCGGCTTCGGCGGGAAAAAGCCCGCGCGGCGCCGACAGCTTTTTCCGGGTGCCGAGCAACGGCCGGAACAAATCCGTCAACGGCTGGGCAAAGGAGGAAGCGGTGTATTCCATCCGAGCCGTCGGTTGCGGGTAACCGCAACCCCAGGTCACGCTCTCATCCACCCGACGGTCCGCGAGTAGACCGCGCCGTACCAAAACCAACATGGCCACCAACAGCAAAAATGTCACCGCCCCGATGACCACGAACATCAACGAAGCGGTCGTGGTGGCAAGGGTCATCGTTACCACCTCCGGCCGCTGGGCCGTCACATTCTCCAAAACCCGTTGCAAACTTCCGACCATGACCGGCGCGAATAAACCGATACCGGCACATGCCGCCGCCAGCAGCAACATGGGCAGGCGCATGCTCCAGTCGACTTCGCGTGCGCGTGAGACGTGTTCGCTGCGCGGTTCACCAAGAAAAACAATGCCGAACGCCTTGGTAAAGCACGCCACGGCCAGACCACCAATGAGCGCCAAACCGGCAACCACCACGAGCAATGGCACGGCGACGGGTCCGCTGGTGGAAATGCCGCCTTTGAACGCACCAAAGAAAATCAAAAATTCGCTCAAGAAACCGTTCAGGGGCGGCAGACCCGAAATCGCAACCGCACCTACAAGAAAAGCCGCCGCCGTCCACGGCATCCGTTTCAACAACCCGCCGAGGTGGTCAATTTCCTGCGTGCCGGTGCTATGCACCACCGCGCCCGCGCCGAGAAACAACAGGCCCTTGAACAAGGCGTGATTGAGCACATGCAGCAGCGCACCGCCAAAACCCAGCACCATCAGTACCGCAGAACCCGTGCTCATGCCCAACAGACCGACGCCCAGGCCCAGCGCAATAATGCCGATGTTCTCGACGCTGTGATACGCCAGCAACCGCTTCAGGTCGTGCTGGGCCAGCGCAAACAACACACCCAACACACCCGAACTCAGCCCGATGGCGACGAGGGCCCACCCCCACCATAACGGCGGCGTTCCCAGAAACGTGAACGCGCGCATTAATCCATAAATGCCGGTTTTGATCATCACGCCCGACATCAACGCCGAGACGTGGCTCGGGGCGGCCGGATGCGCCTCCGGCAGCCAGACATGCAACGGCATGAAGCCAGCCTTGGTGCCGAATCCAATCACCGCCAGCAGAAACAAAACGCCGGCCAATCCCTGGGTGTGAATTCCTTGCGCGGCCCAGACCGTGAAATCCATCGAGCCGGTCTCGCGCCCGAGCAACAGGAAAAACGCCAGCAGAAACGCCGTGCCCAGATGGGTGGCGACAAAGTAAATCCAGCCGGCCTCGCGCACGGACTGGCGTTCATGCTCAAACGTCACCAGAAAGAATGACGCCACCGCCATCAATTCCCAGGCAACCAGGAACAACACGGCATTGCGCGCCAGCAAAACGAGCATCATCCCCAGCACCAGCAGACCATAGAAAAACCAGATCGGACCCAGTGGCCGCTTACTCTGCCACGGCCGCAGGTAGCCAACGCCATAAACAGCAGAAAGCGCCGAGAGCAAGAGCGTGGGGACCAGAAACCATGCTGACAACGGGTCGAGTTCAATAAAGAATTCACCAAACGGCACCGGCCAGGGAAAGTGAAATTGTTCAACGGGGCCGCCCAGTAATACCTGAATCGCCGGAATACAGCCGATGATTGCCGCCAGGACAACTGGGAACGCACCCAGCCATGAGAAATTCAGGCTTGGGCGCTTCATCAGCAACAACGCAACTACCGCACCGTAGAGCAGCACGGCCATCGCTGACAGCAACCACATCATGCCGCTGCCTCCTTTCGCGAAATAGTTGCCGATGCGCGTAAGGCTTCACTGATCCGTTTTGCCGCCGCCAAAATTTCATCCCGGCTTGCCTGGCGGATGATGAGCGATTTGAACCCGGGGTCGCGCAACGCGAACGCCAGCCGCGACAGCAGATGCAGATGCGCCTTGACGGTCGGGCTGATCAGCGTGAACAACGTTTGCACCGGCTGGCCGTCCAACGCTCCGAAGTCCATCGGCGCTTCCAGAAAACACAGCGTTACGACCGGTTGCGGAACGTGGAGCACGATGGGATTCCGCACGTGCGGGATGGCGATGCCGTCGCCGATGGCGGTGGACTCCAGAGCCTCGCGCGCCAGCAAGACCTGCAAAAGAAACTCGCGGTCCACCTTGTCCGGCAATCTCAATACTTCCACCACACTGCGAAGAACGGCCGGCTTGTCCTTGCCGGCCAAACGATAAAAAATCCCCCCCACCTCCAAGGCGTCGGACAATTCGGGAAGCGGCGTGGAGCCGTTCTCTGGTTCCTCAAAAATTCGTGGCGAAACGTTGATGCGGTTGGCTGTCGCCCATTCCAGCAGCTCGGCGCGGTTAAAGCGGTATTGTCCGCTCAAGCGATATCCAGGCAGTTTTCGCTCGTCAATCCAACGATAAACCGTCTTTTCCGATATATTCAGTAACCCGGCTACATCTTTGACTGTCAGTTGCATCTGTTTACAATATCCAGCCTGCGGAATGCATACTGGACATCTTTGGACAAACTGCAAAATGTGCCTATGAATGTCAAGCCAACAACGTCAACCTCCAATCGTAGCAGCCGACGTGAGTCGGCTCTGACTCCTCCGGCTGACCGCTCAAATCACGGACACGGCGAGTGGCAATGACCACGGGCCGGTCAATCCGCGTGGCGTCATCCAGCGGGCATAGAGTCGGACCTGACGCGGCATCTTCGCTGAGTTCAAGGTTCCCGGACTGCTAGAGGCAAAGCGCCAGAGGGCTGGCGCACTCCAAGACGCTTCGCGTTCGCCGGGCGTTCCGAATTTCCGCCAGGTCTTGGACTGCGGTGGCCCTCCACCGCTTTTCCACCATAGTAGGAAAACCACTTACTCTTTCTTCGCGACCTTCACTTCGATGTGCAGGTCGCGGAGTTGGCGCGGCGTAACAGCCGCGGGCGATTCGGTCATCAAGTCGGTTCCTTTCGCCGTCTTTGGAAACGCAATCACGTCGCGGATGCTCGGTGTGCCGCAAAGAATCGCGTTGAGCCGGTCGAACCCGAGCGCGATGCCGCCGTGCGGTGGCGCGCCGTAGCGGAACGCTTCGAGCATGTAGCCGAACCGTAACTTTGTTTCTTCCGGCGGAATTTGCAGTACTTCCTCGAAGACCGTTTTCTGCACATCGGGCTGGTGGATACGAATCGAGCCGCCGCCAAGTTCCACGCCGTTCACCACCACGTCGTAATGTTGGCCGCGGACCTTTTTCGGGTCGGTCTTGAGCATCGGAATGTCCTCGGCCACCGGCGCGGTAAACGGATGATGGCTGGAATACCAGCGGTTCTGTTCCTTGTCGAAACTGAGCAGCGGGAAGTCCACGACCCAGAGAAAATCAAACCGGTTCGGATCAATCGTCAGCTTCCCCTGCTCTCTTAAAATGTTGGCGCAGTAACGCCGGATTTCGCCGAGGATTTCGCACGCGTTCAGCCATTGGTCGGCGGCGAATAGAATTAAATCGCCTTCCTCGATTTTCAATTTTTGCGCCAGCGCGGCCTTTTCGGCATCGCTGAAAAATTTCACAATCGGGGATTTCCATTCGACGGTAGCACCGTCTGCCCCTTTTTCGACCTTGATGTAAGCCAGGCCTTTCGCGCCGAAACCCTTGGCATATTCGGTCATGGTGTCGATTTGCCCCTGGGTCACACTGGCGAGGCCTTTGGCGTTGAGCGCCTTCACCACGCCGCCACTGGCGATGCTTCCGCCGAATACCTTGAACTTGCTGCCGCGGAATTCCCCGGTGAAATCTACCAGTTCCATGCCGAACCGCGTGTCCGGCTTATCAATGCCCCACCGGTTCAGCGCTTCCTCGTAGGTAATCCGCTTGAACGGCGTCGGCACGTCGAGGTTCAGCGCGGTTTTCCAGATGCGCTTCAACAAACCCTCGACCAGCACGTAAATGTCCTCACGCTCGATGAAGCTCATTTCGAGGTCAATTTGCGTGAATTCGAGCTGGCGGTCGGCGCGCTGATCCTCATCGCGAAAACAGCGGGCCAGTTGATAATACCGTTCGATGCCGCCGACCATGAGGATTTGTTTGAACTGCTGCGGCGATTGCGGCAGCGCGTAAAATTGTCCGGGATTCACCCGGCTCGGTACCAGAAATTCGCGCGCCCCCTCGGGCGTGGACTTGAACAGCAGGGGCGTTTCGATTTCCAGAAAGCCCTGCTCGTCCAGGTATTGCCGCGTGGCCATGGCGACCTTGCTGCGCAAGCGGAGATTGCGCGCCATTTCCGGCCGGCGCAAATCGAGGTAGCGATATCTCAGGCGCAACTCCTCGTTCACCTTGCCCGCCACTTCCGGGTCGTCCACTGGAAATGGCAGTACGTCGGCCACGTTAAGCACTTCCAATTCCTTCACCATCACCTCGACTTCGCCGGTGGGGATTTTCGGATTGTTGGTGCCTTCGGGTCGTTGGCGCACCTTGCCGGCCACGCGGATGACGCATTCGCTGCGCAACGCCGCCGCGCACTCGAACAGCTCCTTCGGCAAATCCGACGGATCAAAGACGGTCTGGGTGCGGCCTTCGCGGTCGCGGACATCAATAAAAATCAGGCCGCCGAGGTCGCGACGGGAATGGACCCAGCCGGTCAAGGTCACCGTCTGCCCGATCTGGGCCGGGCGCAGTTCATTGCAATGATGCGTGCGTTTCATATCAAAATCCGTAGCCGCGTCTCGTGAGAGCGCGGCAAAACTGAATTTGGATTCTGGCGGGAAACACCGGGGAATTCAAAGTAAAAGTAAATTGAAACGGGCAATTTGTCGTACTCCGACAACAAAATCCGCCCCGCGTTGTTCGCTGCCTTTTACGGGGCATTCTTCAGCCTGTCTGATGCACAATTGCTATTTTAATAAATTATTCTGCTTTACCTTTTCCCAAAAGCTGTTTGGCTTGGCATGGAAAAAGGTTCACCTCAATGGCAACAAACTTTTCAACATGAAAAAAAATTACCCCTTCATTTATGTTCCGGTGCTGGTCCTCCTGGGTCTGATAGCCATCTTCAACTACGGCTGCGGGAAGAAAGAGACCCCGGTGACCGGACAAAACGGTCCTGCCGTCGTTTCGGTGGAAAAAACCAGTTTCACCGAGGTCACGTCGCAACTCGATCCCGGCGGCAATTTCTACCTGTATCTCGGCACCGCGCAATGGCTCGACGGCCTTTCCACCAGGGTCGGTGCCTGGCGGCAAACGTTTGTTTCCATGCCCAACCTCAAACCGGAGGACACCACCAACATGAACAAGGCGTTCGACGTCGTCACCGGCCTGATTCAGGACAGCGGCATCGAGGACGTCAGCGGTGTGGGTATGAGTTCGGTGGAGATCGAGAAAGGCATGTTCCGCAACAAGGCGTTGTTGCATCATTATCCCGGCAAAGACACCGGCTTCCTCTGGCGGCTCGCCGGCAAGGAACCGCATCCGCTGAACGGCCTGGACTTCCTGCCCGCCGACACGGCGCTGGCCGTATTCTCGGACATGGACTTGCCGGTGCTCTGGACCGTCGCGCAAAAGGAGGTCGCCCGGGCCGACCTGCCCCAGGCGCAACAATGGCTGGACAAACTCCCCGCCCAATTTGAACAGAAAACCCAGATCAAATGGGACACCTTCCTCAATTCGCTCGGTGGCGAATTCGGTCTCATCATCACGCTCGACCCGTCCAACAACATTCCCGTGCCCCTGGGCGGCGCCGCGGTGCAGATTCCGTCACCCGGCATGCTGCTCGCCGTGAAGGTCAACGACGACACCATCTTTAACCGCATTGACACAGCGTTGAAGGCCAACTCGCAAGTCATCAGTGTGGACAAGCCCGGCCTCAAGATGCGGACAATGCCCGTGCCCGTGCCGTTCGTCGGCGAACTCCGGCCCAGTGCGGCCAGCAGCGTTGGCTACCTGTTCATCGCCACGAGTGACGCACTGATTGACGAGGCCCTCGCCGTGAAAAACGGACAACGACCCGGCCTCAATTCCACCGACGAATTCAAACATCTGGCGCAAGGCCTGCCCGACCGGGGCAACAAGTTCTGTTACGTGAGCCAGCGGTTGACCGAGACCTTGATCCGGGTGCAGCAACAGGCCATGAGTGCCAAAGCGAAGACCGACCCGCAAATGGCGAATTGGATGCAATCCTTGATGCATGGCCGGCCCGGCTTTGTCTATTCCGTCGGCATGAACACACCGGAAGGCTGCCTGAGCATTGGCAATGGCAGCCAGAGTTACGCCAACACCGTGCTTCTGCCCAGCGTAGCCGTGGTCGGCGCGCTTTCGGCGATTGCCATTCCCAACTTCATCAAGGCCCGGACCGCCTCGCAGGAAAACGCCTGCATCAACAACCTTCGTCAGATTGACGCGGCCAAGCAACAATGGGCCCTGGAAAAGGGCAAACTGGCCACCGACGTTCCCACCTGGAACGACATCCAGCCGTACCTTTACAAAATTCCCCATTGTCCGGCAGGCGGCACTTACTCCATCAATGCTGTCGGAGATAAACCAACTTGCAGCGTTCCGGGGCACGTCCTGCCCTGAAACAACCGAAAGGTCACATAGCGGCCTTTAATGGGATTTCGTTGCAAATTGCAGCCGATGGATTGCCGGGCGAATTCCCCGCTCGCCACGCGTCGGGAATTCAACTAATCTTCCATTGCCATGCTGGAGCCGACCAAACCCGATGTCATCATCACGCACGAAAGCGACCTCGACGGCCTGCTTTCCGGCGCATTGTTGCAACGGCTCGCCCGGAAACTTTACAATACAGACGTTCCGCTCGAAGCCTACCATTACAACCAATGGAAACAGCGCGACTTGCGGGAAAGGGCCGCGTGGGTGGCCGATTTTACCTTCGAGCCGCGCCTCGACAAATCGGAGTGGATGATTGTGGACCATCACGTCACCGAATCCGCACCCAAAAACGCGCTGCTGATTCATGACGTGAACAAATCTGCCGCGACGCTGTGCTACGAACTCTGCCAGCAACACAGCCTCGGCTCACCCACGCTCGACCGGCTGGTGCATTTGAACAACGTCGCCGACCTGTTTTTGGAGGACGATCCCGACTTCGTGATCGCGGGCGATTACGCCAGCCTGGTGAAGACGTATCAGTTTTGGAATGTGCACGCGCTCATCGGCGGCCAAATTGAAAAGCTGCTCGACCATCCGCTGCTCGAAGTGATGGCCACCAAACGCCGCATCGAGGACCCGCTCGGTTTCGAATGGAGCAAAGGCAACGTCACCGAAATCAGCCAGACGGTCGGTTACGTGGACACCGTGGTCGGCAACAATAATATGGTGGTTCACCAGTTGCTGGAGCGGCGGGCGACGAAATATCCGGTGTTGGTGACGCTGTTCCGGCGCGGGAACCTGGTGTTCGCCAGTTTCCGCAGCCGCGACGGCGAGGCGCTCAAGGTGGCGGAGAAATTCCAGGGCGGCGGCCACGCCAACGCCGCCGGCGCCATCCTGCCCAAATCCATCCGCTACATTCCCGACGCTGTGGAATATCTGAAACAGGTGCTGAATCCGAAGCGGGACACGCCGCTGAACAGTCTGGAAAGTTTGTTTGCCGGGATTGAGGCGGAACAAAAGAAGTGACCACCGAATCAGGCGAGGGTCAGTCGAACGCGCAAACTTTACCGTTCCGGACCTGACACGCTTTGTTCCCAAGCCTGTTCGCTAAGGGGCTCAAGCAACACTTTGGCTGCTTATTCAACGCTGCACATTGCCGCGGACGCTTTCTAACAGCCTCTCCGGTAAATAATTATCCAGACAAAGAGATCCAATTCTCCTGCCGCATTGGCTTGATTCCTGCTGAACTATTTGCCGGACAAGGCTGTTGATTGTTGTGCTGATTTCCAGCGGCATTCGCCAACAAGTTTGGCAGTTGAGGCCGCTGAAATCTCAAACAGATGTTGACGCAATAGAGTAAACTCATGATGTCGAAGTTAAAATCCTCGCTTCGGGTCGCGTGCGATTCATTCGGCGGAGCGGTCTGTACCGGAGCCGTCCTGCTGATCTCCATAAACGCGCAGGCACAGAATCTCTTTGAGGCGGATTACGGGAGCGGCCAGATCCTCGAATTTACTCCGGGCGGAGCGCAAAGTACGTTTGCCGTCGGATTAAACCAACCCCTGGGTCTGGCGTTTGACAGCGCGGGCAATCTGTTTGAGGCGGATGCCAACAGCGGTAACATCTACGAGTTCACTCCGGGCGGTGCGCAAAGCCTCTTTGCCTCCGGGTTGGGGCGGCCCAATGCTCTGGCGTTTGACAGCGCCGGCAATTTGTTTGCAGCAGACGGCATCAACGGGGACGTATATGAATTTACACCAGGGGGAGCGCAAAGCACGTTTGCCTCCGGGTTGTCTCAACCTTTGGGTCTGGCCTTTGACAGTGCGGGCAATTTGTTCGTGTCGGATTACAACAACAACGATATCTATAAATTCACTTCAGGAGGAGCGCAAAGCACCTTCGCCTCCGGGTTGAATGGCCCTTGGGGACTGGCCTTTGACAATGCGGGCGATCTGTTTGAGGCGGACGCTAACAGCGGCAACATCTATGAATTTACTCCAAGCGGCACGCAAAGCACCTTTGCCTCCGGGTTGAATCATCCGGTTGGTCTGGCTTTTGACAGTGCCGGGAATCTGTTTGAGGGGGATTTTAACAGCGGCAACATCTATGAATTCACTCCGGGCGGAACGCAAAGTCTCTTTGCCTCCGGGTTGAATCAACCGACTCTGCTCGCGTTCCAGGGCTTGCCTTTGCCAGCGCCCGAACCTTCAGCTCTAACGTTGCTGGCCGCCGGCGCCATTGCGCTTCTTCTCTGTCACCGCCGGATCCGATGCTGAATCCGAAACGGGACACGCCGTTAAACAGTCTGGAAAGTTTGTTTGCCGGGAATGAAGCCGAACAAAAGAAGTGACCGCCAATGGAGGCGAGGGGCGGGGTCGGTCAAAGAACGTAGATTTCAAAGCCGAGAATAATATCACTTTGTTTTTTCAAAAAGGATTTTCATTTCATCAGCCAAGCCTTTATCAACATCGGCTAACTGCGTGATGTAGTCGTTTCCTTCCAATCTGTTGCCTTTAATAATCTCCAAAAGACACAAGTCATATAAAGCATCCTTGTCATCCTTTTTGTAGTGAAGTGTGTTTTTGTAGTTAGCAATGGCACCATCATAGTTGCCCGTATCTTCGTACGCTGCTGCAAGCGATGAATATACATCTGCGTCATTTGGAATTAATTGTACGGCAGTTTCCAGAACCTTTACTTCATTGTCATACTGCCCCTTTTCAAAATAACATTGTCCTAATTCCACATAAGCCTCTGCATACTTGCCGTTAATTTGAATCGCTTTTAGCAGGCAGGGTATTGCTTTTTCATAATCCTGCTTGTTTTCGTAAATTATTCCTTGAGAATAACAATAATCTGGGCTGTCTTCAGTGAAATTAATGTCTTCACCTGCCATTGCTTTTTGAATATACTTAACCGGTACTGCGAAATTAATATTTTCTGAGAACTCATTTGTTATATTGCCTATTAAGCTGCTCGTTGTAATTCCGAGCAAGTATCCTTTCAGATTAAATAGCCCACCTCCGCTGCTCCCGGATGAAATTGCTGCGGTGAATTGAATTAAATCCATTCCACCGCTCATTCTTTCCGGATTGCTTATTATTCCTTCGGACAAAGATTTTTCTAACCCCATTGGCGAACCAATAGTGTAAACTGTCTCTCCAGCTTTCGCCACCCTCTTATAATCCACATTCACGTGTGGGACTTCCTTCGCATCGAATTCGAGGATAGCAAGGTCGTAGTCTCTGTTTATTCCAATTATATTTTTTAAGCGATAGAATGCCCCTGAATACAACTTGGCTTCAACTCTAGCCGCATCCTCTAAAACATGAAAATTTGTAACAAGTTTTCCGTCAGGGCTGATGAATACACCACTACCTGAGGCGATTTGATTGTTTTTGGAATCGTAGACAAATACCGTGGCAATCGCTTTCGCGTTATTTTCCATGATTACAGCCCTACGATGCTCGTAATATATATCAATGGCAACTGCGGCAACGATGGCCAACACAATCGCGATGATAAGCTCCTTTATGAATTTCTTTATGAACTTTTTAATGCGAAATCCCTGCTGACTTTGGCTGACTTCTGTTTGCTGACTGGGCATGTTGTGTTTTTAAACCGCAGAAACCTCTAATGTCAACTGAGAATACGGTGTTGGAAATTAACAAAGTGGCATCGAAATATCATGCTCCGCGAAGCCGAGCAGCTTCGCCGTCGCCGCGACATCTAGCCGTGCCGGCAATTGTCTTGCCGCCCAGGTGGCCAGTGCCGCTTGCGTCAGGTCGTCAGTCATATTTTGGTTTTTGGTTTCAATTGTCTGCCATGTTTAGTTGCGTTGGTTTTGCTTTTCTTTGAAGCCGACCTTGTCTAATATCGCCAGTGTTTATGGCTGGACCCATTCGCGCCGACGGGCGCAAGGCAAACGATCTCCGCCTGTTGCGCTTTCAAAATCATATTGCGCCGCATGCCACCGGTTCCACCCTCATCGAGTGGGGCAACACGCGCGTCATTTGCGGCGTGACCATTGATGAAGTCGTGCCGCGCTGGATGAAGGAACAGAATGTCAAGGGCGGCTGGATCACCGCCGAGTATTCGATGCTCCCCTACTCGACCCTGGAACGCAAATCGCGCGATGCCAGCCGCGGAAAAATTGACGGGCGGGCGCAGGAAATCCAGCGGCTCATCGGCCGCGCCCTGCGCGCAGTGATTGACCTGGAAAAACTCGGCGAACGCACGGTCTGGGTGGATTGCGACGTGCTCCAGGCCGACGGCGGCACGCGCACGGCGGCCATTACCGGCGCATACGTGGCGCTGTGCATCGCCATCCGGCGATTGATTGCTTCCGGCAAGGTGATGGATAATCCTATTCTCCACGCCGTCGCCGCCGTCAGCGTGGGCATCGTGGACAACCGGCCTTTGTTGGATTTGTGTTACACCGAGGACGTGGCGGCAGCGGTGGACATGAACCTGGTGATGAACTCCGCCGGCGAATTCATTGAACTTCAGGGCACGGGCGAGCAGGCCACGTTCACGGACGCGCAACTGACTGATTTGCTTGCGCTCGGCAAGACCGGCATCCGCAAGTTGCTGGCGGTACAGGAGGAAGCGCTGGCAGCAGCCTGATTCACCCGTGGGCAAGGTTTCTTCAAAGATTTCCCGGCGAAAAAGCAAACCGTCGCCTCCAACGCGATTGCTGTTGGTCCGCCATGCCGAAATCGAGCGGCGTTTTCAGCACGCGTTTGGCGGGAGGATTGATATGAATCTCTCCCCGCACGGCCGTGCTCAGGCCCGAACCCTCGCCAATTTTCTGCGCGCCAAAAACATCACTGCGATTTACGCCAGCCCGTTGAAGCGCGTGCAGCAAACGCTCGCGCCGTTCCTGAAAAACGGCGCGCCCGAGCAGACCATTCTCCCTGGATTGCAAGAGGTGGATTTCGGCGACTGGTCGGGATACACGTGGACTGAAGTGCGCGAGAAATTCGGGGTTCATCCCTACGATTGGCTGGACGAGATTGAACTGGGGGCGGTGCCAAACGGTGAAAACGGCGTCCAATTCCGCGCCCGCGTCGAGGCGTGCCTGTTTAAAATCATCCGCCGCCACCCCGGTGAAATGGTTGCCATTTTCACCCACGGCGGCGTCATCCGCATGATGCTCTCGATTCTGCTCGACCTGCCGTTGCCGAAGACCAATTCGTTCGAAATTGAATACACCAGCGTCACGCAAGTCGCCCTGCACACGGAACTGAACGAAATCGAGCTGCTCAACTTCACGCCCTGGCGTGATTGCAGCCGATAGCCGTCCTCGCCGTCGTCCTCGTCATCGTATAATTCGAGGACGAGAACGAGGACGAAAAGGATGAGAATGAAACATAAACCGCTCTGGACAATTTCCGTCACCACGACGCCCGAGGCGGAAGACGCTGTCGCTGAATTGTTAAGCTCTGTCTTCAACCTGCCGGCGTCGGCTTATTTCGACATCGAAACCGGCGTCAGCACGGTGACAGTTTATCTCCAACAGAAACTATATTTGCCGCGCAAAATCCGAGTGGAGATTTCCGCGGCACTGGGGCGAATTGAAAGCTGCGGATTGAAAATCGGTCCCGGCAAAATCGTTATCGCCAAGGTGCGGCGGGAAAACTGGGCTGAATCCTGGAAACGGCATTTCAAACCAATCGAAATTATTAGAGGTAAGGCGCGTCACCCCGTGCGCGCCCCAACAATGGTGCGCAGGGGACTGCGCGCCCTACCCAGATCATTGCTGATCAAACCAAGCTGGAGCCAGCGGAAGGCGCGGAAGGGCCAAGCGGAGATTGTGCTGGATCCCGGCCTGAGCTTTGGCACCGGTCATCACCCAACGACGGCATTCTGTCTCAGCGAAATTGTACGATTCCAAGATATCAGGGACAGCACGCCTCACTGTCCGGACGGCCCGGCGAGCCATCCCAGCCTTAAATCGCCGTCGTTTCTCGACCTCGGCACTGGCTCCGGAATTCTGGCGGTTGCGGCGGCTAAACTGGGATATTCGCCTGTGTTCGCCATGGATTTTGACGCGGAAGCGGTGCGCGTCGCCCGCACCAATGCCCGTGTCAACCGCGTCCGGCAAAAGTTAACTATCCGGCAAGGCGACGTGGCGAAACTGCCGTTCCGGCCCCGGCGGCAATATGATTTGATCTGTGCCAACCTGATTTCGACCCTGCTGATTACAGCGCGGCGCCGGATTGCGGCGCAATTGAATCCCGCCGGAACGCTCGTGCTGGCAGGCATTTTGAAGTCGGAATTCAGGGAAGTCGAAAAGGCCTATAAAACCCTGGGCTTAAGGTTGGCTTCCCATCGGGATGAAAAGGAATGGCGCTCGGGTTCGTTCCGTTTTGGCAGTTGAACATTTTTTTGAACGGCGGAATCGGGGAGTCAGTCTGATTGAGTGAAGGCGTAAATGTTTTAGCCGGGTTAATGGAAATTGGCATTCTTTACGCTGCGAGTTCGGGGGAAGAAAGGAAAGAGCTATGATGAAGACATTGGAAGTCATCGGCGAAGCAGTTCGCAACCCCAAATATTCATTCCGCAAAGCGGAGCATCAGCCCAAAAAGGAGCGGAAACACCGCTACGAACGGCGAAAAATCAAGGAATACATTCATCTTGGCGACTGGCTGGGTGAGGAATTGGCCTGAGGCCGATTTTAAACAGCCTGTTCAGAAAGAGCCAGTTAACTCCAGTCGGAGTTGACGGAAGAGGAAAAATCACCGCTGGCAGGCCGGGCAGATTCCAAAGAATTCCAGTTTGTGCGTCACAGCTTTGAAGCCATTCCGGGTGGCGATACGTGATTCAATTTCGCGAAGGAAACACTCGTCAATTTCCACCACTCCCGCGCAACGCGTGCAAACCAGGTGATGGTGATGCCCATCATCGCCCTCGCCGACCAGTTCAAACCGCGCCGCGCCATCACCGAAATCAAACCGTTTGACCATCTCCATTTCCTCGAGCAGGTGCATGGCGCGATAAATCGTGGCCAGATCACAACGGCCCCGGGGCATGACGGCGAAAATTTCCCGATTGGTCATCGGATGGGGGTGCCGCCGCAGAATTTCCAGAATGGCCTGGCGGGGGCCAGTAATCTTTCGTGATTGCCCGCGCAGGCGGCCGGTTAGAACCGACAGCTCCTGCCGTTTATGTTTGTGGGCATGAGCACGGGGTTTCATTGCCGTTCAAAATTCCACGGATGAGCTCGAAATGCAAGGAGGCGCTGAATGAAACGTGATGCGTGAAACGTGAAATCAGCAGCAAAACGGCTCACGTTTTACGTTTCACGTTCTACTTCATCAGCAACATCTGACGCGCGCGCTTGATGGCGTTGGTCAGGCGGCGCTGGTAATGCGCCGGCAGGCCGGTGTATTTGCGGGGCAGAATGCGGCCCTGGTCGGTCACGAATTGCCGGAGCAAATTGGTGTTCTTGAAATCAAGGGCATCGGCGGTGAAGTCAATTTTCGGTTTCGGACGCACCGTGCGGGATTCCATTGTACGGCGCGACCCGCGGCGATCCGATTTTTCGGTATTGGTTCGGCGGGGCATGATTATTTGATTTCGCGGTGCAGCGTGTGGCGGCGCAACGCCGGGTTGTATTTTCTAATTTCCAGTTTCTCCGTCTGCAACTTCTTGTTGCGGGTGGTGGTGTAGCGCGACGGTGATTTGCCTTGCTTCCGCGCTTCGGTGCATTCGATGGTAATGATTTCGCGCGGCATAAATTATTCCTTTTCCTTGGCCTTCTCCTCGATCTCTTCCTCCTCGCCGTCCACTTCCGCCACCCCGGCGCTGTCAATCGTGCCCAACTGGCCGAGCCGGCGCGAACGCAACGCGCCTTCGCGTTCCAACTGCGCCTGGGCCTCGACCGTGAAGCGCGTCCACGGAATCGCTTCCAGGCGCGCCTTGGGAATCGTCTTTCCGGTCAACTCGCAGATGCCGTAGGTCCTCTTCTCAATGCGCTTGAGGGCCTCCTCAATTTCATAAACAGCGTCCTGATCCGACGACAGCAGGCTCAGGGCAAAATCACGGTCGAAATTGTCCGTGCCGGAATCCGCCATGTGCAGGCTGTAACCCGGCATTTCCTGGGCGGACTCCTTGGCCAGCCCGTTCATCTGGTGGCGCAACTGGTCGCGCAATTCCAGCAGCCGGTTGTAATACTTCTGCCATTCAGGCTTGATCCGTTTCGGCGCGGCGACCGTCCTGGTTTTCGACACCGTATGGCCGAGGATGGCTGCCGCCGTCGGCGAAATTGTCGTATTGCCGCGTGGCGTTCCCGTGTTGTTTTCTTTCTTCTTCGTTGTCACAGTTAAAATTGATTTTCCGGCTTTCAAAGCAACTTCCGGTCCATTAAAGGCGCGGGAATCTAACAGAGGAAGATAAATATGCCATAAAAATCTTCAAGAATTTTCGGCGGTTATGGAAATCAGCCTTTCTCTATGCACGCGTAGGCGTTGTGATTGTGGATGCTCTCGAAGTTTTCCGCCTCCACCTTGTACCATTTCACCTGCGGATGCGCGTTGAGCTTCACCGCCACATTGCGCACCAGATCCTCCACAAATACCGGGTTTTCATAGGCGCGCTCCGTTACCGCCTTTTCGTCCTCGCGTTTGAGCAGCGCGTAAAGCTCCGAACTCGCCGACGCCTCAATCATCGCCACCACCTCTTCAATCCAGACCGGCTTGAGGAACCGCAACGCCACCGTCACCAGCCCGCGCTGGTTGTGCGCGCCGTATTTCGCAATCGCCTTCGAGCAAGGGCACAACGTCGTCACGTGCGCCTTCACCGTCAGGACGAAATCAATCCCGCCGTTGACGGCCGCCGCGTCAAAGCGCGCGACGTAATCCATCAGGCTTTCCCCATGTGACACCGGCGATCGCTTGGACATGAAATAGGGGAACTCGATTTCAATGTGCGACGTCGAGGCATTCAGCTGCTTCTGCAAGGAGCTGAGGATGTCCGGGATGTTCTCCACGTGGATGACGTTGCCGTGCGCGTTGAGCACCTCGATGAACCGGCTCATGTGCGTGCCTTTGAATTCCTTCGGCAAATCCACAAACATGCCAATGGTGGCCACCGTGTTTTGCACGCTGTGCGCCTTGTCGCGCACCTGGATGGGAAAGCGCAAATTACGGACCCCGACCTTGTCAATGCGCAACTCGCGGTAGTCGCGCCGGCTCTGCATGTCGTGCAACTGGTCCGCCGCCGCAACTTTGCGCGCGACGCGGGTGGCGCCGCCGTTTCGGCTGATCTTGAGCATGGGAAGAAACTAGCAGCTTTGGGCAAATTGGCAAAAGGGTTCTTTCATAAAACCAATCCGGCTGGTGCTGCGCCCGACGCGGATTTAAGCTGGCCCGGTTGGTCCCGGAAAATTGTGCTGAACCATGCGAATCCGCCAAGCCACCCTCCCGGATGCGCGTCGAATTGCACAAATCCACGTGGCCAGCTGGCAGGCGGCCTATCGCGGTCAAATGCCGGACGCGGTCTTGGACAAACTGGACGTGGAGAAACGCGCCGCTTTTTGGCACACGCATTTGACCCGCCTTCCGCCCGTAACCTTTGTCGCGGAATTCAAGCAGGAAATCGTCGGGTTCTGTGATTTGATTCCGTCACGTGACAAAGATTCGAATTCTCACATCACCGCAGAAATCGCAGCCATTTACGTTCATCCGGACTATTGGCGGCGGGGTGCGGGCCGGGCGCTTTGTCTCCACGCATTGCTAGCGGCCCGGCATCAGCATTTTACAGCGGTCACGCTTTGGGTTTTGGCAGCGAATGTCGCCACGCAACATTTTTACCTGACCATGGGTTTCCAGGTGGACGGTGCAGCCAAATCCGAATCTTTCGGCGACCTTAAATTGCAGGAAGTCCGCTTCCGGATCCGGTTGTAAACCTTTTCGCGGCCGGTGGTCAGCAGCTTTTCTTAATACGCTGGACAAGCGGCAGCGAAAATTTAATTTCCCGTCATGGCCATTATCCGGCTCATCCTGTTCCTGCTCGCGGTGTCGTGTTCCCCGGCCCTCGCCGCGGACAGTTTCCGGGTCGCCACCTATAACGTGGAAAATTATCTGGACCAGCCGACGGAATCGCGCCCACAACCCAAATCCGCCGCCGCCCGGGCCAGGGTGCGTGAATGCATCCGCGCGCTGAATCCCGACGTGCTCGCGCTGGAGGAAATGGGACAACTGAGCGCGCTCATGGAGTTGCGCAGCTCGCTGAAAGCCGAAGGCCTGGACTTTCCCTATTGGGAATTGGTCAGCGGCGAGGACACGAACGTCCACGTGGCCGTATTGAGCAAATTACCCATCGTCGCGCGCCGGCCGCACACAAACGAAGTGTTCCTGCTCGACGGCCGCCGGTTTCGCGTCAGCCGCGGTTTTGCCGAACTCGACATCCGCGCTGCGCCCGACTTCACCTTCACGCTCGTCGCTGCGCATTTGAAATCGCGCCGGCCTGTGCCCGAAGCCGACGAAGCCGACCAACGCCTGCAAGAAGCGAAAATCCTGCGGCACATTGTGGACAAAGATTTTGCCGCCCACCCGAATGCAAAACTGATCGTGCTCGGCGATTTCAACGACACTAAAGATTCCGATTCAACGAAGGAAATTGTCGGCAGCGGAAGGTTCAGGCTGGTGGATACGCGTCCCGCTGAGCGCAATGGCGACAATGCGCCCGCGAAAAATGCCTGGTTCGAACCGCGCGACATCACTTGGACACATTATTACGGCAAGGAAGACACCTACAGCCGCATTGATTACATTCTGCTCAGTCCCGCCATGGCGCGGGCGTGGGAGAAGAACAACACATACGTGTTGACGCAGCCGAATTGGGGCATCGCCTCCGACCACCGGCCCATTGTCGCGACGTTTAAGGTGGAAAATAACTGAAACTCTACGACCCAACCTTTTCAGCGCTTGACAACATTTCCACTCAGTCATCGGTGTAGAATCACAAGGCAAATACAAATCCGGCCCGCCAGGGGCAGTCCAGCCCAGCATTTCATTTTTAAAATCCTGAAAGGATTGCGTTCATCCAGCCCGGCGTTGCCGCTGCGTGTCAACGCCGGGCTGGAGGATTGAATCCCCTCTGGGTTCTTCCGCAACACCAGGCTGGATGATTTCCATCCCGTTGGGATGGTTCGGAATCAATGCCTGCCGTCCCGCCGATTACGCCTTCGCTACCAACTGCCGCAATACAAAAGGCAAAATGCCGCCGTGCTGGTAGTAGTCAATCTCGATGGGCGTATCAATCCGGCATCGGACCGGCACGTTCTCCACTTTGCCGTCCTTGCGCGTGATGCGCAGCGTCAGGTCCTGCTGTGGCTTCAGGTCCGCACCTAGACCGACGACGTCATAGGTCTCCGTGCCGTCGAGCTTCAACGTCAGCGCGTTCGTGCCTTCCTTGAATTGCAGTGGCAGCACGCCCATCCCAACGAGATTGCTGCGGTGAATCCGCTCGAAGCTCTGCGCCACAACGGCCTTCACGCCGAGCAGATTCGTTCCTTTCGCCGCCCAATCACGCGAACTGCCGGTGCCATATTCCTGTCCGGCAATCGCCACCAGCGGGGTACCGGCTTGCTGATATTTGATGGAAGCGTCGTAAATGCTCATCTGTTCGCCGCTCGGCTGGAATTTGGTCACGCCGCCTTCAACGCCCGGCACCATCAGGTTCTTGATGCGGACGTTGGCGAACGTGCCGCGAGTCATCACGCGGTCGTTGCCGCGACGCGAGCCGTAGCTGTTGAAGTCCGCGGGCTCGACGCCGTGCTCCATCAGGTATTTGCCGGCCGGCGACGTCTTCTTGATGGAACCGGCGGGCGAAATATGATCGGTGGTCACACTGTCGCCGAAGATGGCCAGCGGGCGCGCTCCTTTGATTTCGCGGATTTCGCCGGGTTGCATTGAAAAATTTTTAAAGAACGGCGGTTCCTGGATGTAGGTGGATTGGGCATCCCATTCATAAACGTTGCCGGAGCTGGATGGGATTTCGTTCCACTTGGGATTTTGCGCCGCGAAATCCTTGTACAGCTTGCGGAAAATGTCAGGCTGCAGCGCGGTCTGCATCAGGTCGCGGATTTCGCCCAACGACGGCCAGATGTCCTTCAACCAAACCGGCCGGCCATCCTTGCCGGTGCCCAACGGATCGTGCGCGAGGTCAATGTCCACGCGCCCGGCGAGCGCGAAGGCGACGACGAGCGGCGGCGACATGAGGAAGTTCGCCTTGATGTTCTGGTGAATGCGCGCCTCGAAGTTGCGGTTGCCGGACAACACCGCCGCGGCCACCACATTGTTTTTAACAATGGCTTCCTCCACCGCCGCCGCGAGCGGACCGGAATTGCCGATGCACGTCGTGCAACCGTAACCTACGAGATTGAAACCGAGCCGGTCGAGATACGGCTGCAAGCCGGTCCTGCTCAAATAATCACTGACGACGCGCGAACCGGGCGCGAGCGAGGCCTTGACGACCGGGTCCACGGTCAGGCCGCGTTCCACCGCCTTCTTGGCGAGCAACCCGGCGGCCAGCATGACACTGGGGTTTGACGTGTTCGTGCAGCTCGTAATGGCTGCAATCAGGACCGAGCCATTGCGAATTTCACTTTTCAACGCCCGCCCCCGTCCCGCGACGTGATCGGGTGTCGGATGATTGTTCGCCATCTCAGTCTCCGTCTGCGGATTGGTATTTTGCGACCGCGCCTTTTGGGCTGAAACCGGTTCCTGGCTGCCGCCACCGTTGACGGATTGCCCGTTGCCGGAAACCAAAAATGTTTTGCCCAACTCCTCCGGCTTCATGCCAAAGCCGCTTTCCGTGATCGGCTTGCTGAAGGTGGTAATGAAACTTTCCTTCAGTTTCGGCAATTCAATGCGGTCCTGCGGGCGTTTCGGACCGGCCACGCTTGGCAGCACCGTGCCCAGGTCGAGTTCCAGTTCCTGAGAATAGGCGATGTCGCCTTTCTTCGGAATGCCCCAAAGCCCCTGCGCCTTGTAATAATTTTCGTAGGTGCGGCAATGTTCCTCGCTGCGGCCGGTCGCACGGAGATAATTCACACATTCCTCGTCAATGGGAAAGAAACCCATGGTCGCGCCATATTCGGGCGCCATGTTGCCAATCGTCGCGCGGTCCACGACTGGCAACGCGGCCGCGCCCGGTCCAAAAAACTCCACAAACTTGCCGACCACCTTCGCCTTGCGCAGCATCTGCGTCACGGTCAGCGCAAGGTCGGTGGCGGTGACGCCTTCGCGCAGTGCGCCGGTCAGATGCACGCCAACGACGTCGGGCGTGAGGAAATAGACCGGCTGACCCAGCATGCCGGCTTCGGCTTCGATACCGCCGACGCCCCAGCCGACAATGCCGAGCCCGTTGATCATGGTCGTGTGCGAATCGGTGCCGACGAGCGTGTCAGGGTAATACAGGAGCGCGGACGGCTCGTCCGCGTTGTTCGAACTCGCGGGCAAGCTGCCCGCGCTCCTGAGCACGCCCTTGGCCAGGTATTCCAGATTGACCTGATGGACGATGCCGATACCCGGCGGCACGACCTTGAACGTGTCAAACGCCTGCATGCCCCACTTCAGGAATTGATAGCGTTCGCGATTGCGTTGAAACTCGATCTCGAGGTTGCGGGCGAACGCGTCCGGCGAACCGTTCACGTCCACCTGCACCGAGTGGTCCACCACCAAATCCACCGGCACCAACGGTTCGATGATTTTGGGATTCTTGCCCAGACGCGCCACGGCGGAGCGCATGGCCGCCAAATCCACCAGCAACGGGACGCCGGTAAAATCCTGTAACACGATGCGCGCCACGATGAACGGGATTTCTTCCGTGCGTTCCGCGTTCGGCTGCCAGTTGGCCAGCGCGCGGACGTTGTGTTCGGTCACCTTTTTGCCATCGCAATTGCGCAGGACGGATTCGAGCACGAGCCGGATGGAAACCGGCAGGCGTGATACCGGGCCGATACCGGTCTTTTCGAGCGCCGGCAACGAGTAAAATTCCCCCGGTTGCCCGTTGCCGGGTTTAAACGTTTGCCGGGTGCCGAACAAAGGATGCTGCGTGCTCATGTAATTCCTTCAATTAACAACAAAAATGAAGGTTGCGCGCGGGCGTGTCAAGCGAAGCGCAGTCCGGGTAGTGTCCCAATTTGAAATCCGAATTACCGAAGTGGAGTGCGCGTTGTCTTAACTCGAGCCGATTCCGGTTCGGCAAACTAAATGATAATGATGGGTTAAACACTCTCCCTCAACCCTGCCTTCTCCCCAGGGAGAAGGAGAACCGTTTGTCACCTCCCGAAAATTCATGGATGGATTTGCTCCAAGGTCAATCGGTAAACTGAAAGTATGATTGTGGAAATCCTCTCCTGGGGGAGAGGACTCAGGTGAGGGCGGATGAAAGCATCCCTGCCCTGCCCATTGGCCTCATTTGTTTGGGTGTTCGGCGCCGTTCATCGGCGAAGGCTCCTGGCGCAGCAGGTCGGTAATCCGGCGCTCCAAACGCGGGAGATCGAGCGGTTTGGTGAAAAAGTCTTCGGCGTGCATGGCCACGGTGCGTTTGGTTATTTCGCCGGAAAGCGCGCTCATGAAAATGATGGGGATTTTTTTTGTGGACGGCTGGCGGCGCAGGATTTCGCAGACGGACAGACCGTCCAAATCGGGCAGCAGAATGTCGAGGAGGATGAGATTCGGTCTGAACTGCCGCGCCTGGGTGAGCGCCTGTACGCCGTCATTGGCCACGATCAGTTCATAGCCCAGCCCGGCGAGTCGGAACTGCACCAGCTCGACAAAATCCCGCTCGTCGTCCACGATCAAAATGCGAGGCACCACACTGGAAAGCTAAGCCGGTTTCGCGCCAAACACCATGACGGCGCGGTTAAAGCTGTGTCACGAAATGGAAACGGAACGCCGATCACCGCCTCGGCCTGACCGCGTGCCTCCCGCCCGGCTGAATCGGTGTTCGGCGCTCCGGCGCGGTGCAAACTTTGCCCAATGGAAACGGTATCCGGCTAAAAAACTTGTTCCGCCGGGGCCGTTTTGGTAGCCCTGCTTGCAGATGCCGACGAAACAAGGTTCCATCCATCTGTTCCGACTCTTCGGAATTGATGTGTATCTGCATTGGGCCTGGTTTTTTGCAGTCTGGTATTTCGTCTATGGAGCGAGGGGATCCACTTCCACCACCTGGAGCGTGTTGGAATGTCTGGCGCTGTTCGCCATCGTGCTGATTCATGAATTCGGCCATCAGCTCGCCTGTCGATCCGTCGGCGGGAAAACCCACGATATCATCCTTTGGCCACTCGGCGGTGTGGCTTATGTGTCGCCGCCCCTGCGACCCGGCGCGCAACTTTGGAGCATCGCCGCCGGACCGCTCGTCAATGTCGCGCTCTTTCCTGTTTTTACCGTTGTCGTGTTCCTGGCGCGGTCAGCGGGTTGGGAAGATACGATGCGTGACGCCTGGTTTTTTGTCCTGACGCTGTGGTACATTAACACCGGTTTGCTGCTGTTCAACATGCTGCCGATTTATCCGCTCGACGGCGGACAAATTCTGCGGTCGCTGCTCTGGTTTGTGTTTGGGCGGGCACGCAGCCTGATGATTGCGACCGTCATTGGCTTTATCGGCATTGCGGCGTTCATTCCGATTATCATCATGGCCAATCAGATGTGGTATTACCTTCTGGCCGGGTTTGCCGTGCTGAACTGCTGGGGCGGTCTGATGCAGGCGCGCGCTTTGGCGAAAGTGGCCAACGCGCCACGACGGGAAGGTTACGCCTGCCCCAACTGCAAAACCGCGCCGCCCCAGGGCGCGTTCTGGGTGTGCGGCAAATGCCGGAATCCGTTTGACATCTTTGCCACGCAGGGCCTGTGCCCGAATTGCAACGCTCAATACACCGCCACGTCCTGCCCCGAATGCGGAACGATGCGGCCATTCACTGAGTGGATGACGCCCACGGACGTTCCGCCGCATCTGTAAATTGGAGCTTTTTAAAATAATCTGTAGCAGCCGACGTCAGGAGGCTCTGAATGAGCGATATTGCCGATGATATTTGAGCCTCGTTACCTCGGCTGCTACGGTCAGGTTGTCTTGCGACAAATTTCTCGTCAGAGCCCACCCTGTGGAGGAACTGATTTTTCCGCGAAGGGCATTTCCTCATCGGAATGGATACGATTTCCAGCCGGGTCAACCAGCGTTACGGTAATCAAAACCAATACGTCCTTGTCCTCCTCATTCGGTTGGCCCTTGGCTGCTTTGGTTTTCACAAAATAATCCGGTTCGGTCCCGACTTCCTTTCCACCGTCATAAAAGCGTGTTTTCAGTGGTCCCAGAACAACTGTCTGGCCGTCCCATAATTTTATGTGTGCGCTGGTTTTGTGGATGCCAAAGCTGGGCAAAATGACCGGTATACCCGGCACATGGTCACCGAAATTGTTGATGTGTTCGGTGGGTTTGGTTGGCGGCTGGTCATAACCCAAGAATTCCGTTAACGACGGGATAACAGTCAGAAAGATAGTGTAGCCGTCGGACAAGGCATAAGGAACCACATCCAGAATCGGGCCGGTTTCAACTTTTGTACTCTGCGGAGTGATCGAACTGGATCGGGGGGTGTCGATATTTTCTTTAAAAACGAAATTGGTGATGACCGTTATGATTTGTGTTGCCCGCATTTCGGTCTGCCGCCCGCTGGAAGTCGTCACTTCCGGTTCAGCCAATTCTTCGATACCTGGTCGTGATTCCAACATTCTGATTGTCACCGCCGCATTTTCACGTGTCAGGATTCCAGCCAGTTCGTCCGGTTGGTTGGTAATGCCAATTATTTTTGCGAACCCAAACCCATTCAAAGTTCCTTTCGGCACTTCTAGAAATCGCGCCTTGATGTGGATTTGCGGCGCGACCAAATTGAGAGCCTGGATGGCTCGTTCAATCGTGTCCAAATGCTCCATGGTCGCGCGGACAAACAATAAACCCAGCCGGTCAGTGTAGAAAACCGACTCAGGTGGTTCCAAATCCACCCCGCATTTGCTGAAAAGACTTCTGGCCATCGTCGAAACACTATTGGTTTGCAGGCCGGTGATATTTCGTAAAGCGTCAGGGAATCCATGCGCGTCCACCTGGAATGTTCGTGAGAAAAGCTGCGGGGCTTCCATTTTCGGCGAAAAAACAATCCCTTCACCAGAAACCGAATATTGGATGGGTTTATTTGCAGTCATAACTATAACGTCTAACACATTTGCCAAGGTTAAGTTCGTTAGCGCTCGGCTGAAGGAAACAGTGACTGAATCCATGTCCACGCCCTTCGAACCGGCGCCCTCTGCCGGTAATCCGGTGTTCGGGTCTATCACTGGCTGACCTCCGTTGGAGCTATCCGCCGTAAAAAAATGAATCGCGGTCTTATCAGAAGCAAGTCGAGTGGTCAGTTGGTTTAGTTCCTGGATTACTTCGCTCAGCGGCCGGCGGTTGTAGGGCCCGAATTGGTCAAACCGAATGCGGTTAAGTTCGTCCAAAATGATTTTCCGAGCCGCCGAGGTTTGAATCATTCCCGTCCGGCGGTTCGCCTTGCCCGCCAGGACCAGATTCATGTAGTAATGCGCCGCCTGATTTTCCGGCTCCAGAGTCAGGGCAGACTTAAGCCGTGTTTCTGCTTCGTCAAATTTACCCATTTCATAAAGTAATTTAGCATCGCTTACCAATTCGTTTGCCGACGCCGCTTTGTCGGGAATGGTCACCCCTGCCCGCTCCTGAAAACGCATTGTGTTGGTGACCATTTGCACGCCGATAACCGCGACCAGGTTATTGCCGGCGTCGCCGCCATAATTTTTTACGCGAACCACAATGCCACCGTGATTCTCCGCCGAGGCTCGGGCCCGGAAATAATTGGTAAAGACGGCACTGGCCGGCGTGACACGGACGACCGTGCCTTGCAATGCCAGATCCACGAATCCGTCAGCCACATACGGTTTGCAATCGAATTCAACGTCGTTGGTTCCGTTGCCGACAAAAAATTCCGCCGTGATACCACTCGCGGTCTGGATGCGCGGACGCTGAATCAGTTGCAGACCGGACGATTCGAGATTGTCGAGAAGTTGCCTGAATTGTTCAGGCGTAGCCGACCACCAGTCATCGCCGTACACACGGTTGTGATAATACGTCAAGTCGGAGACAAAATTATTAAAGTCGGCGGACGGCAGCTGATAAATGCGCGCCTCAATCACTACAAGGCGTTTGCGGAGGGGATTGTCGCTCAACGGCAATGCGCCATGGCCGTCGGAACGATTCAATTGCTCGATGACTTGCCGAAAAATCTCCAGCTGGTCCGGGGTGTTTCGCGTCATGATTTCCCCGGTCCGGGTGTTGAACGCGATTCCATGCGGCGGATTACAGTCCACGCCTTCGGTCCGCAACAGCTCCAGCAGAACATCCGTGTAATCATTCGTCGCTGATAGCAGGGAGTTCGAGGCTTGAGCTTTGACATTTTTAACGAAAATTTCCGGATTCACTTTGAGCGTGAGCGATTGTTGTTCAACCGCTGCCGCATCAGTTGGATTTAATTTTTCCGCCGGATTCGGCGCTTCGCCCATCGGAAGAGCCACGGCGCTGAAAACCAAAATTCCACAAAGCGAGAGAAACGTCAGTCCAGCTTTGCGTAGTGGACGAAAATCCACCAGCCGTTCGATGCGATGCCGCACAGCGCTCCGGGGTTCCATGATACCCACCAGTCCCAGGCTCAGTTGCGGCCGGGCGGACGCCAGCTTCGCCACCTCCAGCAACGTCGGCGCGTAGCTTTCCGCCTCGTCGCGCAACGCCAGCATCACCGCATCGTCCACCGCTTCCTCGCGCACGCGGCGGATGCGCGCGTTGGCCAACCACAGCAGCGGATGCCACCAGTAAACCATTTGTAACAATGCCTGCGCGCAGTTTACCCAGACATCCTTGCGTCGAAGATGAAACGCTTCGTGCAACAACACCGAGCGCAACTGTCCGGGAGCGAGTTGCTCCGCCAGCACTCGCGGCAAAAGAATGACCGGACGGAACAATCCGCAAACTGCCGGCGACAGCCGGCCGTCCACAAGTTTCAAGCGCAAGGGCGAGTGCAAACCGGCCTGATGCCGGATTTCATCCAATCTTCCGGCAAATTCTTCCGATTCTATCGCGGCGTCAACCTGGCGTGAAATCCGCCGCCAGCGGAATGCCAACCACAGCAGCAAACCGGCACCCACCAATCCGCACCCCAGCAGGGTCCAAGCGGCGTTATTCAGTTTCGGCTGCGGCGGCACCAGCGCCGGAAGGGTTGGTGGCAGAGGATTGATGGGCGCAGTTGTATCGTAAGTAACAGTGTATTTCGTGGCTGGCAGCGCATGGACGGTGGCTTTGGCGGGAAAGAGCCACCATGCCGCCCCGGTCGGCAATGCCAGGGTCGGTGGCAGGCAAAGTTTCACCAGCACGACCAGCCAAAGCGCATAACGGATGGACGCCCGGATCTTTCGGGCCGACAAAAGATCCAGCGCGAAGACGAAGGCGATGAGCAGACTGGATTGCCAGAGCATGGGCCAGGCGAAGCTCAAAAAGTTTCCGCCCCATTGATTCAAGGTTTCGATGAAAGAATTCATGCGAGCCTCCTGCAGGTTGGTTATTTTTTTGCCGACTTTTTCTTCGCTCGGATGAGTAATTCCAATTTCGCCAGTTCGTCCGCGTCCAAATCTTTGCAGTCCAGAAGGCATTGCACCATCGGGGTGAGCGCGCCGTTGAAGGCGTGTTTCAACGCATAAAATAACTCGCCGCGTTGGGCCTGCGCGCGGGTAACGGCGGAATGATAAACGGTTAACTTGCCTTCCTTGCGCGCCTTGAGCACGCCCTTGGCCACCATCCGATCCATCAACGTGCGGACGGTCGAATACGTCCAGCTGGTCGGCTGGAACAGTTTTTCCTGGATGGCCGGCGCGGTGCAGGGCTCGTTTTCCCAAACGGCCTTGATGATGGACCATTCGGACTCGGTCAATTCCACGGTTGGCTTGGACATGCGGCGATATTCTCTACAATGGTAGAGGATGTCAAGCAGATTCTTTACAAATGTAGATTAGGAGCCAGAAAAAAAAGGGACGGCGACACGCCGTCCCTCCCGAAAATCATTTCAACTTCGCCAGCGTTGCCTTGACGGCCTCAAAATTCGGCAAATCCTTGGGGGTCGGTGTCTGTTCGCTGTATTGCACGACGCCATTCTTATCAATCACGAACGCCGCGCGCGCCGCCGTGTCGCCAATCCCGGCCAGCATCGGGAACACCACGTTGTAAGCCTTGATGGTCGTCTTGTTCAAATCGCTGGCCAGCGTAATGCCGATTTTTTCCTTTTGCGCCCACGCCTCCTGCGCGAACGGCGTGTCCACGCTGATTCCGATGACATCGGCGTTGAGGCCGGAATAAGCGCCGAGTCCGCCGCTGATATCGCACAGTTCCTTGGTGCAGACACTGGTGAATGCCGCCGGGAAAAACAGCAGCACGGTGTTTTTCTTGCCGAGATTGTTGCTGAGTTTCACGTCCACGAGACCGGACGCCTGTTTGGATTTCAAGGTGAAATCGGGAGCCTTGGTGCCGACAGATATTGCCATAATCGTTTTTGGTTTTGAGTTTAACTTTCTCTTGTTGCCGCAAGTTTGAAAACCTGTCCACGGTTTGTCAATCAGTTTAACCACGGAGAAATTACTTCGACAATACAAGGCCGTGGAAATATAACGGCCAAATGTGGCCCATAAAAAGTCTGAAGGAAAATCTTATCGACCGGGTGATGATTGGCGCCATCGCATTGTTCGCAACAGCCCAGTGCACCCCTGGTCAGGACACAAACAAAGTCATACCGATACTCCAAATGGAAGGTGTGCCCATCACGACAGCTATCGAAAACCTCACAAGGCTGTCTGGACAGAATTACATACTCGATCCACGCTTATTTGGACCAACTCCCGATGGACCCTACCATAATCGAGATGGGGAAATTATTTCAGAACCTTTGCTGACCTTCAAATGGGAACACCTGACGGCCAAACAGGCGCTCGCACGACTGCTCAGGGAAAACGATCTTTATGCCATTGAAATGGAGAATACGCCGATCGTTCAAATAAGCCACATCAAGCAAGACGCAGGAATCGTGGATGCCACGCTATTGGGCAAAGACACCAATGCAGTCGTTCCAGTGATTAAAATGCAATCCGTTTCCATCGGTACAGCTCTTAGACGACTGGCCGGATCGGCCGGTATAAAAGTTGTCATAGACCCAAAATTATTGCAGTTCTCAGATGCCGAAGACGTCTCTTCCACAATAATTTCTCTTCATTGGGAAAGTGTGACCGCAAGGCAGGCCATGGTCGCCCTGTGTGAAAATTTCGGTCTTGATATTGTCAACGACTCCACCACCGGCAACATCCGGATTGAACAGAAAAAATAACCGGCCGGTTGACGCACCAACGCCGGCAGTTGGCAAAACATTTACATTGCGGCCAACCCGTCCTCCGCACGTCAAACGGGGATTTTGACAAAACGATCCGGGCCACAGCCGCCAAGGAGGTGGGACAGGAGGTGTCCGCTGAACAAACGGCTGTGCGCCCGGATCAAAAACGTTCGTCTTCCACAAAAACGCCCGCCCGCTCCCAGTCCATGGGACTGTCCTCACGGGTCGGTTGCGCCCCCAGATGAAATCCCGTCTCATCTTCAAAACCGACGGGGATTCGCCGACTGATGGCGAAACCGATTTTCCCGACGACCTGACGCAACCAGTTCTCCAGGTTTTTCTCGGCGAACCCCGGCTCCGTGAACCCGCGATCCAGTCGTGCCGTGGCACCGGCTGAAAGCCGGTCTCGCAGAATCTCACTGCTTGTCATCATGCTGCAACTGTGGCACATACCCGGAATGCGCCGCTAACCGGATTTTGGCAGGCAATCAACAATAATTGTCAGAATTGGGCCGGTAAGTCGTTGAGCCGCGATGGGTGAGTTTTTACAAGGCCGCGAGCACTTCCGTCGGATGCTCGTCCGGCTTGACCTGCGGCCAGATTTTTTTAATGCGGCCGTCGGGCCCGATCAGAAACGTCACGCGATGGGTCCCCAGGTATTTCCGGCCCATGAAGCTTTTCTCACCCCAAACGCCGTAAGCGGTGACGATCCGTTTGTCCTCGTCCGCCACCAAGGTGAATGGCAGCTTGAATTTGTCCACGAACTTGTCGTGCGACTTTACCGGATCGGTGCTGACGCCGAGCAAGACCGCACCGCGCTTTTTGAAATCGGCGAAATGGTCGCGGAAGCCGCACGCCTCCTTTGTGCATCCAGGCGTATCGTCCTTGGGATAAAAATAGAGAATGACATTTTTGCCCTTGAAATCGGCGAGCGAAACTTTTCCACCGCCATTGGTGGCCGCCGAAAAATCGGGCGCGGCATCCCCTTCCTTGAGCTTCAGTTGAATTCCTTTGGCCATAATTTGAACCGCAGATTACGCAGATTTCACGGATTGGAAATTGAATTATTCAAATCTGCGTAATCCGCGGTTTACTGAGTTGCCGAACTGGTTGGGTGCGAGCCAAGTTGTCTGACACCGTCCCAGACGTAAAGCAGGCCCGAGACGCCGGTGAACACCGCGGCGCCAATGGTCCAGGCCATGAACCAGCGCACATTCAAATCGCGGTCCCAATCCAGTAAAATCCAAATCACGACCGCCATCTGAAAGACCGTGGCCACCTTGCCGAGGATACGCGGGCGTACCGTAACTCTGCCGACCGTGAGCCGGATGACCGCTATGCCGATGAGCAGAAGGACATCGCGTCCGAGAACGGTGCCGGTGAGCCAAAGCGGGATCTGGCCCAGATGCGGGCTGCGGTTGAAGCTCAAGGTAACGATGGCCGACACCAGCAGCAGCTTGTCCGCCAATGGATCGAGGATCGCGCCCAGTTCACTCTTCTGGTTGTAGCGCCGGGCGATGTAGCCGTCCACGGCGTCCAGAATCGCCGTGACCGCGAACGAAAGGAGCGCCAGCAGCCGGTGGATTTCGTTGCCGGTCTGGAGATAATAAATCAGTTCGACGACGAAAAACGGAATCAGCAGGATGCGCAGAATCGTGATTTTATTGGCGGTCGTCATGGCTGAGCTGATGCGACTTTGACACGAATTTCCCAAATTTGCACGGATCGAGTTTCACGCTGAAATCTATTGTTGCACCCGGAAGAAAGTGCGTGGGCCGGACCTGGGCGTTGTGAAAAGGATTAGCCCGCCATTGGTGCTGAGGGTGGCGCCGGCGGGAGACCACGTCGTCAGATTGGTTGAACTCAACAGTCGGGACTGCGCGGTGGCATTGGAAACGGACAGGACCAGATTCTGATTCGTGGCAACCATGCCGGTGATGACCGGTGCGGCGAACGCTGAAAGCGAGTTGGTAGCCACGATCTGGCCGGTCAGATTCAATACACCATTGTTGGTCCCCAGCAGGGTTGCGCTGATCTGGATCACCAGTTGCACCACCCCGCCATTGGTGCTGATAAATGAGCCGGTGGCAACCGAGTTGGTGGCGTTGCCCGACATAGGATCGGAACCGCTCTGCAATCCGATATTATAGTAGTCGAACACCGGGTTTGAATTGGTTACCACTGAAATAATCAACTGGCTGGAGTCAAAATTCGTCTGGGTCAACGTCAGCACGGGGCTGGTCATGTCCAGAACCAGATTGCGCGTCGCGGCATAGCCCGTGCCGGATAACGGGATGACCACCTGCATTCCGTAATCCGCCGGCGCACTGCCGGCGGCTCCGCCCGCGGCGGGCCGCCAAACGCCGTTGGGCATGGCGGTCAGGGCACTCAAACCCGTGAACTGGATGGTCGAGTCGGAAACCGCGGCATTGAGGTTTCCCAGGTAGGCAGCCGTCAAACTTCCTGCGACCTGGGCGGTAAAAGTGTATCCGGCGATTTTGCCCGAAATCGTGATCTGGGTTTGATTGGAATCAATGATAAAAACCGACGCCCTGGTCTGGCCCACGCCAGCCAGAAAGATTGCGCAAAGTGAAAGAACACTTCTCCTTAAAAGCAAAACATATCGCCACCGCATACTCCGGCCGCAGTTTTGATTAAAATTGAGATTAGTAAACAATAAAGTTCTGAGGCTGGCCAACCCGGCGGCCCGGGCACGGCAGCCGTCTGCCTGTCTCAGAAGGTGGTCGAATGAAGGCGTTGCGCTCACGGCGGTACATTGCTAATTTCATTCGCGCAGCATGGAAGCCATGGCGAACAAGTTTTCAAATTCATGAGCAAAATAAATTCACCTCTCGTTGGAATTTTAATGGGCAGCGATTCCGACTGGCCGACGATGAAGGCCGCGGCCGAGGCGCTGACCGAATTCGGCATCGCCAGTGAAGCCAAGGTCATCTCCGCGCACCGGACGCCCAAGGACTTGGAGCAATATGCCGGCAGCGCGGGCGAACGCGGCCTGCGCGTCATCATCGCCGGCGCGGGTGGCGCGGCGCATCTGCCGGGCGTCACGGCGGCGTTCACCATCCTGCCCGTCATCGGCGTGCCGATTGAAAGTAAATCGCTGAAAGGTCTCGACTCGTTGCTGTCAATTGTTCAAATGCCGCCGGGCGTGCCGGTAGCCACGGTCGGCATTGGTGCGGCGCGCAACGCCGGACTGCTGGCGGTGCAAATCCTGGCCGTCGGCGACGAGCGGCTGCAAAAGACGCTGGCCGGTTTCAAGCAGAAGCTCGCCGAGGAATCACGCGCGAAAAATAAAAATCTCGCGAAATAGATAGCCGCGGACATCCAAATTCAATTGCAGGGCACGACGTAAGGAGTGCTTGCGCCGACGACTCGTTACCTGGTCGCCTACAAATCAGGACAGTACCTTCGAGCGACTCTTTTGGACATTCATTCCGATCTTTGTTAGCTTTCGCGCGATTTATGAGTCTGGAAAACAAAGACAAAGAAACTGCCGCGCCCGCGCCGTCCGATTTCATCCGCGACGTCGTCGAAAAACACGTCACCGAGAAGAAATACCCGCAGATTCACACCCGCTTTCCGCCGGAGCCGAACGGTTATCTCCACATCGGCCACGCCAAGAGCATCTGCCTGAACTTCGGCATCGCCCGCGAGTTCGGCGGCGTCTGCAACCTCCGCATGGACGACACTAATCCGACCAAGGAAGATGTCGAATACGTGGACTCCATCACCGAAGACGTCAACTGGCTCATCGCCGGCTGGGCCGACCAGAATCTCGGCCTGAAGCCGAAAGGCAAAACGCCCGACACCAGCACCAGCAACGGCAAACCGGATTTTCATCTTGCGCCCTCGACTCTCGACCTTCGACCCTCGACCAGCGCTGAGCCATTCTACGCTTCCGATTACTTCGACCAGATTTACGCATACGCCGTGGCGCTTGTTAAAAAAGGGCTTGCATACGTTGACGACCTGACGCCGGAGGAAACCGACGAATACCGCCGTCAGGCCAAGGAAAGCCCGTATCGCAACCGCAGCGTCGAGGAGAATCTGGATTTGTTCACCCGGATGAAGAACGGCGAGTTTCCCGACGGCAAGCGGTCGCTTCGCGCCAAGATTGACGTGACCTCGCCGAACGTCTGGATGCGCGATCCCCTGCTCTACCGCATCCGCCACGCCGAGCATCATCATACCGGCGGCAAATGGTGTATCTATCCGATGTACGACTTCGCCCATTGTTTGAGCGATTACATCGAAGGCATCACGCACAGCATTTGCACGCTGGAGTTTGAGGTGCACCGCCCGCTGTACGATTGGATTCTGGAAAACCTCGACCTGCCGCGTCCGTTGCCGCATCAGTACGAATTCGCCAAGCTGATTCCCAGTCACACCATCGTTTCCAAGCGCAAGCTGATCCAACTCGTGAACGAAAAACTCGTGAGCGGCTGGGATGACCCGCGCATGCCAACGATTTCAGGAATCCGGCGGCGCGGCGTCACGGCGGAAGCGGTGCGCGCTTTCGTCATCGGAGTCGGCGTCACGAAATTCATCAGCCTCACCGACATGGCGGTATTTGATCACGTCATTCGTGAAGATTTGAACAAACGCGCCCTCCGCAAGCTCGCCGTGTTGCGCCCCATCAAAGTTGTCATCACGAATTATCCCGAAGCCAAAACCGAGGAACTGGACGCCATCAACAATCCCGAAGACCCGGACGTCGGGACGCGCAAGGTTCCGTTCAGTCGCGAACTGTACATCGAGCAGGACGATTTCAAGGAAGTGCCGCCGCCGAAATTCTTTCGCCTGAAACCCGGCGGCGAAGTCCGGTTGAAATACGCCTACATCATCAAATGCGACAAAGTGGTGAAGGATGACGGCGGCAGGATTGTAGAATTGCGTTGCACCGCCGACCTCGACAGCAAGAGCGGCGGAGCCACTAGCACGCGCAAAGTTAAAGGGACAATTCATTGGGTCAGTGCTGCGCACGCGATTGATGCCGAAGTGCGGCTTTACGACCGGTTGTTCACGGAAGCCGAGCCGGAGAAGGATGGACGCGATTTCAAATCTGTGCTCAACCCGCACAGCCTCGAAGTGGTAACCGCCAAATGCGAGCCGAGTTTGAAGGGAGCGAAACCCGAACTCCGTTATCAATTCGAGCGCCTCGCCTATTTCACACTCGATAAAGACAGTGCCCCCGGCAAACTCGTGCTGAATCGGACCATTACCTTGAAAGACACCTGGGCGAAGGAAGCGCAGAAAAGTTAGGCTGGACTCGTACCACTCGTCGGCTAGGATTGCCCAATCTCCTCACAGAAAGGCGACTTATGGCAAAATGTGGCTATTGTGGCTCAACAATCGTCATTGGTGGTGTCCGCGCTGGCAACCAACGTTTCTGCAACAATAAATGCGCCCAAAATGCTTACGTCCTGAGCGTCACCAAAAATGTTCCCAACGATATTTTGGAACGCAAAGTCGAAGAAATCTGGCGCGGCAACTGCCCCAAGTGCCGGGGACTTGGCCCGATTGATGTCCACAAAATTCATGAGGTCTGGTCGGCACTAGTTCTGACGCGATGGACGACCAAGGCGCAGGTCAGTTGCCATTCCTGCGCCGCCAAACGACAGCTCGGCGGCATCGCTTTTTCATTTTTCTTCGGCTGGTGGGGCTTTCCGTGGGGCCTTGTTCTCACGCCGGTTCAAATCACCCGAAACATCATCGGCATGAGCCGTGGGCCGGACTCCGCGCGTCCATCGGAAAACCTGCGGAAAATGGTTCTGGTTAACATCGGCGCGCAAATGATTGCCAGCCAAAAGGCCGCTGCTAATCAGCCTACTCCGACAAAGTGAAGACGATTACACTCAAAGACACTTGGGCGAAGGAATGCCCGATGTCCAAGGTGTCATCGTTGACCTTATTGATTGCAGCGGGAGTTTGCTTCATTTTCATGCTGACTGCCTGCCACAAGACAACAGCCGTCAAAACGATCGCGATTGCGTACCCTGTAGTTTCGACCAATGCACTCGTGCAGCAGCGGTTTGAGTGGAATTACAAAACGCTGGTGGAACCGTATGAAAAAGCAGGCCACACCAGCCCAAAATGGGATGAGCCAGCCAAGCACGCCCTGACTGAATTTGCCCGCAGTCGTTCCCAATGCGTCGAATCGAACGAAGCCTGGGGGCTGATTATTTCCACCAATTGCTCCGCCGCCATGGATGCGGGATGCGATGACCCGATGATTCACTATTTATACATCCGGTTTTCCATGAGCCAGACCAACAGTACACAGGCGTTTGCCGACGCCTTTTGCACGACTGCACTGGAGATGGAGAAAAGTTCCTATCCAAACATCCGGAAATTCTATGCCTGGCAGCGGGCGGGAATTCAGGCTACCTACACGTATGGTTATGGCACGAATATTCCGCCGGAAGTTCGCCGGCTGGGAATCTGGGCCCTGGCCGCAACTAATCTCGTGGTTGCGCTCTCAGACAGAACCATGCCGCCGGAGGAAGCTTACGATGCCTGCCACGAAATTCTGGAAGTATGGAAAGGGAGCAAAGACGGATATTCTTCCTTGTATCACTCCCTGGAGAAACAGTTTCCTGACAATTGGACAAATGCGCCCAGCATCCTGTTATTAAAAGGCGAGGCGTACATTCAAATGGCCTGGCACGCGAGGGGCAGCGGCTACGCCAACACTGTCACCGAGGAAGGTTGGAAATTATTCTCCGAACGACTGGTGATTGCCGAGAATGCACTAACCAATGCCTGGAATCTTAATCCCAAGGATGAGCGAATTCCTCTACAGATGCTTTCGGTTGAGTTGGGACAAGGTGAGGGCAGGGATCGAATGGAACTTTGGTTTAATCGCGCCATGGCAATCAACCCGAACGATTACGATATCTGCCGGGCCAAGCTCTATTACCTGGAACCAAAATGGTATGGCTCGGAGGACGATTTGCTGGCCTTCGGCTGGGAATGCGTCCAATCAAAGGTCTGGGGCGGGAAGGTGCCGCTGATTCTGCTGGATGCGCATGAAGACATCTGCCGTTATCTTGACGATTCGGAAAAAACCAACTATTGGAAACGACCTGACGTCTGGCTCGACATCCAGTCGGCGTTTGACCGCTTCTTTGTCCTCAATCCCGACGCCACCAGTTGGTATCACAACTACGCCTGGTATGCGTATCGTTGTGAACGGTGGAAAGAACTCAATGAGTTGATCCCCAGACTCGGACCGGTCAATTACAGCTATTTCGGCGGCAAAGCAGCCTTTGATAAAATGGTGAGTCTGGCCAAGGAACACGCTCATGACATCCAATCCGAAACACTTACCCCGCCCATGGAACTCAAACGTTTGCTTGCGAAAATTCACGGCGGGGTGAATGAAGGCAAAACGAACGAGGCTGATTTCATCGATGAATTCAAGGCGTTCGACACCTTGCTGGCCGAACACAAGGGCGAAAAAACGGATGCCGGGGCACAAGTCCTACTTACCGAGGCCATGTTATACCTGCAATTGTTTGCTAACACCGACAAAGGTGTCGAACTCATCAAGCAACTCAAAACCGATTTTCCCGACACCAAGCCAGCCCGGGTTGCCGATCAGGTTCTGGCTGCAATTCAAAAACAGAATGATGCAAAGAAAATCAACGACGCGCTGGCCATCGGCACAGTTTTCCCCGATTTCAACGAAAAAGATCTGGCGGGACAGCCTCTCTCCATCACTAATCTCAAAGGCAAGGTGATTCTCGTCGATTTCTGGGCGACTTGGTGCGGACCCTGTGTTGCCGAGCTGCCGAATGTTCTGAGAACTTACGAAAACTACCATAGCCGCGGCTTTGAGATTGTTGGCATCAGTCTTGACGAGGATCAGACAAAGCTGACCGCCTTCACCAAAGAAAAAAACATGACGTGGCCGCAGTTCTTTGACGGCCTGGGTTGGGGCAACAAACTGGGCGTGAAATACGGGATTGAGAGCATCCCCGCGACTTTCCTGCTGGATGGCAATGGCAAAATCATTGGCCGGGATTTACGGGGTGAAGAATTGGAACAGGCTGTTGGCAAAGCGGTGGCAAAAAACTGAATTGCTCCGTTTCCAAATTGAGAGGGCGATATAAAACGCTTTGCGCCTTGGCACCTGACGTTTTCGCGGCCGATCTTCGACACTTGCAGCTCGCCTCAGGACTCCTTCATAAAATTTATCCTGACCCGTTGAGCGCGTTGTGGAGTTGCCGCGATGCTGAAACCTTCTTCGGGTAACACCTTATAGCAGCCACAGTTAATCTGTGGAAAGGTTCGGTACATGAAATCTATACTTTATGTAATATGCGTCATCGCCTTGCTCTCCTCCACCGGGTGTATTTTCCCGAGAGGTGGGGGAGATCGGGGAGATCGGAGAGGCGGAGGTTATTCAGTGGATCGTGACCATTCGGACCATGGCGACCATGGTGGAGACCATAGCGACAATGGTGGACACCACGACGACAATCATTAATCCAAAGCAACAAGGGTTGACCGCATTGTGGAGTTGTGCGCCACGACCCAAAGAGAGATCGGAAATTAGCCTGCACACCGTGCCGGGTTAATTGTCCATTACACGCTCATCTTCCATCGTCCCTCCGGGACGAGATTCCTTCTTCACGCCAACCGCGGACGTTGTCCCCGGCTAATTTCCGCTGCCGCTCCGCGGCTGCCTGACGATACCTTAAAGAAATTGGTCCTGACATTTATCCTGACCCATTGAACACATTCCAGTATTGCGTGTCAGCGTCACTGATATGTCACACCGAATTTTGTTTTTAGCGGGAAACGGCAGTATAATCTGACCACAGGTTTATGAAACAAACCCGGCGTGAATTCGTTCGCGTTCTGTTCGTGGCCACGCAGGCGGCCGTGGTGGGCCGTTTACTGCCGGACACCTTGCGCGCCTCCGAGGTTGCGAATACCAAGGCAAACGGCCTGAACTTTCTGGTCTTTGGCGATTGGGGGCGGCACGGCGAAAGAGACCAGATGGAGGTGGCCATGCAAATGGAGATCGCCGCCAACACCCTCCGGCCGCAATTCATCATTTCGGTCGGCGATAATTTTTACGAACACGGCGTGGCCTCGACCGACGATCCGCAATGGCAGAAGACGTTTGAAGACGTTTACGTTGCGCCCTCGCTGCAAGTCCCGTGGTACGTCGCCTTGGGCAACCACGATTATCTCGGCAATTGCGACGCCCAAATCGCCTACAGCCGCCAGAGTCAGCGCTGGACCATGCCCGCGCGTTATTTCACCCGGACCCGGCGCATTGACGCCGCCACGGCCGTGGACTTTTTCTTCCTGGACACGACGCCGATGGTGCGAAGTTACTGGCACGAACCGGTCTATCGCGAGCACGTTCGCACGCAGGACGTTCCAAAACAGCTCGCCTGGTTCGAGGCCGCGTTGGCCGCCTCGACCGCGCCCTGGAAATTTGTCATCGGGCATCACCCGATTTATTCCGGCGGCGGCCCGTTGGGACATGGCGACACCCGTGAACTCATCAAAGATGTGCTGCCGCTGCTGAAACAATATCGGGTGCAGGCCTACTTCAACGGCCACGACCACAACCTGCAGCATTTGCAGGTCGGCACGGTGAACCTGTTTGATTCCGGCGCCGGCTCGCGTGCCCGGCCCGTATTCAAGACCGGATATACCAAATTTGCCGAAGCCTGCTCCGGCTTCACCACCGTTTCCCTGCAAGCCGACCACATGAAAGTGGGCATGATTGATTTCCGGGGAAGACTCCTTTACACCGCCAACATCCCCCGCGCGATGGTGTGAACAATCCGTTGCTCAGCCATACGGATTGGTTCTTGTAGAAACTCAGCGTTGGCGACGATCCGGCGTGGACCGGCTGCCGAAAAGAAATATCAACGGCTCGTCCAATCGCGCGCGCCAGGCGGCTTCGTTATGCTCCGCCCCCGGGAACTTGCGCACAATGAAATCCTCGCCTTCCTTCAGTCCCTGCGACTGAAGCCAGGCATTGACCTTGTTCTGCACCGGTTCTATGGTGGCATCGAGCGTGCCGGTGCCATAATCGAAATACCAACGAATCCCGCGCGGTACGCCCGCACCGGCGGCGATTTCGCGCTCAATCAACGGCGGACCCGAACCTTCCATGGGAATCTTCCCGGTCCACGGGAAGGTGGTGGACAAACAGCCGGCGCTTCCGAACACGTCGGGATGTTTCCAGCACAGCCAGAATGAAATCAACCCGCCCATGGACGAACCCATCACCGACGTGTGCTCCGGCCCGGTGCGCGTGCGAAACGCCCGGTTTACCTGCGGCATGAGTTCTTCGATCAAGAATTTTGCATAGTTCGTTCCCTCATCCCACGGCGAATACTCCCGCAGCCGCTGGTCGGTGTTCCAGACGCCGACGACCATCAGCGGCGGAATTTTTCCCGCCCTGACACAGCGCAGGATGGCTTTGTCCACGCCCCAATCCACGCCGGTGCTGGCGAGCCGCGGATCGAAAAGATTCTGTCCGTCCTGCATGTACAGAACGTCGTAACGCCGGGTGGGTTTTTCATCGTAGCCCGGCGGCAGCCAGATTTCCACGTTCCGCGTCGCGGTGAGAAATTTCGAAGGCAGGTTCGTCCAATAGACCAGCCGGCCTAAGACGCCCGAACCTTTCCAATCAGCAATATAATCAAGATATTCCGCGCCAGCTTTCTTGAAACCGGAAAGTACGATAGTGACGTTTATGTCCGCGTCCACCAGCAAGTGATAATTGGGCATCACTGTGCCCGACGGCCCCAGCCCCTCGCGGTCCCAGGAACCCAGTGTGAACTTGTATTCCAAATGCGTGCCTGGCGGCAAACGCAGCGTCGCGATCCGCTCCCGGCCGGACCCGTTCATGGCGAAACCGCGCGGATTCCAGTTGCCGAGTTCCGGGCGATTCCCGGTGAGATAAACGGTACCCACGCCCGCAGGCACTTGCGCGTGGATGCTCACGTCTCGCAACTGTTCGTCGGCACTGGGCGTCGTCGCTGCAGCTACGTTCGTTTGGCCCGGCGACACAGCCGCAGATGAATGGTGCGGTGAAAGCGCCGACAGCAGCAAAGTCAGACCGGTTACGCCGGAGCAGCATCGGAGGTGCGGGGGCCGTTTCATCATCAGGCTGAATTACTTTGGTTCAATTCAACGCGTCAGTAAACTCCACAATTCTGCTTCGAGGCATACGTGAACGCACGACCCTTTTCAAACCGGCCGGGTGTACTAAGTCGCTTCATGAAAGTGATATCACAGCTACGGGACGTATTGTTTGGCAAGGTGATTGTCTCACGACATCCACCCTCAAGCTTTAGTTGCGTTCGCGCCCGTGCAACAGTGCCCCGGCAGGTGCGGCAAACCAGCAGGAAACAATCAAAACCAACCGACTTATGAGATTACTCCTTTATATCGTCGGCGTCATCGCCCTGCTCTCAATCACCGGTGGCATTATTCTCCCGGATGACGAGGATCGGGGAGGACATTGGGAACATCACAATGAAGGCTGGCATAACGGCAACCACGGTGACCATGACTGAACCAGCAGCGTGTCAATTTTGATTGTGCTCGGCCGTCGCCAGGTTTCCCCAGGCCGATTCAATGCGCCGGCGGGTGGTTGATGTTCAGCCAGTAGTTGCCGATGTCCCCGACCACCTGCATGAATTTTCCGGACTCGGCGGGCTTCATGACGTAGCTGTTGACGCCCAACCGGTAGCTTTCAATCAAATCAATGTCCTGCTGCGAAGCGGTGAACACCACCACCGGGATGGCCCTGGTGTGGTCTTCGGCCTTGAGTTGTCGCAGCACATCCAGGCCGCTGACGGTTTTGAGTTTCAAATCCATCAGGATGACCTTGGGCACGTGCATGTCACCCCAGTTGACGAACATGCCGCTTTGGGAAATGAAATCCATCGCCTCGTAGCCGTCCAGCACGTGAACGACGTTGGTGGAGATGTGACCTTGCCGCAGCGCCTCCAAAACCAGTTCCCCATCTTTGGCGTCGTCATCAACCAACAGAATGTCCACGAATTTCTGCATCAACACTCGACAGTGCTGGCCTGCCAGTTTTCCAACTCGTCGGACCTCGCCGCTTCATGTGGACAAGGCAGAGGGACGGGCAACTCACCGGCGCGAATAAATGCGCCTGTCGAAAGAGTTTGGCGAGAAAAATCACAACACATTTGTTGTGGTTAAAAACCTGCAGTTTCCGTCAGAAAATTCTCCATCGGACCTGTACTCAAAAGGGTTGAAATGAACGTTGGTTTGACCCTTGCTTTGGCAAGTCCAATGGGTCAATTTTGATTCAAGTCATGTCAGGAAAACCACGTCAAAAGAGCGAAAGGCTTCACCATGGCAGCGCCATCCAATGATTCCACTTCAGCGACTCCTTCACCGCTTGGGCTGGCGATCGTCAGCCTAGTGCTTGGGATTCTTTCGCTGGTGCTAAGTTTTCTGCTCCTGGGCGGCATCCTGGGATTGATCGGACTGGCGTTGGGGATAGTCCATCTGATGAAGAAAAAGCGGCCCGTCGGAATGGCCCGCTGGGGAACGGCCCTTTCTATTATCGGTCTCATCGCCAGCATTGGATTCGCCGCCTTGTACTATTCTGCCTTTCGGCAGTTCACCAAACTCATGCAATCGGCTTCCCGGAGCGAGCAGGTTGATTTTACAAAATGGGAAGGTGTGAAAGCGCCCGACATTTCCGTCACGACGCTCGATAACCGGACCATTAAATTAAGCGACTTGAAAGGCAAGCGGGTGGTGCTGGATTTCTGGGCGACGTGGTGTCCGCCATGCCGGGAGGAAATTCCACATTTTATTGAACTCTACAGCCAAACGTCGCGGGATAATCTGGCCATCATTGGCATTTCGGATGAAGCCACGAAAACGCTGGAAGATTTCGTCAAAAAGAACGGCGTCAATTATCCCACTGCCTCCGCTAAAAATCTGCCGTCGCCCTACTCGGATATCCAGGCTATTCCCACTACTTTCTTTATTGACCGGCAAGGTGTCATCCAAACGGTTGCGGTCGGATACCATGAGTACAGTGATCTCAGGAGCAATGCCTTGGCGCCCGATTTCCAAGGCGTGCCCAAGCCCGCTCCCACCGGCCCGCCCGCGCTCCCGGATGCAAACACAACGTTGAAGCCCGTTCTTATGTGGTCCAAAGAAATTCCTGGCGCGCAGGCCTTGTGCGTGGGTGATTGGGAAAACGGCGGGAACACCCGGATATTGGTGGCTGCCGGCTCAACGCTGCACGTCCTCGATTTGACCGGCGCTGAAATTTCATCTCTGCCTTTGCCCGGCCGGTTCACCTTGATTGAGTGTGGACGGAACAAGGAAAAGGGCCCCCGCCTGTTGGGCTACACCAATTGGGGTCGCAAGGTCACGGTTGTGGATAAAACGGGGAAAGAGCTCTGGAACGTCAGCGCCTTGTTTGGCGTGGATGGGGCGCATTGGGGCGATCTGAATGGGGACGGGACGGATGAGATGATTGCCGGCATGAACGGAGGCGGCGGGCTTCAAGCATGGTCCAGCGATGGGAAAAAGCTTTGGTCGGTTGCATTGGGCAATGTCTGGAACCAAGCCATTGTCCCCGCAACGAAGGACCAGCCCGCGCGGGTGTTCGCCACCGAGGCGGGCGGAACGGTCAAGGTATTCGATACCCAAGGCAATCTACTGGAATCATTGCGACCGGACGGCGGTTATTACGCACAGATGAGCGCCTGCCGGACGGGCGACAAAACCATTCAAGTCATCGCCATCAACGGGGATCGCACGGAGGCGTTTGATGACACAGGGAAAGTCGCTTGGACAACCTCGGCCATAAAAGATCCGGGTGGCTGGCGGTCGTGCAATTTTGCCGCCGGCGACCTCGAAGGCAATGGGACACTGGCTTGGACGTTTATTGACGGCTCGGGAAACCTCGTCCTTGCCACTTCTGACGGACGGAAAATCTCTTCCCTTGCCAACGAAAAGAATGTTGAAAGTTTTGCCTTTGCGCCGCGAGGCGGCCAAAGCGGCGTTTTGATTGCTTTGAACAACGAAACTGTCCAAGCTTACTGTTTTCAGTATTAACAGCTCCCACCTTTCTTGGCAGGATAATTTTTGAATCCTGTTCATTCTGTCTTAATATCCGGCCATGCCGGACAACTCATTCAAAGAATTTGTGCTGGACCAGTTGAGGGTGTTGCCGGACGTGCGGGCAAAAGCCATGTTTGGCGCGCACGGACTCTATCAAAACGAAAATTTCTTCGGGATCCTGGACGAGGGCCGGTTGTTCTTCAAGACGGACACGCAATCGCAAGCCGATTACGTGGCGCACGGCATGGGGCCGTTTACCTATGAGTCGAAAGGACGCACGCGGACAATGAGTTATCATGAAGTGCCGCCGGACGTGCTGGAAAATCCGCAGCGCCTGGTCGAATGGGCGCGCCGGGCAATACAAATCGCTGCCGCCCGGCCCGGCAAAACAGCCAAACGGACGAAACGGCAGTAAAACTTGGCTGGACTGGCCGCTGGGCGCCATTTGATATCCGCACCGTAATACACCCGTCTCGGCGGCGAGTTCAAGCACCGGCCCGGTGCGCGAACCAAAAATACGCGGCGGGACGCCGCTTTTACCCGCCGGCGAGGACGCCGACGCTACGATTCTACCGCCGGCCAATTAACTTTTGGTGCGGATGTCATAATTGCGCCCCTGGCCGCTTTTTTCTGTTCTTTCTGCTTTCCTTCCGTCGGAAGCCGGAGCACCCTCATGTCATTATGAAACAAATTGTGATATCTCTGGGCTTGGCTTTCAGCATCATGGCCGCGCGCGCCGATCTTGTTTTGCAGCAAAAAGTCGAAAGCGCGATGATTAACGGCACCATTACCACGCAAATCAAAGGCGACAAAATCCGCGTGGACATGCCCTCCAGCCCGCAAGGACCCATGAGCACCATCATGGATTTGAGTTCGGGCGATTCGACCACGCTGTTGCACCAACAGAAAGTTGCGATGAAGGTTCCCGGCGCGGAGATCAAGCAAATGGCTGAGAAGTTGAAACAATCGCGGGCCAGCGCCGGGACGAACGCCGCGCCGCCGACATTCCAGGACACGGGCAAAACCGAGAAGGTGGGCAATTACGACGCGAACATTTACACCTGGTCAAGCCCGGACGGCGCAAACCAGACGGTCTGGGTGGCCAAGGATTTCCCGGACTACGCGAAAATCAAGGTTCAAATGGACAAGTTGAACGATTCGCCGGTCGGGCAAATGTCCAAAGGCGCAGCGCCGGATGTCAATACGCTGCCGGGCATGGTGGTGAAAACACAAATGGAGATGAACGGACAAAAGGTCACGTCCACGCTGGTTTCGGCAAAAGAGTCATCCGTTGACGCATCTATTTTTCAAACCCCGAAGGATTATCAGCAGATGAACCAGCCCGGCCCGGGAGCGCCGCCGAATCAATAGTTACGAAGACCGCCTCCCCTGGTTTACCGACATGAAAAAATTATTTTCAGCCGCGTTGGTCGCAGTGGCACTGTTGCTCTTTGGTTCGCGCCTTTTTGCCGCCAGCACCAATGATCCGGCCGCCGAGCTCAAGGCGTTGGTCGGCAAAATCAAAGCCGACATCCAGGCCGGCCAGAAGACGGAATCGGCCCTGGCGGATGACCTCAAACAGTTCGACGTCCTGCTCGCGGAACACCAGGGCGAAAAGACGGACGCGGTGGCGGAAATTCTCTTCATGAAGGCGACACTTTATTCGGAGGTGTTTCAAGATACGGCAAAAGCCGAGGCATTGATAAAACAGCTCAAAAGCGAATTTCAAGGCACCCATCTCGTGACCGCACTGGAACAGCAGGAAGCGACGGAAGCTGCGGCGAAAAAGTTGCATGCCAGCCTGGCGGCAGGGAGACAATTCCCTGATTTCAATGTAAAGGACGTGAACGGCAAACCGCTTTCCATTGCCAATTACAAGGGCAAGGTGGTGCTGATTGATTTTTGGGCGACGTGGTGCGGACCTTGCGTGGCTGAATTGCCAAATGTCCTCAAGACCTACACCCGGCATCACGGTGAAGGTTTTGAAATCATCGGCGTGAGCCTCGATGAAGACCAGCAAAAGCTCTCGGCTTTTACCAGGAAAATGAACATGCCATGGCCCCAATTTTTCGATGGTCAGGGCTGGAACAACAAACTGGCCGCGAAATACGGTATTGAGGCCATCCCCGCGACTTACCTCCTAGACGGCAACGACATCATCATCGCCACCGACCTGCGCGGCGACGCTCTGGAACAGGCCGTGGCCAAAGCTCTGCCAAAGAAATAGAGCCTGCGCCAGACTGCTTCGCCGATAGCATCACGTACTGGCACTGGTGTAACGCCGGACGGAGATTCGCCAGAACCATTCGGAAACCAGCGCGCAAACCGCGCCCATCCCCAGCAGTACCAGCCACAGGACCGGTGACTGCAATTTATCCGCCAGCACGCGCGTGGGCACATTCGAAACGAGCAGCACGGGCAGCACAAAGGTGAAGACCACCTTGAACACACCCCGAAACGCCTCGTCCGGCATCCGCGCGATGTTGAACAGATTGTAGTAACCCCACACGATACCCTGCGCGCGCACGGTCCAGAAACTGATCGCGGCCAGCATGAACATCAACGAATAATGAATCAAAATACCGACCGCGCACAGCGCCAGAAAGCCGAGGAACTGCACCGCCGTCGGATGCAAATTCAATTTTGCCGCCGCATAAAACATGACCGCGATGGCGAACGTGGCATTGACGAATGCGCCCAGGTCCACCTGCCGCAGTGAGATGAGGAAGCGGGTGTTGATCGGCAGCATCAGCAGAAAATCCATTTTGCCGGTGCGGACCAGTTCTGAAACGTTCACGCAGTTCGTCAGAAAAAATGCCTGGTACGTCTGCTGGATGAAACTGCTCGCGCCGACCAGCAACACCACCTGCCATTGGGTCCAAGTGCCGATGGAGTTCGTGTGCAAATAAAGCACGCCGATGAAACACAATTGCATCGCAAACCAGAGCAATTCGACGACGATCCAAAGAATGAAATTGCCCTTGAACGACATCTCGCGGGTCACCGACGTTTTCCACAACGTGCCATAGATGCCGCCATAGCGCACGAGGGTCGAGGGACGAGCGGCGAGAGTCCCGGCCCCCGGCCCGGCCTGCTCTCGACTTTCGACTTTCGACTTTCGATTCATCATTATCCTCCAAACGCGCCGTAATGACGGATGCCACGGTTCCACATGAATCGCGCGAAGACGTACGCCAGCACTACCCAGCCCGCCTGCACCAGCATCCCCTGCCACAAATCCGCGCCCGCAATTTTGCCCATGTAAAGGCTGACGGGAAAATACATTTGATAAGGAAACGGCGTGAAAAAGAGCGCGTGCTTGAGCGCCGGGGGCAAAACATCGAGCGGGAACATGTGTCCGCTGGCGATGTATTCAAACGCGAACAGGATGAAAATGAACGTGGAAACCTCCAGCACCCAGAAGGCGAGCATGGCCATGGCATAGGAAATAAAAAATTGCAGCAATGCCGTGAGCACCAGTGAAACCAGAAAGGCGAGGCAGGCTATTCCATTGACGGGCAGGACAAAATAGCGCCCGAAACAGGCGATGAAGATTGCCAGCGGCACGAGGGCCACGACCGTAAACGCGATGCGCCCGGAAAAAAACAGGCCCAACCGAAACCATAGATAATCCACCGGCTTCAGCAGGAACTGGCTGATGTTGCCTTCGCGGATGTCGGCGGCAATCTGCCAGTCATCCTCGTTCACCGCCGTCAGTACATCCACCACCGCCACCAGCAGGTAGTAGGAGATCATCTGCGCCAGCGTGTAACCGGCGATGGCCGCCCCCTGCCCTCCGTAAATCGTGCGCCAGAGCGACAGCATGGCGAACAGGGGGATGAAACTGAACAGCGTCCGGGTCAGGTAATTGACCCGATACGTCAGGTTGTTCTGAATCCCGATACCGATGACGTGCCAGTATTTTTTCATCCAAATATCGAACGGGAATTTAATCGCGCCCGGGCCAATTGCGAATCAAAACGCGTTTTTGTTTCCCGGACGAAGACGCCGCGGGCAGCTTTAATTACCAAAATCCTTTTGAAGTTGTCCGTCCCGGGATATAACCCGGTCTTCCCGCAACAGACTTGTTAATACAACACCGGCACCATTTTAATTGCCGTCTGTCATCACTCAACAGGCATGTTTCCTGCTAATCGTTGAGGGTTGCAATCCAGAAATAATTTTATGAAAACCTTAATCCAACACTTGTTTATTGCGCTGGCCCTGGCGGCCGGCTTTGCTCAAATCGCTTCGGCGGTAACTTTCAACATCACTCCCTCGACCGTCAGCAACACCTACAACGGGACGATTATGTTGCAGGTTTCCAACCTGACCAGCGGCGACACCGTCGTGGTCCAGAAATTTCTCGATCTCAACACCAATGGCATCGTGGATGCCGGCGATTATCTGGTGCAGCAGTTTAATTTGACGGATGGCCAGGCGGGCATGGTCATTGGCGGCGTCACGAACCTCAATGTCCCCGGCGACAACGACACGACGGCGACTCAAATCACGGCCACGCTGAATTTTCAGAACGGGGATTTCGTGCAGAACATTGCCGGGCAATACCTGGTGGTGCTCTCCAGTCCAGCCGGGCATTTCTCGCCCATCACAAATTCCTTCACCGTCACCCAGTTCGCGTTTGCGCAGAAATTCACCGGCAATGTGGTCAGCAACAGCACACCGGTTCCCAACGCCGTGGTCCTGTTGTTTCCTCCACCACGCAGTGGCAATCATGGACCGGGAACGCCCGTGGCGGGGACGGTGGCGAACAATTCCGGCGCTTACATCATTCAAGCACCGCCGGGAACGTATGTGCCGATGGCTTTTGGATATAACTATGTCGCCGATTATTCAGCCGCGCCGATACTTACCCTGGGCAGTGGCGCGACCATTAACACCAATTTGAGCCTCATTCCGGCAACACAGAGCATTTCCGGCCAGATTGTTGATGCCAGTAATTTCGGCATCGGATTGCCCGGTGTTTTTGAACCCGCAGCAAGCCAAACGGGCCTCATCGCCATCGGTTTTACCGACACCAATGGTGATTTCTCCATCGGGGTCAGTCCCGGGACCTGGAATGTCGGTAACAACGACGGTGGCCTGATTGTTCACGGCTATGTTGCTTACCAGAACGGCACCAACGTCTCCGCCGGCACGACCGGCATTGTCGGACCATACCCCAAAGCCACGGCCATGTTTTACGGCAGCGTGAAGGACAACCTGGGAAATCCAGTGACAAAAGTTGACATTCAATCCTACGACAGCAACAACAACGAATATGAACAGGATGGCTACTCGGATACGAACGGAAACTATTTCGTCGGCGTGGTCGGCGGCCTGGGCAACGGCGACCCCTGGCAAGTATCGGTGTCTTCCGAAAACAGTCCGGCCAATTACCTCTATTCCCAGCCTGCGTTTGATCAAAACGGCGGCACCAATCTCGCCTTGGGACAGGCGTTACAGATCAATTTCACTGCCGTTCTTGCGACCAGCCAAATCACCGGCAATGTCCAGTCCAGCGGCACCAATATCGCAGGGGTGGGTGTGGCTGCCTTCGCGACGATTAATAGCTTCACCTACAACGTCAATGCGAGCACCGATGCGAACGGCAATTACACCTTGAACGTGGCCAACGGTGTCTGGAGCGTTGGACTCAATTGCAACGGCGGTAATGACAGCCTGGATAACATCCTCGGTCCTGGTAATTATCAATGCCCGAACAGTCAGAATGTCACCAACAGCGGCACGGCGAATTTCAACGTGCTGCCCGCTAATGCCGGGCAAATCTTCGGCTACGTGCGGAATCCCGGCAGCCAGCCCGTGACCAACGTGATCGTTTACGTCAATAATGGCGTCGGCAACAATTCCTCCACCAATACGGACGGCAGCGGCTATTATTCATTTGTTGTCGGGAACGGTAACTGGGGTGTCAGTCTGGACTGCGGCCAGTTGAATTCCCTGGGCTACCTGTGCGTCGGCACTAATTTCACCAGTGTTTCGGGGAATTCGATTCAAGTGGATTTCACCCTCCAATCCACCAATTTGCCGCCACCAATGCTAATCAATACCGCGGCGTTGCCCAACGGGACGAACGGCATTTTTTATGGCCAGACGTTGCAGGTTTCCGGCGGGACGCCGCCCTACCATTGGTCCATTCCCAATTATTCCGTTCCACCGCTGGGTCTTGGCCTGGCGAATAATGGCGTTCTTTCGGGCACGCCCGTGATGAACGGCAAATTTTACTTTGATGTGGTCGTGACCGACGCGGCTTCGAACACCGTTGAGGAAGACGGGCTGGCGCTGACCATCCTCAACAATCCGCCATTGCCGCCGGTGGCCATCACCAATGTTTCCCTGCCCGGCGGCACGGTCGGTGTTCCGTATGGCACACAACTCGGCGCCACGGGCGGACAGCCGCCTTATAACTGGTCGCTGGCACTGGGCTCGGCCAATCCGCCACCGGGTTTGACGTTGTCTTCCGGCGGCCTCATCTCCGGCACACCGACGAGCGGCGGCACATATTATTTCCAGGTTCAAGCCGCCGATGCCTATTCGACCACCACGAACAAAGTCTTTTCGATTGCGGTCACAGCCGTCGTGCCCCGGCCGACTATTTCCTCGCCCGCGCGGCTGGGCGGCCAGTTCCAAATGCTCCTCAACGGCGTTTCCAATCAAAATTACACGCTGCAGATGTCCACCAACTTAAGCGCCACCAACTGGATGACGCTCTACATCACCAACAACCCGGCGGCCAACTCATTCCTGCTGGCCGACCCGGGCGCCACCAATAAACAGCGCTTCTACCGCGTTCTGGTGGGGCCGTAATTTGGCAGGTTTACTCCGGCCTATCCGGTTATTACTACGCAGCCGCTGAAACCTCCTTGTCCGCGGAGGCTGCCAGCCGTTGGCATGGAAATTTTATTTGCCGAACCGTACCCGTGACTTTAATGTTCGCCCAACAACTGGCCAGGGAGCCGGTGCTTAAGGAACGTTAAAAACCTATGATGAAAAAACCCCTCGCGGGTGCGGAGTTGAATAAATTGGTTGCCAGGTTGCAGCAACTGTCCCGGAATCTGTGGTGGAGCTGGGATCAGGAAGCTCAGGACTTCTTCAACGAACTTTCCCCGCGCGGCTGGCAGAACCTGTTCCACAATGCCGTCGCCGTTTTGCGCGAGGTCTCGGAATACGAACTGCGCGTGCGGTTGCAGGACGAAGATCTGGAATGCCATGCCCGCGGTGTCCTGGAAAATTTTGAATCGTACCTGAACGAGCAAAACACCTGGGGACACAAAAACGCCCCGCATTTGCACAAGCATCCCGTCGCCTATTTTTCCGCCGAATTCGGCCTTCACGAATCCCTGCCCATTTCCGCGGGCGGCCTCGGCATTTTGGCCGGCGACCACGCGAAATCCGCCAGCGACCTCGGCCTCGGGTTCGTCGGCGTCAGCCTGTTTTATCGCGAAGGCTATTTCCAGCAGGCGATAGACAACAACAACTGGCAGACCGAATACTATTCGCTGATTGATCCGGAAAACGTGCCGCTGGAACCCGTGCTGGATGCGGCTGGGAAACCGCTCGTTTGCGAAGTGGAAATGGATATGAACCGCGTTCACTTCCGGGCGTGGCGCGTGAACGTCGGGCGCGTCCCGGTGTATTTGCTGGACGCAAACCTGCCGGAAAACGCCCAGCATTTCCGCGACTTGACCGCGCGCGTTTATGGCGGCGACCGGTCCATGCGCATCATGCAGGAAATTCTGCTGGGCATCGGCGGCGTGCGCCTGCTTCGCAAACTGGGTTTGGAACCGTCGGTCTTTCACATGAACGAAGGCCACGCGGCTTTCCTGACGCTGGAATTGATCCGCGAAAAAATGGCCGCCGGAAAAAGCTTTGCCGACGCGCTGGCCGCGGCCAGGACGCAGTGCATTTTTACCACGCACACGCCGGTGGAAGCCGGGCATG
>DATNHM010000038.1:0-17581 GCA_035604955.1 Candidatus Limnocylindrales bacterium | reverse complement strand
GATGCGCTGGAGCTGCGGGTTGCGCTCGTCGCCCTTGTAATACGCGCTGGCCACGCTGGTGAGCTTGAACGCGCCGATGTTGCCGGTGCGCATCACGTGCGGCCCGGCGCACAGGTCAACGAAATCGCCGTTCTTGAAATAGGTGATTGGCTCGCCTTCGGGAATGGCTTCGAGATTGCCGAGCTTGAACTTGCTCGGATTGCCCGGACGCTCGGTCAGCCCGCCGAGGCGCCCGCTCTCCGAATCCTTCAGCGCCTGCTCGCGCGTGACGGTGATTTTCTCAAACGGGTGGTTGGCCTTGATTTCCTTTTTCATCTCCGCCTCGATGGCGGCGAAATCCTCTGGTGAGATGCGGTGCTGCAAATCCACGTCGTAATAAAATCCATTTTCGACCGGCGGGCCGGCGGCGAATTGCGCCTCCGGCCACAGGCGCAGAATGGCGGTGGCCATGACATGCGCGGCGGAATGCCGGATGCGCTCCAGCTCGGTCATCTTCGCTCGGTCGTCCAGAGTTTTACGTTCGGATTCCATCTTTTCTTTTTAACGCAAAGACGCCAGGAAGCAAAGACGCAAAGCGTTTGGAACTGTTTTAAGGGGTGATTCGTGTGCCGCCGTAGCGCAGACTGATAGTCTGCTGTATCGCGGATTGGCAATCCGCTGGCTCCACGAACCGCCATCGCCCTGCCGAATTCCATTCGGCGATACGGCAGATTGCCAATCTGCGCCACGCTTGCACAGTTGCGTCAGGATGCGCAACAATTTTGCCTGGCGTCTTCGCGACTTTGTTGCTCAAACCTACCGAGCAGTTTTCCAGATTCCCAGCAGCGCGCCGAAACCGCACAACAGCAGACCGCTTACGGCAAAGGCGCTGCCATGCGCCAGCCCCGGCAGGAATTGCAGCGTTAGCGCGCCGGTCGCCGGGCCGATGCAGTTGCCGATGCCGATGGCCGCTTCGTGGATGCCGCCGTGCTCACCCTTGGTGTCACCGGCGTCCATCGAGTAAAAGAGCGACGAGTAATAAATCAGCCCGATGGCGCCGCCGAAAAATATCTGCGCTACGATCAACACCGGCAGACTCGGCACGGTGAGGATGGAAACGAACGAGACGATGAGCAACGCGAACGCCGCCACCAGCCACCGGAACCGGTAATGCCAGCCGGTCCAGAGCCAGAGCGTCAGAAACGTTCCGAACCTCACGAAACCCCACAACGAGCAGGCAAATCCGGCGAACATCGGCGTGAGATGAAAATTTGCCGCGACGCCGGGCAATTCGGGAATGAACGTGTAAATTGCGATGTAAGCCACCGGATTGGCGAGCCAGGCCATGCGCAGGAACGCCCGGGTCCTGACCGGCGACGGCCGGTGGGGGTCGGGCGGAATGACCGGCGCGGGCGCGCTTCCCATTGATCGTTCCCCGTTTACCTGTTTTTCCAGCCACAACGTCGCCGCCAATTGCCCGATACATAGGGCCAGCGGCAGGTAAAAGATGGTTTTGAATCCGAATGCTTCCACCAGGGTACCGCCGCTGAACAGGGCCAGCGCGTTGGTGGAGGCCCAAACGAGATTGTAAGTGCCGACGGCGCGCGGCAGGGTGACAGCGTTACCGCCTTCGCTGACGAGCGCCTCGATGGTTGGCCACAGAAAACACATACCGACGTTGAACAGGCCGGTGGCAACAATCACGCCGGCTGCGTGGTGAGATTGCGAGCCGGCAGCGAGTGCGAGAATCATCACGCCAAACCCGATTTTGAGCGCGGTAAAATAGCCATGGCGTTGGGCGAATTTCCCGGCTTGCCATGCTGAAATCGTGTAGATGAGGCCATTGAGGGCGGCGAACGCGAGATTTTCCTTGTTGCCGAAACCAAACTGATCCCGCATGTAAAAATACAGGTAATAGGAATTGAGAGAGGTTGCGAAGGAGCTCAATCCCTCGAACGTAAAGCAAGTCCGCTTAACTTCGCGCCCGCCTTTAGTAATCATACAATCCGCTGTCCCGGGTGTAGCCGCCGGCGCCGCCTTCTTCGCCGCCCATGAAATCACCGAGAACGTCACCCATGTCGGCCTCGATTTTTTCCGGGTCCTCACCGGCCTCGAGCCGTTTGATGGCCAGGTCCAGTTCCCTGGGCACGGAACCCGGCGGCATGAGGTCTTTCAGCTTCTTCATCATGTGCGCCATGTGCCGGGGATTGTTCTCGTCCAGATGTTCCATGTCGCGTTCGAGTTCCATCATGGCGCGCCCGATGCGTGGATCGTCCATATCCGGCATCGGTGGTTCGCCGGATTCAGGGCCGGTTTGGGCCGCGGGTTCGGCCAGCTTGCGCGTCAGGGCGAAGCGGCTGATTTGCTTGGACATTTTTTTGTTGCCGCACTTGGGACAAACCGGCAGGCGGTCGGGCGCTACCCGCTTGGAGAGGAAGCTGTAAACCCGCCGGCACTGCGGACAGGCAAATTCGTAAATCGGCATCGGAATTACGATTTACGATTTACGATTTACGCACGCCAGAAAAAAAGCGAGCCTCCAGAAATTTGGAGGCTCGTCAATCGTATATTGTAAATCGCAAATCACTTCATCCGGTCGAAGTTCTTTTGCAGAATCTGCCAGTCTTTCAGGCCCTTGACCTTTTCCATCATGCCGCGCTGGATTTCAGCCTCTTTCGCGTTTTTGGTCGGCTTGTTATTTTTATAAAAAATGCCGAAGTAGCCGGGGAAATCCGCTCCAGCCAGTTTGTAGGCAGCCAGCTCGTCGGTCACGTCGTGATCCTTCGGGACCTCGTTGAACACGCCGCCTTTGCGCGGATTGGCGGCATCAAATGCGCCCTCGTAAAATTCCACGCATTCGCTCAGGCATTCAACGAAGCCGAAACCGTCGTGGTCCATTGCGGCCTCCATCATCGCCAGCACGTGGTTCGGGTTCGAGGACGTGGTCCGCGCGACAAACGTGGCGCCGGCGGCAATCGCCTGTTTCATCGGGTTGATGGGATAATCCACCGCGCCCCATTGGTCGGTCTTGCTCTTGAAACCGAGCGGCGACGTCGGCGAGGTCTGCTTTTTCGTCAGGCCATAAACCCAGTTGTCCATGACCACATAGGTCAGCTTGACGTTTTTCCGCGAGGTATGGGTGAAATGGTTGCCACCAATCGAAAAGGCATCGCCGTCGCCGCCAAAAACGAACACGTGCAAGTCCGGCCTTGAAAGGGAAATGCCCGTGGCAAATGGCAGCGCGCGCCCATGAATGTAGTGCACCCCGTGCGCCTGGACGAAATAGGGGAACCGACTGGAGCAGCCGATACCCGCGATGGTCGTAATCTTCTCGTGCCAGATTTTGCGCTTCTCGATGAGCTTGAAGTAAAGCGCGAGCACCGAGAAATCACCGCAACCGGGACACCACGTCGGATGGTCGGCAGCAATTTCTTTTTTCGTCAGGCCCTTGCGCTCGGAGCCCGGCGCCAGCGGCGCCGGGGCAATCCCGTTTTGCGGGACGCGCTGGGGAATTTCAGCAATGGCTTCACTCATAAAAATAAATCATTCAAAACTGTAAAGGTTTAGACGGTTTTGGCGGCCTCACCGTTCGAGGATAACTTCATTTTTACGGCGGCGAGAATCTCTTTCACCTTCCATGTCAGGCCGTCGGTTTTGTTGATGCCCCGGATCCGGGGATCGCAAAAACGGGCGCGCAGCAGACCGCCCAGCTGTCCATAACCGTAAAGTCCTTCATCATTCATCTCCACCACGAACACGTGATGGAAGCCGGAGAAAATGTTGTCCAAACCGTTCGGCAGCGGGTTGAGATGTTTGATGTGCAGCGACGAGATGCTGTCGCCCGCCGCCCGGGCGCGATCCACGGCTTCGCGAATCGGGCCTTGTGTTGAACCCCAGCCGACGAGCAGGACGTTGCCCTCGGGCGGACCGTAAACCTTCGGCACGGGCACCGTCGTCTGGAGGGCCAGCAGTTTCCGGCGCCGCTTGGCGACCATGGCCTGGTGCATCTTTGGCGCCGCAGTCGGGTGGCCGGCTTCGTCGTGCTCGAGGCCGGTCGCGACGGGATATTTGCCGCTGGCAATGCGCGTGCCGGGCACGGCGCGCGGTACCACGCCGTCCGGAGTGGTCAAATCATACGGTTTGAAATCGGGGATGGGCGAAAGATCAGGTGAAATATCCTGGCAGAGTTTTTCGAGGTTCGGTTCTGGAAATGCCTCGATGCGCGTGGCGATGGCCTGGTCACTCAGGATGAAAACCGGGACGTTGTATTTGCGCGCAATGTTGACGGCCTCGATGGCGGTGTAGAAGCAATCCTCGACATTCGCCGGCGCCAGCACGACGCGGGGCGAGTCGCCGTGGCTGCCGAAGCGGGCAATGTTCAGATCGGACTGCTCGACGCTGGTCGGCAGACCGGTGGACGGCCCGCCGCGCTGGACGTCCACAATCACCAGCGGCACTTCCGCCATGACCGCCCAGCCCAGCGCTTCGCTCTTCAGGGAAATCCCCGGTCCGCTGGAGCCGGTGACGGCCACCCGGCCCGCATAGCTCGCGCCCACGGCCATGGAGATGGAGGCGATTTCATCCTCGCATTGGACGAACGTACCGCCATATTTCGGCAATTCACGCCGCAGCAGTTCCATGATGTCCGACCAGGGCGTGATGGGATAACCCGCGCCGAAACGCACCCCCGCGGCAATGAGACCGTAACCCAGGGCTTCGTTTCCATTCATGACGACCTGATGGCCGCCTTTGCCCGGGCCTTCGGTGAATTTGAAAGTCTCCAGCAAATTGCCGGTGTCGTAGGCATAACCTGCGTGAAACGCCACCAGCGCATTTTTCACGATGCTTTCATCCTTGCCGCCAAAACGTTCAGTAATCAGTTTTTCCAATTTCGGCACATTGAGGTCGAACATCCGCGCGATCAGGCCGAGGGCATAAATGTTTTTGCCCTTGTCCTTGGCCGTGCCGCCGATGGCTTCGACGGCCAGCGTGGAAATGGGAATGCCGACGTGGTGATAGCTCTTTTGCCATTCGGGCTTTGGTTCGACGTGGTCGGCATCAAAAAGCACGATGCCCCCTTTTTTGAGCGAGCCGATGTGGTCTTCGTAGGAATGCTGGTAAAGCGCCAGCAGCACGTCGGCCTCGTCGCCCGCGCTCAAAACTTCGCCGGAACCGATGCGGACCTGAAAAATGGACGGCCCGCCGGAAATGGTGGCCGGGATCGTCATGAAGGTCATGACTTCCTGTTCGCTGCGTCCGGCCAACCGTGCCAGAAAACCGCCGATGGCCTGGATGCCGTCCTGCGAATTGCCGGCGATGCGAATCACCGCTTCATTAATTTCCGAAACTTTCGGCGCGCCGCCAGGGGACGACGCGGTTGTAATTGTGTCACTCATGAACCCTCACAAATAAATACCAAACCAAATTTTAGCCAAGCAAGGTGAGATGCACCACTGAAAGTGAAAGCCGCATTACACCGTTGCCTTGTCACAGTAAGCCACCAAAAGCGACCGTGTCAAATTCTAATCATGTGTTTATGTATCTCACGGAAAGCGACTTACATCAATTTGAATGGAAGTGGGTCGGGCGGTAAAAATTAATATCAGTTTAATTTATAACCCCATCCCAGCGGTGGAAGTTTTCTTTTGTCATAATGAGCTACTTGCATGTCAATAACCGTGTAGGCTAGCGTCCACCGGACACCATGACTTTGCAGGAACAATACGATGACGCCATGTTTGATTTCAGCCGTGGCGACTTCCAGAATGCCATTGCCAGGCTCAAAGCAGTGTTGGCCGCTGACCCCGGCCATTTTGACGCGCAACTGGCGCTCGGCATGGCGTATTATCGCCGGGGTGACTACGCCACTGCCATTGCCGAAGGCCTCAAGGCCGAACAGTTGCGACCGCGCGAGCAACTGGCTCATACGAACCTCTCGTTGTTCTACATGAAGGCGGGTGACAAACAAAAGGCGGAGCATCACGGACTGCAAGCAAAAATCGAATCATGGCGCGCCGACGCTGCCAAAGCCAATGAACCCGACGCGAAGGCTGGAGGCGATGCCGAATTGCCGATGGCACGGCCCAAGCCGCCACCGCCGGTTAAATTTCCCAGCCAGCCGTGGAAGAAGAAGTGAAGTTAGGATTCATTAAATGAGTGATTGGTTAAATGGGTTGAAAGTAACATTGGAAGGTCTTACAACTCATTTAACCGATTTAACCGGTTACGGTTTGCTTCCAATATGAAAACCGCCTATGAACTCGCGATGGAGCGTTTGCAGAAAAACGTGCCGTCGAAAAAATTAACCGAAACGCAGAAAAAACAACTGGCGGAGCTGGATTCCCAATATGCCGCCAAAATCGCCGGGCGTGAACTTGCGCTGGCAGATGAAATCAACAGGGTTCGGGAGGCCGGCGATATGGAGAAGGCAGGGACGCTGCAGGAACAATTGGTTGCGGAACGCAAGAAACTTCAATTCGAATTGGAAGAGAAAAAAGAGCAGATTCGACGGAGGGGCGGATGAAATTTTTCCGGCGGTCGGCCGGGCTGTTAGCTGTTCAAGCGCCCTGGTGTTCAGATCCCGCCGGCTTTCTTAAGGCACAGACTGTCACAACCGGCGGCCCGAAAAGTGGAGTCACGTCAACTGTATCCGGCAAAGGAAATGAGGCCAACCCAACCGGGAGGCACACGGCTTGTTGGGAAAGTTCCATAGATTGCCGCAAAAAATCTTTGACGTGTGGGCGATTTGGGACATGGTGTTGATTCGAACTATTGGCTATGCCAGCAAAGACCAAATCTGTGCCTTCGCAAGGTGTTCCAGTTCAAACTTCTTCCGTCAGCCGGCGTTTGATGTCCTTGGACGCATTGCGCGGCTTCGATATGTTCTGGATCATTGGCGCCGATTCGCTGGTTTACGCCTTGAATCGACTGAGCCAAAGCAAGCCGACCGAATTTCTTGCCTATGAACTTAACCACTCCAATTGGGAAGGGTTTCATTTCTACGACCTGATTTTTCCGCTGTTTGTTTTCATGGCAGGTGTTTCACTGGTTTTTTCACTCAGCAAAACCATAGCGAACGTTGGTCGTGCCCGGGCGCTGAAGCGAATCTTCATCCGCAGCATCCTGCTGTATGGGCTTGGAATTTTTGAATACGGCGGCTTCGACAATCTCTGGCCCGGCATCCGGTTGCTGGGAGTGCTGCAGCGCATCGCGCTGGCTTATTTCTTCACCGGGCTGTGCTTTTGCTTTTTCCGCCCACGCGCGCTGGCGGCCATTTGTGTGGGGCTGCTCATCGGCTATTGGGCGCTGATGACGTTTGTTCCGTTTCCCGATGTCCGGCCAACGCCCCAAACCCAAACCATCGCGAGGGAAAGCGGCTTTACGAATGTGAGCCAGCTCAGCATGACCAGCACGCATTTCATCCGGGGAACTTTCATCGAAGGCGTGAACCTCTGCAACTATGTTGACCAAAAATATCTGCCTGGCTTCAAATGGGACGGCACGTGGGACCCCGAAGGCATCCTGAGCACGATTCCCGCCGTTGGCACCTGCATGCTCGGCGTGTTCGCCGGGCTGCTCTTGCAGGACCAAAAAATCAAGGATCCACGCAAGGTGATTTACCTGCTGTCATTCGGCGTCGTTGGCGTCGCGCTCGGCTTGCTTTGGGGATTGCAGTTCCCCGTCATCAAAAAAATCTGGACGTCTTCTTACGTTCTAGTGGCCGGCGGTTACAGCGCTATCCTGCTCGGCGCGTTTTATCAGATTGTGGACGTGTGGAAATGGCAGCGCTGGTGCCAGCCGTTTGTCTGGATGGGGATGAATTCCATCACCCTTTATATGACCGACAACATCCTTGGGTCATTTGCCAATCCAGCGCAGCGGCTGGCAGGGGGGGACATCAAAACATTCTTCGACGCACGCGTGGCCCAAGGCTTCGGGCAATTAATGATTTCGGTAACGGGATTGCTGCTGGCGTTCTGGCTCGCACGTTTCCTGTATCAAAGAAAAGTTTTCCTGCGGCTGTGAATGGGTTTGTCGATACGCTGAACACTGATTCGAAGGGCCGTTCAATTGGTGCGCGCGAGAGGACTTGAACCTCCAACCCTTTCGGGACCAGATCCTAAGTCTGGCGCGTCTGCCATTCCGCCACGCGCGCGATCCACTACAGGTTGCGCCCCGGGGCGTGGAATCTCAAGCCCGCTTTTGCCTTGAGCCAACGCGCGATTGCGCCTATCAAAGGGTTCGTTTAGGTTCGCATCATGTCATGTGGAAATCGCTTCTGGTTCGGCGTGCTTGCCCTTTGGGTTGGGATCGCGCTGGGCGGCTGCCTGCCCTCGGGCCAGAACCAGTCGGACGAGGAAAAAGAGCCGCATTACGTTCTCGGCCTGAGCCGCGTCAATGCGATGGATTATCAGGGCGCCATTCAAGCGTTTGAAGAGTCGTTGGAGACAAATCCGCGCTCGGCAGCGGCGCATTTTCAACTGGCAATGCTTTACGAAAACAAGGAGTCCGATCCGGCGGCGGCGATTTATCATTATCAGCAATACTTGAAATTCAATCCGAACGCGGGTAACGCTGAAATTATCAAACAGCACATCACCAGTTGCAAACAAGAGCTGGCCGCCGATGTAATGCCATTGCCGAGCACGCCCGCCGCGCAAAAACAAATCAACCAGTTGATCGAACAAAATCAGCAATTGCAGGACGAGGTCAACAAATGGCGCGCCTATTACACGAGTCAACTGGCGGCTAAGAATCAAGCTTCTCCGCCGCCGGGTCCTGATGGGGCGCAGGCTTCCGCAAATCCAGTTTCACCGCAAATGGCGCAAAATGTCACTGCTCCGGCCAGCCAACCCGGCGAAGATCATTCGCCGCGATTGACGGCGACAAAGGCAACCGCGCGCACGCACATGGTTGCCGCCGGGGAAACACCCGTCCGCATTGCGCGCCGGTATGGTATCTCGCTGGATGCCCTGCTGGCCGCCAATCCGGGTTTGGAACCCCGGCGGATGCGCGTCGGCCAGGTCTTGAACCTTCCCCCGCCCTGACCGCCACATGATACCACGCATTACATTCCTGTTAATCGCCGTGTTTTGGATCGCGATGAATGTGCTTCTCTGGCGCGCCGAATACGTTTCGCATGGCGCCGGTGTTCGTGTGCCCGCGGCTTTGGTCTGGCAGAAAATTTTGACTGCGCCGGACATTTCCTCGCTGACGGTCTTTCAAGATGGCCAGCGAGTCGGTTTCTGCGAATTTTCCACGAGTATCGAACAGGAAATGGCCTCGTTGGATGAAGGCAAACCCGTCCCCGAAACCATCAATGCCCGCGCGGGCTATCAAATTCGATTTAATGGGAACGTGGGCCTTGGCGATTTTACCAACCGGCTGACGTTTAATGGTCTCCTCAAATTTTCGCGCAAGCGCGAGTGGCGCGAATTGAATCTGAAAGTATCTTCGCATTCCGCCACCGCCGAGGTTCACTCCCTGGCCGACGAACAAACGGTTCAACTGACCATCACCAGCGACGACATCAGCACCGAGCGCGTGTTCAGCTTTGACGATTTTAAAGATCCGAATGCATTATGGCATGCGTTCGCCGGGAATCTGGGCGGCGAATGGGTCGGCGACCTCGATTTACCCATTGTTGTCCAAACCCCCGGCGTGCCTGCGCCCGACATTCATTGGGAGGCGCATCTTGAACGGTTGACCATTGGCCGGGAACTCGTACCGGCCTATTGCCTGGAAACCCGCGTCCTTGACCGTCCCATTGTCATTTACGCCAGCACACTCGGCGAAATCCTGCGCGTCGAGCTGCCCGGCGGCGTGATGGCCTCATTCGATCAGCTGGGCAACCCTTGAAACGCACGCCATGATTGAAATGGTCCATCTCGTCAAAAAATTTGGCGACCTCGTCGCGGTGGACGACGTGACCCTGACCATTCCGCGCGGGGAGTTCTTTGCCGTGCTCGGCCCCAACGCCGCCGGCAAAACGACGACGCTGAAAATTCTCACCGGCCTGATGAAACCGACCGCCGGTTATGCGCGCGTTTGCGGCTTTGACGTGCAGGGAAACCCGCTCGAAGCGCGCCGACGCCTCGCCTACGTGCCGGATTTTCCCTTCCTCTACGATAAGCTGACGGCACGGGAATTTTTCCGTTTTACCGGGCAATTGTTCGGCATGGCCGACGCGCAAATTGAAATAAACGCGGAAGGGTTGATCGCGCGTTTTCATCTGGCCGATTTTGCGAATCTTCCGCTCGAAAGCCTTTCACACGGCACGCGCCAGCGGGTGGCCATCGTATCCGCGCTGCTACACGATCCGGAAGTGTTTGTGATTGACGAACCGATGGTCGGCCTCGACCCGCAGCACGCGCGCGTGGTGAAAGATGTGCTCAAGGAGCGGTCGCTCGCGGGCATGACCGTGCTGATGTCCACGCACGAACTCAGTGTGGCCGAAGAGATGGCCGACCGCATCGGCATCATCAACGGCGGAAAATTGATTGCTGTAGGCACGCGTGAAGAGCTGCGCAAATTAAGCGGCGCGTCCGGCGCCCTGGAAGAAATCTTTCTGATGCTGACGACGAACAAAAACGAAGTCTGATTCCAGCTGCGTCGTCACGCCGTCCCTCCCGGTTTAGTTGTGCCACCGCAACGCTTTCTTTTGAATTGACGGCCTTGTGTTTTGTGCCATTTTGTCGCTTCGAAACCTTGATTCTGTTCAATGGCTGGGCCCAAATCCAGTTTTCTCGACAAAGTGCTTGGCCGCATCGGACGGCTGGACGCCGAGGGTTTGCAGACGGTGGTCCAACGGCTGGCACGGGAACGCAGTTTTCTTGAGACGCTGTTTAACACTATTGAAGACGGCGTGCTCGTCGTGGATGAACAGGGCCGGATCCTTTACTTCAACCAGGCGGTCACGCGCCTGCTGGGCATGCAGCCGGGAGTCGAAGGCCACCATGTCACGCGTTTTCTGCCCGAACTCGACTGGGAAGAACTCTCGCGCTTTGACCGCCAGAGCGGCGGGCACGTCGCCCGGCACGAATTTGAAGTGGATTATCCGCGTCCGCGCTTTTTGCGTCTTTACGCCGCGCCGCTCGATGGCGAAGCTACCGGCAGTTCCGGCGTCGCGCTCATTTTGCACGATGCCACCGAGACGCGGCAGAAAACCTTCGAGGCCATTGAAAGCGAGCGCGTCCAGGCGCTCACGTTGCTGGCGGCCAGCGTGGCGCATGAAATCGGAAATCCGCTCAACGCCCTGCACATTCATTTGCAGCTCATGGAGCGGGAATTGAAAAAATTTAAGAGCGGCGACTGGCGCGTGACGAGCACCGGGAAGATCGCGTCACCGGTCACCCGTCACCCGTCACAAAAACTGGAACAATACCTCGACGTGGCCAAGGGCGAGATCAACCGGCTTGACTACATCATCACGCAATTTTTGCAAGCGATTCGTCCCGTGGCGCCGCAATTAAAACCGGCTTCCTTGAACGACGTAGTTGAAAAAACCTTGGACTTGCTCCAACCGGAACTGGTCAATCGCGGCTTGAACGTGAAGACGAAACTGGTGCGCCGGTTGCCGGCGGCGCCGCTGGACGTGACACAAATGCAGCAGGTTTTGGTGAACCTGATCAAAAACGCGATGCAGGCGATGACCCGGGGCGGCACGCTGACGCTGCAGACCGGCGAAGGCGCGGACGGCGTATGGGTGAGTGTCGCCGACACCGGCGGTGGCATTCCGGAGGAGCAAATCAACCGCATTTTCGAGCCGTTTTTCACGACCAAAAAAAAGGGCACGGGCCTGGGTTTGATGATTGTCCAGCGCATCGTGCGCGCGCACGGCGGCCGGATTGAACTGGAAAGCCATCCGGGCCGGGGCACGACATTTCGCGTGTGGCTGCCGCTGCACGAGCGCCAGCCGCGATTGTTGCCGGAAGGAACCACCGAAACTTAACGCTGAAATCTGTGACGGAAAAACCGACCTTGCTGATTGTGGACGACGAGAAGCCGACTCGCGACGGTCTGCGTGCGGCGCTCGAAGAGCGTTATGACGTGTATGTGGCGGAAGATGCCAGGGCCGCCGGCGAACTGCTCGAACGCGAAAACTTCGACGTGCTGCTCACGGATTTCCGCCTGCCGAGCGAGGACGGCATGAAATTGATTGCCCGCGCCAAATCACTCGCCCGGCCGCCGATCTGCATTTTAATGACCGCCTATGGCTCGGAGGAGCTGGCCGTGGAAGCGATGAAACGCGGCGCGGACGATTACATCGCCAAGGGCCGGTTGCAAATTGACGAGTTGGAAATGCGCATCGCGCGCGCGCTGCGCCGGCAAAACCTCGAAACAGAAAACGTTTCGTTGCGCCGACAGCTCGACACCCGGTTCGGCCTGGAAAACATCGTCGGCAAATCGCCGGCGATGGAGGAAATTTTTGAGATTGTCCAGCAGGTGGCGCCGTCGCGCGCCACGGTTTTGCTCACGGGCGAAAGTGGCACGGGCAAGGAACTTGTGGCACGGGCCATTCACCAACTCAGTCCGCGCGCGAAGCAGCCGCTGGTGATTGTGCATGGCGCGGCCCTGGCGCCGACGTTGCTGGAAAGCGAATTGTTCGGCCACGAAAAGGGCGCGTTCACCGGCGCGTACGAGCGGCGTATCGGCCGTTTTGAACAGGCGCAGGGCGGCACGTTGTTTCTTGACGAAATCGGTGAGATTGACGCGGCCATCCAGGTAAAACTGCTGCGGTTTCTGGGCGAACGGACATTTGAGCGCGTCGGCTCGAACAAGACGCTGACGGCGGACGTCCGGCTCATTACGGCGACGAACAAAAACCTGGAGGAACTGGTCAAAGGCGGGATTTTTCGAGAGGATTTGTTCTTCCGGCTGCGTGTGGTGGAAATTGATCTGCCGCCGTTGCGCGAGCGGGCGGGTGATATTCCGCTGTTGGCGCAAAGGTTTTTGCGCGAGTTTGCGCAGGAGAACGGCAAGGCGGTGAACGAATTTACCGCGGATGCGCTCGAATGGCTGACGCATTATGCCTGGCCGGGCAACGTGCGCGAGTTGCGCGCCGCCGTCGAGCACGCGGTGGTGTTGTGCCGCGGCGAAAAAATTTCGGCGCGCGATTTGCCGCCTTCGGTGCGCGGCGGTTCCGGCGGGCGCGCCGCCGAGACGCCCTTGCTCGCGCGAAATGATTTGACAGTGAAGGAGGCGGAGAAACAATTAATCATTCACGCCTTGAAAGAGACAAATGGTAATCGCACACTGGCCGCCAGGAAAGTCGGCATGAGTCGACGGACATTTCATCGCAAACTGCACACGTATCACCTGGAAGGATTTTAATTATGCCATCCTTACAAGACTGGATTCACAAACTCGAAGAAGGCGGCGGCGCGCGTCATTTGAAGACCGCCGCCTTTTGTGTCGCGATTCTGTTCCTGATGCTCGTCTACAATTGGTTCGCCTACCGCAACTTCGCCACGCCGGAAGCGATGGACTCGGCGCAATTGGCGCGCAACCTCGCGGAGGGCAGGGGTTATACCACGCTGTTCATCCGTCCTTTCAGCCTGTATCTCATGCAGAGCCATAACCAGGCCAAGGCGGCGGATGCGCTGGCCAGCGCCGGCACGGACTTCGCGCAAGTCAAAACCGCGCACCCGGACCTGGCCAACCCGCCGGTGTATCCGCTCGTGCTGGCCGGCCTGATGAAGGTGCTGCCGTTTCATTACCCGCTCGACCTCAAAAGCGCCTTCTGGAGCAGCGGCGGAAATTTCTGGCGTTACGAACCGGACTTTCTGATTGCGTTGTTCAATGAAGTGCTTTTGCTGGTGGTGGTGGTGCAGACATTTTTTCTCGCTCGAAAATTGTTTGATACAAACGTGGCGAAGCTTTCGGCCATTTTGGTGTTGGGGTGTGACTGGTTGTGGCGGTTCAGTGTGTCCGGCCTGTCCACGATGTTGCTGATCATCATTTTCTTCGGACTGATCTGGTGCATCCTGCGTCTGGAAGAGGTAGCGCGTGATCCGCAAGCGTCGCTTGGCCGGCTGCTGGGTCTGGCCATAGCGGCCGGGGTGGCGACCGGCGCAGGCGCGCTTACGCGATATGCTTTTGGCTGGGTGATAATTCCCGTGGCCGTTTTTTTTATTCTCTTTGGCGGGCCGCGCCGGGCCTGGTGCGCGCTGGCGGCTTTCGGCGCTTTTGCGCTGGTGTTGGCGCCCTGGATTATTCGCAATTTCACCATCAGCGGCACGCCGTTCGGAACAGCAGGGTTTGCCATCGTCGAAGGGACAGGTGCGTTCCCCGGATTTCAACTGGAACGTTCCATTAATCCTCATCTTTCGGATGCGTTGGGATTGGGACTTTATGTGCGCAAATTTCTGGTCAATACGCACACCATCCTGCAGGACAGCCTGCCCAAACTGGGTGGTAGTTGGGTGAGTATGTTGTTCCTGACGGGTCTGCTGTTGAGTTTCCGCAGCGTGGCCGTGCGGCGGATGCGCTATTTTTTACTGATGTGTCTGGCGGTCTTCATCGGAGTACAGGCAATGGGGCAAACGCAGCTTTCGGATGAGTCGCCAGTGGTTAATTCTGAAAATCTTTTGGTGCTGTTGACGCCGCTGGTATTTATTTACGGCGTAAGTTTGTTTCTCATCCTGCTTGATCAAATGGAGCTGCCGCTCCGCGGATTGCGTCTGGTGGTGAAAGTTGTATTTGTGGGATTATGCTGTGCGCCGCTGATTTTTACACTTTTGCCTCCTCGAACCAGGCCGGTGGCCTATCCGCCGTATTATCCGCCGGACATCCAGACGATTGCCGGTTGGATGGGGCCAAACGAGTTGATCATGAGCGACGTGCCGTGGGCGGTTGCCTGGTACGGCCAGCGCCAATCCGTCTGGCTGACCTTGAACTACCAGGATGACTTCTTCGCCATCAATGATTATTTGAAGTCAGTAAAAGCGCTTTACCTCACGCCCGAGACGATGGCTGCCGCATTTGGACCCGATTGGGTACGCCCCGACCAGCACACCTGGGGCGGCTTTATTTTTCAGACTGCGGCGCAAAGCAGGGTTCCGATCAACTTTCCACTCGACCGCACGCCTCCCGGCTTTTTCCCCGAGCGCCTGTTCCTGACCGATTCAGAACGTTGGAAATTGCAGAAATAGGTCCGCCCCCGCCGGTTCCGAACTCACCGGCTGGCACGCCGCAGCCGGTCCGCAATCGCTGACCATTCCGGCAAATCCGGCGGCGCTTCAACCACAATCCATTCCGCGCCGGCTTCGTCGCCGCGGTGCAGTTCCGCATAAATTGCTCGCGCAAACGCCTCCGCATCGTGCGGAATCACGCACACGTTGGCAAAATTTTCGGCGGAAGGAATATTCGTATGAGCAATGACATGGCAGGTGACCAGTGACGAGTGACGGGTGACGAGTTGTCGGCGTAAGTCCGCATCGTCGCGCCAGTGCAGAACCACCAGTTTGGCTTTTGGCGAATAATGTTTCTGCAGAAGACCCGGACTGCGCAGCGTCTCGTTTCCCGTCACTTGCCACTCGCCACTCGTCATTCTGCCGCAGACGGCGGCGAGCGATTCGGCATGAATCATGCCCGGGCGCAAAATTTCCGGCGGCCCCGTTTTTGCGCGCAAGCGCGGGGTCAAATCCAGCACCGTGGATTCAATGCCCACCTGTGACTGGCCGCCGTCAATAATCAGAGGAACTCTGCCGCCGAGTTGGTTGCGTACGTGCCCGGCGTTGGTCGGTGAAATCCGGCTGGATAGATTCGCGCTGGGCGCCGCGAGTGGGAAATTGCACTCGCGAATCACCGCTTGAATGAGCGGATGACTCGGCCACCGCACGCCGACGGTCGGACCGCCGGCAGTCACGATGTCGGGAATTTCCTTTGTGCGCGGCAACACCAACGTCAGCGGACCAGGCCAGAATGCTTTCGCCAGCTTGTTTGCATCCGCTGGCCAATCGGCAACGCAATGCTTCGCCATTTCGACACTGGCGACATGAACGATGATAGGGTTATTTGCCGGCCGGCCTTTGATTCGGAATATCTTCGCGACGGCCTTTTGGTCCAACGCGTTGGCGGCAAGGCCGTAAACCGTTTCCGTCGGCAACGCGACCACCTCGCCCGCGTGCAGCAACTCCGCTGCGCGTTTCACGGCGGCTCGAAAAAGCGCCGGCGTGTGCGTCGGCAAAATTTCAGCAGTCACGCGCTATTCATAGTGCAAGGCGTCAATCGGGTCGAGCTTGGACGCCTTCCACGCAGGATAAAACCCGGAGATAATACCGATGATGGCGCTGGAAACGAACGCAATGACAATCCAGGTCGGGGGTGTGACGGTGGGCATGTCCTTCAAGTAGGCGACAATTTTTGAAAAACTGACGCCGCCGACAATGCCAATGGAACCGCCGATCGCGCTCAAGGTCACGGCTTCAATCAAAAATTGCATGAGGATGTCCGGCGCGCGCGCGCCCACGGCCATACGGATGCCGATTTCGCGCGTCCGCTCCGTCACACTCACCAGCATGATGTTCATGATGCCGATGCCGCCGACAATAAGCGAGACGGCGGCGACGCCCGCGAGCAGAAAACTCATCGTGCGCGAAGTGTCCGTGACGGCTTGCATCAATTCCAGCTGGTTGCGCACCGTGAAGTCCTGCTCCTTGCTCCGATGGCGGGTGAGCAGCAAATCCGTGATGTCATTCTGTACGCTGTTTATCACCTTGTCGTTGGCGGCTTGCACCAGAATGTCGTTCACAAATGTGCGGGTGGTGATGCGGTGCATGTGGCTCGTGTAAGGGACGACGACCGTATCATCCTGGTCCTGTCCAAACAGATTGAAGCCTTTGGGGGCCAGCACGCCGACAATCAGAAATGGGAGGTTCCGGATGCGGATGGTCTGGCCGACCGGGTCTTCGTTGGGGAACAACTGGTCAGCGACGGTCTTGCCGATCACAGCGGACTTCGCGAGGCTGCGCACATCCTGGTCGGAAAACATCGTGCCGCTGGCGATACTCCAGTTGCGGATTTGCGGATAATCGGGCGATTCACCCATCACCTGCGTGTTCCAGTTAAGGCCGTTGGCGAGCACTTGAGCGCGGTCGCGCACTTCAGGACTGACGGCCACGACGTTTTTCAACCCCCCAATCGCCAGGGCGTCGGCCACCGTCAACGTCGGCGCGCTGCCCCAGCCGCCGCGCATCGCGCCGCTGGTGAAATTTCCGGAAAAAACGGTGATCACGCTTTCGCCCAGGCTGCTGACCTGGTCCTCGACCTGTTTGGTGGCGCCGGAAGTCAGGCTGACCGAGCCGATGACGGCGCCGACGCCGATGATGATGCCGAGCATCGTCAGCAGTGAACGCATCTTGTTCCGGCGCAGTGCGCGTCCGGCGATTTTTAGTGAGGCGAAGATTCTCATAACGCGAGTTGTTGTGCTGCGCGAAGCTGCTGCAATTCCCTTTCCGCGTTCAGACGACTGGCCACCATTATGTCGCTCACGATGTTGCCGTCGCGCAAAATCACGTTGCGCCGGGTGTAACGCGCGATGTCCAGTTCGTGTGTGACCATGACGATGGTGATGCCCTGGCCGTTTAATTTTTGGAATACG
>DATNHM010000037.1:0-55451 GCA_035604955.1 Candidatus Limnocylindrales bacterium | reverse complement strand
CTCCCCTTCAGCGTCAGGGGAACGGGGATCAGCTTCCAGCCGGCGACGGCCTTTGCCCACGCGAGCAACGAGCCGCTCCAGCCGCTGGGCACCGGCATCACGCTGGACAGCCCCCTGGCCGAGGACCACGCGATCAACGCGGTTGTGCGTGACGCCGCGGTCACGACGGCGGGCTACCAAGGGCCTCCGGCGCCCAACCAGTGGTTCGGGGGTCCCGCCCTCGCCAACGACGGCAACATGGTGCTACGTGACGCCGCCGCCTTGGTCGTTGACAGTCTTAACTACGGTCGCGTCGTTGACCCATGGGCTGCGCAGGGTTACCAGGGCACGTCCCCGGGGAGTGGCTGTAGCGTGCCTTCGCCTGGCGCGGTTGGAGGGTTTGGCAGGCGAGGCGCTCCGGCCGGTCCCACGCCCGCCAGAAGCGCGGGCCGCTTCCCGGACGGCGCCGACACCGGCAGCAACTGTCACGATTTCCAGTTGCAGACCGCCATCACTTTGGCGGTCAATTCAGCCGCCGGCGAGAACAATATCAAAGTCGGCAGCGTCGAAGGTTTTAGCGCCGGCCAGACCATCATTATTGATACGGGCGTGAACCGCGAGACCGCCGTCATCGCGACGGTTGGCACGGCAGGAGGCACCACGGTGCGCACTGCCACTGACGTGGGCGCGACCGTGATTCCTGTCGCCAACGCGGTCGGTTTTAGCGCCGGCCAGACGATCACCATTGACAGCGGTACAAACCTGGAATCGGCGGTTGTCGCCTCCATCAATCCTGGACGCCGCGGCGGCTTTGGCGGTGGCCCTGTTAGTGGCGCCACAATTACCGTCGCGGCGCCGCTCGCTTCTGCGCACATGGCGGATGCACAGGTATCCGGCAGCGGCATTATCCTCACAAGTGGATTGACCAAGGCGCACGACAGCGGGGCGCAAGTCGCCGGCAACGTTCCCACGCCCGGTGCGCCGAACCAGTTTGCCAGGAGAGCCGAGTGATGACGCCTGGGGAGCTGAAATAGACGGGAGTAGCTCGAACCGTCCTGGACCACACAGATTAAAGCTCCGTGGCTCGATGGCGGGTCGCGGAGTTTTCTGTTTCACCGCGAAGATTACACACGAAAGGATTGAACCTGGTTCCCAATAAAGAAATGACTTCTTTTCGCCGGTCCTGGCCCTGGTGGCGCCGGGTCTTGACGGGATTGAGCGCGTTGGCTCTGGCGTTGAGCGCCTATCTGGGCTGGCATTATCTGATGGGCGGGTCGGTGATCGGCTGCGGCGGCGGGGGTTCGTGTGACCAGGTGCTCAGCAGCCGTTGGTCGGCGATAGGGGGTGTGTTGCCCGTCAGCGGTCTGGCGGCGGGGGCGTATCTCGCGATACTGGTGGCCAGTCTTTTCATTGGTCCGGCCACGGAGTCGCCGGTTCGGCGGCTGGCCTGGCGTGCGATGCTCGTTCAGGTCGGGGCGGTCGCCGGAAGCGCCGTGTGGTTCATCATCTTGCAGAAATGGATCATCGGATCATTTTGCCCCTATTGCATGGCCACACATATTACCGGTTTGTTGCTGGCGGCTTTGGTCATCTGGCGTGCGCCCATGCAATTCGACGATGATTCAAGCAATCTCTTGCCGAAAGCCAACACGAACACTGCCCCAAGGCGTATTATTGGCCTTGTCCCAGCGTTCGGTCTGGCAATGGTCGGGTTGGTTCTGGCCGGCATCCTGGCGGTCTGCCAGGTCCATTTTGTTCCCCCGGCCGTCTATCGCGGCGGCGAGTCGCAGAACAACCTGCCCGCCCTCGACCCGCACGCCGTGCCGCTGGTCGGTTCGCCGGATGCCCCCTATGTCGTCGCCTTGCTCTTTGATTATAAATGTCCCCATTGCCAGCAATTGCATTTGATGCTCGATGAGGCGATTCGCCGCTACGGCGGCAAGCTGGCCTTTGCCCTGTGTCCGGCGCCGTTGAACCCCCGGTGCAATCCTTACATCTCCCGGGAGGTGGATGAATTCAAGGACTCCTGCGAACTGGCCAAAGTTGGTCTGGCGGTTTGGGTGGCCAGGCGCGAGGCATTTCCTGCCTTCGACCGCTGGATGTTCTCGTTTGAGTCCGGCGATCTCTGGCACCCGCGAAGCCTCGCCGCCGCCAAGGCAAAAGCGGTTGAATTGGTCGGCCAGGCGAAATTCGATGCTGCCCTGGCCGACCCCTGGATCAACCGCTATATGCAAACCTCCATTCGGATTTACGGCGACACTGTCCAACGTGGCAACACTGCCGTCCCTAAACTGGTTTTCGGCTCGCGTTGGGTCAACCCCGAACCACAAGATGCAGACGACCTTGTTTTGATTCTGCATGGCAGCCTGGCATTGCCCAAGCCCTGACCCGACGGTGTATGCTGGAGCCACGATGGTCAACGCCCCGGCCCAATACGCGACTGATGAGGCGCGTAATCGTGCGTCATGGTGCCGCATCGCCCAGGCTTCAGTGTAAGTTCGGGTTGAGTCTGGACCAAGGGCTGGCACAACAAGATTCAGGCATTATTCCACTTTGAACACCACCGAAGCTGCAAACGGCATTTCTGCCGGACAGGTGACAACGAGGCCGTCAGCTTCCTGTTTCCATTGCAGCTCGCCGTCATGCCCGAGCAGTTTTACCGATTTGACCGGTTGCGAGAGCTTTCCAGCGTCCGTGCCGAGCGACTTGATTGTCAACTGCGTCCCGGGCGCGGGCACGGTCATGCAAAACGCGTAGAGCGCGCCGTTTTTACCGACGGTGAAACGAAAATCTTGAGGGCTGAATTTGAAGTCCGCGTGGCGACGCTCCAATTTTCCTTCCGGAAGCATCTTCAATTTGCCGTTGACCATTTCCCCCTCGCCGGGGATCGTCCAGGCGCGGCTTCCGTATACCGCTTCGCCGTTGCGACGCATCCAAACGCCGACTTCTTTCAACATCTTTTGGCTGCCTTCATCCAGCGAGCCGTCCGGCAGAATCGAAATGCACACCGCCGCATTGCCGTCGCGCGCCACGGCTTCGATGACGTAACGGATCATCATGCCCGAATCGTAGGTGAAGCCCGGCGCGTAAAACCAATCGCCCACCGGCGCTTCGGCGATCCACGGCTGGTTGGTGTTGATGTTGGGCGGAATGCCAAATTCCTCGGTCGTGATCGTGCCGTTGGTTTTGCGACGGAACTTCACGATGCTGAACGTGTCCACTTTGCCGCGGCGCTGGAGTGCGCGGTTGTAAAAATCGGCAATGACGCGCTGCATGGCGTCGGCCTTGAGTCCCGTGCCGGTGCCTCTGCCGCTGAACGGCTGCTGATCTGTGCCGTCGGTATAGATGAAGTCGGGATCGTATTGATCCACCACATCCATCATCCGTTGCGCCCATTGTGTGGCATACCACTTCGCGTAAGGCAGGTGATTCGTGAATATGCCCGCCGGCGGCGGCGACCACCCCGAGTAAGCGGCCTTGGTCACGCCTTTGTATTCGCGCAGGTTGATGCCGTATAGCAGGCGCGGATCAAGGCCTTCCCACCATTTGCCCTTGCCATCCGCCAGTGTAAGGTTGCCATCGTAAGGAACACCCTTTTTGTCGCCTTCAGTGTCACTGCCGAACGCCGTTTGCCACCACCACCAGGTGTATTCGTGATGGAACGTTATGCCAAAACGCATGCCGTCCGCGCGACACGCCTTGGCCCATTCGCCGATCAGGTCGCGCTTCGGCCCGAGGTTGACAGAATTCCACGGCTGATAATGCGAGTTCCATAAATCGAAGTTGTCATGATGCACGCCCTGGATCATCAGGAAGCGGGCGCCTGCGTCCTGATAGATCTTCGTGAGCGCAGCGGGATCAAGCTTCGTTGGATTCCAATCGCGCAGGACTTCCTTGTAGCCGGTTTTGGACGGGTGGCCGTATTTCTTGAGATGGTTTTTGTAGGCGGGCGTGCCGGGCACATAGAGCTTGCGCGCATACCAGTCGCCGCTCTCGCCGGCGGATTGCGGGCCGAAGTGAACCCAGATGCCGAACTTCGCCTCGCGCAGCCAGGCCGGTTCGCCGGGATAATTCTTCTCGATGGATGCCCAGGTCGGCTCGAACGGTCCGGGCGCAATCGGAATATCCAGCTTCATTTCGGGGAACGATCTCGAGTCGCCCATTGGCACGCTGTCCTGTGCCTGCGGCGGCGGAATTTCAGGAATGGGTTGCGGCGGTGGCAACTTCCGAATGTTCTCGGCCGCAAAGGTGGCGCTGGCGCTCGTGATGGCGAGGGCGATGAACAGGGCTTTGCGCACGGAAGCAATCATCGGTTTCATAGACTAAAAGATTCTAACAAATCATCCCTGAAAAACGAATATTTTCACCGATCGCGGATATCACTTTCAGCGGAACAGGTGTGGGACGAAGTCGCCGGTGGAGTGTGTCGGTCGCCGGGTTCACGGCGTTACCTGAATAATGATGCGCCGATAAGCAAAAAGATGCGGAGTGCCGTCGTCTTCGGCCTGCAAAATGAGATGCACCGTACCCGGACTGTTCGCCGCCGGGAGAACAACTTCCGTGTTCAACCCGTTGGTCCGGGTCAAGGTTGCTCCCTCAAGAGATCCGGCTTCCTGGTAAATCCACCAGGCAACGTTCACGCTCTGCCCGTCATCGCCGGCGTCGGTTCCTGCGGCGGACAATTTTATAGTTGAACCACTTTTCGCCGGGATCGTAACCACATCGGTGGAGCGATTGCCGTTGAGTGCCGCGTGCGGGTTGTGGTTTGCGTTTTTGAAATCACCGGCCACGCACCAATTCATGCGCGCGGCGAAATCGTTTTGGAACTGTTCCCGCCAGCGCCAGATGGTGGCTTGATTGGAAGTCTCGGTGCGCCCGTTGCCCAGAGAGACGGTGTCGCGGGTGTTTGCATTGTCCGTCCAGATGGGGCGCGTCTCGTCTGCCGGTTGGTCAAGGAGGTAACGCCCACCCCAGCCGCCGTAGGTGGGGCTGATTTCCCAACCGAGTCCGTGATCAATCAGTCCCAGCCAGCTCGGCGTATCGCCTTCCATGAGATACTTCCGCCGTGGATACAACGCGCCGAGCGGACCGTGATTGTTGATGATGTTTGTCTCCAGCCAGGGATTTGACACCATGTCGAAATGGAAACCGCCGCTGCCGGAAATACCCGTCCAGGCCGCACGGTTGTATCCTTTATTACTGGCTGTATCCGATGGCGAGACGATGTAAAACAGTTTTGGAAACTCGCGGCGAATCCACGGTCCGGAGTCGTCCTGGTCGGAAATGGTATAAACCCGCAGCTTCGCAACAAACTTGTCCACTTCGGTCGGGGAACGGGAGGCGCGCACGTCCGAGAGCGCCTGCGCCAACGTGTTCGGGCCGCCCCAGACGGTCACCCAAACCGGCCGGTCATCCGCGCGGTCAATCGCCTCGATGATCCGCTGCGAGCCGCCCGTGCTTTTCCCTTCGCCGACGGCGGCCATGCCGTAATTGGTTTGCCCTGTGCGCGTCACCGCCAACAGAGTTTCCACCGGCGGAAAAACCGCCGAGTGTTTCAACAGGTTTGTCCGCACTTGTGCATAAGCCGCGAGGTCGCGCCGGATGAGATACTCGCGCGGATTTTGCCGCAGCCAGGTCGAAGTTACGGCGACCAGGCCCTCGATGTCGAACTGGTCGGAATAGACCAGCAGGCGGAGCAACGACTCCTCATCGTCCGGTTCGTTGCCAATATCCGTCAGGACGATCAGCCGGGGGTTGACGTGCGGGACAGTTTGCAGTTTTTCCTGCGCCGGAGCCGGCAACGCGGCGAGAAACTGCAGCAAGGCCACAACCAAGAACCCCGAAATGATGCCGGTTTTTCTGACCCGCGCTTTGATTTCCAGATGCATGAGGCAGGTTGAGCGATGTTTATTTCGCCCACGCCTCGCCTTCCGGCGTCCGCCGCCAGGCGAAATACTCATCGAGAACCTCGAGCGAATCGGCGCTGGGCACCGGCCCAACGTGTGGCGTCTGGTTGAAATACATCACTTGAGGTTTTCGGTTGCTGAAGGCCGGCCACTTGGGAACGCCTTTGCCGTTGGGCTCGCCGTGTTTGGCGAAGTTCACCCAGTAGATGGACATCGCGTCCGAAATTTCCAGGTCCGCCGGCTTAATCTGCGGATTCTTGGGGTTGAGATGCTCGAAAACGTAGGTTACCTCCGAGCCATGTGGTGAACCGTAACCGGCGCGGGGCGAGCCTTCCGGATATTCCGGGTGCTGGTCGAAGTAATAATAAAACACTTTGGATTTGCTGGCCTGCGATTGCAGCCGCGCCCAGGTCCAGGTGTGCCAGCCAAACGCCGCGTCGCGGGCCAGATCACGCGCGGTTTTAGGGACCGTGTTGGAGCCGACGGGATAGGCTTTCATCAGTTTATCCGCGAAAGGGCCGTAACGCGTAATGACGTTGGTGATGTAATCCTCCGGGCTTCGTGGAGGCGAAAAACTCGCGCCTTCGTCGGAGTTGTAGCCCACGAGAATCGGCGTGTCGTTGTACTTGCCCGCCGTGTAGAGCTTGTATTGATCATCGGGAATCACCCAGCCATCAATGATTGGCCAAGCCATGCCGAGACCGCGGCCCGCCGGAAGTTTGTCCGGCGCGATCTTTCGGAGTTCCGCGAGAAACGAGACGCCCGCGCTCTTGGCGTAAGCTTCCCCGCCGCGCTCCGCGTCGGCGAGACGTTTCAAATTTTCACCGGGAAATGTAGTCGGCCGCGGAGGTCCGAACGAGCCGCCGCTTTCTGAAATGGCGCCTTGGAAAAGCCCTTTGGCCAGCGGCGACGCACACAACATGCTCACCGAAATTCCTCCAACCGATTCACCAAAAATTGTCACCTTCTTCGGGTCGCCACCGAATGTGGCGATATTTTTTTGCACCCATTGAAGGCCGGCGATTTGATCCAGCAAGCCGTAATTGCCCGAGACATGATTCGTGGTCTCGGCGCTCAATTCCGGGTGCGCGAGAAACCCGAGCTGGCCGACGCGGTAGGCGATGCTGACCAGCACGACGCCCTTCTGGGCCAATTTCGTCCCGTTGAACATCGGATCAGACGTAGCCCCGCTGCTAAAGCCGCCGCCGTAAATCCAGACGAGCACGGGAATGCGGTCCTTTGCCGATTTTGCGGGCGTCCAGACGTTCAAATAGAGACAGTCCTCGCTCATTCCGGACGGCGGTCTCGCGCTTTGAATCGGTCCCGGGGCAAACTTGGTGGCTTGCAACACGCCGTCCCACTTCGCGGCGGGCTGGGGCGAGCGCCAGCGGAGGTCGCCGACCGGCGGCGCGGCAAACGGGATTCCTTTGTAAACGGTCAAACCGTCTTCGGAAGTGCCTTGAACCAATCCTTGTTGAACCCTGACCGGCGCGGGTTGCTGCGCGATGCCCAACCCGGCTGCGAACACGGAAAGCGCGGCAGCCACGATCATTTTCTTTGTCATACGAACACTTGTTTTTTTGGTCTTAACTCTTACGCCACAGGTTTGTCGGAAAGCGGTAATCGCGAATCACGAACTAAGGCGTGCCAACCGTAAAATCGGCCGTTCAGGCCTTGATAAGCCGCATAAACATCCTCGCATCACACCGGCAACAGCCCAGTTTCAAGAAATACAAGCCCAACGAGAACAATTTTCCATCACTGGCGCAAGCATGAAAAGCAAATCTCCATCCCTGCGTGTTGACTCAGGATAAATGTTACCGGGGCGGGGAGCTGGACGAGGGGTTTAGCTCTTCGTTGACTCAAGATCGTGGTTACCCAAGCAACGGACATGAGTCTGCCCAGCAAACGGGAGTATTTAACCAAAATCCACGGTCGTTATCAGCGCGCCGGTCGCGAGCACAAAAGCCGCATTCTGGACGAGTTCTGCGCGATTTGCGGTTATCACCGCAAAGCAGCGCTGCGACTGCTTAACGGCTCAGTGCTCCAGCCGCCCCGTCGCAAGCCAGGTCCGCCGCCGACCTATAAGCCAGCGGTGGTGCTGCCGCCACTCAAAGCGATCTGGCTGGCCAGCGATCAACTGTGCTCCAAGCTTTTGCAGGCGGCCTTGCCCGAATGGCTGGACTTTTATGAGCAGACGCACGGCGCTTTGTCGCCGCAACTGCGTCAGCAGCTGCTGACGATCAGCCCGGCTCAGATCGACCGGCTGTTGCGGCCGGCGCGCGTGCGTTATCCACGCCGGAGTTTGTCGGCGACCAAACCCGGCACGCTCTTGCGCCATCGCATTCCGACCCGCGGCGGCCCGCTCGATACCACCGCGCCGGGCCATATCGAAGCCGATACGGTGGCCCATTGTGGCGACACCACCGCCGGTAACTTTGTCTATTCCCTCACGTTTACCGACCTTTACAGCGGCTGGACCGAACTGCGTGCCGTCTGGAACAAAAGCTCCGGCGCCATCCTGGACCACTTGCGGGACATCGAGAACCAGGCTCCTTTTGCTTTGAAAAGCTTCCATGCCGACAACGGCAGCGAGTTCCTCAACTGGCCGCTCTATCAATACCTCACCGGCCGGCCCTGGCGCCAGGTGCCCTTCACCCGCAGCCGGGCCTATCGCAAGAACGACAACGCTCACGTCGAGCAAAAGAACTGGACCCACGTGCGCCAACTCTTCGGTCACGATCGTTTCGAGCATCCCCAACTGGTCCCGCTCATGAACGACCTCTACGTCCGGGAATGGAGCCAGTTCCAAAACCACTTCCGCCCGACGCTCAAGCTGCGCAGCCGCGACAAACGCGGCAGCCGCACGGTGCGTCGGTATGAGAAGCCACAAACGCCCTACGCTCGGCTGCTCGCCAGCCCCCAGATCAGTCCGAGCACAAAGGCGCGTCTGAGGGCGGAACACGCTCAACTCAACCCCTTTGCTTTGAAGAAAAACATTGAACAAAAACTGCGTCTGTTCTTCACTGCCCAGAGTAACCTCCAACCTGAGGCAACGTTGTCATGACTGACTCCCGCCCCGGGTAACATTTATCCGTGAGTCAACACGCGGCCTCATTTCCGGCTTGCGTTGGAGCGGGTTACCTTACAGGCTCGGCATTCAAAATTGACGGCGTAATTTTCAATGAGCAATTCAGCAGAACTCAAAAGGCAAATCAAACGCATGCTGGTGGAAAATCTCATGCTTCCGAACGCGGCGGATGAAATCAAGGACGACCAGCCGCTCTTTGGCCCCGGCGGCCTGGGATTGGATTCCGTGGATGCGCTCCAGGTAGTGGTGGCGCTCGATAAAAACTACAACCTGAAAATTCCCGACCCGGAAACCGCGCGAAAGGTGATTCACAGCGTCAATACCATCGTGGCGGCTGTTGAACAGCATCAAACTGACGCCTCCCTGAAACGATAGCGGCGCCGGTTTAAGCGCCGCGCGTTGGTGATCTTTCCCCGAAAACAGGCAGCAGTCGCAGATAGCCGCCAGGATGGCTTCTGAATTAATTTGGCGCGCATCCGGCGCCGCCCGTCATGCCCTGGCCGGAGGTATTTACAACCATCCCATGATTTCGCGCTCGGCCTGCAGCCAGTCGTCCAGTTCGTGGCCTGGTTCGCAGCCGCGGGCGAGATAAATTTCGTGCGCGCGGGTTTCGATCTGTTCGCGGAGAGAAGCGGTTTCAAATATTCCGTTCGTCCTGCGATTTTGCGATTTTTTTTCGTTCTTCTTTGTGGTCGTTTGCATTTTTTGTCCTTCGCTTTGGTGTTAAGGTGTTGTTGTAAAAAAGTCGCTACGCCGGAACGTTTTCAGCACCTTCCGTGCCGTAGTCGGTTAAGTTTGAAGGAAATCAAAAGCCTCTGACTTGACGACTCTTGCGGTTAAAAGCACCTTGAACTCGGGCTGTCTAAGCCTCTCCCGAGTGGCTGTTCTCCGCCAAAAGATATAAAAGAAAACAGGTGGTTTTTGGCACGGGTGGTGCTTTTTCCGGTGAGGTGAGAGAGAAACACGAGCGGTGCCTGCGCCGGGTCAACCATCCGGGGGAAAGTTGCCAAGTCATACGCTCGCCGCAGAGTTGGTGTGCTGAAATGCATTTAAAGCCATGATGAGCGTTAAAACCATTCTCTTTGTTGAAAACGACGCGGTTTCGCAAAGTCTGTATCAAAAACGCCTGGAGCGCGAAGGCTTTCACCTTGAATGCGCCCAGGACGGCCAGGTTGCCATTGATATTCTCTCCGACCACGTTCCCGATCTGGTTTTGCTTGACCTGATGTTGCCCAGGGTCAGCGGCGCCGACGTGCTCAAATTCATGCACGCCGATCCACGCCTGACGACCGTTCCCGTCATTATTTTTTCCAACGCGGCAATGACCGAGGTGCCGCCGGACAGTCCCCTGGCCCAAGGCACCAAACGTTTGCTTAAAAGCGATTGCACTTTTCCCAAGCTGCTTGAAACCATTCAAGAGACCCTTGCTGCAGTTCCTGAATTGGTAGTGGTTGAAGCCGGTAAAGCGTCCTCAACCAGGCGGGTTCCGGCGCACAACGGCAACGGGGAAAGCAAAAGCGCACACTCCCGCTCCGTGCCGGTAACTGAATCTGAAGCCAAGGCCGCGAAAGAGAGCGCGGATTTTCTGGAAGAAGCCCTGGCGGTTATGCCGAAGATTCGGGAGCACAGCATGGGTTACATAAAAGCTCCCGACTCGGAAGCGAGTCAGGCTCATTTATCCGGGCTGCACAAGCGGGTGCATCTGCTGAACACCGCAGCCGCTCAAGCCGGTTGCGCCCGCGTTGCCCTGTTGACGAGCGCTTTTGACGCATTGCTTTCAGGGATTGTGGACAAGCCGGCGACGGTTACCCCGTCAGTGCTGCAAACCATCGCCCAAGCGGTGGATTGTCTTGATGGCTTGTTGAAAAATACCGACGGTTATTCCCTGGGACCGGGGTTCCAGGCCAAGGTGTTGGTCGTGGACGATGACACGGTTTGCAATCATGTCAACGTGACTTCCCTTAAGCGGGCCAATTTTGATACCGTTGGCGCCAAGGACCCTGCCGCGGCCCTGAGCCTGTTGGAAACCACCCAATACGATCTGGTGGTCCTCGACGTCAACATGCCCGGCATGACCGGCTTCGATGTTTGTGAGAAGCTCCGCCGTTTGCCTCATTGCAAGAAAACGCCGGTCATTTTTGTCACGGCCTTCAGCAATTTCGACAACCGCAAACAGAGTGTGCTCAGCGGAGGCAATGATTTCGTTTCCAAGCCGGTTTCCCCCGTGGAACTGGCGTTGAAAGTAAGCGTCAATTTAATCAAAGCGAGAGTACAAGGGACTCCCGGTTCACCATTGGAAGCTCAGCCTGCCGCGGCCAACGGTTCCTCCCACTCACCTCCGCCGGCAGCCCGAACCAAAACGGATCGGCAGGTTTCCCCCGAGACACCAGCTCCGGAACCTCCCTCGCGGTTGGCGTCACCTCCCAAGCCGAATGCCAGAAATGCCAGAACGGCGGCAACTCCACCAGAGATACAGCCCGAACCCGAACCGCGCCCGGCCAACGCCCCGGGCAACGATGGAAAAAACAGCGCGGAAATTCACGAACGCCTGCGCCAGGGTACCGCAGCATTGGAACACGCCAAAGCCAATCTGGATCAGGAATCGGCGGAACGAACGCGTATTGAATCGCAGTGGCGCGAACAACTGAATACCGCGAAAGCACTGATCGGACAGACGGAAGATGTTCTCAAGGAAAAGGAGGCGCAGTGCCATCAGTTGGAGAAGGAGTTGGCCGGGTTGCAACAACTGCGGGATGAGCTTCAAGGCAAACTCGCGACCGAACAACAAGCGGTTGCAAAGTCCCAGCAGGAAATCAAAGCTTTCCAGGAACGCCAGGGTCAAAGTGCCGCGGAATTGGAACGTGCCAAAACCGCCTTGAAGGAAAAAGAAGTCCGGTGCAACCAGTTGGAAGAAGAGTCGGCGGGATTGCGAAAACTGCGGGATGAACTTCAAGGCAAACTCGCGACCGAACAACAAGCGGTTGCAAAGTCCCAACAGGAAATCAAAGCTTTCCAGGAACGCCAAGGTCAGAGTGCCGCGGAATTGGAACGTGCCAGAACCGCCCTGGAACAGCAGTCCGCCGAACGGACGCGGCTGGAATCGGAGTGGCGTGAGCAACTGAATGCGGCGAAGACGGCTGTCAGTCAGACGGGAACCACTTTGAAGGAAAAAGAAGTCCGATGCAACCAGTTGGAAAAGGAGCTGGTCGGATTGCAACAAACGCGCGACGAACTTCAGAACAAGTTCGCCACCGGGCAAAAGACGGCCGAGAAGTTGCAACAGGAAAACAAGGAACTCCAAGCTGATTTGGGACAGCAAACTGCTGAACGAATGCGGCTGGAATCGGAGTGGCGCGAGCAATTGAAAGCGGCGAAGGTGGCGGTTGGCCAGACCGAAACCGCTCTCAAGGAAAAAGAAACCCGGTGTGGCCAGTTGGAAAAGGAACTGACCGGATTGCGTCAGGTGCGTGAGGAGCTTCAGGGCAAGTTTGCGGCCGAGCAACAGGCCGTTGCGAAATCGCAACAGGAAATTAAAGAACTTCAGGAGCATTTGCGCCAGGGCGGCGCGGACCTGGAACGTACCAAGGCCAGCCTGGAACAGGAATCGGCCAAACGAGCGCGTTTGGAATCGGACTTTAAAACCGTGACGGACGCCAGGGAGGCGTTGAATTTGGAATTGCGCAGCTTGCGCGAGCGCCAGGCGGCACGCGAGGCCGAATTGCGGGACAGGCAAAAGAAATTCGTTGAGGGTTTGCGCGAAAATATGCATCACTTGCAGGCGAAGTTGCAGGAGATTGAAACCCTTGGCAGCAATCCCGGTGAAGCTTCCGGCGGAAAAACCTGATTGCTGAACAGACCCCGTTTTCTGTCTGGGAGAAATAGCAAGCCGTGTTTGGTTACGGTGAATAGGCTGTTCGAGGACTTCTACGAACGAGCTTGCCAGCGACCTCCATTCGTGTGAAATACATGCCTGAGGCAACATGACGGATGGTGGTCGATGCCGGCATTGCGCGTCCGTTTCCGCAAGCTATTAAAAATCAACAATGTCCCCGTAGCTCAAATGGATAGAGCAGCGGTTTCCTAAACCGCGTATCCCAGTTCAATTCCGGGCGGGGACGCCATTTTATGGGTCCACCTGGCAGAATGGCGTCATTCTTGAATACTTTTGCTGGCAACTGGTCGAATTAAATGGGTTTATATGTTATGGTGCAGACATATCCAGGCCACCACATGAAAAAACCATTTTCAGTTAAATTCCTTTTCAGTTCAGCCATCCTGGCATGGGCATTGATGGGTGATCTCCCGGTGCAAAATTCCAATGCCCAGACACCACCAGCCCCGCCGCCAAACACCGATCTCATCCCCGCTGCTCCGGACAACACCTCAACGGCCAGCACCTTGCCGCCGGACATTGTTCCCAACAGCACGCTCGCACAAGTCGTTCAACTGGTGCAGGCCGGTGTCGAGCAAAGTGTGATCCTGTCCTACATCGGCAACTCCATGACTCCGTTCAACCTCGATTCGGACCAGATTATTTACCTGAACGACCTTGGCGTGCCGACCGAAATTGTCAGTGCCATGCAGCAACGGGATCAGCAATTGCAGCAAATGGGCGTGACGTCGGGTGTCGCGGCAACACCGCCTCCGGAAACAACGGAAACCACACCGGCGCAACCGGCAGAAGTCACCGTGAATTATTTTTACGACACCCTCGCGCCTTACGGCGGCTGGGTAAACTTTCAGGGCTACGGCTGGTGCTGGCGGCCAACAATTGTCGTTTACAACACCGGTTGGCAGCCGTATTGCGACAACGGACATTGGGTTTATACCGATTGTGGTTGGTATTGGGTTTCGGGCTATTCCTGGGGTTGGGCGACATTTCACTACGGTCGCTGGTTTCATAATCAGCGCTATGGCTGGTGCTGGCGCCCGGATACAACCTGGTCGCCATCTTGGGTGCTCTGGCGTCATGACAAAGATCACTGTGGCTGGGCCCCACTGCCGCCTTCTGCGGTTTATCAAACTGGCGTCGGACTTGTTTACCAGGGCCACACCGCGAGTGCCGGTTGGGGCCTGGGTGCGAATGCCTTCACGTTTGTGGCAACAAAGGACTTCTGCGACCCGCATCCACGACGGCATCGCATCCAGGCGGGTGAAGTAACGCGGATTTTCAATCAAACCACGGTCATCAACAACATCAGTTTTGACAGCCACCATCAGGGCATCATCAATGCCGGCATCCCGCCGCACGACATCACCGCTGTCACCCGGCAGGAGATTCATCCGGTCACCATTCAGGCCGGGAATGGAAATGTTGCCTGGGGCAGCCGGCATGAACAATTTGAGCGCAATGGCAACACCCTGATTGTGAATCATCCGCGTTTTGTCGGCACGCCGGTCCTGTCATTGCCTCAGGGGACTTCGCCGTCAATCAGACCCGGGCAAAAGGAATTTCAGCCGATCGTTCACGGGAATGGAAACAACGCGCCCCCGTCCTCGGTAAATCCGGGGCAGAACAATTCTCCCCACCAGAATATTGACCAAAATCCGTATCAACATTTCAATCAGACCCTGCCGCGAATGCCGCAGACCCAGCAGCCAGGAGTCCAGCACGTCAATCCCTCTAATCCGCAGGCGCCCAATAATGCAGCCCTCACGCCGCACGAAAATTATTCGGGTTGGCCGGTCCAAAATCCGAAGCCGAATTACAATTACAACGATTCCGGCAACCGGGTTTTGACTCCCCGGTCGCAGGGTGCTGAACAACAATCATCGCATAGCACCACCGATAACACCCCATCGCGTGGCAATACCACAGTGGGACCATCCTTTTCCAATCCCTCCGCCGCCAATCATTATTCTCCGCCGGTCGGGCAGCAGCAAAATAATGATGCGCCGCCACCGAATCAAACCCGTCACTACAACCAGAATTCCGATCGTTCTGATTCTCATTCCGGGTCATCGCGGCAGGTGGTTCAACCGCACTCGTCATCTCAATCTTCCTCGTCATCGTCGCAATCGTCCGGCAATCAGGGTCACAACAAAGACAACAACCAAAACGGGCATTAAAGTTTGCGGCTTTGAATTGCCAACGCGCGGTACACCTCACAAGGCTTTTTGCTTTCGCATCTTTTCCACGGCAGGCAGAATGCGCGCGTGGGCATTACCCGGCAGCAATTCGAACAAATGCAGCAGCGCCTCGGCGGCGCGCCCGCGCGTGCCGCGGCGCCTGCTTTTGCGGCAAGCCTGCGGGTGCCGGCCTCCGCTCACCGGGTGATTCTCGGCGTGGATCCGTCGTTGCGGGGCACCGGCTACGGCGTCATCCGCTGGGCAAAACCACACCCGGTCGCCCTCAGCCATGGGACGATTTCCTGCCCGCAAAATTGGGAGCACTCCCGCTGCCTCGTCAAAATTGTGGAAACCCTGCGCGAGGTCTTGAAGCAACATCAACCCGCCGTCTGCGTGGTCGAAGGGCTCTTCTTTGCGCAAAACCTCCAAACCGCCATCGTCATGGGTGAAGCGCGCGGCGCGGCCCTCGCCGCCATCGCCGAAGCCGGTCTGGAAATATTTGAGATCGCCCCACGCAAGGTGAAACAGGCCGTCGTTGGCTACGGTGCGGCGCAAAAATCCGCCGTCGCCAAAATGGTCCAGCGTTTGTTAAACCTGCCCAAACCGCCCGCGCCGGACGCCGCCGACGCTTTGGCGCTGGCGCTGGCCCATGCGCAGGAAAATTCACGCTATAATTTGACGCCGCTAAAAAGAATTTGAAAATGAACGGAACATCCAACAACCAACATCCAACAACCAACACCCAGTGTCGCGCCCCGCGGTCGTTCTCTGGTTGTTCGATGTTGAATGTTGGATGTGGGATGTTTCCCTTTCCACGATGATCACCTTTCTCCACGGCAAGCTGGTCGAGTCGCTGCCCACGCAGGTCATCGTGGATGTAAACGGTGTTGGCTACGAGGTTCTGATTCCGCTGTCGTCCTTTGACAAGTTGCCGCCACCCGGCCAGGACGTGAAATTGCTCACTCAACTCGTTATTCGCGAAGACGCGCACACGCTTTACGGTTTCATGACCGTGGTGGAACGTGATTTATTCCGCCTGCTCGTCAACACCGTCTCCGGCATCGGTCCCAAAACCGCGCTGAACATCCTGAGCGGCATGAACCCGGTTGCGTTTCGCGGTGCGGTGGCCGGCGGCGACGTGAAATCGCTTTCGCAAATCTCGGGCGTCGGCAAGAAAACCGCCGAGCGCATCGTTGTCGAGTTACGCGACAAAATCGGCGCGGCCGGCGCGTGGGAAGCCGCCAGCGCCAAACACGCCCTCTCGCCCGATGACCAGAAAGTCAACGACGCCGTGCTCGCGCTCATGGCGCTCGGTTTCAAGCAGGTTGAAGCGCACGACGCCGTCCGTGCCGCGCAAACGATGCTCGGCGCGAAGGCGACGGTGGAAGAGCTCGTGCGAGCCTGCCTGAAAAAAGGAGCGTGATGGAGGCTCCCAATCCGCAACTCTCGGCGCTCGGCACCCGCCGCCTGCGCCGGAAGTCCGGCGTGATTGTCCCCAATTCACCCAAATGGCATCAACGACTCGGTGCCTGGATCACTTGGGCTGCATTGCGTCTGATCGCGGCGACCCTGCGTTACCATATCAACGATCCACACGGGTTCACGGCGCGGAAGGATTGCGGGCAGGCGATTTACTGCATCTGGCACAACCGTCTCGCGCTTTCCATGAAATTATACTTCGTCTTCGGACGCAGGTACTGTCAGTCTGCCGGACTTGCCGGTTTGGTAAGCGCCAGCAAAGACGGCGCGTTCCTTGCGGCGACCCTTGAACGATTCGGTGTGCTGCCGGTGCGCGGGTCAAGCAGCCGGCGCGGTCCGCAGGCGTTGTTGGAATTGACCACTTGGGCGGAGCGCGGTTATGACCTGGCCATCACGCCCGACGGCCCGCGCGGCCCGCGTTACGTGGTACAGGAAGGCGCCATGTCGCTGGCGCAGATCACCGGCCTGCCGGTCGTGCCGGTGTCCTATTACCTGGGCTGGAAAATCCAGGCAAACAGTTGGGATCGTTTTCAAATTCCCCTGCCGTTTTCACGCTGTGAAGTCACCGTCGGCCACGTCCTGCGCGTACCGCGCGAGGCAACCGATGCCGAACGCGAGGCATTGCGCCAGCAACTCGAAGCCGACATGGTCGCCATTTCGCGGGATTAAATCATTCGGAGGGACGAGTTTCGCGAGTCCCCAAAAAAATCAGGGACGCGTGTAAATCGCGCTTCCGAAAGTCTCGGCCCGGCGTTACGACGCTTGACACTCAACTCTCAACTCTCAACTCTCAACTCCACATGATTGCCCGCGTCAGCCTTGAAATCGCGCTTCGCAAGGAGTTCGATTATCTGATTCCGCCCGGATTGGCGGGACAAATCGAGGCCGGCAGCCGCGTACAGGTGCCGTTCGGCGCGCGAAAGGTCTTGGGCACCGTCACCGCGCTCGCCGAGGAATCGGCCCTCTCGAAGCTCAAACCCATTCTGAAAGTCATCGGCACACAATCGCTCGTCACGCCGAAGGTATTGAAATTAGCGCGCTGGATTGCCGATTACTATTGCTGCGCGCCGGAAATCGCGTTGAAATCCGTTCTGCCCGAAGCCGTGCGCAGGGAGGAGGAAGGCTGGAAGAAACAATTATTCGTTCGCGCGTTGCCGGTGGGCGGTGAATTTCCGAAGCTGCCGAAACGCCAGCAGGAAGTCTGGAACATCATCGAGGAACGACGCGAATTGCCGCTGACCGAACTGGTCGAACTGGCCGAAACCACGGTTGCCACCGTCCGCAAACTCGAAGACCGCGGTTTGGTGGAAATCACTCCGGAAATTTCCGAACGCGATCCCTATGCGCGCGAACACATTCTGCCGACGCAGCCGCTGCCGTTGAATCCGGCCCAGGCTTCCGCATTGGAGAAAATTACAAACCGGATGTCAGAAGTCGGAAGTCAGAAGCCAGAAACCGGAAGTCTGACCTCCGACCTCCGACCTCCGACTTCCGTTTTCCTCCTCCACGGCGTCACCGGCTCGGGCAAAACCGAAGTCTATCTCCAGGCCCTCGCGCATGCGCTGGAGCAGGGCAAAGGCGCCATCGTGCTGGTGCCGGAGATTTCACTTACGCCACAGACCGTCGAACGATTCAAGGCGCGCTTCAGTTCCGGCCGGCTTCAGACGCTGGTCGCGGTTTTGCATTCGCACCTCTCAGCCGGCGAGCGACACGACGAATGGCATAAGATCCGTCAGGGCCGCGCCCGTATCGTCATCGGGGCGCGCTCGGCGATTTTCGCGCCGGTTGAGCCGCTCGGTCTCATCATTGTGGACGAGGAGCACGAACACTCTTACAAGCAGGAGGAAGCGCCGCGTTATCATGCCCGCGACGTGGCCATCATGCGCGGTCAGATGGAAAGCGCTGTCGTCGTGCTCGGCTCCGCCACGCCGTCGCTCGAAAGCTATTACAATTGCAAAAAGGGCAAATACACGCTGCTCGAATTGCCCGAACGCGTGGACAATCAGAAAATGCCGCGCGTTCGCGTTGTGGACATGCGGCAGGCCGCGAAAGAAAAAGGTCCGCCGATTTTTTCGCCGCAGCTCAAGGAGGCCATCATGCAACGGCTGGAGCGCGGTGAGCAGACGATTTTGTTCCTGAACCGGCGCGGCTATTCGACAGCCTTGCAATGCCCGAAGTGCGGTTATGTTGCGCAGTGTCCCAATTGCAGTCTCGCGCTCACTTATCATCGCCCGGAACAAAAACTCCGGTGCCACCTCTGCGGATTCGTGGGCGCCGTGCCGGCCGTATGCCCGAATGAAAAATGTAGAAATCCGGCCATTCGTTTCGCCGGCACCGGCACGCAAAAAGTCGAGGAAACACTGGTGAAACTGTTTCCGAATGCGCGCGTCCGGCGCATGGACGCCGATACCATGAAACGCAAGGACGATTATCGAAAGACGCTGGGCGATTTTCGCGCCGGCAAAACCGACATTCTCGTCGGCACGCAGATGATTGCCAAAGGGCTGCATTTCCCGAACGTGACGCTGGTGGGCATCATTTACGCCGACCTCGCGCTGCATCAGCCGGATTTTCGCGCGGGTGAACGCACCTTCCAGCTCCTCACCCAGGTCGCCGGGCGCGCCGGGCGCGGCGACGTCGAGGGCGAAGTATTTGTGCAGGCGTTCACGCCGTTTCATCCCGCCATCCAATACGCGCGCCGTCACGATTTCACGGGTTTTTACGAACAGGAAATCGAGTTCCGCGAACAATTGAAATATCCACCCGTCAGCCGCGTTGCCTTGCTGACGATTCGAGGCCGCAACGAGGACAAGGTGAAGTTCAGCGCCGGACATTTACGAAAAGTCCTTGAGTCCGCAGTCCTCAGTCCAGAGTCCACGGCGGGCACGGCCAATGCAAAACCCGACTGTGGACCGAAGACTGTGGACTTCCGCGACTTGGTTATTTCCGGTCCCGCGCCGGCACCGTTGCTGCGGGCGGAACAATATTATCGCTACCAAATCATGCTGCGGACGCGCGCGATGAGCAAATTAAGCCAGGTACTGGCGAAAATGATCGGGACACTCGCTTTGCCGGACGACGTGACGCTGGCGGTGGACATTGACCCGGTGAATTTGGGATAAGGTAGCACAGGTATCCGGCCGGTCATTTCGGGCGTTCTGCACGAAACCATAACGAGTCGAAAGACGATATTTTTTACCACTCGACCAACCTGTTTTCACGCTGCTCGATATAATTTGGCGTGACGCCGAATTCAACCCGCGAAGCGCGGGTACTACTGCAAATTCACCGTGCCGCCTTCAACCCCCTTTGCCACAAATCGAAATGATAGAGCGCAACGACGACGAGGGAATGACCGATTTTTTCGTCGGCGACGAGTTTCGGCAGGTCCGCCACCGGCACCAGCCGCGTCGCCAAATCCTCGGCATGGTCCCAATCCACCTTGTGTTTCAATCGGCAATCTTCCATCAGCACGGTGTAGGTGAGGTTGCTCATGATGGCCGGATTGGACCAGATTTTCCCGAGCGGGCGCGCGTTCCCGCCTTCGTAGCCGGTTTCTTCGCGCAGTTCGCGCACGGCGGTCGCCACCGGGTCGGTCTCGCCCGGGTCCATCATGCCGCCGGGAATCTCCAACTCGACGGTGTTCGAGCCGTGCCGGAATTGCTCCACCATCACAAGCTGCTGGTCGGGTGTAATGGCGATGACATTGACCCAGTCAACGCTGTCGAGAACATAGAAATCATGTTCCTTGCCGGTGCGTGGCGAGAGGCTCACATCCGAGCGCAGTTTGAAGACGCGGAAATCCCCGATGGGCGTTGAGCGAACTCTTTTCCAAGGCTGAACCATATAACAGATAGGAGATAGGAGATGGAAGTTGGAAGCTAGAAAAAATCATGCACAATAGCCCCAACTGCGAACTGCCATCTCCCAACTCCTATTTGGGCGCCGCCCAACCCTGGCGCATCAGCGTCAGCAAATGCTGCAGCGCTTCCTCGTAACTGCGGCCTTTTTGTTGGGCAAGCTGGCGGGCGCGTTTATCCAATTGCGCGGCCATTTCAGCGGATTTTTCAGCGGGGCAACCAAGCGCCGCCAGAGTTTTGGCCAGTTCGGAAATTTCCACAAAAGAATTTAACCACGGATGCACACAGATAAACACAGATGAAAACGCGCCGTCGCGCGCATCTTGAAAAATCCGTGTCCATCCGTGTCCATCCGTGGTTTGAAAATCATTTCAGGTGTCGCCCGGAACAATTTTAATGCTGACGACGCCAATCCGTTTCTGTGGCTTGCTTTGCTCGCCGGAACCGCCGGAGCCAACCGGTGTGCCGGCGATTTTCGCCAACACGTCCTCGCCTTTGATCAACTTGCCGAACGCGGTGTATTGGCGGTCCAAAAACGACGCGTCGCCGTCACAAATGAAAAACTGGCTGCCGGCGGAATCGGGGTTGGCGCTGCGCGCCATGGAAATGACGCCGCGCTGATGCGAGCGGTCGTTGAACTCGGCTCTGATCTGATAGCCCGGCCCGCCGGTGCCCCAATGACTTTCCCGGGCAGCGTCCTTGGTCAGCGGGTCGCCGCCCTGGATCATAAAGCCCTTGATGATGCGATGGAAACAGGTGCCGTCATAAAATCCCTTTTGAGCGAGGGTTTTGAAATTTTCGACCGTCTTGGGCGCGACGTCAGGCCAGAATTCAATGACCATTTCGCCTTCGGTAGTGGTGATGTGGGCAAGTTCGCTCATAACTAATCAAGGGATTAGGTCGTTCTTTGCGGGCAATTCCATCGCCACGACGGTTGCAGACTTGATGTAATCAAGGTTTGGGAAATCTTTTTTCAAGTAGGCCTTGCCTTCCATCTGGATGCGGCTCTGATCCGGCCCATTGCCACCGGGAGGACCGTCGCCGTATTCGCCGTTGATCTTGTCCACCACATCCATCCCCGCGATGACCTTGCCGAAGGGCGAGAATCCCATGCCATCGAGATTGACATTATTGGCGAAGTTGATGAACAACTGTGTGGTGCGCGTGTCGGGGCCGGCGGTGGCAAAGGTGATGGTGCCGCGCGTATTGCTGCCCTTGACAGGGTCATCTGGAATCCTCGCCTCGCGCCACTTCGCAGAGACGCTCGGGTCACCGTGGATGCCGAACTGGCACATGAAGCCAGGGATCACGCGGAAAAAAGCGACGTCGGTGAAATAGCCGGAACGAACCAGGTTGTAAAAGCGGTCCGCACCGTTCGGCGCCAGCGAGCGGGTGACCTCAACCGTAAATTTCCCCTTGGTCGTGTTGAATTGCACGTTGAACGTTTCCGGCGCCTTCGCGGTGAGTTTCGCCGGATCGGCAAAGCCCGGCGAGACCGACGCGGGTTTTGCATTGGTCACGGCTGACCTGGTGTCTTCGGCTTTGGTCACGGCCGCGGCAGCAAACAGGCCGAGTACACAGAGTACGTTGATTATTTGCATGGCCGGAGAATTTTCCACGCGCAGGGCGAAAAGTCACGCCCGGAATTCGTCCTATTTCATCGAGCGGGTGATGAGACTGCCGCGGCCGCGCCTGCGCGAACGGACCAGTGCGATGATGATCACGACGACCGCCACGGCCAACAGCACTGCGCCAATGGCCAGCGCGCCGTCGCGGCTCAGCCCGGAATTCTCTTCGGATGACGCCGGGGCGTTGGTCTGCGTTTCGGCCATTTTCGGCGGCGTGGCATTTGTTGAACTTGCGTTCGTGGGAGTTGACAGCGATTCGACAGGGGGCAGATTCAATTCCACCTTGACCAGTGGCGGATTGGACAGCACCGACCTGGCCGGGACGGTAGGCAGCAGATTGGTGCCGACATTAGTGCCCACAATCACGAGCGGCGGCGCGGTGACGACCGGCGTCGGAGGCGGTGGTGGTGGCAGATTGGTTTTGGCCGGTGCGATGGGTTGAGGTGGCTGGGGCAAAGGCGGGAAGTCAGGGAAATTCACTCCGATCGCCGAGGAATTCACGGTATAGCCTGTGTATTGGCCGAACTGCGCCCGCAGAACCACGACAAATGTCTGGTCTGCTTTCTTCAATGCACTCTCACTTTGTTTGAAAACGGAATTGATCGCGTTGTCGTACGGCGTCCCCTTGATTGCCCCATCGCCGTCGCAGAAAATCAGCACGGTCAGCCGTTCCGAGTTTTGCACGAGGCCATTGACCTGTGGCATGAGTATGTCAAAGCCCGTGCGCTTCGAGTAGTGCTGGAGCCTGACAAAGTTGGTGATGTTCGACGCAATCATCGCCGCGTTTTGCGGCAGCCAGCCTTGCAGCGGAAATCCCCCCTTGCGCAATGTGCGGTCAAACGTCCATACGCCGATGGTGTCGCCCGACTGCAATTGCCCGTTCATCATGGAAAAGAACAAACGTTCCACCGCGTATTGAGTCGCCGGCACGCGCGCTTTCATCGCCGATGACGTGTCGAAGATCAGCAGAAAACGGCTGTCCACGCCGCCCATCCCCAGCTGCGCCTGGAGGGTTGAGGTCAGAAGCATCCCGGCGCTGCACATGACAATAATTCGCGCGCACAGGGCAAACCGCTGTAAAAATGTCGGACTGTTCATTGGCTCTTATTTTTATGTGGGCGGCTGAAACGAGTTCGTTCCGCCCGGTTATGATTTCGCAATTCGTCCCGCAATTCTGTCAGCGCACTCTCAATCATGCGAATGAAGTTCGCGCAGCTCGACGTCATGCCGCCCATGCCCGCAACCAGGTCGCGTTCGGCATGATCGTTGGTGACCACGAGCACTTCGCCGTAAGCCTGAAACCGATGCGCCGCACGTTCAATCATTTGATCGGCCGTCCGGCCCGCGCGCGAAAATAATACCTCCACCGGCGTGCCGGATTCGGGTGCGGGCACGTCCGGCGGCGCGCCCGCACCGTCAAAAAAGACCGTCACCGGCTCGCCGGTCACATCATGATAACGCGTCAGGACATAAATCAATTCATCCCGTGCGCGCGCTGAATGCCGGGGTTGGCCCGGAGCCAATTCCGGCCAGTTATGCAACAGGCTATAGCCGTCCACCAGGATGCGCGCCAACGCCATGCCCTGAAGGTAGTTGAATAAGCCCAAAGTCCAAAGCCCAAAGTCGGGTTTGCTTGACTTTGGACTTTAGCCTTTAGCCTTTAGCCTTTAGCCTTGATTGCATGTCTGCCGCCAAATCCATTTTCCAGGCTTCGAACGGCCGCATCGTCATTATCGCGCTGGTCATCCTCGCCCTCGACCAGTTTACCAAATGGCTGGTGCTGCGGACGCTGCCGCCTTACCACGAGAAAATCATCATTGACGGCTTCTTTAAATTTGTTCATTGGGGAAATACCGGCGCGGCCTGGAGCCTTTTTCGCGGCAACAACAACACGCTCGCCCTGGTCGCGTTGCTGGCGATGGTGGCGCTCTTTCTGACGCGGCATCATTTCAGCTCGGAGACCTTGCCGGGTCAGATTGCGTTCGGGCTGATTTTTGGCGGCATTGCCGGCAACCTCACCGACCGCCTGCTGCCGGGACGCCATGAGGTCATTGATTTCATCTATTTTTACTTGCAGCAGCGCGGCGGCGACGAAATTGGTTTTCCCGCGTTCAACGTCGCCGATTCGGCAATTTGCACCGGCGTGGCGCTCATTTTTCTCATCACCTGGCGAACCGAGCATGCGCCGAAGAAAAACGCGGAAACATCGCCGTGACCGGACGCACGGACAGTTTCGTCGTCGAGAAATCGCTTCCCGCTGAGCGGCTGGACGCGTTTCTCCGCCGGCGATTTCCCGCTGTGTCCCGGGTGGCACTCAAGCGGTTGATTGAAGCCGGCCACGTGCGCCTTAACGGTCAGCCCGTCAAGCCCACGCACGCTCCCCGCGCCGGTGAAGAAATCGAGATCCGGTGGCCGGAACCCCGGCCCGCCCGTGCGTTGCCGGAGGAAATTCCGCTCGACATCCTTTTCGAGGACCGGTCGCTGCTGGTGCTGAACAAACCCGCCGGTCTGGTGGTGCATCCCGCCGCCGGGCACGAGGAACACACGCTGGTCAATGCGCTGTTGCATCATTGCGGCGGTGAACTTAGCGGTATCGGCGGCGTGGCGCGTCCGGGCATCGTTCACCGGCTCGATAAGGAAACCAGCGGCTGCCTGGTCATTGCCAAAAATGATGAAACGCATATGGCGCTGTCCGCGCAGTTTGCCGGACGAAAGGTCAAAAAAATTTACCACGCCATCGTCTGCGGCAAACTCGCGCGTGATTCGGGTGAAGTCCGCGCCGCCATCGCGCGGCATCCCTCGCATCGCAAACGCATGGCCGTGCGCGGCGACGATGCCGGCCGGGCGGCGCATACAAGCTGGCGCGTGCTTAAACGGTTGAATTCAGCCACGTTGGTGGAGGCGCAGTTGCACACGGGCCGCACACACCAGATTCGCGTGCATTTCCAATTCCTCGGTCATCCGCTCGCCGGAGACGAAACCTACGGCGCACGACAAAATCAGAAACTCACGGAATTGACAGGTTACCATCCGCCGCGGGTAATGTTGCACGCCCGCGAACTGTCCTTTGTTCACCCGCGAACGGAAGCATCGTTGAGTTTTGAAGCCCCGCTGCCAAATGATTTCCGCGAGGCATTGATATCGCTGCAACTTTGAAGCGGCTGGTCTCCACAAAATTTATTCGCCTGCGGCGCGGGATTTTCGCATATTACGCGGGATGAAATCCATGACGGGCTACGGTCGCGGCGCCTGCGCCCAAGACGGCTTCAAAATCTCCGTTGAGTTGAGCGCCGTGAACCGACGCCAATCCGAGATTTCCCTCAACCTGCCGCGGGAGTTGGAGATGCTGGAAGCGCCCATTCGCGACGCCATCAACGCCAAAATCGCGCGCGGCCGCGTAATGGCACGCGTATCGGTCCACGCGGGCGGAGACAAATTGTCCGCGCGGATGCACATCAATCTGCCGCTGGCCAGGGCGTACATGACGGAATTGAACCGCCTCGCCAGGCAACTCAAGCTCGCCGGCCAGGTGACACTGGACCAGTTGATTCGCGCGCCGGGCGTCCTCCAGACGGACGAGGAACTGGTGGAAGCCGAGAAAATCTGGCCGATCCTGGAGAAGGCGTTGAAGCACGCGCTGGCCGCGCTGGTAAAAATGCGCGAACGCGAAGGCGACCATCTCGCACAGGATCTGGCAGCACGCACCGCCGTCATGCGAAAAGCGGTCGGAAAAATTCAGAAGCAAGCGCCGCTGACGGCGGAAAATTACCGCCAGCAACTCGTCGAACGAATCAAAAGCGCCGGCCTGGAATCACCCTCGCCGGACGACGAACGGTTGTTGAAGGAAATTGTCCTGTTTGCCGATCGCTCGGACATTTCGGAGGAGTTGACGCGGCTGCAAAGCCATTTCCAGCAATTTGAAGATTGCCGGAAATCCAGAGAGCCGGTCGGGCGCACCTTGGATTTCCTCGCGCAGGAGATGAACCGCGAGGTCAACACCATCGGCTCGAAAGCCAACGACGCAGCCATCTCGCGCGAAGTGGTCACGCTGAAGGCAGAATTGGAAAAATTCCGCGAACAGGCACAGAACGTGGAATGAAAAGCCGGAAGCCAGAAACCAGAAGTCAGAAGACGGAAAGCCGGCCTCCGACTTCCGGTTCCCGACCGCTCCTCATCCTGATTTCCGCGCCTTCCGGCGGCGGCAAAACGACCTTGAGCCAACAACTGCTCGCGGCGCGCCCGGACCTGACGCGCGCAATTACCTGCACCACCCGTCCTCCCCGACCGGGTGAAAAGGACGGCGTGGATTACCACTTTTTCAAGCCGGCAGAATTTCAGGAACATGTCCAGGCGGGAGATTTCATCGAGCACGCAACCGTGTTTGGCCGGAGTTACGGTACGTTGCGTTCCGAACTGCTCGAACCATTACGGGCGGGCCGGGACGTTTTACTCAACGTGGATGTGCAGGGCGCGGCGGCGATTCGCGAACAGGCGCAGGCCGAGCCCGCATTGAAACGCGCGCTGGTGACGGTGTTTCTGACGCCTCCCTCGGTCGCCACGCTGGCGGAACGCTTGAACAAACGCAACACGGACGCGCCGGAAGAAATTCAAAAACGCCTCGCCTACGCGCGGCAGGAGATCGCGGAATGGAGGCATTTCGATTATCTTTTGATCAGCTCGACCATTTCGGAGGACTTGCGGCGGATGCTGGCGATTTTTGAGGCGGAGAAATTGCGCGCGGAGCGGGCGACGGCGCCGGAGTTTTAAAATCGGCAATTTGCGATTGCAGATCGCGGATTTAGATTGAGATTGGATACATGAAGGTTTCGCGAAACATCATTTTGGGCGTGACCGGCTCGATTGCCGCGCACAAGGCCGTGGACCTGGCCAGCCTGTTGACCAGACAGAAATGCCGGGTGCATGTGGTGATGACGGCCGATGCGCAGCGTTTCGTCACGCCGCTGCCCTTCAAGGTGCTCACGCGCCAGCCGGTCGTGACGGATCTGTACGACGAGGAGGAAGGCTGGAAGCCCACGCATATCCGGCTCGCGGACGAAGCGGACCTGTTGTTGATTGCACCGGCAACGGCCAACGTGATGGCGAAGCTGGCGCATGGCCTGGCGGACGATGCGTTGACTTGTGTTGCGCTGGCCTTGAATCCGAAGGCGAAGATTTTGATCGCGCCGGCGATGAACGGAAAAATGTGGCTGCATCCGGCCACGCGGGCGAATAGCGCCACGCTCAAGGCCCGCGGCGCGGAATTCATCGGACCCGATGAAGGCATGCTTTCGTGCGGCTACGAAGGCATCGGCCGTTTGTGGCCGGTGGAAGCCATCGCCGAACGCGCCTTTAAATTGTTGCGCTGAGATTTTCCACTCCGGACAAATTTTATGAAACCGAGCCATGAGCCATGGCTTAAGCGGGCACTGGCCCTGATGGAAATACCCGCGCCGGACCCGCCGCGTTTGCTGCGTCGCATTGAAATCATGGAGCGGGACATCATGCTGCCGCTCAAGGCATTTACCATTGGGATGATTCTTTATTCCTTCATTTCTACGCCTTGGTTTGGCCTAGCGTACAGCATGTTGGACATCACCGTCGAAACGATTCAGTACCTCTTCTGGTTCTATGTGCTGGCCAACGTGGCTTTCGCCTTGTTGATGCTGAACCCGGCACGGTTGCCACTGGCGATTGTGCAATGGACGGTGGTCACCAGCAGTCTAGTGGATGGGATTTTCCTTGCGGGCATGGCGCTGCTGACCGGCGGCCTGGACAGCATCTTGTTCTGGCTGTTTGTAGGATTGATCGTGCGAAATGCCGTGAGCGTGCCGCCCGGTGTTTCGCAACTCATTTTGAATTTCGCCATCAGCCTTTGTTACATCCTGGTGGGTGTGCTGGACGTTTCCGTGTTGAGCAACCTTGAGCCGAGCATGCAGCGTGTCCTGAATGTGACGCCGCACGCGGAATTGGGGCAACCGTTCGTGCTGCGACTGGCAGTTTTATGGTTGATGGCGATTTCCTGCTATGGGACGCAGGCATTGCTCGAACGGCAACGGCTGGCCGTTGAGGAAGCCGATGAATTTGCCGCTCGCGAAGGACAGTTGCATTCCGCGGGCCGGCTCGCCGCCGAATTCGCCCATCAAATCAAAAATCCCCTTGCTGTCATCAACAATACGGCCTTCTCGCTCCAACGCGCCCTGCGCGATGGCAAAACTGTGGCGTCGCAACAGATCGAAATCATCCAGGAAGAGGTTTCGCGCGCCGACCGGATCGTCACGCAAATCATGGGCTACGCGCAATTGACCGAAGGCCGGGTTGAAAAACTGGATGTGGTAGAAGAACTCGAGCGCGCCATCACGCAGGTTTTTCCTTCCGCTGTGCCGACGGGCGTCCGCGTCCACCGCGAATTCGACCGGAGTTTTCCTCCGTTGCTGATGCAGCGTCAGCACTTGGCTGAAATTCTTCTGAATCTGCTGAAAAATGCGCGCGAGGCCGTCGGTAAAAATGGGAATGTTTACGTCACGGCTGGCAACCACCGCGATCATTCGGTGGAAATTTCCGTGCGGGACGATGGCCCGGGCATTCCCCCGGACAAATTCGGGCGCATTTTTGAAGCCTATTACACGACCAAGGAACATGGCACCGGCCTTGGGTTGGCCATCGTCAAGCACAACGTGGAACTTTACGGCGGCACTGTGCGCGTCGAATCCGGGCTTGGAAAAGGGGCGGGTTTCACCTTAGTCTTTCCGGCAAAGACGCTGATGCAACTCAAGAGATGAGCGCTGCCCTGCCACCTGTCCTCGTCGTCGACGACGAAAAAAACATGCGCCGGTCGCTGCAAACGGTGCTGGGGGACGAGGGCTATACCGCCCGCACGGTGGAATCCGCCGAAGCCGGACTGGAATGGCTCGGGCGCGAGGAATTTTTCATGGTCATCACCGACGCGCGCCTCGGCGGCATGAGCGGCTACGATTTTCTGGCCAAAGTCCGCCAGCAATGGCCGGAACTGCCGGTGCTTATGCTCACCGCCTACGCGACGCCCAAGCTCGCCGTCGAGGCCATCAAGGCCGGGGCGATGGATTATCTCGCCAAACCGTTCGCACCCGAGGAACTGCTCCACGCCGTCTTGCGTTGCGCCGAACGCCATCAACTCCTTCGGGAAAACGCCGCGTTACGCCTGCGCACCGGCGAAATTTTCCGTCTCGACCAGATTGTCGGCGAATCGCCGAAAATGCGCGAGTTGCGGAAATTGATTCAAACCGTAGCCCCCACCGATACGCGGGTGCTCATTCTGGGCGAAAGCGGGACGGGCAAGGAACTGGTCGCGGGCGCGCTGCATGGACTGAGCCGGCGGCACGAAGCGCATTACGTTCGCATCAACTGCGCCGCCATTCCGGAAACCCTCCTGGAGAGTGAATTGTTCGGCCACGAAAAAGGCGCGTTCACCGGCGCGTTAAGGCAAAAACCCGGCCGGGTGGAGGAAGCGGACGGCGGCACCATTTTCCTCGATGAAATCGCGGACATGAGCAAGCCGCTTCAGGCCAAGCTGCTTCGCTTCCTGGAGGATGGCACCTTCATGCGCGTCGGTGGCACGCAGGAATTGCGCGTCAACGTGCGTCTGATTGCCGCCACCAACCGTGACATTGCCCAGGCGATCGCCGCGGAACAATTCCGCGAGGATTTGTTTCACCGGTTGAATGTCGTCCAATTCCGCCTGCCGCCGCTGCGGGAACGCGGCGAGGATATTTTGCTGCTGGCGGAACATTTTTTGAAACTGTTCCGCGTGACGATGAACAAGAACATTCAGGGCATTTCCACTCCCGCGCGGCAAAAATTGCTTTCGCACCTTTGGCCCGGCAACGTGCGTGAGTTGCGCAACGTGATTGAGCGGGCGCTGATTTTGGAAACGACGAACGAAATTCAGCCGTCCAACCTCCCGGATTTTCAAGTTGCAGCGCGTTTGCAGAAGGCCCCGGCGATGCATCCGGCGCCCGGCGAATCGCTCGACGACGCCCTCGCGCGCATTGAGGGAGAACTGATTACCGACGCTTTGGCGCAGAGCGGTTTTAACCTGACACGCACCGCGGAACAGCTTAAACTGACCCGTCATTCGCTTCGTTACCGGATGCAACGATTGAACCTGAACCTCGGCGACGGCGTGGCCAGCGAACCGCCCGACACTGCTGAACAGAAAGGTTTGGGAACCTGATTGGAATAACGCGATGGACGAAATGCTATCAGCCTGGGCTGGGTTTGTAATCGTCATGGGGACGGCCGTTTTGGTGACGCTGGCGGCCGTGGTGTGGATCCTGTTCTTCCGAAAAAACGCGCGCCACCGCCGCCGCCGCCGCCGTCAGCGCAGTGATCAACACCAGCCCAACCCCACGCTGGCGCAAATCGGTGGCCTGCCACCGGCGCGCGAGGACGATAAACTCTCCGAGGAGCAGCCAACGCCAACGTTGATTTCCCGATTGTGACGCACAGCCATGTGATCACGCGCAAAAGCGCCTCCAATCTCGCGCTTGCTTTCCTGCTGCTGCCGCGCGCCAAACGTGATGCCATGTCCGCTCTGTACGCCATCTGCCGCGAGGTGGATGACGTCACCGATAACGAATCCGCGCCGGTCGAAAAACGCCGTGAACAACTGGCGGCCTGGCGCGCCGATATTCGCCGCGCGTGTGCCGGGGAAACCCCGCAGTTTGCGGTCAATCGCGAACTCCAGCCGGTGATCCGTGAATACCGCCTGCTCTTTCCGTTGTTCGATGAACTGCTCCGAGGGTGTGAGATGGATTTCGACATCAAGCGTTATGAGAATTTCGAGCAGCTTGAAGTTTATTGCTATCGCGTCGCTTCGGTGGTCGGCCTTCTGAGCATCGAAATTTTCGGCTACCAGAATCCCGCGTGCCGCAATTATGCCGTTTACCTGGGCAAAGCGCTCCAACTGACCAACATTTTGCGTGACGTAAAAACCGATGCCGGGCGGGGCAGGATTTATTTGCCGCTCGACAATCTGAAGAAATTCGGCGTCACGCCCGACGAAATATTGCGGCACGAATACTCCGACCGTTTTGCGCAATTGGCCGCCGGTGTCGCTGCGCGCGCAAAGGATTTTTACCGCCAGGCGCGGCAATCCCTGCCCGCCGAAGACCGCCCCGCGATGGTCGCCGCCGAATTGATGGGCGCGGTTTACTGGCGGCTGCTGCAACAATTGGAACAACAGCAATTCAACGTTTTCGGCCCGGAACCCGCCCGTCTGAACAAAGTGCAGAAAGTCGCGCTGGTGCTCCGGGCCTGGGTGCATCTCGCTTTTGGCGCGGGGACCCCAGGCTACGGAATCCCGTAGGAAATGTTTCGCCAAACTCAGGCCATGTCGCCGGTCTCTTCAACTTCGAACTCCGAACTCCGAACTCCGAACTCCGGCCGCCGGCTCATTGTCAACGCAGACGATTTCGGCCGATCGCACTCCATCAATGCAGCCGTCATCCGCGCACACCGTGAAGGCATCCTGACCACCGCCAGCTTGATGGTGAACGAAATCGCGTGCGACGAGGCGGTCGCCCTGGCGCGGGAGAACCCAAAGCTTGGCGTCGGCCTGCACTTGACGTTGCTCTGCGGCAAATCCGCCTTGCCGCCGGAGAAGATTTCTGGTCTCGTCAACGCGTGTCACGAGTTTAGCAACCAGCCCATCACCACCGGTTTCCGTTATTTTTTCCAACGCCCCCTGAGTGAACAGCTTCGTTCAGAAATCCACGCGCAATTTCAAAAGTTCCGCGCCACCGGCCTGCCGCTCGATCATGTCAACGGCCACCTGCATCTGCACTTGCATCCGACCGTCTTCCGCATTTTGATGGAAGATGCCGCAACCCTTGGCATCCGGCATTTTCGGCTGACGCGCGATTGCCTTTCGCGCAGCCGCCGGCTGGCGCGCGGACATTGGTTATATCGCGTCTCGCACGCGGCGATTTACGGATGGCTTTCCCGCCGCGCCCGCAGGCCTTTACAGCAACGCGGCATCCGCCACACGCAAATCACCTTCGGCCTCCTGCAAAATGCGCGCGTGGACGAGGAATACATTTTGAAGCTGCTGCCCGAGTTGCCGCCGGGTGATTCGGAGCTTTACTCGCATCCATCGCTCGACGAATTTAAACATGAATTTGATGCCCTCGTCAGTCCGCGCGTAAAGGAACTGGTCGGGAAACTGGGCATCGAGCTGATTCGGTACCAGGATTTGTAACGGTAGGGCGTGCTCTCCGAGCGCGCCGATTCCGGAACGGCGGTTTCGGAGAAATCGCCCTGCCTCAGCGTTAAGCAGAAAATGATTAAATTGCTTTTGATTTTGCTGGTCGGCCTCACCTTTGAATCCACCGGCGTCGTGCTTTTGAAAAAAGGCATGACCCACATCGGCGACATGAACGGCGTCTCCGCCGGCGAAATCTTCCGCGTTTGCAAGGCCGGCATGACAAACCCGCAAATCCTGCTTGGTGTTTTCTTTGAAGCGCTGTTTTTCCTGTGCCTGCTCATTTTGATGGCGAAAAGCGACATCAGTTTCCTCTGGCCGCTGACGGGTTTGAGTTTTGTCTTTGCCACGTTTGCTGCCATCTGGTTCCTGGACGAACGCGTCTCGGCCGTGCGCTGGATTGGTGTGGTGCTCATCGTCATTGGCGCGGCGTTCATCAGCTACAGCCAGCACGCGAAGGAAAAACCTGTGCCACCGACCAGCCAATCTGACACGGTTGAGAGATAATCTGGGTAGGGCGCTCTCTCCGAGCGCGCCGCGGCTGGTTCGGAGAACCAGCCCTACCTTCAAGGAAAAACGATTTTAGCCAGAACTTCCGCCAGCCGTTCAGCGGCAAACCGGGTTTGTTTCTGCAATTTCATCAACGCGCCGACTTTTCGCGGCGATTTGGCGATTGCCAGAAGTAACTTGCCGTAATCCAGACTTTTGTCCGGTTTGGCCAACGCATTGAAATCCAGCGGTAAATCTTCAGTGGCAGTGTCGGAAATCACGCGGACGGTCGCGCAGGGGATGCCGCGTTCCGCACAAACGGCGTGAATCGCCGCCGATTCCATCTCCACCGCGTCGGCGCCGGTTTCATCGCGCATTTTTTTCTTTTCGGCGGCGGTCGTGGCGATGCCGTCGGCGCAGAAAAACTTGGCTGGTTTGGCGCCGGCGGAAATCAATTTTTCGTAGCAGCCGACGTCAGTCGGCTCTAACTTTTCCCCGGCTTTAATTTGAGCCGACTCACGTCGGCTGCTACTGGAATGGTTTTCAAAAACCACGTCGCCGGGTTTCAAATCCGGATTCAATCCGCCGGCGAAACCGCAGGTCAGCACCAAACTTGGTGGGGCGAGGCTACTGACGAGCCGGGCCTGGCTGGTCGAAATGCCTTGAGAACGGCTCGCGGGGACCAGCCTCCGCTCAGAAGCTTTGGCTTGGCAGGCGCTCGCCCCACCGGCCAGAAAATCGCGCACGGATTTCTCGGCGTTCAGGCGGCCAATGCCGGTGAGGAGAACGGAAAGTCCTGGCTTGCCCATTGCGATTTTCCGAAATGGCGCAGCTTCTTCTTTCAGCGCGAAGCAGATGAGTCTCATGACTCAAAAATTATTCCATCGCGTAATATACGTAAACTCCCGGAGCAATTTCTTTACAATACCAAGGATTCCACTCATTTGTAAAACTGGGCGGCCCAACTAAAACGCCGTGTAAATGCCACGAAATTGCAATGCAATTTTGACTAGCGCCGATCCTCCCACCCGGCTTGCAAACAGATACCTCCGGCTCCTCCGGAGCAAAGTCAATCGGTTTGAAAACTCCTGTCTTCAAAAACTCTGGCAAATCGTTTGTTGAAATTAGGACGTCGCCAGGATTCGCGAAATAAGGTTCTCCAGCAGATTTTATTTCGCCATTTTGGAATTGGCCCAAAGCCTCTTGAGACCATTGCTGAAGCCGATCAACACCCACTTGGCTTCGCAGTGCGTGCTCAAATCCATGGGAATATGCAATTGCTCCAGCTGGAACGGCAAAAGGTATTAAAAAAACTGAGAGGAAAATTGCGCCCAATCCAATTCCAATGCGCGTAACAATTCGTTTAACCGGAACAAGACAACCGATGGCGATTCCAACGAAAATTGGCGCTACAAAGCTGAAAATCAGCTGCCAATAGCCCCAGGCAAGAAGTCCGTCGGGCTTGCAAAAATAGCCGTCCATGAAATCAGATAAATACTTTCCTATTGGCGGCAAACCAATCAAAAGAAATATAAATATAATTCTGAATTTTCTCATTTTATCCCCGCCAGCCTTTCCTTCCAGATTTTGTAAAGCTCGACGGTGGCGCGGACGTCACGCAGGCAGTATTCGGCAATCTCCTGGAATTTCTTTTCCGCCAGCAGCGTGCCCACATCCATGCCGGTGACGCCGTGGCTTTTGGGCGATTCGATGCCGAAGGCTTTGCAGTAAAAATCCAGGTTGAACCGCCGGGCCGCGCCGTCACGCCCGCTCACGCTGTAAAACGTCAATTGCTCCGCGAGGTCACAATGCGGTTCGGTGGCGAAACGGTAGCCGAGCCAGTTCTTCTTCGAGATGGGCACGTTGAGCAGCGCCGAGCGGAGGTAAATGAACGGCACATCGAAGCCGCGGCCATTGAAGGTGACGACGTTGTCGTAATGCTTCGCCACGTCCCAGAACGCCGTGAGCAGTTCGACCTCGTCGGCGCACGGCACGAATTCAACCGGGCCGGCCTCGCCGGCATCCTCCTCGAAATCTTCGGCCAGGAACTGCACCTGGCCGCGCAGCGTCTCGGCGTTGAGCATGGCGATGCAGACGACCTGCGACGTAAACGGCCACAGGCTCATGAATTTGGTGATTTCCTCGCGCTTGGCGGTTTTCGCGGCCTCGTCAGCGAGCTTTTCGGTCTCGCGGAAAAGGTATTCCTGCTGTGCCTCATCAAAATTCTCGAGCGGCAGCGCGGAGGTTTCGATGTCGAAAACGATGGTGGCCATGTTGAATTGTTGGAACCGTTGTAAAAAGTAAAAGCACGGCTGGCAAACTATTTCCGGGCTTGCCGCGCGGATGAGTCTCGCCGAAGCTGAGTGAAGAATCGCACGAGACAGATTTGCCCCGATGCCTGGAATAAAAGTTTTTTTGCGGAAAATAGTGGTCGTCACCATGCTGACGGGGCCGCTGCCGTTGCTGGCGGCAGGTCCGGACGCCCCGCTACCCACTTTGGACTCGCTGTTTCAGAACGTGTTGCAACGGGCCAAAGCGGAGGGTGACAACGACCGCGCCTTTGATGCGCACTATTGCTATACCCGCATCAAGGTTACGGAATTTCGAAATTCAGCCGGCCAGTTGAAAAAGCGCGAAGCGAACACCAGCGTTCATTTTCCCGCACCGACGGTGCCCGCTCCCTCGAATCCCCCGCCGCCGGCAACGGCCACTGCGCCGAAACCGGACCCGGAAAAGACCGAAGCCGTCTCTGACACGCATTCCAATGTCCGTGGACAGCAGCTCAAGAAAAGCGACTTCCTGTTGAACGAGGACTTGGTCAGCCGTTTTGTTTTTACCATGGTCGGGCGTGAGCTGCTGAATGGCCGGCCGGCATGGGTGGTGGATTTTGTTCCGGCGAACAAAAAACTGCCGGAGCGGAACCTCAAGGAGCGATTTATCAACAAGGCGGCGGGCCGGGTCTGGATTGACGCCGCCGATTACAGTCTTGTGAAGGCCGATTTGCATCTGACGCAACAGGTCAATGTCGGCTGGGGCCTCATCGGCGCGGTGTGGGAATTTCATTACGGCTTCGAGCGCAAGCGGACTGCTGACGGACTCTGGTTCCCGAGCGAGGTAGACTGGCACTTGGAAGGCCGCGAGGTGATTATCAATCGCATGGTGGACTATCACGAAACCATGAGCGCAGTCCGAAAGTTCAAATAACCTGCCACAGGCACCGGAGATTCACGCCGCCAATTTTTCTGACCTGTCCAAAATCACGGCAATTTCACGCGATAGAAACGTTGGTGGCTGCTCGCCGACGAGTCTATGAACTGGTACTGCCCGGCGGGGCTCTCGGTCGGCGCGCCCAGAACGGTCCAGTTGGTCACGGACAAGGCGATGTTTGTGCTGGTCAGAACCTCGAAACCCAGGCCCGGCGTGTTGGTGAAGGTGATTTGGAAAGTTCCGTTGGACAGGTTCGTGCCTTTCACATGCAGCGGTGGAAAATTCAGGTTGTAACCCAGGATATCGAGCGCGGTGAGGTCGGCCGAGGACAGAAGCCCTTTCTGTCCGGTACCGAGAAAGGCATCATAGGCATCCGCCGGGCTGCTCGACTGCCAGTCTTGAACGTCGCCGCCGTTGTTAGGGTTGAAGGCTTTTAGTGACGTCACGCCGTCATTCACAGAGAAATAGACCCCGCTGTCACTGACATTGAGACTGCGCACGCCGCTGCTGGTGAAACGGAAGAGATCGTAAGGCACATACCCGGAAATACCGGAATTGAGGGCATAGATGCGGCCGAGGACCTCGGAGATCTCATGTTCGGCGACACCGATGAAATCATACTCGCCCGACACCGCTCGGTTGTTAGGATCAAAGGTATAGCTGACGTCGGAAGCAAAACCGACGTCGCCGTCGAGACCCGGGTCATTCGGTGAGAGACCCAGGACTCCTAAGACCTTTGCTTCCGCTGTCGGAACCAACCATGGGCCGCCACCGGTCGGATCACTGGGTGGCAGGCTGGCGACGGAGTTGCTGTCTGCGGCAGTAGTGCGAGCGGTGCGCAGGGCATTGGTCAAATCGGGATAAGCGAAAGCGGGACTGCCCAACAGTTGGGTCTGGCTGGCACCAAGACTAATGCCGCCGGTAAAGGGGCCAGTGGCACCCCAATAGACGGTGATGTTGGCGGTGATCGGGTTGGTGTAAAGATTTTGAATCGTCTGCGCGGCCGTAGCAAACGCTGTTTCCACCTGGGCGGCGTTGGCCAGACTCGTCACACTGGAATCATAGGTGACATTAATAGTCAAAGCTCGAACGGGCGATGCCAGCCCGAACGAAATCAACAAGGTCAAGACCAGCCATTTCGCAACCGCGCATCGGTTCGCACCGACGGCGATGGATTCGAAGAGTGGCACGGCACTTCTGACAACAATATTCCTACTTTCAGTAAGCTTATTCATAGGTTTACGGGTTCTTAATTTCCGGCAGGAACCTACCACCGACTGGGTTGCCGTCAACGGAAGATTGCGGGCCTGGTCCGACGGCGATTCCGGCGCGGCGAATTTTGAGCGGTTCGCCACCAGTCTTAGTCAAAGCCAATGAGGCGCTTGTTGTATGAGCCGGCTGACAAAAATTTTGCTCGCGCTGACGATAGTAAATTTCGTGCCGGGCGTGTTGTTCGTGAGCGGCATTGTCGGCGTCGGCAAATTTCCCGGGCTTTATGCGACATTTCCGGTTGGCGTGACGCTCTACGGCCTCTTCCTTATTTCCCGCATGTTGGAGAAGGAAGTCGCGGCGTTTGATGCGGAGCAACGCAAGCACGAGGACCCTGCCACACCGGACCATCATCCCGAACCGGTTGTGCCGCTTCACGGCCATGAGCATCACGAGCCCATAAAGGCCTGAGTGCGTGTCTGAAAATGCAATTTCTCCAGCAGGAGCCGAGGTGACGAGGCTCAAACCTCTCGAAAGTCGGGGCCGTCGGGGGAAGAATGAGCTTCCTCACGTCGGCTCCTGCATTTTTCAGACACGCTCTGAGTGGGATAAGAATCAATCGACCCGTTCCAGGTTCCGCAGTCACCAGGCCAAAAACATCCGCCGAAGTCCGGGGACGGCCTCTTAACGGGTTGCTTACGGCGTGGCTTCCGATACGCGCTGAATTTTCACCGCTCTGCCGCTGGCGTCGTCAATTTCGATTATTGCGCCGTGGAGCAACACGCGGTCTTTGGCCACTTCAAACCGTTGTGGCATGGTGCTGAGGAATCGTTTGACGACCGGCTCAATTTCACGACCCAACACGCTCTCGTGCGGGCCGGTGAAACCGGCGTCGCTCAAATACGCCGTGCCGCCCGGGAAAATCTGTTCATCGGCTGTTTGCACGTGCGTATGAGTGCCCACCACCGCGCTGACCTGGCCGTCGAGAAACCGCGCAAACGCGATTTTTTCCGAGGTCGCTTCGGCATGAAAATCCACGAAGATGATCCGGGTCTGCGCCCGCAACCGTTTCACCGCCTCGGCCGCGAGCAGGAATGGATTTTCCAGCGGCGGCATGAAGGTGCGGCCTTGCGCGTTCAGAACCGCAATTTGGAGCGTTGAGTTTTGAATTTGAAAAACACCGCTGCCGTGTCCGGGCACGCCGGGCGGATAATTCACCGGGCGCAGAAAACGTTTTTCGGCGGCGAGCAGCTCCACGACTTCCTTCTGGTCCCACAGATGGTCGCCGCTGGTAATCACGTCCACGCCGGCGGAGAAAATTTCGCCGGCGGTTTTGGGCGTGATGCCGGAGCCGCCGGCGGAGTTTTCACCGTTGGCAATGACGAAATCGAGCGCATATGCTTCACGGAGTCCGGGCAGGAGTTCCTTGACCGCGCGCCGGCCGGGCTGGCCCACGATATCGCCAATGAAGAGCAGTTTCACGGGCTGAATTTAACCACGAAAAACACAAAAGAACAATCCCGACCGGCCTGCCTTCAGCCATTTCAGCGGCTGGCACGCGTTTCAATGCGACGTGCCTTCGAGCTGGCGAAGCCGCTGCAGGAGGTTGCTGGCTTCGGCCGTGTTGGTGTTCGCATTGGCCAGATAGAGTTTGTAATATTTAATGGCGTTGTTGGTTTCGTGTTTGCGCCAGGCAATTTCGCCGAGCCCATAGTCAATCCGGAACGAGTTGGTGAAGGTCTGGTTCAGCTTCTCATAGTCGGCAAGGGCGTCATCAAGTTTGCCGGCGCTGAGATAGGCAATGGCACGATTGAACAGCGCGGTGTGGTTGTCGGCCTGCTGGGCCAGCACCTGGCTCAGCACGGGAATCGCCTTGTCATAATCCTTAAGCTGGAGATAGACATAACTTTTGCTGAACAGCCAATCCGGATCGTCCGGCAGATCCCGCAACCTGGAGTTAATCACCTTAAGGGCGTTGGTATAGAGGCCCTTGGCCACGAAAAATTGCGCGGCCGTCACCAACAGGGCATTGTTGGTCGGATTCCGTGAGATCTCCCGGTCGAGCAGTTGGGTGCCGCGGGCCAGATCATCCTTCTGAAAATAAGCCGCCGCCTCGATGAGCGTGAGTTGCATCTGGTTGGTCTCGTCGAGGGAGAATTTTTCCGGTTGGCTGCGCATGTCCTGGATCACCTTCAGCGCGCGGTCGGGCAAGCGGTTGAAACCGTAGAGCTGTGCGAGCCAAAAATGCGCCGGCAGGTTATCCGGCTCGAGCTGGCAGACGCGCACGAACAACGCCAGCGCCTGACGGAAGAACCCGTTTCGTACCCAGACGAGGCCGTTCGCAAAGCAAAAGCTGGGCTCGTCGAACGGCCCGCCGACATCCAGCACGGCGCTCCAGGAATTGTACCTGCCAAATTGATCCAGCGAGGTTTTGGCCAGGTCCACCGGCACCTTGTCGCCTGCCTGAAGGTTGTGATTGAACTGGAGATTGATCCGCGCGACGCCATTGTCCGGGTTGAGTTTTTGGGCCATCTCAAAATGTTCGGCGGCGATGGCCAGGTTGCCGGCGCGTTGCAGTTCGACGCCCCATTCATTCAAGCCACGCGAGTAAAAACCACCGGCAACCACGGCGTTCCAGTTCTGTTCCTGCGGCACGCGCAGCCAGCCGAGCATGGTTTCGCCCCAGGATGGGGACTCCTCCGGCCGGGGAGCTGCCAGGGCGCGTTCAATGGGTTGGAACGCTTGCATTTCTGCGCGCGCCCAAAAAGCCTCATTCGCATCAATTTCGTCGCTGTCCGGCAGCGGCGGCAACAAGGTGGCACTGGGCAGGGTTTTGAGCCGGTACACCAGACCGTGCGGCTCCATGTAAAATTGTTCAAAATAATAACCAAAGCTCGGATGCAAATAGTAAAGCTCGTTGGTTTTGGCCAGCGTCGTCAAAAGCATAACCAGTTGCAGGGGACTCACGGTGTTGGTGTCCCTGGCATTAAAGGTGTCCGGCCAGCGTTTGGGATATTTGTCATGCAAAAACTGGTGATAGGCGGGCAAAACGATGGATTGGGTGTCCAGAAAAATAAAATCCTTGGCGCGGCCGTCCCGGGTGAGGGCTGCCTCGGCCAGAAACAGGTACCGCCAGTCGTCGCTCAGCAATATGCCGCCGGTCCGGGGCAGGTTTTCCACCGCCAGCGAAGCGTAACGTTGAAACGTGTCGTTGTTGTCTGCGCGGATTTGCGGCGTGTTTTTGTAAACCAGCCCCACCAGCGCCGTAAAGAACAGCAGCCCCACCACCGACGCTGACAGGAAATTCCCAAAATTAAATTGAGGCGTTCCCTGTGGCAGGAAGCGGGTGCCGAGTTCCTTTCGAAAAACCAGCAAAAAATATCCGCTGTAATAGCCCACGCCCAACGCGCTTAAATAGTAGAGCGTCAATCCAAAACCCTTTTCCCGCGGGCTGAACGGCGGATCAAAGACAACCCAGACACACAGAATCAGAAAGACTGCATGCACGAAGTGGAACATGAGGGTTGCCAGCGCCCGGCCCATCTGGCTGGTGTCGCCAAAAGTTGAATGCCAGCGGATGGACAGTATCAACACCGGGACCAAGGAGCTTAATGACATCAACGTCAAAGTCCTCAGTACCTGGGCATTTTCAAAAAAGGCCACGAACACGGAAAATTGTGAAGACAAATTCAAATGCAATATCTGCCAGAAGGTTATCGGCACCTTGCCTGAAATCACCACCGCCAGCGGCAACAATAAATAGAACGCCAGGCCCGCCAGGCCGCAAAAAAACATTCGTCCCAGAAACCGGGCATTAAAAAAACTCAGCCCGCGAATCCAGATGATCGCGGCGAGAAAGGCGGGAAGATAACAGACCATCGCCCAATCGCTGGTCATGCCCGCACCATAGACGAACGCCGCCAGATATAATCGCGATTCGTGTTCATCCAGGCGGTATTCCAGCAAAGACCAAATCACAAACGCGAACAGCAGCAGGCCAAACATGTCACCGGTGTAATTGGTCGCGTATTCCCAGAAGGTGAGCTGCAAGCCACACACCGTCACGGCGAAAACCGGTGGCAACCACGCGCTGCGGATCGTCAATAATGAAAAAGGGCTTTGTTCGCGCCGGCGCTGGGCATCCGTCCGGTCATGCGGCAACAGGGCCACCGACCGCGCCAGCAACCCCAGCGTCAACGCCGCGCAAACTGCGGAAAATACATTCAGCGCCAGCGGAATCAGCGCCGCCGGCAGCCACTGAAACGGCTGCGTAGCGGCAAAGGCAACGGGATTGTAAACTTCCGGCTGCCACATCCAGCCGGACGTTCTGGCCACAGCCTTGAGATTGAACAGTGAAACCCAATAATTGAGGGTCAGCAGATAAACCACCAGCGCTACTGCTGCCAGAAACCATGGCAACAAACGCGGAACAAAATTCCTCCGCGGGTCCGTTTGCGCGTCCATCGTCATCGGGTTTGTTCAGTTGAACCCAGGTCGGGCAATTTGGCAAGCCTTTCTCCTGTGCGTAAATCGGCCACACATTCGACATGTTGTGTTTGGGGAAACATATCCAACGGCTGCACCCGCATCAAATCAAAGACACCATCCTTGCATAAAATGTTCAAGTCCCGGGCCATCGTCGCCGGATGACACGAAACGTAAACGACTTGCGCCGGCCGGGTCTCGCGCAACAGCTTCAGCGTCTGCGGCAAACAACCCTTGCGCGGCGGATCCAGCAAAACCGTGGTCGTTTGCGCCGGAAACCGTTTCCCTAATTCCGGCAGGACCTCCTCGACCTTCCGGGCCACGAATTCCCCATTGCTGATTTTGCGCGCCGCGGCGTTGCGCCGCGCCGATTGGATCGCGCGCTGGTCATATTCCACGCCGACGAAGGATTCGACCGCCTCGGCCAGTTCAATTCCAAAAAAACCGACGCCGCAATACAAATCCATCAAATGCCGCGCGCCGCCGGCGGAAAGAAATTGGCGCACGATTTCCACGAGCTTGGGCAACAGGGAAAAGTTATTTTGAAAAAAAGAATCCGGGGGAACGTCCCAGTTTTCCGGCAGCGTGCGCAACACGACTTTCAAACCGCCACGCGGCGGCGGATGTGCGCGGACGTGTTGAAGTTGTTCGTTCAGAGCCGGCTCAGCGATTTTGCATTCCTCGATGTCCTCGACCAGACCACCGTCCCAGCGCACGAAACCAATGTTCAACTTTTGTTCCGGCTTGTTCCACTGGCTGCGCACCATGATGCGGTTGCGATAGCCGAAGGGTTGGGGGCAGGAAATCACCGGCGCGACCACGTCGGGCGAAAATTTTCCGACCCGTTCAAACAAATCTCCAATTTGCTTTTGTTTAAGCCGGAGCTGGGTCGCGTATTCGATGTGTTGGTATTGACAACCACCACATTGGCCAAAGTAACGGCACGCCGGCTCAATGCGCTCCGGCGAGGATTGGATGAGGCGCGCCAATTTCGCCCGCGCAAAATTCTTTTTAACCTCCGTGATTTCGACTTCGATAACTTCGCCAACGAGAACAAATGGAACGAATACGACAAAGGAGTCGAAAGTCGAGAGTCGAGGGTCGAGTGCGGACGACGGTTTGGCTCTCGACTCTCGGCTCTCGGCTCTCGACACGTTTACGCGCCCGACGCCTTCGCCGCCAAACGCAATGTCGTCAATAGTCAAACCCAGCCGCTCGCCGATTTGAAGTGGCACAAAGACAGATTAAAAGGCGCGATGCGGATGAAAAAGTTTTTTCACCAATGGCCTTACTTGATTTTGAGAGCGGCGATGGCCGCCTCCATCTGTTCAAAGTGAACCGCGGGATTGCCCGCGTCGGTGATATGAACGATTTTGCCATCCAACCCGATAAGGAAACTCACGCGATGCGCCATGTCCAAATGGTCCATCCGCACGCCGTAGAGGTCCACAATCTTTCCCTCAGGATCGGCCAGCAATGGAAAATTCAATTGGTATTTCGTTATGAATTCCTGGTGGCTTTTGGCGGAATCGAAACTGACACCAACAACTTCGACATTATTTGTCTGAAGTTCACCCATCCGATCGCGAAATCCACAGGCTTCCTTCGTGCAACCGGACGTGAAATCTTTCGGGTAAAAATAGAGCAGTACGACCTTCTTGCCGATCAAACCGGCCAGCGCCACCGTTTTGCCGTCCTGGTCCTGGCCATTGAACAACGGTGCCATGTCGCCAACTTTGAGCTTCGGCGCCGCCTGCGCCGGCACGGTCAACAAAATTAAACCGGCAACCGCAAAACCGGCCAACAGGTTCATTTTCATGGTGTTTCCCCAGGTTTTCAGTCTTTGACGGTATTGCCCGGCAAATGTTCAGGTTTTTACCCGGGGTTTGCGCCGGAAGACGTTTTGCAGCCACAGCCGCCAGACCATCCAGAACGCCTCGTTGATGATGTGGCGCGTCAGTTTGGAACTGCCTTCGACGCGTTCGGTGAAGGTGATCGGCACCTCAACCACCCGAAAACCGGCGCGCCAGAGGCGGTGGGTCATTTCGATTTGAAAACTGTAACCGTCTGACTTTACCGCATCGAGGTTGATGGCCTGCAGCGCGCGGCGGCGGAAGCATTTGTAGCCGCCGGTGGGGTCGGTGAACGGCATTCCCGTCACCAGCCAGACATAAATGCCGGCACACCGGCTCAGGAGCAGGCGCTTGAGCGGCCAATTCAACACGCGTACGCCGCCGGTATAGCGTGAACCGAGCACCAGGTCGGCGTTTTGTTTGCTCGCCGCTTCCAGAAATTTCGGGACATCGTCGGGGTCATGCGAAACGTCGCCGTCCATTTCAAAAACGAACTCATAGCCGCGTTCCAGCGCCCATTTGAAACCAGCGAGGTAGGCGCGGCCAAGGCCGTTTTTGTTTGTTTCATGGAGAACCTGAACCTCCGGATGTTTCGCCGCGAGTTCATCCGCGACCTGTCCCGTGCCATCGGAGGAATTGCCGTCCACGACCAGGACATCCACCTTCACCGACAGCGATAAAAGCCTTGGCACGATGCGCGGGAGATTATCCCGTTCATTGTAAGTTGGCACGATAATGAGCGCTGGGTTCATGAACGGCAGGAAAAAGCTAACGGGAAACGCGCCGAAAACAAGTTTGTTAATCTTTTGAAGCGTTGAAACGTTAAAATGTTTAAGCCGTTGCATGAGCCGGCAACATTTCCGCTTTAACCCTTCAACGGCATCGTCACTCCGTCGCGGTGAGACGGAAGAAACCCGCCGGATTCGAGCCGATCGGCACGACCAGTTGCATCGGGCCATTGGTGCCCGGCAGCGGGCTGCCCAGCGGCTGCCAGTCCACGAGGTTGGTGGACCAGAGCAGTTGATAGGTCACGCCGGGGAGGCCGGCCCAGTTCACCAGGAAGTTGGTCCCGCTCACGCCGGGCGTCAGGCCCGGCGCGAGCGTCGTCACCATCAGATAATTCTGGTTGGTCAGCGGGGCAGTGACGTTGGTGTAGGTGATGGAGCCGGGCGCAAACATGAAACTGCCCAGGGTCGGCGTCACTGTGCCGCTCCAACCGGGCGGAACGCCCAGTGCGTATTGACCGTTGGTATCGGTCGTCACGCCGGTCAACCCGCCGGACGCTTGCAGCAGCACGCCGGCCACCGGCGCACCATTGGTGTCGGTGACTGCGCCGGAAATGGCCGGCAACGACACCGTGAACGTGCCGGCGTACGCTGACGCCAGAGGCAGGCCGAAGATGTTTGTAATGACCGTCGCCGCCTGGATGGAGTAATTACCCAATAGATTTTGAGCCGGAAAACTGACCCGCACCGTAGTCGGGCCGGTCGCCGCCGCGGTCAAATTCGACGCGGCCAGAACGCCCGCCGGCGTGACCAGCGTGAAGTTCGACGCTGAGACGGACACCGGGTCCACCGCGTCGTTGAAACTCAGATCCACAGAACTCACCGCGGTCAGCACCAGGCCGGTCGGCGATTGCGACACAATCTGGAAATTGGAAAAGGCTCCCGAAAGGAGAATGGTTCCTCCCTGGCCGGGCGACCAGCCGCCGCCGCCCCGGGCGCTCGTCGTGCCGGTGAAGTTGTTTGTCGGCGCATAAATCGCGATGCGCCCGCCACCACCGCCGCCGCCGCCGAGAGGCGCGCCGGTGCCGCCCAGCGCCGAAATGTTTCCCGCGCCCGAAAGCGAACCGGCGCTGACCCACACGCTGCCGCCGGCACCGCCGCCCGAATCGTCCTGTAAACCGGCGTTTCCGTTTGCGCTGATGTTGCCGTTCACGCTCAACGCGCCGGCCACGCTCAAGTGCAGCGCGCCGCCGCCGTCGGAGCCGCCGGTGGCCGTGGCCGCACCATTGCCGCCGCCGCTGCCGAAATCCACCGGCTCCGTGGCCGAGCCGTAGCTCGCGCCGCCGGGCGCGCCAGCGGACGACGCGCCGCCCGCGCCGCCATAGCCGCCGCCGGAGCCCTTGTTGGAAATGGCGCTGCCGGCGCCGGGACCGTTGCTCTGCGCGTAGCCGAGATGGTCCACGTTCAAGCTGCCGGCCAGGTTTGCGTTGTTCAGGACGGCAAGAAAGAGATTGGATTGCGCGGCGGGCACCGTCAGTGCGCTGCCAACGGCCAGGTTCAAATTGCTCAACAACGGCAATGGCGTAAGTGGAACGGCCATGGCCCCGCCGGAAATGTCCAAATCAAACGGCGTTGCCGGCAGGGAATACGCGCTGGCCAACGGCGTGTTGGTGCCAGCCAGGCCGCCGTTGTCCACGAGCAACACTTGCGCGCCGGAGGCGCTGGTGTAAATCGTGCCTGCGCCGCCGGGGTAAGTTGCATTACCGCCGATCGCAGAGAATTGGCCGGTGAAATTATCGTTTGTGCAGACCAAGGTGATGCGTCCGCCGCCACCGCCGCCCGCCGCGCCACTGGCCGCACCGCCGGTGGCGGAAATGACGCCGCTGCCAGCGAGGTTGAAGGCAGAAAGGTTCAAACTGCCGCCCGACCCGCCGCCGGAATTGTAGCCGCCGCTCAGGCCGTTGGCGGAAAGCCGTCCATTCACCGTGAGAGTGCCAAAAACGTTTAACGACAGCGCGCCGCCACCGGTGCCTCCGTAGCTGTAAGGCGGACCGGAATTATAGCTGGCACCGCTGCTGCCGGGCACCGTTGGTGATGAAATGGAATCATAGGTCCCGCCGCCGCCCGACGAATTGCCGCCGCCGTAGCCGCCGTGACCACCACCGCCACGCGAGTTGGAACCGGGCAGGCCGTTGCCCGGACCAGATTGCGAGTAGCCAGAGCCGTCCAGCGAAATCGCGCCGCCGGCTTCGATGGTAACGGTGTTGGCGCTGACGGTGCGCATGCTGCCGGAGGCCGGCGCCGTCAGGATGCCGTTAGTGCGGACGAGGAGATTGATTGGCGCCCACCCGCCGGAAACAGGCAGCAACCCAACGGCGCCATTCTGAATCGTAGCGTTCATGGTGAGGGTATCAAAACTCGTGTTCGTGCCGACGTGACCGCCGTTGTCCAAAACCAGCAGCGGATAGCCGCCCCCGTTGGTCTGGAAGCAAATCGTGCCCGCGCCGCCGAATTGCCAGCCGCCGCCGCCGTAAGCCGAAATGACGCCGGCAAAGGAGTTGGTCAGCGGCGGATAACCGGGATTATTGAGCGCATAAATTGCGATGCGTCCGCCGCCGCCGCCCCCGCCGATCCCGTTCGCGCCGCTGCCCCCGTTGGCCGTGATGCTGCCGGCGCCGCCGAACGCGCCGGGCCTGCTGATGGAGAGGTAAATACTCCCGCCCGAACCGCCCCCGCCGCCGGAGCCGGAGCCGTTGCCGCCGTTGGCGGAAATGAATCCGTCCAATTGCAACACGCCGCTGACGCGCAGATTCACGTAGCCGCCGCCCGTGCCGCCAACGGAGTAAGGGCCATAACTACCGCCGCCGCTGCCCGCGGTGTTCGGCGAGGCAGTGGAGTCATAGGTTATTCCGCCGGCAACCAGATTCGAAAAGCCGAATCCCCCGTAACCGCCGTGGCCACCGCCGCTGCACGGATAGCCGGGCAGGGAATAATAGTAGTTGCCGTGGCCCTGACCTTGGTTGGCGATGTAACCGCTGGCGTCGGTGAGAATCCCGCCACCAGCCTGAACCGTGACACTCCCGTTGACCGCCAGGTTGACGATGCCGTTATTGTTTCCAGATGGCTGAGCCACCAGCCAGGCGTTGGAGGTGATGAGGAGACTCGCAACGGTTTGCGGTGATGACAAAGCCGCCGCGGCACCATTGCGCAGAACCAGGCTTGTTGCGGGGGAAACCACCGTAGAAATCGGCGTGTTCGTTCCCCGATGCCCGGCATTGTCCACAATGAGCAACGATTGGTTGAGGGAATTGGTCCGGATATAAATTGTTCCCGCGCCGCCATAGTTCGCGCCGCCGCCACCGCACGTTGAAAATGTTCCGGCGAACGAATTCGTTTGGCTGAAACTCACGGCAATCATGCCGCCGCCGCCACCGCCGCCGAGGCCATCCACGCCGTTGCCGCCGTTGGCGGCAATCACGCCCGAACCCAGCAGGCTGCCAACCATCAAATTCAGGCTGCCACCCGAACCGCCGCCGCCGCCATTGCCACTGCCATTGCCGCCGTTGGCTGAAAGAACGCCGTCCACTTGCAACGCGCCGGAAACATTTATTACAATCGCCCCGCCGCCGCCGCCGCCGAAGGAGTAAGGCAAATAACCGCCGCCTCCGCTGCCGGCGGTGTTGGGCGAGATAATAGAGTCGTAAGTAGTGCCGCCGCCGGTATTGGTGCCCGACCACGCTGCGCCGTAACCGCCATGGCCGCCGCCGCCGCCCGGATAATTCGGCTGGGAATAATAGTAGCTCCCACGGCCCGGACCGTTGTTGGCAGTGTAACCGCCACCGTCGGCGATGAGGCCGCCGCCGGGCTGAATGGTGGCATTGCCCGAAACCGTCAGATTAAGTGTCTGCGACGCGTTGGCGTTGCTGGCCATCAGCCAGGCGTTTGAACCCACCAACAGGCTGCCGAATGACAGGCTTGAGTTGGCCAGGCCAACCGCGCTGTTTTGCACAATCAAATTTGCTCCCTGGGCGGCTTGCAGCGGCGTGATGGCGCCTGCCCGGCTGGCGTTGTCCAGCAGCAATTCCGGCGCGGCGCCGCCAGTTGCCAGATAAATCGTTCCCGCACCGCCGTAGTTTGCGCCGCCGCCGCCGGTTGCGGCGAGGTTACCGGTGAACAGGTCTGTTCCGGCAACAATCACGATGCGCCCGCCGCCTCCGCCTCCGCCGAACGAACCGGCGCCATTTCCGCCGTTGACGGTGATGCCGCCTGAACCGGCCAGTGCACCGGCGTTGACATAAATGCTGCCGCCCGCGCCGCCGCCGCCGGCCACTCCGGAGCCGTTGCCGCCGTTGGCGGTGAGCGTTCCGTCAACCTGCAGCGTGCCGGCTACGGTGAGTTGCAGCGCGCCGCCGCCCGCGCCGCCAATCGAGACTGGAGAAAAGGTACTGTTGTTGCCGCCGCCGCTGCCGGGAAGCGTTGGCGCCGTCAGCGAATCATAAGCGGAACCGCCGGTGGCGTTGGTGACGGACGCGGCGGCGCCGTAACCGCCGTGTCCGCCGCCGCCGCAAAAATAGTAATTCCCGTTGAAATAAATCTGACCGGCACCGGAGCCGCTGCCGGCGGCGTAGCCGAGGCCGTCCAGCTTCAGCGTGCCGCCGGCTTGAATGGTCAGGTTGCCGGCCACTGAGAGGGTCAGCGTGCTTTGCGCCGGAGCCGTCAAAACGCTGTTGGCGCTCACCGTCAGGTTGCTGGAATTAAACGGGCTGACCGCGGTGACACCGGCATTGCCGCGGACGACCGCGTCCGCCGTTGTCGGCAGCGAGATGGTGGAATTGGTTCCGGCGCGTCCGCCATTGTCCACCACCAGCAGCCCGTTTTGCCCGGTGATTTGGGTGAAAATCGTTCCCGCGCCACCGATCTGAAAACCGTTGCCGCCATAAGCGGTCATCGTGCCGGAAAAATTATTCGTGCTGCATTGGATCGCGATGCGCCCGCCGCCGCCGCCGCCGCCGTGCATCGGCGCGCCGGCGCCGCCGTTGGCCGTGATGCTCCCGGCGCCGCTGACGCTCGCGGCGGAAATCCAAACGCTGCCGCCCGCGCCGCCGCCCGCGCGGTCGTAACTCGCGTCCGCGCCGTTGGCGGAAATCACGCCGTCAATATCCATGTTCCCCGAGGCGGCGATATGGATGGCACCTCCGCCGTTGGCGCCGGCGCCGGCGTAGCTCGCGCCGCCGCCGCTGCCCAACAGGGTGGGTTGATACAGCGAGTCGTAGCAAGCGCCGCCGACCGCGTTGCTGGAACTCATGCCGCCATTGCCGCCGTGTCCGCCGCCGGAGCCGTCAAAATAAGTGCCGCCGGAACTGGAGCCGCTGCCCGGACCGATTTCCAGGTACTGGCCGGGAGCGCCGCCGTAACCGATGACATTGGCATTGATGCTGCCGCCGCTGGCGACCGCGACGTCGCCGGTCACGGTCAGGTTCAATCCGGCGGGCGTGACGTAGTCCCAATTGTAACTTACCAAAACCGTTGCGCCGTCGGGAATGGCTGAGGCGTCAGTACGCTCGATTTGCGTCGTGCCGTCCGGCAAATTGGTTTGAACGTAATCCACGCCATTGGAGTATGTGACGGTTTGGCTGGTGTCCGTCACCACCACCAGCCCGACAACGTTCGTGTTCAGCAAGGTCGTCGGATTGGTGCCGTTCAAGATGTGCGGCTCGTTGTTGACGATGTTAAGGCCGACAATTGTACCGTTCGGCCAAAACGAATGCGTCAGCACGCCGCCCGGCGCGACCCGCAGGCTGGCAAAGGTATGCGCGCCGTCCACGGTCACGATGCAGTTGCTGATGACGACGTCCGCGCCGTCGTAGTTGGTGTCGAGCGGCCCGATGGTGGTGCTGGTGGTGAAGACCACGGCGGACATTATGGGGGCAAAAGCAAAGAAGAACCATCCGGCCAAGGCCAACCGCAATTGGAAAAGCGGGTTTTTCACGGCTGAACAAGTTTCGGGCTACGGTTCTTTTGAGTTGACTAATCCATTCAAGCCCAATCTTAAGGGTTTGTCAACTCCAAGGTAAGGCTCTCGCATCGCCGATGCCGGCTGGTTTGGTCGCCAAATGCTTGAAAAACCGGGAAGGCATCGCCGGCGCCGAAGCTTGGCGTGAAATTTTCACGCATCAGGCATGAAGTTCACGCTTCGGGGCAGCAGTGGCTTCAGCGGACATTGTTCACACCGCGGCACTTGCGTCCGGCAGAAATGTTTCCCCACCATCACCAGTTGTGCATGATAATCCTGCCAGTAATCCAGCCGCGCCGCGCCGGCTTTTTGATTCAAAGCCGACTCGCAAAGTAGTTTCAATTCATCGTAATCGCTCGCCCTTGAATTTCCGACTTCTGCCTTCCGTCTTCCGTCCTCGGTCTTCCGACGCCACCGATGTCTCTCAAAAATCCGCTTCGTGTAGGCGTCAATCACGAAACTGCGATGCCCGCCGGCGTAGAGCAGCATGCTGTCTGCGGTCTCCGGCCCGATGCCGTTGACCGCCAGCAAACGCGCACGGACGGCGGAAGTCTCACCGGCAAACAATCGCTTCAAATCGCCCCCAAATTCCTCCACCAGCACGCGCAAGAATGACCGCAAGCGTCGCGCCTTTACATTGAAATAACCGGCGGGGCGGATGAGTTCAGCCAGTTTCTTTTCCGGCAACGCAAACAGCTTTTTGGCTTCCAGCGCCCGGGCAGCCTTGAGATTGGCAATCGCGCGCTCGACATTCGTCCAGGCGGTGTTCTGGGTCAGAATCGCGCCGACGCAGACTTCAAACGGTGTTTCCCCCGGCCACCAATGCAAATGGCCGAATCGCGCCTGCATGAGTTCGTAGCCGCGGCGCAAATTTTTTTTAACGCGCGGAGAAGTCATTTCATAAGATTAAAGGCAAGGACGCAGAGAGCGCAGCGATTTTTAATTTTTAATTTTTAGTTTTTGACTTAACTTCGCGCCATGTTCGCCTCCTTGCTGACTGATTTTACTCAGTGGAATTATCTGATCAGCAGTCCAATCTGGCTGGCGTTTGCGGCATTTCAAATCTGGATGTTGATTGACGCCATCCGGCGGCAGGAATGGTTGTGGGCGGTGTTCATTTTCATTTTCCCGCTGCTCAACGCCGTACTCTACTTCTTCCTCGTCTATCGCGCCTCCGCATCGTCCGCCACCCGTGGTTTTGAACTGCCCGGCGCGCAAAGCCGCAAACGCATCAAGGAACTTCAGGCGCAAATTCATCACCTGGACAACGCCTACCACCATTTCCAACTGGGCGACCTTTATTTCCAACGCGGCAATCTGGCTGAGGCGGAAAAGTGTTACCGCGCCGCGCTCGAACGCGATCCCACCGACATTGACGCCCGCGCGCATCTCGGCCAATGCCTGCTCCGGCTGAAGCGTCCCGCTGAAGCGCGCCCGCTGCTCGAAGGCGTGATGAAGGAAAAGCCCGAACACGATTACGGGCACACCATGATGGCGCTGGCTGAAACGCTCACCGCCCTGGGCGAAACCGACAACGCGCTGCTTTACTGGCAGCACATCACACAAAATCATTCCTATCCCCGCGCCAAAGTGCAACTGGCCGAACTTTACCTTGCCAAAAACCAGCCCGATCTCGCCCGGGCTGAACTTAAGGATGTGTTGAGCGATGACATTCACGCGCCGGCGTTCCAGCGCAAACGGGACCGCGTCTGGGTCCGCCGTGCCAGAAGTTTGATGGGGAAATTGAAGTGATTTTTATTCCGAAAAGGCCAGGTAAGGAATAAAGATCAAATTAACAATCGGGATGAACAACAAAATCACCAGCCAGCCGCTTTTGCCCCGCGCCTGACAGATTTTCACCCACATTATCAGGAACACCACGATGTTCACCAGGGGAATCAGGAAAAGAATTATCATCCAGACCGGCATTTTGGCGACCTGTAACAGGGGGACCAGTTGGACAATGGGAATCCAGATGAGCACTCCGGGAGTGACGCCGCATTTTTCGCAGATGCGTTTGTAGCAGAAACAGAAGAACACATAAACGGCCAGACCGACCAGCAATGCAAACAGAATCATCCCCAGACCCATGGCCGTGGCCGCCGCCGCATTTCCAGTATCATTCATAGATAATAGCTTTCGTTCAGGGTTCTCGTTGGTTTTGGTGAGGCAGTGAACCTTCCATAGTTCACCACCGCCTTTCTGACACAATCGTTCTTGAAAGCAAGATAATTCAATTGACGGAAAAACTTCCGCTTAACCGCGATCTGCTTCATCCTGTGAACGTGTCGTGTTTGATCGCCATTGTTGGTCGGCCGAACGTTGGTAAGTCGGCGCTGTTTAACCGCATCGTGGGACGGCGCATGGCCATCGTACATGACCAGCCCGGCGTCACGCGCGATCGCGTCACCGCCGAGGCCGAGTGGCAGGGGCGCGCCTTCACACTCGTGGACACCGGGGGCATCGGCTTGTTACGCGGTGAAAAAGCCGGCGACGTCATCATCAAAGCAGCGCTCGAACAGGTGGAATTGGCCATTGAATCGGCGAATGTCATCCTGCTGGTGGTCAACGCGCAGGAAGGTGTTGTGCCACTCGACCGTGAAGTTGCCGGCCGCCTCCGCCGCAGCGGGAAATCCATTCTGGTTGCCGCCAACAAGGCGGACACGAGCCGCACGGAAAAGGATGCCGATGAATTTGCCGAGCTGGGTTTCGAGAAAATCTTTCCCGTCAGCGCCATTCATGGCGGCGGCATTGAAGAACTGATGGAAGCGGCAGTCGGGCTTTTGCCCGAAGTCGGTAGTCAGCAGTCCGTAGTCAGTAGCAAAGGAGACGGCGGTACGGACGTGCCGGCTACCGACCACCAACCACTGACTACTGACTCGCATGCGTTGAAACTTGCGATTATTGGAAGACCGAACGTCGGCAAGTCGTCGATTATAAACGCCTTAACACAATCGTCGCGCGTCATTGTTTCGCCAATCCCCGGCACGACGCGTGATGCGATAGACGTGCCTTTCGAGGTCGAAACCGACGGAGTGCGGCAAAAATACATTCTCATTGATACGGCGGGCATGAGGAAGACGCGGCGCGTGGACAACTCGATAGAATTTTTCAGCGTCCAGCGCGCGGAGGATTCCATCGCGCGTTGCGACATCGCGATTCTGGTCCTGGACGCGGAGATGGACATCACGGAACAGGACAAAAAGATCGCCGATGTCATCGTCGAGAACCGCAAGGCCTGCATCGTCGTCGTCAACAAATGGGATTTGTTTGAAGAAAACGTCCGCCAGGCGCGGGAGCAGGAGATTGTCCGGCGCAACCAGAAGAAGCGGCGCGAAGGGCAGGAAAAGGAAATGTCCACGCTCGCCGAATTTGCCGGCTGGGTTCAGAAAAAATTATTCTTCCTCGACTACGCGCCGGTGATTTTCACCTCAGCCAGATCCGGGTTTCACCTCGACCGTTTGCTGGAAGCCATTCGATATGTCACCGCGCAGTTGCAGCAAAAAATTCCGACGGCCATCTTGAACCGCACGTTGCGCGACGCCGTTGAACGCCGCCAGCCGGTCAGCAATCTGGGACATCGCCTGAAATTTTTCTACGCGACGCAGGTCAGGCAGGCGCCGCCGACCTTCCTGCTGTTCATTAACCGCGACGAACTGTTTTCCGACCAATACAAAAAATATCTGGCCGACCAGATGCGGCGGGCCTTTGGCTATGAAGGTTGTCCCATCGTGCTGGCGCCAAAACCGCGCCCCCAAACGGTGGAGCCGATACGAAAGTTCAAGCCGCCGCAACGGAAACACCGCCGCGGCCGGAATTTCGGATGAACGTGGATTTGTCCTGCGCGCCAATCGCAATCCTCCATTTTCCATCTTTGTCGGCAGCGGGCCTTTCGCGTATTGCGGCGGCGTGTTGACTCACGGATAAATGTTACCCGGGGCGGGCGTCAGACATGACAACGTTGCCTCAGGTTGGAGGTTACTTTTGGCAGAGAAGAACAGGCGCAGTTTCAGTTCAATGCTTTTCTTCAAGGCGAAGGGGTTGAGTTGGGCGTGTTCAGCTCTCAAACGCGCCTTGATCGTGGGGCTAATACTGGGACTGGCCAGCAGGCGAGCATAGGGGGTTTGCGGTTTTTCATAGCGCCGCACGGTTTTGCTGCCGCGTTTATCGCGGCAGCGCAGCTTGAGTGTGGGGCGGAAGTGGTTTTGAAACTGGCTCCATTCCTGGACGTAAAGCTCATTCATGAGCGGGACCAGTTCGGGAAGCTCGAAGCGGTCGTGGCCGAAGAGTTGGCGCACGTGGGTCCAGTTCTTCTGTTCGACGTGAGCGTTGTCGTTCTTGCGGTAGGCCCGGCTGCGAGTGAAGGGTACTTGGCGCCATTGCCGGCCGGTGAGGTATTGATAGAGGGGCCAGTTGAGGAACTCGCTGCCGTTGTCGGCATGAAAGCTCTTCAGCGCAAACGGAGCGTGTTTCTCGATGTCTCGCAAGTGGTCCAGGATGGCGCCGGAGCTTTTGTTCCAAACGGCACGCAGTTCGGTCCAGCCGCTGTAAAGGTCGGTAAAGGTGAGGGAATAGACGAAGTTGCCAGCCGTGGTGTCGCCACAATGAGCCACCGTGTCGGCTTCGATATGACCTGGAGTGGTCGTGTCGGGCGGGCCGCCGCGGGTGGGAATGCGATGACGCAAGAGCGTGCCTGGTTTGGTCGTCGAGAGTCCACGACGTGGATAACGCACGCGCACCGGTCGCAGCAGCCGGTCGATCTGTGCCGGGCTGATCGTCAGCAGTTGCTGGCGCAGAGGTGCGGGCAAGGCGCCATGAGTCTGTTCATAGTAGTCCACCCATTCGGGCAAGGCCGCCTTCAAAAGCTTGGAGCAGAGTTGATCACTGGCCAGCCAGATCGCCTTGAGCGGTGGCAGCACCAGCTTCGGTTCATAGGTTGGCTCGGGACCCGGTCGACGACACGGCGGCTGGAGCAGCGGCCGGTTCAACAGTCGTAGCGCCGCTTTGCGATGATAACCACAGTTCTCGCAGAACTCGTCCAAGATCCGGCCTTTGTGCTCCCGACCGGCGCGCTGATAACGACCGTGGATTTTGGCTAAATACTCCCGTTTGCTGGGCAGACTCATGTTCGTTGTTTGGGTAACCACGATCTTGAGTCAACGAAGAGCCAAACCCCTCGTCCAGCTCCCCGCCCCGGTAACATTTATCCTGAGTCAACACG